>SFGY01000034.1 GCA_004556455.1 Clostridiales bacterium | reverse complement strand
GAAGCCCGTGAGAAATTTCACGAAGCCATGGACGATGACCTCAACACGGCCGATGCCTTTGCGTCCATCTTTGATCTCGTGCGTACGGCGAACAGTCTCAGCGCGGAAGCCGAACTTTCAGTCCAGGCCCTGCAGCAGGCCCTGGATACGCTCTGTGAACTTTTAGATGTTCTTGGTCTTGACCCTCTCGAAGAAGTGCAGACGAAGATTCCTGAAGAAATTATTCGTCTTTCCCAGGAGCGGATGCAGGCGAAAAAAGAGAAAAAGTTTGATGTGGCGGATCGTCTCCGCGATGAAATAGCGGAAAAGGGCTGGCGTGTGGAAGATACGCCGCAGGGACCCAAGCTCAGCAAAGCATGAGTCGGGAAGCTTCGAACTCAAAACCTGAGAGCCGGGGAGAAACCTGGCTGCCCGAAGCACCCGGGCTAAGCCACGCGGAAATTTTGGAACTGCCGATTTCCACTCTGGCTTACCTGGGCGATGCCGTTTACGAACTTTATGTGCGGCGGCATTTACTCCTTTCCGGGCACGTCAACGTCCCCAGCCATCACCTGTATCTGGCATCGCTCTCCTACGTTTCGGCAGAGGCTCAGGCCAAAGTCCTGCGCCTCCTGGAACCCTCTCTCACGACAGCCGAAGCCGAGCTTTGCCGTCGCGCCCGAAACCACGTCCCGCTCAGTCGTCCGCGTCATGCCGACCCCATGGAGTATCGTCTGGCCACGGCTTTGGAAGCGTTGCTGGGTGAACTTTACTGCGCGGGGCAGACGGCGCGTCTGGATGAACTGATGAAGCAGATTTTAGGACTGATAGAATCAGCCCCAAAGGCACTTCATTCTGCCCCAGGAGGGGAGACATGATCTATGAGTTTTAACCATAATGATAAAAAAAGCCCGGAGAGCACAGCTTCGGAACTGCTCTGCGGCAGAAACCCCGTGAGTGAAGCCCTTGCTGCCGATACCGCCATCAACAAGGCCTGGATTCTCAAAGCCACAGCCGAAAGTGGTCGTGACCGCCGCCTCCAGGATCTGGAAAAAAAGCTGCGCGAGGCCGGGGTTCCGGTACTCACGGTGGATCGTCGTACGCTCGATAAGATGGCCGGAGAGGCCCGACATCAGGGTATCATTGCCCAGATTGCCGCGCGCGAATATGTCAACTCATGGGAGCTTATCGATGCCTGGCTGGAGGCTGGCAAAGATCCCTTTGTTCTGATTCTTGACGGTCTGCAGGATGGCCGGAATCTGGGTGCTGCTCTGCGTATAGCCGAGTGCTGCGGCGTTGATCTGGTGGTTTTGCCGGAGCGCCGCTCGGTTTCCCTTGATGCCTATGTGGCCCGCGCTGCAGCGGGTGCTCTGGAATACGTTCCCGTGTCCCGGGAAGTGAACCTCAGCCGCTTTGTGATGGAGCTTAAGAAGAAAGGCTTCTGGATTTTTGGAACTGCGGCAGAAGCGGAAAAAGATTTCAAGGCCTGTGATTATCGCGGTAAAACCGCTCTGATTATTGGCAGTGAAGGTGAAGGCATTGCGGAAAAACTCAGAACCCACTGCGATTTGCTCCTGCGCATACCCATGTGGGGAAAACTGAACTCCCTTAATGCTTCGGTGGCCTGCGGCATCGTCTGTTTTGAAGCGGCCCGTCAGCGCCAAGAAGCGTCCCCTGCAGAGTCGTGAGTGCGGAGAACGACAGCCTTGATCTGAAACACGCTGCCGAAGGAGATGAGGCGGCTGTGGAGGCTCTGCTCATTCGCTATAAGCCTCTGGTTTTGTCCCGTGCCTCGCGCTTTTACCTCAAAGGGGGAGATTCAGATGATCTCATTCAGGAGGGTATGATCGCCCTTTTTCATGCGATTAGCAGCTGCCCCCCTGAGCGTCGGGATTCCTTTTCTGCCTATGCTTTCACAGCGGTAGATAATCGTCTCAAAGATGCCATCCGCCGCGCCAACAGCGGCAAGGCGCGTGTGCTCAATGACTCGCTCTCGCTGGAAGCTCCGGCTCAGGGGCTTGAGGCTGCGGCAGCTTATGCCGAGCCGTCTCTGGGTGATACAATACATTCAGGCGGGGAGGACAGCCCTGAGGATGAAGTTCTCCGAGGGGAAGCCCTGGATGAACTTCTCACCCGTATAAAGGGCCAGCTGAGTCCTTTGGAAAGCCGGGCTTTACTGCTCTTTGCTGCAGGTGAAAGCTATCAGCAGATTGCTGAGCAGCTCCAGGTCAGTCGCAAAAGTGTCGATGGCGCTCTGCGCCGTGCCCGTAAAAAGCTCAAGAATTAAGCCGCAACATCTCGGAGGTTTTTCGCATGCTGCCTCAACGGCATAGAAAAAAGTCAGCGATCATCCTTTGTCTGCTCCTGCTGCTCAGCATGGCGTTTGGCTTAAGTTCCTGTGCGGAACTGCGGAGCATGGAGGCGGATGTAGACCGTGAAGCTTTCCTTAACGGCCTGCTGCGCGAGCAGGTGCCACTCTCTCTAGGCGAAAACAGCGAAGTGACGCCAGTCACGCTGGCTCAGGCCCTGGTTTTTGCCGTCAATGATAATGAGCTTGTTTCGGCGGTGATAGAAAGTTTGCCCTCTGCCTGCCTCAGGGGTATCGATGAGAGTCTGCTGCGCAGTTATGTGCAGGCCCTCGCACCCGAAGAGGGGAAAAAAGTGCAGAATTTTGAAGCCCTCAGTGAGGATGAGCAGAACAAATGTCGTGAGCTTATTGTGAACAGCTGTCCTGAACTCACGGAGAAGGCCCTGCGTTCGATTTTTTTTCGCCTGAACTATGCAGATCAGGAAGACAGCCGCTACAGTGGCAGGGAAGGCATTAAAAATATTCTGGCGATCCAGCAGAATGAACAGGGCGAAAGCCTGATCGACAAAGAATGGGTCGAAGCAGTGGTCAGTCTTCACGATTTTGCGGAACTTTACTTTTCAGCGATTGCTGACGGCAAAAAATCGAGCGATCATGCCGGTTCCCTGGCTTACCTGATCAGTCAGGGAGAAATGCCCTTCCGCAGTGTTATCCCCAGAAACTTTGCCCGGGAAAAAGCCGACCAGACCATAGATTATTACCGGCGGGTGGTGAATACGGATCCAACGCTCAGTCACTGTCTCTATGTTCTCCCCGGACAGGCTTCTTTTCTCCAGGATTATCAATATGGCGAGCGCCTCTCCGCCGTGCGGGAAGTGATTTTCAAAGAGAAGCAGGGAAAGCTTTACGTTCATGAGGCCATTCCTGTCCATTTCAACGCCGATGAAGCCAAAATTCTTGTCATGGGGGAAGACCTTTTCTCGGGACTTGGCCGTGGTATCTTCCGGGCGACCATCAGCGAGAGTGATATCCACCCGCTCGCCGGTCCTGTGCTTTCCATAGAAGAATTAGAAAAAAGTCATAAATCGCTTTGGCGAGTTCATTACTACGGTCTCACGATGGATATCCGCGGCAGTGCAGATCCCGAAAGCGGGAGTTTTCGTGGCAGTCCGGAAAGTATTGAATTCAGCAGCCGCATTTTTAGCTTTGGCCAGGGGACGCACGTCGGTCTCCAGGAGGGTGAGCTCTATGGCCAATATCCTTTCCTCGCAGACGATCAATATATTATTGAATTTGGCGGCACGATTCTTGGCCGTTTCAAGTTAGACTATCTGCTCGATCATTCCGAAATTTCCGGCATCAGCTTAGAGCGTTTAGAACCGGAGGCCTGAATGCTGATCCTTGCCAGCCATTCTCCCAGGAGAAAAGAACTTCTAAGTATGCTCGGCCTGACTTTTACAGCCGAAGATTCTGCTGTGGATGAAGTCGCACTGCGCCGCTCCCTGCCGGCAGATGTCAGCCCGGAGGAGCTGGTGGAAGCCCTCGCCCTTGCGAAAGCTCGTGCTGTGGCCTCCCGTCATCCTGGAGACGAAATTCTGGCAGCGGATACGCTGGTTGTTCTGGCAGGCCGGATCTACGGCAAGCCCAAGGACAAGGCTGAGGCCGCCCGTTTTTTACATGAACTGGCCGGACATACGCATACCGTTGTGAGCGGCGTCGCGGTTCTCCGGGGAAAACAGGAAAAAGTCTTTCATGTGAAAAGTCAGGTCGAGTTTTATCCTCTGGATGCCACGATGGAAACGCTCATCTCAGATTATGCCGAAGGGGGGAGCTCGCTCGATAAAGCCGGAGCTTATGGCATTCAGGATGCAGGGGCCTTGCTGATCCGAGGCATTCAGGGTGATTTTTACAATGTCATGGGCCTGCCTCTTGCTGAAGTCTGGCGAGCTCTTCAAGCTTTTGGCTAAATCTCTTGCAAATTATTCCTTTCCGGTGTAAAGTGCCTTCGGTGTTAGATAGAACTAACCATGAGAAATCGAGGTGAAATCTGTGATCCCCCTGGCGATGATTGAGGCCGGTGAAAAAGTACGCATGATGAAACTGGGTGGCCCTGAGGCTACGCGTCGACATCTGGCCGACCTGGGATTTATTCCGGGGGCGCTGATTCAGGTCGTTTCTCAACGGGATGGAGATGTGATTATCAAGCTGGGCGACACCCGGCTGGCCTTGACCAAACCCATGGCGGCGAGAATTTTGGTCGAGTAAGTCAGGCTTTTGCCTGCAAGCTGTGGCGACGGTACAGGATTTGTGCGCGTTAGCTTGAGCACTGATGCAGGCCAGGCAGACTTCTGCAGTCGTGTCAGTCGCCTAACCGGTCAAGGACTGTGGAAAGAAAGGAAGAACGCATGAAATTACGAGAGTGTAAGCCCGGTATGACCGTGAAGGTGCAGAGTATTTCCGGTCAGGGCGCTGTCAAACGGCGAATCATGGACATGGGCATCACCCGTGGCACGGAGATTTATGTCCGCAAGCTGGCTCCTCTGGGAGATCCTGTTGAAGTGACAGTGCGTGGCTTTAATCTGTCCCTGCGCAAAGCTGATGCGGATATTCTTGAAGTAGAACCCGTCTAAGCTGGGACTTTTAATTTTGCCGCAGGGTTAGTCAATACTAATTAAATGCTTGCGGCGGTTGAATGTGTCAGCATTTCATATTTTATCGAGGAGGGGACATTTATGGAAGAATTGCACATTGCTTTAGCCGGAAACCCAAACTCCGGCAAAACGACATTATTTAACGATTTGAGCGGGTCCAACCAGTATGTCGGCAACTGGCCGGGGGTAACGGTTGAAAAAAAAGAAGGCCGGCTTAAGGGAAAAAAAGGGATCATCATTCAGGATTTACCGGGAATTTATTCTCTTTCCCCTTATTCGCCTGAGGAAATCGTTTCAAGAAACTACCTGATTGAAGAAAAACCAGATGCCATCATCAACATCGTCGATGGCACGAACATCGAACGCAATCTCTATCTGACAACCCAGCTCCTGGAAACCGGCATTCCTACAGTCGTTGCTATCAACATGATGGATGTGGTCAGGAAGAATGGCGATAAAATTGACTTTGCCATGCTTGAAAAAGAGCTGGGCTGCAAAGTCATTCCCATGAGTGCGCTTAAGGGAGATTCGACCTTTGCGGTTGCTGATGCGGCCATTGCGGCGGCACAGAACGTTAAAAAGAGCGAAGAGCCGCATGTGTTCGGCGGCGCGGTCGAACATGCTCTCGCCCATATTGAAGAAACCATCGAAGATAAGGTCGACAGGAAAAACCTGCGCTGGTTTGCTGTAAAAGTTTTTGAACGCGACGAAAAAGTGATGGAGGAGCTGAATCTTCCGGAAGAAATCAGGGCGCATCTGGAAGAACACATCCGTGACTGCGAAAAGGAAATGGACGACGACGCCGAATCCATCATTACCAACCAGCGCTACACCTACATTCAGGAACTTGTCGCTCGGGCCATCGCCAAAAATCGCGCCAAAAAGGGCCTCAGCACATCGGAGAAAATCGACAGTGTTCTGACTAACCGTCTCCTGGCCCTGCCGATTTTTGCCGGGATCATGTTTCTGGTCTACTGGATTGCTGTTTCCACCATCGGCGGCTGGGTCACGGACTGGACAAATGACACCCTCTTCGGGGAGTGGATACAGCCCTGGGCTGAAACGATGTTGCAAAATGCCGGAGCATCGGACTGGTCGATCTCTCTGGTCGTCGACGGTATTATTGGCGGCCTTGCCGCGCCTCTGGGCTTTGTGCCTCAGATGGCGATCGTCTTCCTGCTTTTAGGCTTTCTTGAAGACTGTGGCTACATGGCCCGCGTCGCCTTTATCATGGACCGTATTTTCCGCCGTTTTGGCCTTTCCGGAAAATCCTTTATTCCCTTCCTCATCAGCTCCGGCTGCGGCGTACCGGCGATCCTCTCCACTCGCACCATCGAATCGGAAAAAGACCGCCGCATGACCATGATTACCACCACCATGATTCCCTGCGGCGCCAAGCTCCCGGTTATTGCGCTGATTGCCTCCTTTATTACCGGAGCCTGGTGGGTCGCTCCGCTCATGTACTTCATGGCCATCACCCTTGTCGTCATTTCCTGCATTATCCTGAAAAAAACGAAAGCCTTCTCCGGTGAGCCAGTGCCCTTTGTCATGGAGCTGCCCGCCTATCACTGGCCGACCCTGAAGGGCCTTTTCCTGCACATGTGGGAGCGGGTATGGGCCTTTATCAAGAAAGCAGGAACGATCCTTTTCGTCTGCTGCGCCGTGATGTGGTTCCTCGCTTCTTTTGGCTTCAGTGACGGCAGTTTCGGCCTCGTCGACGAAACAGAAGCCTCTTTGCTGGCACAAATTGGTAAAGCTCTGCTCTTTATCTTCGCGCCTCTGGGCTTTACCTGGCAGACGGTGGCCTCGACGCTCTCCGGCTTTGTGGCAAAAGAAGGCCTCGTGAGCACCATGGGTGTGCTGGCCGGTCTGGCGGAGGCTGACGAATATGCGTCAAACGAAGTCGTCGCCTTCTCGGCTTTCTTCGCCAGTAACATCGCCGCCCTCTCCTATCTTGTCTTCAACCTCTTTGACAGCCCCTGCCTGGCGGCCATCTCCACCATGGCCAAAGAGATGGGTTCACGCCGACATTTCTGGTATGCCCTGCTCTTTCAGAACGTGACAGCCTATGCCGTCACCCTTATGATTTACCAACTGGGTGGACTTGCTGCAGGAGAAGTACCCTTCAGCGGCTATACCATCGCAGCTCTGGCGGTTCTGGGACTTCTGCTCTTCCTGCTCTTCCGTCCGGATCCTTACGCTGACGGGAAGCACGAGCTTGCTTAGCACGAGCTCACAGATGAAAAAAGACTGGAGAAAAAAAGATGCCTCTTGATTGGATGATTGTTGCTGTTGTTGTCCTGCTCATTGCTCTTGCCCTGCGCAGCTGGCTGAAAGCAAAAAAAGCCGGGGTGGGCCCCTGCGGCTGCCGCTGCGATGGCTGCCCCTGTCACGCCATGGAGCAAAAGGAAAGACAGAAGCTCTGCAAAAAACAATCTTGACAGCGGGCCTTACGCTTGATAACATATCTATTGCTTTGCGAGAGCAAGCGTTTTGCGCCCATAGCTCAACTGGATAGAGTGTCTGACTACGGATCAGAAGGTTGTGGATTCGATCTCTACTGGGCGCGCCAGCTTGAAAGCCCCGAAATCAAACGGTTTCGGGGCTTTTGCATTGCAAAGAAATAGTTCCTGTGATAAAATTTTTTAGATTATGATTTATATTCTTATTAGCCGCAGGAGGTAATTATGGCTTCGAAAATAGAGAACCTGGAAAAGAACATGCAGAAACTGACGATTGAAGTTTCTCCCGAGCGCTTCAAAGAGGCGATGCAGCGCGCCTTTAACAAAAATAAAAGCCGCTTCAGCGTGCCCGGTTTCCGCAAGGGGAAGGCGCCCTACGCCATCGTCAGTCACTACTATGGAGAGGGCGTTCTCTATGACGATGCCATCGAAGAACTTCTCGATCCGGCCTACAAAGAGGCGCTTAAAGAGCATGACGTGGATCCGTTCTCTTCACCCCGTGTCAGCATCGAAGAGGTTGGCAGTGAAAAGGGTCTGACTTTCAGCTGTGAATACGCGCTGAAGCCGGAGGTTAAGCTGGGCGAGTATAAGGGCCTCAAGGCCTATCGTGAAAAAGTTGAAGTGAGCGACGAGCAGATCGATCAGAAGATCGAAAGCGCCCGTCTGCGCGCCTCGAGGCTGGTGCCGGTCAATGATCGTCCGGTGCAAAAAGACGATCTTGTGACCCTCGATTATTCCGGCAAAGTCGACGGCAAAAAATTTGAGGGCGGCAGCGCTGAGAATTACGAGCTTAAAATTGGCTCACAGACCTTTATCCCCGGTTTTGAGGATCAGCTTATCGGCCATAAGGTTGATGAGAGCTTTGATATTCACGTGACTTTCCCCGAGGAATATCACGCCAAAGATCTGGCCGGTCAAGAGGCTGTATTCTCGGTCACCCTTCATGAAATCAAGGAGCGCGAGCTGCCTGAGGTCAATGATGAGTTTATCAAAGATATCTCCGAAGATTGCGACACGGTAGCGGAATATCGCGAGCATCTGCGCAAAGAGGAGGAAGAGCACCGCAACGAACACGCCGATCAGGACTTTGAGCAGCGGGCCGTTATGGCGGCAGTGAAGAATGCCGAGATCGACGTTCCGGCGGCGGCCATTGAAGATGAAGCCGGCCGTATGCTGGATGAACAGCGTCGCCAGCTTGCTTATCAGGGGCTGAAACTTGAAGATTATCTGCGCTATATGAATATGAATGAGCAGATTTTCAAAGCTCAGCTGCTGAAGCCGGCGGAAGAGCGCCTGCGCCATGAGCTTGTCCTGCAGGCGGTTGCTGCAGCCGAAAAGATCAGTGTGAGCGATGAGGAGCTTGAGAATCGCTTCAAGGAGATGGCCGAACTCTACAAAGAGGACGTCGATAAGATCAAAGAGAGTTTTGGAGATGAAGGCATCAAGGCTCTGAAGGAACAGATGCTGCTTGAAGCCGCTTCAAAATTTATCCGCGAACAGTCTGTGGCGACGGATGAAAAGCCCAAAGAAGAGAATGAAGAAGCTGAGGCTGAAACAGGCGCTGACTCTTCTGAATCGAAAGAAGTTGCAGACCAGGGCGAAGCTGAAGAAGAGAAATAATCCCTGTTTTAAGGGATTTTGAGTTAAGAGGGGAAAGGTGTCAGCAAGCCGTGCCGGTTTAAGGCAATACGGCGGCGTGTCGGCAGCTTTCCCTCTTCTATAAGACGGGAAAACTGTGGAGAATAAAAACGAGAATGACGGCCTGCCCAAAGGCCGAAAAACAGGAAGGAAGATAAAAAATAATCATGATAAATTCCAATAAAGCTAACGATCTTTTCAGGCCAGAGGGCTTCCCCATGCGGAGCAGCCTTGTTCCCATGGTCATCGAACAGACGGGCCGCGGTGAACGTTCTTACGATATTTTCTCCCGGCTGCTTAAAGAGCGCATCATCATCATGAGTGATGAAGTGAATCATGTGAGTGCGAGTCTCGTGATGGCTCAACTTCTTTTCCTTGAAGCTGAGGATCCTGAAAAAGACATTCAGCTCTATATCAATAGCCCGGGCGGTGAAATCACCTCGGGGTTTATGATTTTTGACACGATTCAATACATCAGGCCGGACGTTCAGACCATTTGTATGGGGATGGCGGCCAGCATGGGCGCCTTCCTGCTTGCGGCAGGTACCAAAGGCAAGCGTTTTGCTCTGCCCAACGCCGAGATTATGATTCATCAGCCTCTGGGCGGCATTCAGGGACAGGCTTCAGACATCAGCATCGAAGCCGAGCACATTCTGCAAATCAAAACTAAGCTGAACAGGATCCTGGCTGAACGTACCGGGCAGCCGCTTGAGGTCATCGAACGCGACACAGACCGCAATCACTGGATGACGGCAGAAGAAGCCAAAGCCTATGGTCTGATTGACGAAATTATGGAGAAACGGAGCTAAACTATGCCTGACGATCGCTTTCACGAAGGCGGACCCAATGTTCCTCAACTTTGCTGCTCTTTCTGCGGCAAGAGTGAAGATCAGGTTGAACGGCTGATTGCCGGACCCGGTGTTTTTATCTGTAACGAGTGCGTCGACCTTTGTCAGGAAATTCTGGAGAATCAGCTGGGGGACAGCCATGAGGCCGAGATCTCCAGCGAGAGCGCTGAGATTAAGCTGCTGCCGCCGGCCGAAATAAAAGCGGCGCTTGACGAATATGTCATTGGTCAGGAAGAAGCCAAGAAGATTCTCTCTGTGGCGGTTTACAATCACTACAAGCGGGTGAGTTTGGGCGACAGCAAGGCCGATGACGGTGTGGAGCTGCAAAAGAGCAATATTCTTCTGCTGGGGC
Organism: Clostridiales bacterium; assembly: GCA_004556455.1. GTDB lineage: Bacteria > Bacillota > Clostridia > Saccharofermentanales > DTU023 > SFGY01. Next base: position 1,029 of record SFGY01000034.1, on the reverse strand, counting down.
CTACCGGGAGCGGTAAAACGCTGCTTGCCCAGACGCTGGCGAGGATTCTGGATGTCCCCTTTGCCATCGCCGACGCTACGGCACTGACTGAGGCCGGCTATGTTGGTGAGGATGTGGAAAATATCCTTCTGCGCCTGATCCAGAATGCGGACTTCAACATTGCGCGTGCCGAAAAAGGCATCATCTACATCGACGAAATTGACAAGATTTCCCGCCGCTCAGACAATCCTTCCATTACCCGCGATGTGAGCGGGGAGGGCGTGCAGCAGGCGCTCCTGAAAATACTGGAAGCCACGGTGGCAAATGTGCCTCCTCAGGGCGGCCGCAAGCACCCCCATCAGGATTTTATTCAGATTGATACGACGAACATTCTCTTTATCTGCGGCGGGGCTTTTGATGGGCTCGACAAGATCATCCGCCAGCGCGTCGCCTCCAAGACGATGGGTTTCGGGGCTAAACTCCAGAGCAAAGAAGAGCTTTCAGAGAGCAAGCTGCTGGCTCAGGTTCTTCCCGAAGATCTCCTGAAATTCGGCCTGATTCCTGAATTTATTGGTCGTGTACCCGTGGTCACCTCACTTGAGGGTCTGGACAAAGATGCTCTGATTCGGATCCTGACCGAGCCGCGCAATGCCCTGGCCAAACAGTACCGTAAAATGCTGGCCTACGATGGAGTAGAACTGGAATTTGAAGAAGAAGCTTTTGCCCAAATTGCCGATGAGGCCATAAAGCTCAAAACAGGCGCCCGTGGTCTGCGCAGCATCCTGGAGAAGCTGATGCTGGATCTGATGTACATGCTGCCCTCGCATCCGGAAATTGGCAAAGTCAAAATATCGGCCGCAGCCGTTGAAGGAAAGGGTGAGCCCGAACTCATTCAGCGCAGTGAGATGGCGGATGAGGCACAGATTCTGCCCGAAAACGCAGGTCGCGGCGGGAAAAAGAAAGCCAGCGGCGCTAGAGCGCGAAAAGCGGAGGTGAAGTCATGAGCAAGTCGCATGAAAAGACGACAGCTCTCCTGATTATCGACTGTCA
>SFGY01000033.1 GCA_004556455.1 Clostridiales bacterium | reverse complement strand
TTTGTCAAGATAATTCCCAAAAAAATATCGATTTAACACAGACCGCCCCAGCCCGGGTCAGTTTCGCTTTCCATTCAGCGAAAAGCCATGTTCCTTCCAATTATAGAAGCCGAAAAAGCTGTGCCGTGGCAGTCCGCCGAAAGCAGAAAAGACTATGACTGAAAACCAGAAAGCGGAGAAATTGGTTGGGGCTCGCAGGGGTCGCCCACCCAAGGTGGATGAGGCGATCGCTGACAAGCCTAAGCCGTCCAACCGAACAAGCAATAAATGGGGCGTTTTTGTATGTCATATGGAGAATCTATCGTGGTCGAGCTATAATTGATCCGCGGAGACCGGGAAGAAATTGGTCCACGCCCAATAAACAGTTATCCTTTAAGCGTGTCGAAAACTGGAGGGGAAACAAGCCAAATAATTAGGAGTGGGCTAATACTTGTGATAAAAGATTCTGCGGAAAAAGGCGGAACCGCATATGCGATCGGAAAAGGATTCTCAACGATCATTTAACGGTATTGGCCAACTGCGTGAGAGCGAAAGATTTACGACCGGCAATGGCCGGACAGGGGTGAGATTTACTCCTCCTCGGCTTTTGACAATCCTGAACGCAGAAGGATGCGCAGAGTTTGGCGTATCTTTTCCATCTGCTCTGGGCCGGCGTCGTTTTCTGCCAGAACCTTCAGGCCGATGAAATTGCCGATGCCCATGTTGATGAAGGACCAGAGCATAGGGTCCATTCCTTCGGGCAGGGCGCGGCTTTTGGTCAGCGCAGGCACATATCGCTGGGCGTACTGGTAGTAATATTGCAGGAAAAGATCCCGGTCAATGTACAGGGACTCGAAGATTAGGTTATAGCAGGCGGGATTTTTATAGGCAAAGCCAATGAACTCCATAATGTACTCCACCTGGCGCTCAATGAGATCTCCGGTGATCTTTCCGGCCCGGGAATCCAGATAGTTCTGAAGGCGAAGGGCAAAGCTTTGCATAATATAGACATATATTTGATACTTACTGCGGAAATAAATGTAAAACGCCCCCACGGACAGTCCGGCGCTTTGGGCGATATCCTTGATGGTGGTACTGCGATACCCTTGCTGGCTGAAAAGGTCCTCAGCGGCCTTGACCAATCGATCAAAACTGCGGCGGCCTTCTTCGCTTTCTGGAATAACTACTACCAAGTCCAGCTTGCTGTTCATTGGCTATGCTCCTTTTCTGTGTAAAGCTGTGTATAGGATAGCGTGTTTTAAGGCTGATGTCAACAAAATAACCTAAAAAAGCAAGCAAAATACATAAACTCCAATTCACTTGAATTATTTGTCATATTATGCAATTACTTGACAAAAAATTTGTGCAAAAATTAAAAATTCCACAATGACGTTAAGTTGATATTGACAAAAACGCCATATACAATATATTATAAAGCCACAATAGGTGAACTATGATTCACCACATGAAGAAAAAGGAGGGGCACACTCATGTTTGCCGCATTTTTGTCTACGGTTTGCGGATCGCTGCTGAGTATCTGCGTGACGGCGCTGTCGGCGTTCTCTGTAACCATCATTTTTCGGACATCCACCACGGCCAATTTTGCCCAGGGATCTATCGCAGCCTTTGGCTGCTATGTAGTGGCAGAATGTCTGAACCGGTGGGGGGTCCCGGTTTACCTGGGCGTGCTGCCCGGCATGATCGTGGGTGTCGTTATCGGCCTTTTTATCGACCTGATGGTGTTCCGAAAGGGACGCCATGTGGGAGAGCTGGGAAAACAGATTATCACCATGGGATTTGTGTCCCTGTTCTACGGCGGCATTCCGCTGGTGTTCGGCAATCCTGAGTTCATTCCCTTTGAATCCTTTTATAATACCACCAAGGCCGGTGTGGAGTCTAATGTGGTGCTTCGTGTCTTTGGCGGGGAGATCGTGCTGACAAAACATGCGCTGATCTGTGCCGCTATTACCGCCGTGGTGCTGGCAGCCCTGTTCCTGCTGCTGAAATACAGCAAGTGGGGTCTGGGTGTCCGCTGCACAGCCTCCAGTGAGTTTACCGCCGAGCTTATGGGGATCAATACCCATGTCATCACGGCCATCTCCTGGGCACTGGCCTGTGCGTTAGGCGTGCTGGCCGCCGTGATGTATGCCGGCGGCGGTGCCATGATCAGCACCTCTTTTATGGGTACCATCCAGGTCAACGCATTCCTTGCCTGCATTCTGGGGGGATTTGCCACCTTCTACGGCCCCATTGTAGGAGCGGTTCTGATCCCGGTTCTGTCCAACTGTGTGGGCTTTTTGGCGAATTTCCCTGCCTTTTATGACATCAGCCGCTGGCAGATGGTCATTGTGTATGTCCTTCTGCTGGCCATCATCCTCCTCAAGCCCCAGGGCCTGTTTGGGAAGAAAGTGGTAAAGAAGGTGTGATTATGACGGACTTGAATGTTAAAAAGGAATATCTGAATCTGGTTTACACCGATTGCGGTAAGGTGAGCGCCGGAGAAAAGATAAAGAAGCTGTTGGCAGTTCCCGGGACCCAATATTTGATCTTTGGGGTGATATTGGGCGTTTTTCCGTTGCTGGCGCAGCTGGGCGCTTTGACCAGTTCCTTCGTCTTTGCCGTGGGAAACACCATGATTTATGCCATTATGGCCATTGGCTTCTGCCTGCTCATGGGCTACTCCGGTCTGGCTTCCCTGGGCACGGCGGGGTTTGTAGGGATCGGCGCATACATTGCCTACTATTTCATGCAGGTATACGGAGCACCTTTCGGCATCGCCTTTATCGTTACGGTGATGATAAGTCTGTTCAGCGGCGTGCTGGTAGGCTTTATCTCCCTGCGGATCGAGGGAATTTATCTGGCAATCCTGACGCTGGGCCTCTCGGAAATTCTGCGCAACACCTTCATTTCTCTGAAATCCTCTATCAAGCTGGATATGTCCAAGGTACGGCTCTTCGGTGTAAAGATCGGAGAGGAGCAGGTGTATCTGCTGATCCTGGCGCTGTTTGTCCTGCTGCTGTTCATTACCTCCAACCTTATCCGCAGCCCTATCGGCCGGGCGCTGCTGTCGGTAAAAAACAGCACCTCCGCCGCCCAAGCCATGGGTATTAATCTGATGAAGTACCGCGTACTGGCCTTCGTAATCTCCACGGTGTATGCCGCTATTGCGGGACTTATGTACATGATGCTCCTGCGGAACATGACTACCTCTACCTCCACGCTGCTGAGCATGGCAACCTCCCTGAACATTTTAGGCGCTGTGGTCATCGGCGGAGCCAAGTCTCTATGGGGTACCACTTTCGGGGTGTTCATCATCTATGGACTGCAGTCAACGCTCCTGAGCAAGATTCCCTTCTTCGTGGAGAACCCGGCGTTCATCACCATGATTACGGGTCTGCTCATCATCCTCATCGTAATGTTCTTCCCCGGCGGCATAGCTCAGATGATGGGGAACCTTATGCAAAAGAGAAAAACAGCAAAATTCGTTGCCAATACGCAAAGGAGGATGGACGGTTATGGCCAGAACTGACAGAGCGTACAGAAAAATGATGCGCAGAAAAACCATGCTCTGCGCCGAAAAGGACTACAGGGACATTCTCCTGCGGGACTGTCAGGAGCAGGCCCGGAAAAAAACGGACGCTTACCGCACACAGCTTATGCGGGAGCTGTATACCGCGCATCCCGATTGGATTCCGGCGGAGGAGGCCGGCAAGATCGTGTTCGACAGCCGCATGGCGCAATTCGATGCCGACATGGCATTTGTTCGTAAGCAGGCCTCCACCCGGGCAGCTAAGGCTATCTCGAAGGATCCTGCCTGTGCAGAGCGAGAGGAGGAGAAGCTGCAGCAGCTACAAAAGGAGCATGAGGAGCTTCGGAATCAGTACAGCTGCCGATTACAGCGGGAGATCAGTGCCCAGTTGACGGATATGCCCGGTGACGGGGCAGAGCGGGAAGCGGCTGTTTCCGATATTGAGCGGAAAGTAGACGCATTTCGGGCAGAGCAGGAGAAGGCGGCACAGAAGCAGATGGAAACGATCCGGCAAGCGGAGGATAGCAAGATCCGAAAGCTCTCAGACGCCTTGGAAAAACTGCAGCTCGCTCCGGCTGACAGACCGGGGCTGCCGGAGGGCGTGGTGCTGCGAGTGCAGGATCTGTGTATGTATTTCGGTGGTGTCCACGCTGTAGACGGCCTTTCCTTTGATGTGAAAAAGGGTGAAATTTTCGGCCTCATCGGTCCCAACGGTGCAGGTAAAACCACTGTATTCAACTGTATCACCCAGTTTTATAAGCCTACCTCCGGCACACTGCTGTTTGAAAACAAGGCAGGCGAGGTCATCTCCTTGCCGGAGGAAAAGGTACACGATGTGGTGCTGCAGGGTATCGTCCGCACCTTTCAGAATGTGGAGGTGATTCGGGAGGTCTCCGTACTGGATAACCTGCTTATTGCGGGGCATCGTCAGTTTACAGCGGGGATTTTGTCTCAGGCTCTACACCTGCCGACGCTGAAGAAGCAGGAGCGCATTATAAGGGAGAAGGCCCTCCGTGTGCTGGAATTCATGGGCCTTACGGAGTACAGAGATTGGTATGCCGCAGGCCTGCCCTACGGGATTCTGAAGAAAATCGAGATCGCACGCACACTGATGTGCGACCCCCAGCTGATTATATTGGACGAGCCTGCCGCAGGTCTGAACGACACGGAGACTTTGGAGCTGGCGGAGCTGATTCGCCGCATCCGGGATACCATGGGCTGCACCATTTTGCTGGTAGAGCATGACATGGGACTTGTGATGAACATTTGTCAGACCGTATGTGCCATTTCCTTCGGGAAGCTCCTGGCAATCGGAACGCCGGAGGAGATTCAGAAGGATCCGCAGGTACAGAAAGCGTATTTGGGTGAGAGCGACGAGGAGGTGGAGAAGTAATGGCGCTGCTGGAAGTCAGAAACCTCCAGGTCAATTACGGACCCATTCAGGCAGTAAAGGGAATTGATCTGGATGTGGAGAAGGGGACCCTTGTGGCGCTGCTGGGAGCCAACGGCGCAGGAAAGACCACCACACTCCGGGCCATCACCGGTATGGTAAAGGCGTATGGCTCCGTTCATCTGGGTGAGACGGAGATATTGGGCCAGCGAGGATACAAAACCGCCCGTATGGGCGTGAATATGTCTCCGGAGGGCCGGCTGATCTTTGCCGGACTGACCGTGGAGGAAAACCTCAAGGCCGGAGCCTATTGCATCAAAAGTGCCAAGCAGTATCAGAAAAACATGGATCGGGTGCAGGAACTGTTTCCCATTTTGAGGGAGCGGCGGCGCCAGCAGGCGGGAACCCTCTCCGGCGGTGAGCAGCAGATGCTGGCCATTGGCCGGGCGCTGATGGCGGACCCGGAGATTCTGCTACTGGATGAACCCTCCTTGGGTCTGGCTCCGCTGATCATTCAGGATATTTTTAAGACCCTCCAGGCCATCCGATCCGAGGGGACGACCATCCTCATGGTGGAGCAAAACGCTTTGGCCACGCTGAAAATTGCGGATTACGGCTATGTGCTGGAGCTGGGCAAGATCAGTATGCACGGCCCTGCCAGCCAGCTGGTCCGGGACGAGCGACTTATTGAAGCTTATTTGGGCAATAAAAAATAAACGGCTTACCGCTCTGAAAAGAGCCTGAGCATATAAAACAAAAAAGGAGAATGAACCATGAAAAAGTTTCTTTCCCTGCTACTGGCAGCAGCGATGCTGTGCACCCTTTTGGTGGGCTGCGGCAGCAAGAGCGACGATTCCAACGGCGATTATAAGCCCTTTGTAGAGGTGCAGGGTGTCAGCGACGACACTATCCTTGTGGGCAACACCGCTGCCACCACCGGCGCCTACGCCACCGTGGGCGTACCCTTCAATGCCGGCATGGAGGCTGCCTTCAAGGCCTATAACGATGCCGGCGGCTTCCAGGGCAAGAGCATTGTCCTCAAGCACTATGACGACGGCTTTGATGGTGCGCAGGGCATGACCTACACCAAGCAGCTGGTGGAAACCGATAAGGTGTTCGCCATTGTGGGTCACTTCGGCACCAATACCGTGGGCGCAACCTTGGATTATCTGAAGGAAAAGGGTGTCCCGATGGTCTATGCCGCCACCGGCATTGACGATCTGTATCAGGAAGGCGCCAAGGGCAATGATGCGGTCATCTACTCCGTACAGCCCATTTACAGCGCCGAGGGCCGTGTGCTGCTGGCCCGGGCTGTTGCCCCCAAGGCGGACGGCATGGGTCTGGGCGGTACCAAGGTGGGTGTCATTGCCACCACCGATGACGCAGGCGCCGGTCTGTTGGCAGGCGTGAAGCGTGAGAACGAGGACCTGAAGGCCCAGCTGACTGTGCAGGAGGTGGAGGCGTCCGCCACCGATTTCTCCGCCGCTGTGAATGTTCTGAAAAACGCCGGGTGTGATGTGGTGATCGCCTGCATGAATCAGAACCCCTTGGCTACGCTGATGAACACTATGCGGGATGTGAACTACAATGTGAATGTAGTCACCTCTTATGTTAACGCTTCTGCCACTACCCTGGGTGCCTTTGTGGACAGCGGTGCCATCACCGACAGCCGTATGGTTTACTGCACCGCCTGGCTGGATGTAACCACCGAGGCAGGTATGGCCGATTATACCACTTTCTATACCGCCATGAGCGCCTGGGAGCTTGCCAACGGCGAGTCCGGCAGTACCTACGCACTGAACTCCTATGCCATGGCCGGATACATTGCCGGCAGCATCTTCGTGCAGGCTTTGCAGGCTGTGGATAAGGCGGGTCTGGAGCTGAACTATGCCAACTTTGCCAAAATCATGGAGGAGACCGAGTTCTCCATCCCCATGGGCGGAACCATCAGCTATGCCGGCGGCGACCGTTTGGGCGTTACCGCTCTGGCACTGAACTGCGTGAGCCTGAGCAAGAATGACGCCGGGGTATATGCCCTGACGCCCGTGAGCCCCATCCTGTCTCTGGCGGATGTGGTGGCTGCCACCAAGTAAGCGACATATTATTGAGGTCAGCGGCCGCCATGCAGGCGCCCGCTGACCGGAAAGTGAAAGGATGGTGTCCCTTATGCCTACATTTGAAATGGACGGCAGACACATCTATTTTGAATCCCATGGCCAAGGCAGACCCCTGGTCCTGCTCAACGGCATCATGATGTCCTGCGTAAGCTGGCAGCCCTTTGTTGAGGCCTTGTCTGCAAACAATCGACTGATCCTGGTGGATTTTCTGGATCAGGGAGAGAGCGAAAAAATGGTGGGCCAGACCTACGACCACGGCATCCAGGTGCAGGTGGTTAGGAGACTGTTGGAGCATTTAAAACTGCAAAGCGCTTGCGTGGCGGGCATTTCCTACGGCAGTGAGGTAGCGCTGGAATTTGCTGTTACCTATCCGGAAATGACTGACCGCCTGATTCTCCTCAACGCCACGGCCGCTACCGGCTGGTGGCTGGGAGATATTGGCCGGGCATGGAATTTGGCTTCCGGCAGCGGTGAAGCGTATTATCACACCGCTATTCCGGTGATCTATTCGCCGGACTTTTATACTAAGCGCCATGCGTGGATGGAAAATCGAAAAAAACTGCTGATCTCGCTGTTTGAAAATCCGGATTTTATCGGCGCCATGCGTCGCCTGACGGACAGCTCCGAAAGCTATGATTTGCGGGACAGACTGGATCAGGTGCGGTGTCCTACTTTGGTGGTGTCCTGCCAAGAGGATTATCTCACCCCCCTGAAGGAGCAGGAGTATTTGGCCGCCCATATAAAGGACTGCCATCATGTGATCCTGCCGAATTGCGGTCATGCTTCCATGTACGAGCAGCCTGCGCTGTTTGCCTCGCTTATTGCGGGCTTTGCGGGACTGCCGCAAGCGAAGTTTGACATCTGAGGAGCAAAGCTATGAGTTTATCCTATCATACAATCACAACGCCACGGCTTACCACGGCTTATCTTTCAGCCGGCACACCCGGTAAGCCTCGCCTGCTGCTGCTCCACGGCAATGTTTCTTCCGCTGTTTTCTATGAGCATCTGATGGAGCGTTTGGCAGATGATTTTGAAATGCTGGCACCGGACTTCCGCTGCTTTGGCCATTCCTCTGCTCTGCCCATTGACGCCACCCGGGGAATGCGGGATTTTTCCGACGATATTGCCGAGTTTTTGCATGCTGTGGGCTGGGATCGCTTTCATCTTTTCGGCTGGTCCATGGGTGGAGGCGTGGCTATGCAGTATGCCATTGACCACCCCCGGCAGGTGCAGAGCCTGATCCTCCAGGCGCCGCTTTCGCCCTTCGGCTTTGGCGGCAGCTACGGGGAGGCGGGCGCTCCGGTGGAGCCTGCGGGACTGGGCAGCGGGGCGGCCTGCACAAACCAAGCCTTGCTGCAGGCTATCCGCACCGGTGACCGCACTCTGCCCGGTCAGGTCATTGACAGTGTGTATGTGGCCGCCGGGTATAAGCTCCCGGAAGCGCAGCGGGAAAAATACATTGACTCTATACTCCTGTGCAAGACGGGAGATGATATGTGCCAGGGCGACAGCATTCCCTGCGCCCAATGGCCATACGCTAAGAGCGGCGCCAAGGGCGTGTCCAACACAATGTCCGTGCAATTCTGCAACCTTTCCGCCCTGGCGGATGTACAGCCCCAAATGCCTATTCTGTGGATTCGGGGCGACAAGGATGTGATGGTATCCGATCACAGTGTATGTGATGTGGCGGTATTGGGGCAAATGGGAGTCCTGCCCGGCTATCCCGGAGCGGATCAATTCCCCCCTCAACCCATGGTAGAACAGATGCGGTATGTGCTGGAGCGGTATCGCGCAGTTGGCGGCCGGTACGAGGAGCAGCTGATCTCCGGCAGCGGCCACGGCTGTATGTTGGATCACGAGGATCGGGTGGTGGCTCTGCTGCAGCAATTTATTCTCTGAACACAGGAGGAATACATATGTTATTTGAAAAGACTGCTATTGTTACCGGCGCTGCCAGCGGTATCGGCTATGCGGTGGCTCAGGCGCTGCGTCAGGAGGGCGCGCAGGTCGTCATGGCCGATGTGAACGAGGCTCTGCTTATTGAGTCTGCCCGCAAGCTGGGCGGCGTACCCTTTGTGGGGAACCTGACCCGGCGGGAGGATTGCCGCCGCCTGGTGGAGTTTACCGTGGAGCGTTTCGGCGGTGTGGACATTCTGGCCAATGTGGCGGGCGTGCAGCATGTGTGCCCCATTGAGGAGTTCCCGGAGGATAAGTGGGACTTCATCATCAGCCTTATGCTCACAGCACCTTTCCTGCTGACACGGTACTGCTGGCCCTATATGAAGGAAAAGGGCTGGGGACGCATTATCAATATGAGCTCTATCCACGGCCTGGTGGCCTCGGAATTCAAGAGCGCCTATGTGTCCGCCAAGCACGGGCTCGTCGGCTTTACCAAGACGGCAGCCATGGAAGGTGGCCCCCAGGGCATCACCTGCAATGCCATCTGCCCTGCCTATGTTATGACTCCCCTTGTGGAAAAGCAGATCGCAGCGCAGGCTCAGACCCACGGCATCCCCGAGGAAAAGGTCATTTCCGATATCATGCTCTCCAAGGCGGCCATTAAGAAGATGGTCCCGGCGGAAAATATCGGCGCTATTGTGAAGTTTCTTTGCTCCGACGCGGCAGCGTCCATTACCGGCATCGCTTTGCCCATCGACGGCGGTTGGACAGCCAACTGAATCGTTTGATTTCACTCTCTTTTATAGACAAGACCCGGTGCCGAAGCACCGGGTCTTGTCTTGGTATAGAGGGGCAAATCACCAGATATGATTCTTCTCCGCTTCCTCCAGCAGCCAGGCTCGGAAGTCTGGGTGGGCGATTTTTGTGAGCGCCTGCACACGCTCAGCGATAGTCAGCCCCCGAAGCCAGGCAATGCCATACTCGGTGACCACATAGTCCACATCATTGCGGGAGGTGGTCACGGCAGCGCCGGGTGTCAGCATGGGGACAATCTTGGAATGGAGCTTACCGTCCCGATCTGTGTAAGTGGAGTGCATGGCAAGAATCGACTTGCCGCCGGGGGACATTTGTGCGCCCTGAATGGTCTCGGCCTGGCCGCCGGAGCCGGAGAACTGCACCGGGCCCACGGATTCGCTGGCAGCCTGACCGGTTAGATCCATCTCCAGCGTGGCATTGATGGACACGAATTTATTGTTGCGGCCGATGGTGTAGGGGTCATTGGAGTAGGTACTGGACTTGAAAAGCACCATGGGGTTATCATCCAAAAAGTCATACAGGCGGCGGCTGCCCATGGTGAAGGAGCATATACTCACGCCGTCATTAAAGCCCTTTTGGGTGTTGTCCACGGCACCGCACTCAATAAGGTCCACCATGGTTTCGGTGAACATCTCTGTGTGGATGCCCAGATGTTTTTTGGACTTCAGCTCATTGGCAACAGCGTTGGGAATGTTACCGATGCCCAGCTGGATGGTGGAGCCGTCCTCTACCAGGGAGGCCACATATTTGCCGATGGTGGCATCTACCTCCGTATAGGGGGCGGGGTCTACGCAGAGAATGGGGCGGTCAGACTCTACCAGTGCCGTTACCTGAGAGATGTGCACCATGGTGTCACCGAAGGTGCGGGGATAGTTGGGGTTTACTTCCACAAGAAGGACAGCTCCGGCCCGCACCACATCCATTTCGTAGATGGAGCTGATGGAAAGGGACATATAGCCCCGTGCGTCCATGGGAGATACGGTTGTAAGCAGCACCGGGCGGCGGCCTTCATAGCGGATGCGATCCAGAGTCTTACGCAGGATGCTGGTGGAGTGCTGAGGTACGGCACTTACCAGACGCTGGGCGTTGGCCTTGCGCAGACCTGCGGTGAAGAACCAGCCGTGGTGTGCCATGACAGCCTTCATTTCCGGGTCGTGAAACACGGGATAGTCCACCGAGGGGATGCAGCTCTGCAGAATGACATCTTTTACACCGGTGTCCTTAAGATGCTGCAGCTCACCCATCAGAGCGTCCGGGCAGGAGGCGGCCATAGGCGTGAAAACAAAGTCTCGGCGCTGAATGTTCTCCAGCACCTGCCGGGCGGACATTTTTTTGCGGTTGTATTCTTCCTGATATCTGTTCATAAGCGATCCTTTCCCTGCTTGGCAGAATTTATCGGGTTTTGTCCCTTTTAGAATACCCGGTTTTGCTTCGTCTGTAAAATACCCGTTATTTATTACCTATAACTTGAATTTATGAAGCAAAAAAAACGGCCTCGATACCGAGACCGTTTTCTGAGCTCATGATTTGCATAGCTCCAAAAAGAGCTGCATAGGGGTCGATAGAAACCGCTCCTTTCGATACGCCACCGACAGTATCCAGGGGGCGGCAGGGTCCTGCAGATGCAAGCATACGGCCTCTGACCGGGGATGCTTGTCCATAAGCGCTTTCGGGAAGAAAGCCACGCCCCGGCCGTCCAGAGCCATCTCATAGAGCAGATCCCACTGGGAGCTTTCAAAGGCCACTTGGGGCGCAAAGTCCGCCTGACGGCACAGGCTCTCCACCACGCCGCTGAACATGAAGTCCTGGGAGATCATCAGTAGAGGCTCATCCCGCAGCCGGGACAGGCTGATCGTTCCGCAGCCGGCCAGCGGGTGATTCCGGGAGACCACCGCCACGATCTCCGACCGCACCACCGGCCGGGTCACATACGCTTCCCGGGATATGGGCTCCAGTACCACACCCAGGTCCAACTGACCTTCATCCAGAAGGGAGAGGATGCGCCGGGACGGTACCTCCGTGATCTGCAGAACAATATCCGGGTAGGTTGCCTGAAACTGGCTGATGAGGGTGTGATAGTAAATGGAGCCGGAGGTGGGAGGAATTCCGATGTGCAGGGTGTCGGCGGCGTTTTGAATGCGCTGTCGGATCTCCCGGGTTTGGGCGTCTGTAAAAGCCAGCAGCTTTTGCGCATACTCGTAAAACAAGGCCCCGCTGTCGGTGAGCGCAAAGTCCTTGGCGTTTCGGTCGATGAATTCGGCTTCAAACTCCTGCTCCAGCAGGCGTACGCTTTTGCTCAGTGCGGGCTGGCTGATATGAAGCTGCCGGGCAGCCCGGGTGAAGCTGCGCTGACGCACAATCTCCGCGAAGTATTGCAGCTGGTGTAAAGTCACAGCTCCGCACCTCCTTAGAATATCTATATCCAGCCATGAGCAAAACTCCAAAAGAGTAGTAATTGCAATGGCTCTCGGCCATGGCTGAAGCCGAAAATCACTCATATGGTATAGAAAGCGGAGCCCC
>SFGY01000032.1 GCA_004556455.1 Clostridiales bacterium | reverse complement strand
GGGTGATGACGGCGTTATCACATGGACGTTCGATGGGAAAGGCAAATGCACCATGGAGAATTCCTACATGAAACAAAAGGGCACCTATACCATTGACGGCGACCAGCTTACGGTAACGCTGGAGAGCTGGAGCAATCCGTCTACCTACACGTTCTCTGTGGATGGCAGCAGCCTCACCATGAACGAAAATTCCGGCTACGGTATCAGCGGAACCTTCGCAAAAAAATAGCAGCTTTGTGTTCCGCAAATTTTGGAGGGAAATATGAAACGAACAAAGACCAAACTTTTGTGCCTGCTTCTTGCGGCGCTGATGCTGCTCGGTCTCACCGCCTGTGGTAAAGATAAGGAATCGACAGATAAGGAGTTGGCAGACTCCAATTTGCTCAAGCTCGGCGATTATGAGCTGCTCTATAAGGGCGCGTGCATCATGGAGGATTCGGATGGAAACGACGCGGTCGTTCTGACGCTGGATTTTACGAACAACGGCGAGGACAGTCATTCTTATCTCTGGTCGATCTCCGAAACAGCCATGCAGAACGGTGTGGAGCTGGCGGTTGCCATCGTCTATTCCAATCCGGACTCCTATGATGCTACGGTGATCGAAGATCAATTTATGGATGTCGCGCCGGGTGCGACCATTGAGATCCGCACAGCCTTTGTGCTGGCGGATACGACCAGCAAGGTCGAAGTGACATTTGAGGAGGCGTTCGGCGACAAAAACGGTAAAATCACCGTCGATCCGTCCACACTCAGCCGGGAATCAGCTGGGAGCGGTACGGCACAGTCTGCCGGGACCGGAGACTCGCTGCTCGACTGGTGGAATGGCGACTGGTACGGCTGGTGGATTATGACGGGCTGTTCGGGCTACTACGAGGATAAGGGTATGGAGGGCGCTTGGTGGGATATCTGTGGCGCCGTTGACATCGGTGCAGACGGCATGGGCACCGTCATCCTCTGGGATGGGGACTACACAAAATCGGAGCCTATGGTTTCCGCATCGGTCAGCCTCAGTGGCAATGGGACCAGTATATATGGCACTATGATGTCCGAGGGCGGCTCCTTCACGGATATTGCGCTTAAGCACGCGGACTGGATTGTTGATCCGGGGCTGGCGGACTACGGAGACATGATCCACATTGACGGTGATTATGAAAACAGCGGGGATGAATTCCACTATGATATCTATCTGCGCCCATGGGGAACCTATTGGGTCGATGTGGACGAGGAGGATTTGCCTGATCTTTATGATACCTGGTATCTGCCTCTGATTGAGGCGGGCAAGCCAATGCCGGACAGCCTTGATTCAGACGCTCCGGAATCGAATTTGGGTGGAAACACAGCCGGAGGGGACGGCATCGTGACAGAAGAACAGGTGCAAAAGGGCTATGTCTGGATGAACGATGTCAATAAAAATATTTTCGACACCACCTACGAGGAGGTTGTCGCTTACTTCGGCGTGGAAGGTGAGTTTGTCAAGGAAGAGTACAGCGACCACATGAAGGCAAACTACCGCTACTATAAGTGGATCTCTGCGGACAATGACTCGCATTTCATCTACGTCAATTTCAAGGAAGAGGAGACGGGCGTTTATGAGGTAAGCGGTTTCAACACCAGCGGCTTCTCCGGCAAGGAAGCCATCGCGAAGTATCTCGACATCGTGAAGGCAGAGGCCGCCGAAGAGAACAAGGCCGCCTCTGCGAACGCTGCGATGAAGGACTTCTCCGCGAAGGTTGCCATGTTTGCCCACGATGAGATCAACATAACAATCAAGACGACCGTTCCGGATAGCGGGTGGTCGTATGACGAGGGGAAGTGCTGTCTGGTGGAAAACGACGATCCCACCGCGTTCGGCGCAGGCAGCATCCGGTTTGAGGTCAGGAAAAAGCTGGAGGACTTCGACTTCTACAAGGAGAAGTTCGAAAACTATCAGGATATAGAAGACCGCGTGATCGGCGGCATCACCTTCCACGGCCGCACCTATAAGTACATCGGCTACGAATGGATTGAGTATATCACGCAGATTGACGACACCCGCGCCCTTTCCATCGGCCTGCGGAATATGGACTGCGTCCAGGGAACGATGCCCGACATCATTCTCACCAACATGAAGTTCCAGTAGCGCGGGTCTTCGGCGGACGGCGGTATGTGTCCTGCGTCACTCCAAAAAGCGGCGGGAAAAAGCGGGTAACAATCGTATGGAATCGGCTCCCGTCCCAATTGGGGCGGGAGCCGTATGGCTATTTTAGATGAGGAGGTACTACCGTGAAATTAACCCCGGGTTTTGCCGCGATAAGTATTCTGATGGGTATGCTGGGGCTTGCTGCCTGCGGACAGAACAGCAATCAGGCCGTGTATCAATATCCGGAAACCGCAGTCCTGTTTGATAATTTTCATATCCTGAAAACCGTATACACCTCGGGCGAAATGAAACTCTTGCGGGAAAAAACTGTACGGAGTGCGGGATCTCCAAACCACCGGACAACTTTAGCTGAACCTGCTCCTGCGGAGCGGAGAACAAGGGAAAGTTCTGCACCAAGTGCGGCAGACCGTTTTAATCTCTTTTGGGTTAATGAACTATGAAAAAGAAAAATGTGTGTAAAGTGATGATTATCGTGTCAGCCCTCTCGATGTTTTCCGGACTTTTCGGATGCAGCGGAAGCAAAAACTATACTGCCGATGAGGTTGTTTCGTTCTATACCTCTTATTCTGGCATGGAAAGATACCCCGTGTATTCTTTTGCACTGCGAAAGGAAGACGAGAACTGGCTCTTTTCTGCAAGCTGCTATGTGGGAAGCCGGAAGGAGCATTACGCATCGTTCAGTTCCGTCCAGATCCCGCCTGAAGATGCAGAAGGATTCCTTGAGATCATTCGTGAGGAAGGCGAGATAAAACGGCTCAGAAAATACCGTGAGCCGATACACTTTTTTCACATATCCGATGCGCCGATGCACATCTCTGGAATGACATTCACTGATGGAAGCAGTATAGACAAAGAAACCGCGTTCGGTGATAAGACGCTCGATTATCTCTATGCGCTTGCCGACAGGCACTATGAGGCAGCTGAGAAAATTGAGATCAGGGCTGTTTCCGTCCACAGCAGCTGTATGGATCATTCCTCTTCCTATTCGTTTACCATCGAAAAAGAAGGAGATGATTGGTTCTTTTCATTCGATGCTGCGCTCAACCTCGATGGCGCTCACATGGAAGTGGAAAACCAGCGGATCGGAGAGAGCGATGCGGAGGAGATACTCCGCATCATAAAGGAGAAGCAGCTCGTTACAAGAGTGAAAGAGTATGAAGAGCCGCCGGACAACGACATATTCGCCCTTGACGAAACCACATACCGGACGTCATTTGAGTTCACAGACGGCAGCTCCATATATGCCCCGATCGATGCTGGTAATGAACTGATTGATGCGTTCTATCGTCTTGCGGGAGTGGGAATCTATCAAAGATAAGCTGACACTGCCGCACGAAAGGAAAAACGGTCAGGGCTGACAGGCCGGCGGCAACCGTTGAATAGATAGGAGTGAATACGAAAATGAACGACTTTAACCAGCTTGCGGCGTTATGCCACGGCAAGCATATCTACATACAGACCCATAATTTCCCAGACCCGGATGCCATTGCCTCCGCCTTCGGCTTACAGCGCCTTCTGGCCCAGCATGAAATCCCCTCTACCCTCTGCTACGATGGAAGGATCGACAAGTTGAGCGCGTCCAAGATGCTGGAGGCGTTCCAGATCCAGATGTTCCCCTATGAGCAGCTGCGTCCGGACATGGCCGAGGAAGACTATGTGATCTGTGTGGACGCGCAGAAGCACAGTGGGAATATCACGGATTTTGTTGGGGATGAGGTGGCCTGCATCGACCACCACCCCATTTTTGTGCCAATTGAATACCGCTACCAGGACATCCGCCCCACTGGGGCCTGCGCCACGATCATCGCCCAGTATTATAAACAGCTTCCGTGCCTGCCGGACAGGCACACGGCGACTGCCCTGCTCTATGGCCTGAAAATGGACACGCTGCAGTTTACGCGGGGCGTGACGGAACTGGATATTGAAATGTTCGCATTCCTGTTCCCTCTGTGTGACCAGGAAATGCTGGCGCGGCTGGAGCGCAACAATATGGAGTTCAACGATCTGAAAGCATATGGCGCGGCCATCGAGAGCATTGAGGTCTACGACAAGGTAGGCATATCCAATGTCCCCTTTCCCTGCCCGGACGCTTTGATTGCGATCCTCTCCGATTTCATCCTAGCGCTGCAGGAGGTGGAGGTCGCCGTGGTATTCTCCAAACGGGAGGATGGGATCAAGTTTTCTGTCCGCTCGGAGGATCCGGCTGTCCATGCGGGGCATTTAGTCCGTGATGCGCTCCACGGTTATGGAGATGGCGGCGGCCATGCGGAGATGGCTGGCGGGATGATCCGGAAAGAAAAGGAGTGTCTGCTGGGGCGGTATCCAAAAGACACCATCCGGGACTCGTTTTTACGGGTCCTGTCGTGAACAGTTTGATTGAGGAGGTTTGATATGGAGCTTTACCTGACTGAAAAAGTTCGGCTGGGCTACAGGACGGGGGAACTTATCCGTATGGCGGCATTCGCACTTTTGGGCGTGATTATTGCGGCATCGGTTTTCGAGGTGGATCTGGAGTTTGACCTAGGCAGTGTGCTTGCGGAGCTGTTCATGCTTTCAATGGGTGTCCTATGTATCTGGAAGGGTACGCTTGGCCCGGTCCGCCGCCAGAGCGCCAGCCGGCTTGCCCATCGGCTTGCGGAATGCTTCTTCGCCAGCCCTGAGCCAGAGATTTCCTTTGACCAGCTTTCCAGAGCCATTGGCGGAAAGAACGTGGAACGTAAGGTACGCCATATGATCCAAAAAGGATACTTAGAAAACATCAGTCTTGATACGCCTAACAAGCGTATCATGCTGACAGCCTTTAACAAAGTTGCCCAGAAAGAGCAGTACGAAACGGTTACCTGCCCCCATTGCGGCGGAGAGAACGTCATACGGCCCGGATGGGCTTCGTCCTGCCAATACTGCGGATCCAAGCTGATCTGAAGAAGATAAACCAGTAGGAGGAGAGATAAAAGATGCCTTCACAAGTAACAAATTACCAGTGTCCGGCCTGCACAGGCCCGCTGCACTTTGCCGGGGACTCCGGGAAACTGGAGTGCGATTACTGCGGGAGCGCCTACGAGGTCTCCGAGATAGAGGCGCTGTACCAGCAGAAAGAAGAACAGGCCGTGAAAGCCCACGAGGACGCTCAGACCAAAGGCGCGGAAGATGACGGCTGGGACACCTCCGGCCTGAGCGGTGACTGGGGCGCGGATGCCGCAGAGATGAAAGCCTATAACTGCCCTTCCTGCGGAGCGGAGCTGATCTGTGATGAAAGTACCGCCGCCACATCCTGTCCTTATTGCGGGAACCCCACCGTAGTGCCAGGGCAGTTCGGCGGTACACTGCGGCCCGATTTTGTGCTTCCATTCAAGCTGAGCAAGGAGGATGCGGTCGCGGCCCTTAAAAAGCACTATAAGGGCAAGGTTTTTCTGCCAAAATCCTTTACCGCCGGGAACCACATCCAGGAGATCAAGGGGGTTTACGTCCCTTTCTGGATGTTTGACGGCGAGGCGGAGGGCGATGCCCGGTATGCAGCCACACGTTCCCGTACCTACCGCTCCGGCGATTATGAGGTCACCGAGACAGAACATTATGACGTTTTCCGTTCCGGTTCCGTCGCGTTTGAAAAGGTCCCGGTGGATGCGTCCAGCAAGATGCCGGACGACTACATGGATTCCATTGAACCCTATGACTATACAGAACTGAAACCCTTTTCCACGGCATATCTGCCCGGTTTTCTCGCTGACAAGTTTGATGTGACGGTAGAACAGAGCCGGGAGCGGGCTGACAAACGCTGCGAGAACACGCTGGCCGCTGCACTGCGGGATACCGTGAAGGGCTACAATACCTGCACGTCCAAGGGGGGCAGTACTTCCCTCAAGCGCGGCAAAGTCCACTATGCGCTCATGCCGGTCTGGATGCTTAATACCAAGTGGAACGGAAAAGATTTTCTGTTTGCCATGAACGGCCAGACTGGCAGGCTGGTGGGTGAGCTGCCCGTGAGCCGCGGCAGATTCTGGGCGCTGTTCGCCGCCATCGCTGTGCCGCTGTCGGTGCTGAGCTCAGTCTTGTTCACGCTTTTGTAGATAAGGGGGATCGGATATGAAGAAATTTGCGAGTTTTGTGCTGTCGGTGCTACTGGCGCTGACCCTCTGTATCCCGGCTGCGGCAGCGGAAGATTACGGCGTGATCTACGATGAGACAGGGCAGTTAGGGTCGGAACCGCTGCGGTATGCAGGAGAGGTCACGCTTCCCGCGCTCACAGAGCGGTATGGTGTTGACCTGCGGGTAGATATTCTGACGGAAAGTGATTATGATACCGTGCTTGACGCAGCGGAAGGTATTTACGAAGAGTATGAATATGGCTATGGAAAATACCACTCCGGTATTACGCTGACCCTGCTGCTTACGCCCTGCGGAGACGCCTATACAATGGCCGCAGATAACTGGTGTGTCTATCTGGGCGGTACGGATGAAAATCTGCTTTATGGGGATTGGCTTTACGATCTTACCAAAGCAGTGGAGCCTTATTTGTCAGTGGAATCCGGCATGGAGCCTGGGGCATGGTCCGGCGATATGGATATGAGCGCCGTGGCGCTTTCCCAGGCAGTGGACGCTATGGAAGAATTCGTGGCGGACTTTTTCGCACCGGGAGACAGCGGCTATGAAATGACTGGAGGGCCGTCCGGTCAGGAGGCGGAGGAACCGGACAGCACCTCGATGTACTATATCTTTGACATCAGCGACCTGCTCCCCTTTGACCAGTGGGAGGAACTGGAGCAGCGGGCCGGGGACATTTCCCGGCGGCACGGCTGCGGCGTCTATGTGGTTCTTGTGGACGACTATGAGGATTTTGGCTCCGGGGATGTCTATGATGTGACCACACAGATCTATCACTCCGAACAAAACAGCTTCGGAATGGGCGATGGGCGGGATGGCATCATGATCCTTCTGAGCATGGCGGAACGTGATTACGCCATGTTTGTCTACGGTAAAAGCGCCGGATACGCCTTTAACGAATACGGACAGGAACAGCTGGAAGAGAGCTTTTTAGGCGACTTTGGCAATGATGACTGGTATGGCGGCATTTCCCATTACCTGGACTCCTGCGATGAGTATCTTGCCAAAGCGGATGCCGGGCATCCGGTGCGGGCCAACCCCTTGTGGGGAATTGGATTGATGACGTTTTTGTCCTGTCTGGCGGCGCTGGCGGTCTGCATGGTACTGAAACGGAAGATGAACAATGTCCGGCAGAACGCGCAGGCCAACGAATACATTGTTCCTGGCGGGCTGCGCCTGGCAGACAGTTATGACCGCTACACGCACACCACCCAAACCCGTACCAAGATCGAACAGAAGAGTTCGAGCAGCAGTAGCAGCAGTAGTAGCTGCAGCGGTGGCGGCGGTTCGGGCCGTAGCGGGAAATTCTAAGGAGGAACAAATTCATGGGGAGAATGATAATGCGGACCGCGTCCGCCCTTCTGGCGTTTCTGCTCCTGTTTGGCCTCGCCGCCTGCGGCAGTAAGCCGCAGGACGGCACCGGCAGCGGCGATGCAGCGTCCATACCAGCCGATGGAAGTACCGGCAAAGGAGTGCTGGCTGACGGCAGACAGCCGGATAAGGATATGTCTGCTGCACCAGACGAGGGAACGGAGCAAGAGGCACTGGCCTGGCTGCGGGAATTTATGGCGGAATACGCACCGCAGGCAGCCATAGCCGCAGCATACCTTGGCTGTAGGGGGGCGGATGACACCACTTCTCTGACAGAATGGCTGTGGGACAACTCGCCCGGATTGATGGAGGAGATGCCTTTTATCCGGACAATCCCGCCCGTGCGTATTCTGGGTCCCGGCTATGGGGACCTTTACTGCATCGTGCCGAGGGACGACAGGACCACCCTGTCAGTGAATCATGTCACATGGAAATCCACGGGCAACGGAGTCTGGCCCGAATCGGATGAAGTCCTCTACCGGGAAGAGTATGCCCAGCCGGTGCTGGTATTTGTAGGTTATGAGGAATTTCGGGATGAGCCGGATATAGAGATCATTGCCAGCGACAGCGGTGGCGCAGGAGGTCTGGTGACATGGTATCCGGTATGGGACGTGGAGGTTGGAGGTGATATGATCGTTCCCACAGGCGAGGACTATGCCCCCCTGGTCATGGACTTCACCCTCTTTGGCGATGTCACGGGTCTGGATTATTGGGGCGATCCGGACGGCTGGGAACCGACAGGGGATGACTGGTGGGTGCCGCCCACGGAGGAAGGACTGGCAGATACCTGCT
This sequence comes from Clostridiales bacterium, assembly GCA_004556455.1. GTDB lineage: Bacteria > Bacillota > Clostridia > Saccharofermentanales > DTU023 > SFGY01. The sequence continues at coordinate 3,873 of SFGY01000032.1, read as the reverse complement.
GGGTGTGCGATGGATGGTCTCTGAACCTGCTTGGCGGAGACGGTGATCTGGACTATGCGGGCATTGCCGAACTGTATTGCCAGTCCGAGGATGGGCAGGAATATCAACTGCTCTATTCCGGCGTCTGGCGGATGGTGGATGACTGTCTACAGCTAATTGTCTCCACGGGAGCAGGAAATCTTCCCAGCGATGCCAGCGGCGTCTTTCCTGTCCTGATCGACCCGTCCGGGGACTACCTGCATATCCAGCAGGACAGGGACAACGGAATGCGTCCGCCTTTCTTTGATAATGACATGAGTTCCATGGAGCTGATACGCTCCTATGGATAAATAAACCGGAAAGGAACAATGGCATGAAATATAGACGCATATTTGCACTTTTATTCGTTTTGATTCTGTCCCTTACCGCCTGCGGCAGGGAGCAGGTTCCGCCAGGGAACGGCCCCCTGGATCAGGACAAGAAAATACCCGGTAAAGGAGCTATCAATACCCCCACAGAGGATGGCGGAGCATCCGGTTCCGCCGCCAGTGAAGGGGCAGCCGCCTGGCTTTCTGTCGAAGGAGGGAAAGTATTGGATGACCTGCGTGAAGGGGCGCAGGCGGACGGCTGTATCTGTTCCGTAGCTTTTTTGGGCGCCGCCCTGGAGCCTGGGGAAGATATTGCGGCCTTTCTGGCATCAGAGGAGGCGGAGCAATATCTGGATGCGTATCCATTCATCAAGGAGATACCGCCTGAACGGTGGATTGCCCACCCGGAGGGTGGATATGAGGTCTACTGTATCGTTCCTACAGACCCAAAAGCTTCCACAGCGGTCAATACATGGGACATCAACGAGGACAACGATTTTCTTGGCGAAAGCGACCAGGTACTCTACCGCAGCGACTGCGGGGATCCTATCCTCCTTTTGGGCAACCTCAGCGATATTATGCCCAGCCTGGATGTGGAGATTGTGGACAGTACAGGGAGAAGCCTGAGTTACCAGCCCTCTCTGTGGCTCTACGATGGTTCGCTGTCAGGCCCGTCTGAAATTTTTGATTTTACCATGTATCATAATCCTGACCTTATTGGTATATGGTCCGCCGTGATTCCGGCGGAATTAGGAGGCGGTATCTCCCTGAACCTGAATATCGGGCGCGGGGGAAATCTTACCTACAGCTATGGCCGCGGTAACAGCGAACCGATTGCTCTGTACGAAGGCACCTGGAGCAGGCCGGATGAGGCGATGGTCCAGTTCGGGCCGGAGTGCGTGGTTTTCGAGCTGTGCCTTGTAGAGGGCATTGAGGATAACGATCTGTGGGGACAATATGGTCCGGGAGAACTCCATGATGAGATATGCGGCGTTTGGATCTGTGAGCGGGGGGACGGGCCAGGCACATCCTCACTCAGATTGACCCATGTTCACGGGGATCCTTTTATTGATGGATGTGGAGGATGGGCCATTGTATTTGAGGGCGAAGACCAGGGCGGAGACAATGGAGGTATGGAACAGGGAGCAAACGTCAACCCTCATGTGCTTACCACAGGAGGACCCGCATTTACCCACATGACTGTCCTTCAAACGGAAAACTATCCTGATGGGGGCTATTACTATGAGGATATGACACAGGACGGTTCCATATTGATCATAAACTGCGCTTATCCAGGCGGCCGCAGGAATGGAGTGTCCATGGAAGAATACGCAGTAAAAAGTATCGAGCATCTGACGATGTATGAGGCAGAAGATCTCTCTGTCGAAAAGAACAGCGGCTACAGTGAGGCATTGGGACACCCCGTCTATATTTTGACGTATACGACAAGTGAAAATGATCACACATTTCACTGGAAAATCTTTATGACGGAGGCGGATGGCTATACCTATCTCTATGCCTTTGACGTGTGGCACGAGGTCTACGCAGATATGGAGGATGTCATAGATGATGTTTTCGGACGGCTGTTCTTCCTTGAGATGTAACCGCCCGATGTTATACGCACGAACGAAAACATTTGCAACTTAAATGTATAACGAGTGGATGAAAAGACGTGGAGGATAGATATGAGAAGCAGTAGATTTGCGGCAGCGTTGCTTTGTCTGCTGTTGCCGCTGGTACTGGCATCGTGTGGGAGAAAAATGGGTGAGAATAGCCCATCCAGTGCGCTGCCGCCTATCAATAAAGAGAGCAGCACATATTCGGATGCCTTGCCCGAAAACACTTCGGAATCGGAACCGGAAGATACTGAAGATCCGTGGACGAATACCTGCTGGCAGGCTGTACGGTACATAATGGCAAAGGAAGGCCAGACGATGGAAGGAATTTTGCCGGAGGATGATTGGGTTATAGAACTGTACCTGTTGGAGGGCGGCGGTGCCCGGTATCGAGAATGGAAGCCCCGGAGCTTTGACTATATCGGTGCGTACCACCTTCTGCTCGGGATCGGCCCGGACTGCTTCTGGTATTCGGATGGCAGCGGTGGCTTTTTTCTGAGTACGGAAGCTGACGGGACAAACGAAGACACGGTTTTTGCCCAAGGCCATATGGCGGATGGTCAGTTGATGCTGGATTTCTTCGGCGACCAGTTCTGGCTGGAGCGGCAGCCCATGCCGGCCAAGGGCGGGGAATACTGCATGGCGGACCTGTTCGGCCAATGGCGCATGGTTTCCGGCGAGACTGTCACAGAAGGGGATCCAGAGGTCTGGAATTTCACGGCCAGCGAAATGGAGATTAACCGCAGATTGACTTTTCACAGTTCTTGGGACGAGACTGAGCCGGACGGTGTGGACTATTATGACGAGTGGCATCCCGGTTATCTCAGGGAGGCACAGGCCATGACGGTGGAATATCAGGAGACCCCAATTTATGAGGGATGCGGGAACGAGGCATGGCGTCTCCAGCTGTTCAGCGTTGAGACGATATACCAGAATTACGCAGAAGAAGAATTTTACGTCACAGTATTGGATGCGGATACCCTGCTGCTTCAAGTGCGTCTCAAAGATACAGACGGAGTCCACACCACCAGTACGCAGATTTTTAGCCGTTTTTGAAAGAAAGGAGACAGAAAAATGCCAGTCACATTAAACATGATCCCCGCTACTTTGCAGGAATTCCAAACGTGTCCGCAGATGGATCTTTCCAAGCCGGAAAACACCTGCGCCATGTTCCTGTGTGCATTACAGCTATACATAAAGGACAGGGATGCCGGGGTGGAGGCAATGAATATGCTGCGGGGTCCCAGACCCATGACTCCCTACGACAGCCAGTTTCTCCGGGACCGCCTGCGGGATAAGCCTTATCTGCCCCTGGCCTACTTTGAGGGAGCGGCACCTAAAAACAACTATACCCCGGCACAGCCCTATGTACTGAATGTGCTTCCGGATCTACGTCCCCAGGACATAGAAGCCGGGTATATCCGGGTATTCCTGAAAACAGCGGGGGCGGATTCTCCCAGGCCGGTCAAGCTCCGGCAAAAGGGCAGCCTGTGGTATCTCTGGGAGTATTCCAGCATCCTCAGCGGGATACGGTCCCTCGCGGAATGCGATCCTTGGGGGTGAGAATATGAAACAATGCTGGATAGGCATCCTGCTGGCGCTTCTCCTGATTTTTAGCCTGACTGCCTGCAAAGATGCAAATAATGCCGCACAGCCGCTTCCAACAGCCGGAAGCGGCGGGAAGCTGCCGGAAATATCCAAGACGGAGACGGGTGATATGAACCGAGACAGTTCCGAAAGCAGTGCGGTTCCGGATGGTAAGCCAGATATGATTCCTCCATCTGACAAGGAAGCTGCCGCAGTTTCCGTTAGTGGTTCGGGCGCGGAGTATCCGGCCTCTGAGCAGGCATTTGAGCGTCTGCGGGAAACCGAGATTGTCCGGTATTACCTCGAACTTGGCATGGTTATGC
>SFGY01000031.1 GCA_004556455.1 Clostridiales bacterium | reverse complement strand
TGCAGCCGGTTCGTCGAGCAGCAGGAGCTGCGGTTTGAGGGCGACGGCCCGGGCAATTTCCAGGCGCCGCTGATCCCCATAGGGCAGGTTCATCGCAACTTCGTCGCGTCTCTCATAGAGACCCATGCGGTTAAGGAGCCGAGCGGCTTCTTCGAGGATACGTTTTTCGCCTTTTTTATAGTGTGCACTGTGCATCAAGCTGTCCCACACGGTGTACGTTGTGCTAAGATGACAGGCGGTGACCACATTCTCGTAAACACTCATTTCCTTAAAGAGACGGATGTTCTGAAAGGTACGGGTGATCCCCCGGCGGGCGATCTCAAAGGAGGGCAGGCCATCAATACGTTCTCCGCCAAAGAGAATCTCTCCGGAGGTCGGTGCGTAGACCGCCGTAATCATGTTGAAAACCGTCGTCTTGCCCGCGCCGTTCGGTCCGATAAGCCCATAGATGTCGTGGGGCTCAATGGCCAGGTTCAGGTCGCCGACAGCTGTAAGACCCCCGAACTGTTTGCTCAGATTTTTGAGTTCCAGAAGATTAGCCATCTTTGCGCCCCTCCTCCCGTGTTTTTGGCTCATCCGCCACACCAGCCGGAACCGCTTTTGCGGCAGCAAATGGCAAGTATGAGCAGAGCTTTTTCACCCAGCTAAAGTCCTTGAATTCCCTGCCGCCGGCGATTCCCTTAGGACGGGCGATAATCAGGATGACCACGGTCGCCCCGTAAATAACCAGACGCCAGTCTGATATAAAACGAAGGACTTCAGGCAGAGTCGTCAGCAAAAGGGCGCCGATCACGGCCCCGGAAATGGAGCCGAGGCCCCCGATAATGGCCATGATGGTCAGTTCCGTGGATTTGACGAGGGCGAAGTTAATCGGTTTGATAAAAGTCATGTAATGCGCAAAGAGTGAGCCGCCGATGCCGGCGTAAACTGCGCTGACAAAAAGCGAGAGCATCTTGGTCCGAAAGACATCAATGCCGATCGTAGAAGAAGCGAGTTCCTCTTCTCTTATCGCTTTAAAATTTCTGCCGAAGCGTGAGCGGATGAGCCGTGACAGGACAAAAATGCCGATAATGCAGACGATCCAGACGCTCACAAAGTTGGAATTTTTATCAATCCCGGAAAAGCCACGGGCGCCGTTGATCGGCTCGATATCGATATTATCGAAAATAAGACGAACCGATTCGCCAAAGCCCAGAGTAGCAATGAGGAAGTAGTCGCCTCTCAGTTTCAGAGTAATTCGCCCCAGACCAAGACTGACGATACCTGCCGCCAGGCCAGCAAGCAAGAGAGCGAGCGGAAAAGGCACGCCCCACATATATGTCAGATAGGCAGAAGTATAGGCGCCGATGAGCATAAAGCCCGCGTGGCCGAAGGAGAAAAGTCCGGTATAGCCTGTCAGAAGGCCCAGTCCGAGCACCACCATGAGGTTAATGCCGGCAAGGGTCAATACATTTAACACATATTCCATAGCATCCTCCTAGGCCTTATCTTCACTGCTTTTGCCCATGATGCCGCTGGGCCGGATAACCAGCACGGCGATGAGGATAACAAAGGCGATGAGGTCACGGAACTGGGATTTTGCAGCAGCCACAAAGGTTTCAATGACGCCCAGCAGGATGGAACCGAGAATTGCCCCGGGCAGACTGCCGAGGCCGCCGAAGACGGCCGCGATAAAGGCCTTGTTGGTGATGACGCCAGCCTGTGCGTATACCGTGTACTTCATGCCGAAAAAGACTCCGGCAATCCCGGCCAGGGCGCCGCCCAGAGCAAAGACCAGAAAGATAATTCCGTCAACGTTAACGCCCATGAGCTGACTGGCCCGGGCATTATACGTAGCCGCCCGGACTGCCAGACCGGCACGGGTTTTGTTGAGGAAGAGCACGAGAAGAATGAGCGAAATGGCAGAGATAATGAGCATCAGGATATCCAGTTTGCTGACACTCAGATTGCCCAGGTTAATCGTCGTCTCCTGAAAAAGGATAGGATAGGTTTTGAACTGCGGGCCGATCGTGGCGATGACGAGGTTTTCCAGAAGGATCGACATGCCCATGGCCGAGATGATGAAATAGAGCGTTGGCGCATTGCGTTGGCGCAGCGGCCGATAGGCCAGTCGCTCAATAATTCCGGCAATCGCTGTAGCCGCGAGCGCTGTCACCAGCAGAGCCGGCAGAAAGCTCAGGCCCAGAAGCGTCACGGCGTAATAGCCGATGTAGGCTGAGAGCATGATCACGCCACCGTGAGCGAAGTTACTGAAATTCATAATACTGTAAACGAGGGAATAGCCAACAGCCATCAAGGCGTATATGCTGCCGATTGAGACCCCGTTAATCAGCTGCTGAAGGAATTGGTTCATACTGTTCTCCCTTGTTAAAAGAGGGAGGCCATAAGCCCCCCTCTTCTCTAGCATGAGTTCCTTTATTTGAGGTCTGCCGCGTAGCGGGTTACAAATTCGTATTTATCTCCTTTGATGGTGATAATGGCGGCTTCTTTACCCTGAGGGTTATGGTCTTCCGGCGAGATCTTGATCTTACCTGTGATACCCTGAACTTCAATGCCCTCCAGAGCTTTGGCAACGGCGCCAGATGTGATCTTTCTTTTATTGTCCTCATTGACCTTTTCGATGGCCGCTTTCAGGGTGACGAAAGCGTCATGGCCCATGTAGGCGTTCAGCTGCAGCGGTTTATCCGGATAGGCGTCATGGAACTGCTGCTTAAAAGCCTGAACGTTTGGATCGTCTTCATTGAGGTGATGAACGATAAAGCAATTCTGCAGGTAGGGTCCGCCCATTTCCATGAGCTGATCTGAAGTCCAGCCATCGCCGCCCATCATGGTGGCTTTAATGCCGATTTCATCGGCCTGCTTGGCCGTCAGCGAAACCTCTTTGAAGAAGTAAGGCAGGAAGAGCAGATCCGGGTTCTTTTCCTTGATTTTAGTGAGCTGGGCACGGAAGTCGACATCGCCGGTCTTGAAGGCTTCTTCAGCGACGACTTCACCGCCGAGCTCCGTAAAGGTCTTTTTGAAGTATTCGGAAAGCCCCTGTGAGTATTCGTCAGAAACATCGGAAAGAATGGCTGCTTTTTTAAGTCCCGCCTCCTTGAACGCATACTGAGCAGCTACAGCGCCCTGATAAGGGTCAATAAAGCAGACGCGGAAGTTATAGGGTTTAAGTTTACCCTTATCCACCGTCACTTTCGGGTTGGTGGCAACTGTGGCAATATCCGCAACCTTGCCTTTTTCCAGAACGGAGGCAATGGGGATGGCCAGACCTGAAGCATTAGGGCCGAGGATAGCGACCACCTTATCGCTTGTAACCAGACGGTTCACGGCGTTCATGGCCTCCTCGGGCGTTCCTTTCGTATCGTAGGGAATGAATTCGACTTGCTTGCCTGCAATACCACCGTTGGCGTTAGCTTCATCCACCAACATCTTAATGGTATCTCTCTCACAGATGCCGAAAACCGACTGATCCCCCGTCAGAGAGCCGATCCAGCCAATCTTGATCTTGTCTCCAACTGGGTTTCCATCATCAGATGATGCACTGCACGCCGTCATCAGGCCAAGACAAAAGCAGAGTGCAACCAGAATGGCCACTGTCTTTTTCATAGCGGTTCCTCCCAACATATTTGAGCTTTGATCGATCCGCTTGCAAAAGAACGAACAAAGCCTCTTTAGAAAAGAGTAATAGAAACGTGGAATAAAGTCAACATTTTTTTGAATAAATATATTTGTATTATCAATACGTCGAAAGCCCTGATCACCTGTAGCAGCGATGTGATGGCTTCAGAATACGCCAGTTTCATAGTCTTGACGATTCGTCCTTTGGGCATGCCAAAGAATCATCAGTTCCCACAGAATGAAAGATCTGAATCTAAGACGGAAGGTTTTTGCGACTGCTTCGGCTGTATATTTCCGCAATTTTGCGCTGAGTGCTGCGGTAATAGCTGCGATCAGAGAGGCTCAGCATGGAGAGATCCTGTGGATAAAAAAGGCGGCCGTGGTAAATATCCAGAAGGAAAGGCACGAGCAGCGTTTTAGAATCCAGACGGGAGAGCGTATTAACAACGCCTGCAGCAGAGGAAAGCATCTCTACGTCGTTTTCCATATCGCTCATGAGCAGAATCAGATTGCGCCGCACTGCGACATTTTTCCTGTCTTGAATGTAGTCTGCGGCTTCGCTGATCAGGCGATCTTCGATGAGCACGTTTAGGATAGGCCGGTAGAGTAAAATAACCCGCTCGACACGGCCTCTCATGGAAGAAATGCCGGAGCTTGCAGGCCGTTCGTAAACAATGCCAAAGGAGCGCCGCGACACTTCTCTTGCGCCTGTCGCGAGGAGCTGCTTTTCAAAACGTTTTAAGAGGGTCGAGGGTTCGGCGACGATGCCGTTGTGGTTGCCCTGCAGGCGATAGCGGGCAATTTTTCCCAGTTCACGGACGCTTTCCGCATCGCCGGGGTCGTAGCGTTTGAGAAAGTATTTACCAAAAATGCTCTTGGCTCCCAGCACCAGCAGCCAGATGTAAAGGACAAAGGCCAGGGGCAGGAGCAGACGCAGAAAACTTAGAGGACCCAGTCTCAGGAAAAGCTGACGTCTTAGAAAAATAAAGATCAGCAGAGCGCCTAAAAAGCCGAGGACGAGGATTTGCGAGAGGATAGATCTTATGGCCTGCCGCTTATTTTCTGACATGGCAATTATCTCCTTTCCAGAATCAGGCTTTTCAAACCGGGAAGAGCATTCTCAAAAAAGCTTTTGAGGCTAGCAGGTTCGGCCGTAAGCTCTCCCTGATAAAAGCCCCCGTGTCCGCCGCCGCGGAAAGCAAAAACTTCCCTGAGATTTTGCACCAGGCTCTGCAAATCTTCCTTTTCTGAAGCCAGGACCACTGTGAAATGCTGATTTTCTCCCGACACTGAAGCTTTAGCGATAGAGTCAACTGCAGAGCCTTTCTCCCCCTCCACGTCTGCACCGTCGGTCTTCATTTTCGCCATGGTTTCTAGGTCAGCGGCTGTTTTCGCTTTCGCATTGTTTTCGACTGGCGCAGCTGTTTTGATTTTGTCGACTTTTGAGGACTCCTCACTTTTTACGACGTTTTCGTCCTCTCTGGGCAGGAGCAGAATAGCTGTTCCTTCCAGCCTCCGGGCGGCATATTTGGCGAGATTTTTAAATTTCTTTTTTTGAAAAGAGGGATCCAGCCAGAACAGAGATTGAACTTCATTTGAGGATGTCAGGATGTCTGTTAAAAGACGGTCACGGGCATCTACTAAGCCATTTAGCCTTTCGATTTCAAGGGGAATCTGTGCCATTTCCGGGAAAAATTCTCTGGGCTTAACGGAATATAGCCCAGCTATTTTCTGTGCCTGTTCCGACAGCCTTTGATAATCTCTGAGCGCCCTTTCCCCGCAAAGTGCGGTGAGGCGCACCCCGCCTTTATAGTTTTCCGAACGAACGATTTTAATCAGACCGACTTCTCCGCTGCAGCGCAGATGAGTTCCGCAGCAGGCACAGCAGTCGACACCGGGAACTGTAATCAGGCGCACCGCACCCTCCAGTTCTTTTTTGCTGCGGTAGTCGATCTCTGCAAGCTCTGCCTCATCCGGGTAAGAGATTTCCAAAGGAAGATTCTGAAAAACCGCCTGATTGGCCAAATCTTCGATTTTCTTAATCTGCTCGGCCGAAAGCGCGCGGTTAAAATCCAGGGTCATCTCTTTTTCGTTGATGTGGAAGCCAACATTGTCACAGCCATACAGTTTATGCGCGATCCCGGAAATCATGTGTTCTCCGCTGTGCTGCTGCATCAATTCAAATCGCCTCGCAAAATCGATTTGTCCGTGCACCTTCTCTCCGGGCTTCAGGGCCGTCTCCGTAAGATGCACAATCTCATTACCCTCATAGCGGGTATCCAGAACCTTGACACCGCTCAGTAAACCACGGTCTCCGGGCTGACCTCCGCCCTCAGGATAAAAGGCCGTGTCGTCCAGCACAAGATGGAACTTCCCTTCCTCGTCCGGCCCTTCGCAACGCAGGACTTCGGCCTCAAATTCCGAGCAATAGGGCTCACGATAAAACAAAGCTTCAAAATTGATTTGCATCACTACTTCCCTTTCACTTCCAGACTGACGGCTGCCCCGGGTAAAATGCTGAAAACCCCATTTCTCTTTAACCTGCGCTGCTCCAGAAGAGAGCCATCGGCTGCAAATGAACAGAGTTCCGCCTCAGAGAGATCGCGGCCATCAAAGCCGACCAGCCTGGAACTTTCGCCAAGGTTGAGCAGGATAATTTTCAGGCGGTCCGGACTTTCAAAGGCGAAAGCGAGCAGACCATCATCAACTTTCTTCGCTTCGTCTTCACTCTTGTGTTCAATGCGCTGAACATTCAAGGCTGAGCATTCTTCCAGACCACCTACGGCAATAAGTCCCTGGAGCAGCTGTTCCGGCTTAAGCCCCGGCACCCCATAATCCAGCAGACAGGCTGAACTGTCGCGTCCCAGACTGTAGATCATGGAGGCAAGGAATTCCGACATGCGCAGCCCTTCCTCAGGAACTTTGAGGCTGCGGATCAGCTCGGGACGCCCCAGGCCGCCGTGCAGGTTGTCTCGAGGCAGTGTCTCGACCTGGCGCAGCCCAAACTCAACAAATTTTTCGCTCTCCTTAATGGCGGAGGCCGCGCTGAAATCACCGGCGTGCATGTCCGCACTGGAGAGAACCAGGCCGTCCCTGTACTTCATGCCATCGATGAAAACGAGTTGTTGACGAACCAGCTTAAATTCAGGCGTCTCGGTAATCGTGCGGATAGCCCATTCGGTAAAGGCACGCAGATTCTGATCTCCACTCAGATCGGCCTCATCGGCAGAAAACTCCAGATAAATACGCGGGAATAGATCCGACCAGCGGAGAGCTGATCCGTCGGCAAGGCGTTTTTGCCCATATTCACTGCTGGCTGAGCCAAAGAGATATTGCATGAGGTGCTGCAGTTCACTCTGCGTACAGTAGGGACCGATACAAATCCAGGGTGAGGCATTGAGCTTTTCACAGATTTTTTCGACAGTCCCGAGGCCAAGTACGGCCGAGCAATTTGCGTCGTCAGCGAGGTTTGCCGCCGGATAGGACTGCGGCTCTTTGAGCAGCCAGAATTCATCTGGCAGCTGCCTCCCGCCCAGCGGCATAAAAGCAAAGCGAAGCAGGTCGGGGTTCGCTGGCTTGAGCTCTTCTGCAAGCTGATCCACTTTGGAGGGCGACTCTGCAGACCTCAGAATTACTCTGTCGAGGTAGATTACTCCGTTTCCCCTCCAGTCAAACCTGAGCTGCCACTCGGCAGTGCCGACACTGCCACGGGGAATGATAAAGGTCAACGAATATTTGTGCCAGTCAGCATCAAGGTGCCGCCTGTAGCTGTTACCCGAGGTCTCTGCCAGGCTGCCCAGGGACACTTCCACCGTGTTTTCCGGATTTTCGCTTTTGGCCCAGAAATGCAGCTGAAAGGCCGATTCGCCATCCATGCTGCGCAGCGCCGTCTCACGAAGGCTCTGACTCAGGCGAAAAGCTCCTTCGGGAACCGTTTTGTCTTCACGCTTCTGTCCGCCATAAACGCCCAGGAGACGCGAATTCTGATTGGCGGCATTTTTTATTTTCGCTGCAGGAAGCCGCAGACATAGGGACGAGCGCCCACCATCCGGAGCGGCTTTTTCAAGATCAAGAGAAGCCCTCACGGGCGCTGAGGCAAACCACTCACCCCTGAGTTCAGGATTCTCTTCGGAAGAGGAACGGAGCGGTTCACGCAGCCTGGGGGCTGCCTTTTCCAGGAGCAGCAAATCTCCTGCTTTGATGGTCAGATCTTCCTTTGACTCAGAAGGAAATTCAGCCAGACGTGCGACAGCTTCATGACCGGCCTTCGTTTCAAGGGATAGAAGGGTAGTCTCCAGCTTCAGCTTTTGTTCACCTCCGCGACGGGAAAAAATCTGAACGGAGGCACCGCGGTAAAAATCATCCAGAGGAAGCGCAGCTATTGCTTCATCCGGGTCCGCCGGCTTGAGTCTGAGTTCGGAGCCGGAAACTTCCGTAATCACCAGCTGGCGACGGCTGATAAGGGGTTCAAAGCTTCCGTTTTCAAGCAGATTGCCGCTGGGAAACGCCGCAAAGTTGACTCCGTTGCCCAAAATGACGCGGCGCGACCGGCTCTCACCAATCTTAAAATGAACCGCTTCTTCCCGTCCAACATCTCTTAGCGCTGTTGTCACGAGCAGAGCTGCAGGCAAAGCAACCAGGAGGCAACAAAGGCCAAGAACCACAAAGCTGCGACGTTTAATGCGGACTTTGTGACGCCAGAACATATCAGATTTCCCGTTTCGGCTGTTGCCGCCTGGCCTTGATGTCCTGCCAGATAAAAATGAGCGAAAACAGGAGGGAGAACTCGATCACACCCGTAAACAAGCCCTGAACAAGCTCCCCTGCGCCCTCCAGATAGCTCGAAAGGACGCCACCAAAGAGGTTAAAACAGCTGTGCATCAGAATGGGGACAAGAAAATTCCGATACCGGATATAGGCCCAGGCAAAAACCAGACCGGGGATCAGAGCGTAGCTGGTCTGGACAAAATTGCCGTGAAAGAGCCCGAAGAGCAGGGCTTGCAGCAGGACGGCCAGGACCACAGGCAGGGAGCGGCGAAAATGAGCCAGCGCAATGCCACGAAAGAGCAGCTCTTCTGAAAGAGGAACCAGGAGAGCCGTCACTAAGATTTCCCAGAGCAGCGGAAGGTTATCGCCTGTCAGGCTGGAGATCAATTCATCGTATTCCTCCAGTTGTGCAGAGAAAAAAGGCACTTTGTCGGAAAGGCCCTGCAGCAGAAGCATCCAGAGATTGACCAGGCCAATGACACCAAAGGACGTGATGATCACACGTATGATCTCCTGCCCCGAAAGCCGCTGTTTTTCAAGCACACCGGGGAGCTTAGCCCGGCGGGAGCGCAGATAAAAAGTATAAATGGGGATAAGGATCAGCGCTGCGATAAAAGACATCGCGCTGACCTTAAGCGGATCAGCGATCATCCCGCTGAGTTGATCTTTCAGCTCATCAAGCTGCACCGCACCCTGAGCGGATTTCTGAAAAGACAGATAGAGGCTGACGACAAACATGCCGAAGGCCTGTGCCAAAATGTGCAGGCACATAAAAAGCAGAGGAATAAAGATGTCCGGAATCAGGGTTTTCTTCTCTTTTTCGTCCATTATCTCTGCTCTCTCACTTTCCTGTCATTTCATATTTTTTGATCATGCGCACAGGGAGATAGGATTCTTTCGCCTCTCTCAATCCCGCGATGCCCATGTCCTCCTCGCGGTTGACCATGACCGCTTCCGGAAATTCTTCCATCAGCACCAGTTTGTTAATCACCGCGAAAAGCCCATCGTAATCGTCGCGGGCCTTTTCAAAATGCATGACCGCCCGATCCTTATGAACCAGGGAACCAAGGCCCAAAGCGCCGGCCTGCCCATCGACAAAGAGAATGCCCCCGCGGATCTGCAGAAAATCCCAGGCGTCAAAGAGGGTCGCGATCGGCAGATAATCACTCTGATTGGGATCCATACAGTCGATCTGCTTCTCTTCACACCAGTTGCTGACAAGCTTCAGAGCCGTCTCGCGATCTTCCTTCTGGATACGTCGATATTCAAAAGCAGGGTAATTGCGCACGAACTGATTGATGTGGTTGCGCTTTCCACGGTAAGAATGACCCTTGAGAGTACGCAGCTTTTCCGCATCATAGAGGTAATCCGAGAGATCGTCATTCTGAATCCAGACTGGCTGCAAACCGGGAACCTGGTCATAGAGTGACACATAGCTTTCATCGATAAACATGGAGCGCAGTGGCCAGCCCTCTTCCTGGAAAAGCAGGCGCATTTCTTCGACAATCGCGTTCAGCTTTTCCGGATTGAGGCGGCCCAGAGGCAAAGCGAAGTGCGGCCGGGTAAATACGCCCCCATCGGAAACGGGGACAAAGCAGTCCTCTATAATGGCATAACGATAATGGTAGCCGACATTCCAGGCGATACGGCTGTTGGGACAAGCGTCGGCAAGTTCCGTTTCACTCTCCTCGTAGTACTTGGTGTAAAGTCCGGCATCTTCCCGGGTCAGTTCCCGGAGATCCTTAAAACGCATTGCGTTCTCCCTCTTGCTTCGCGTTGTAGTAGCGCTGATAAAAAAGTTCAAAGACAATCGCCAGTTCCCGCCTGCTGCGCAGCGATGAAAAGTAGCGGCTGCCATCCTTGTCGCGATACGCGCGCATAATCACAATCTCCGCCTCATGTCTGCGGTCATCTTCCGAACGGACATTGTACATCACGGCGTATTCGCGTTTCTGAAACTCAAAAGAGTCAATCATGGACACGTAGTACTCGCGTCCATTGGCTTCATCCGTGAGTACAGAGAGGACGTCGTCCTCCTGAACTCTCTTTTTTAATCCTTTATCCTGCACAGCCGCAGCCATGAGCAGCTCCTTTTAAAAATGGCGTAAAAGAAGAAAAAGCGGGCTTTATTTTTTCACAGGAAAAAATGCAGCTCCGCCCGGCTAAACAAGTCTGGCCGTCAGGCGCACGCCCGATCAGCTATTCTTCTTCGCTCTCTTCATCTTCGCCGTCTTCGTCATCTTCATCGAAATATTCTTCGAGAAGGGCTTCATACGCATCGTAGACCGCATCGCTATCTTCTTCATCCAGCGTTTCGATATAAGAGTCGCCGTCTTCGCCTTCGACAATGCGCCCGATCACGTACTCCGGGTTCTCTTCGTCGAGCGTCACCAGGACGCAGTAATTGGCTCCTTCAAATTCAAATTCATCTGCATATTCGAAGCTGAATTTCTCGCCGGTTTCGGGGTCTTCGACCTCGATAATCGAGTCCTCTTCGTTGAGCTCTTCGTCGTGAAGATGACCGCAGCAGCAGTCTTCTCCTCCACCACAGGCGCAGTCATCTGCTGCCCGGAAATATTTCATCCACTGGTTCATAAAAACCTCCGTCTGCATGCTCAGCCTGAGCTGCCTGAACTCGTCTTGCCGGAGCAAAACTTCTTTGGCCATTATAACACAGGACAGAGTGTCGGCCAGTCAACCCGCTACATCACGTGCTAAAATAAACAGAAGAATTCAAGTCTCAAGTCAAAAAGCCTGGATGGAGACAGCAGAGGTTGGATGGCGACATGTTATGACGCCTTGTCAACACGCCCCTTTCTCTATCTGGCCTGGACAAATACAAACAGCCGTCAAGAGGCCACGACCCTGATGGACCTGGAGTACGAAGGAGTGACTATGGATCGCATTATCGAACGCTTTCTCCGCTACATCGCGGTGGATACAAAGTCCTCGGAAGAGGCAGAGGGAACACCAAGCACGCCCGGCCAGCTGACATTGGCGAAGATGCTGAGAGACGAGCTTCTGGCCATGGGTGCAGAAGACGTTGTTCTGGATGAACATGCCTATGTTTATGCGAAAGTACCCGCCACCACTGAGAAAGGTAAAAAGGCTGCTAAAATCGGTTTTCTTGCCCATCTGGATACCTCCCCCGCCCTGGACGGCAAGTGCGAACATCCGCAATTTGTAGACTATAAGGGTGGAGATATCACCCTGGGCCACGGTTTTGTGATGCGGGAAAAGGAATTTCCGGCCCTCGCCAAATATCAGGGCAAACGCCTGATTATGACTGATGGAAGCACACTGCTCGGTGCAGATGATAAGGCCGGGGTCGCAGCAGCCATGGAACTGGCCCAAAATTTACTGGAACAAAGGGACATCGAGCATGGAGATGTTTTTTTTGCTTTCTGCCCCGATGAAGAAATCGGCCACGGCGCCTCCCTTCTGGATCTTCAGCGTTTTGCCGCTGACTATGCTTTTACCATTGACGGCGGCGCCGTCGGCGAGTTGGAATACGAAACCTTTAATGCCGCCTCAGCCAAAATCAGCATTCAGGGCAAGAGCGTGCACCCCGGTTCGGCCAAGAATATCATGCTCAACGCGGCCGATCTTGCCTGCGCTTTCCATGCCCTTCTTCCCGAAGCGGAAAAGCCTCAATACACCGAAGGCTATGAAGGCTTTTATATGCTTGAGCGTCTGGAAGGCAACTGCGACCATGCCAGCCTCCATTACATCATCCGCCATCATCAGCGGGATAAATTTGAAGGCATGAAAGCCTTTATGCAGAAAGCGGTCGACTTTTTCAACGCCAAATATGGTGAGATCATGACGCTTGAGATCAAAGACAGCTACTACAATATGCGCGAGAAAATCGAAGCGCATATGGAGATTGTCGACGATCTCATCGCAGCCATGAGAAGCTGTGCCATTGAGCCGATCATAGCTCCTGTGCGCGGCGGAACAGACGGTTCCCAGCTGTCCTGGCGCGGTCTTCCCTGCCCGAACTTTTTCACGGGCGGTGAGAATTTTCATGGCCGCTACGAGTTCATTCCCGAAGATGCTCTCGGAAAAACCCGCGACGT
>SFGY01000030.1 GCA_004556455.1 Clostridiales bacterium | reverse complement strand
TTTGCAACAGCAGATGCCGTTGTAGTTTTTCCTGTCCCCGGCGCACCTGTGATTACAATAATTCTACCTTGATTCATCTATATTTTACCTCCACAAATTACGATTTTCTTAATTCTACAAACTGGAATTTGAGTCTCTGTAAAGCTGGAATTAACCCATACAATTATTTTAATTTAGAGGTTCTTACGCAATTATCCGTATTTTGTAATTTTTCAATACTGGAATGCCAGTGTAAATCAGCATTCTCCATTTTTATTAAAGCGAAAAACGTAAAATTGCGGAAGAACCAATTTAGATATTCACAATTTTACTTGCCACAGTATCTCGAAAAACTGTTCAATCTGCATACGTGAGTACACATCAATAAAGTTGAGCGGTTCATCCCATACATACAAGTGTGCCTTTTCACAAAGGCTTTTCGCAATTAGGACTTTCTTCTTTTGCCCGCCAGAAAAGTCTTTAATATCCTTTTCAAACTGTACACGCTCAAAGTCCATTTTCCTAAGAATTGCCTTGAACAAACTTTCATCAAGGTTGTTTTCTTCTGCAAACTCGGAAAGGGTTCCACATAAATACGATGTATCCTGTGGCACATAAGAAATTACAAGCCCAGAGCCAAGTGTTACTGTACCCGTATAATCTATGGACTGCCCGACTACCAACTTTAACAGGCTACTTTTGCCACTGCCGTTCTTTCCATCAAGCACAATGCGTTCTCCCTGTCTTATTTCAAACGAAACGGGTTCACAAACTGAAATGCCATCATAATAAACTACTACATTCGATAATGATGCAAGCAAATCTGTATGGTAATTAAGCGGTTGTATCTTGAGTGCTTCTGCGGTTTCCACATTTTTCAGCAATGCTGATTTTTGTTCGATTGTCTGTTGTTGTCTCGCTTCTATAGATTTTGAACGCTTCATCATTTTGGCGGCTTTATGACCGACATAACCTTTATCTGCTGCCCCAATTTTGGAAGCTTCTACACGTTCAGACCATACTGCAGAGCGTTTTGCCGACTGCTGTAATCGTCTGATGTCCTTTTGCAAACGTTCGTTCTGAGCCAGTTCAAATTCTTGCTGTCGCTCAAAATTTGACATCCATGATGAAAAGTTTCCTCTTTGCACTTCGATATTCGCTCGGTTAATCGATAGAATATGGTCAACACAATCGTCAAGAAAGCGACGATCGTGAGAAACTAAGATGAATCCCTTTTTCTTTTTCAGATATGCCGCCACACTTTTTCTCGCTTTGGCATCCAAATGGTTGGTAGGTTCATCAATCAGTAGGAAATGCCCTTCATTAAGAAAAAGAGCGGCAAGCAAAACCTTTGTCTGCTCTCCGTTGGAAAGTGTTTCAAAAGGTCGCCAAAGCACATCGACATCAACATCAAGATAAGAAAGTTCTCGCATAAGTTCCCATTCTTCCGCAAGTGGGCAAACCTCCTGCAATATATCCTCTGTAATACGATTCTTATCTGAAACGGGATAAGGAAAATAATCAAACTGTACGGATGATAGGATTTTTCCGCTATACTCATATTTCCCAAGCAGAAGATTCAGAAAGGTTGTTTTACCTCGTCCGTTTCTGCCCACAAAACCAAGCTTCCAATCGGTATCAACCTGGAAACTGACATTTTCAAAAACATTATCATAACTTGTCGGATATGAAAACGTAAGGTTTTCAATTTTAATCATTGACATAAATATTATCCTCCTTTGCATGTCATACGATACAAAGTCGGTTCGGTGAATGTTTACTACGTATAGATTTCACCAAAAGGAACCGACACTATACGGAGTGAATCATGTGTAACTATCTGTTCTGCACTATTCATAAAGCACCTCCAAAACAAAATAAGAGCCGCAAGAAAGTTTATCCTTGCAGCTCGTCATAGCATAATAACACCACTAAGCAAAAGTGGCAACAGCACTATATTGAGTAAGATAGACATATAACTTTCTTGCAATAGACACAATAATGCCAAATATTTTGATTTTATTTGCAAGAAAAGTTAATCATCTTTCCACCTCTTTCTAAATTTCAAAACATTATACCATAAATCGCAGGCAAATACAAGTGGTTACAAGAATTTAACAAATCGCTTATAATACAATCATATAACTTTACTCATTCCTTACTGACCGTAAAATTCAAAGTTTCTGTTCCCTATAAAATTAGTTTATCGGGATTTACCAAATTGCCAAACAACGATTGATCGAACTATCAAGTTCTCTACTTGCCATGATTATAGCACATGGATATGAATAATTCTACCAGCTAAACACGGTTGTTTTTCCCTATGTAAAGCCGCAGTCAAAACTGCGACTTCCCGACAAATTATCGGATTACTGAATGGAGGACAACCTGACAAGGACTTCTTTCATGTCCGTCCAGATTTCTTCCAGACGTTCCTGCAAGTCCTTAATGTCGGCTTCATAGATGTTGCCGGTCTCATTGGCTCGTTTTGCGTACTGATTCAGGTTGTTGGAACAGATTCGCAGAAGCGAAACCAGTGCTTTCACATCCTGCAAATCCAGATTGATACAGTAGCCGTCCAGAGCCATTTTTCTCAGATATGCCCCCATACTGCGGATACCAAGCTCGTCCATCTTCTGATGGATTCGCTCGACCTCCTCCTTGGATGCCAGGAAATGAACATCCTGGTCTCGCTTTGCCATTACAACACCTCCTCGTAGCCCTCAGAGCGTTTTGCCGGCGGGATATGCTCGGACTTAGATTTCAGATCAGCCAGAACAGAGGGGCGTTCCGCTTCTCCTTTTTCAGCACGGCTTTCCACCGTGTCCTCCATATTGAGTGCCGCATCCAGCTCCGCAAGCCGCTGACTTTTTGCCACAAGTTCCGCTTCCTGGGGGAATGGTTTTCCAAGTTCTGCTTTTGCCGCTTCCTGCTGATTGTAGAGATTGGTCAGTTGTTCATTGGCTCTTTCCAACCGCTCAGGAATGCCAGAAAGTGCGTTATCCAGTCGGGTGATATTTCCCCTGGCATCCGTGCCAAGTGCTACACGGTGGCTCATAGCCCCTTTCAGAACGATGTCAAACTCACTTCGGAAGCTGTCATAGGAAAGCTCCATCCGGAAACCTCGGTAGCTGCCCAACGGAACCGGATCAGCACTTTTTGTCTCCTTGCAGGCGGCAAGAATGATTTCACCGGCATCGGCTTTTTCCGCATAATGTCTGCCCATGATTTCCATACCACAGAATCCCTCGGAGATCTGCGGATGTGCCTCCACGGTCTTGATGTCCGCTTCAAAGCCATGGATATAGCCTGCCTGCTTTTCAATCTCAGCCGGGAAGTATTTCAGGAGCTTATCCTCCATGCGGTACTGCTGGCTCTGGTGGTCAGCTTTCAGCACTTTCAGCCTTGCTACATCAATATCCAAGTCCATCTTTTCCTTGATGAGCGGATTACCGGCGCACAGTGCTTTGATCTCCGCATAGGAGAGTGCCTGCTCATCCACATCGTCACAGGAACGAACCGGAGATTTGGAGGTCATGATCTGAGAGATAAATTTCTGCTTATTCTCCAGGGTCTGATACAGATATGCGTCGAATGTTCCCTCAGTCACATACTGATAGACCTGAACCTCTTTATTCTGATTGCCCTGACGGATGATACGACCGTTTCTCTGGATCATATCGGACGGACGCCAGCCCACATCCAGATGATGAACCGCCACCAGTTTGTCCTGCACATTGGTTCCTGCGCCCATTTTCTGTGTGCTGCCAAGCAGCACACGCACCTGTCCGGTACGAACCTTGGCAAAGAGTTCTTTCTTTTTTGCTTCAGTATCCGCATCGTGGATAAAGGCAACTTCCTCGGCAGGTACACCGTTTGCCATCAGCTTGGTTTTGATGTCGTCATAGACATTGAAGGTGCCATCGTTTTTTGGTGTCGAAAGGTCGCAGAACAATAACTGTGTCAGCTTGTCTGCCTGACCTTTCTGCCAGATACGGAGGACATTTCCCACACAGGCATTGAGCTTGCTGTTCGGGTCATCCGGCAACAGTGGGTTCATCAGCCGCTGATCCAGTCCCAGCTTCCGTCCATCGCTGGTAATCTTGAGCATATTGTCCACAGACGGGTCAATCATACCGGCATGAACATCCGCAGCTCTTTCGGAAAGGGAAGCAACCATATCCTTCTGATACTCAGAGGGCTGCACCACAATCGTCTCAAATTTCGCTTCGGGAACCGGAAGATGCAGCTGGTCTGAGGTCTTGATGTCGGCTACTTCCTTGAACATATTCATCAGTTCAGGAAGGTTGAAGAACTTGGCGAATCGGGTTCTGGCACGATAGCCGGTTCCTTCAGGAGCCAGCTCAATGGCCGTCGTTGTCTCGCCAAAGGTGGATGCCCAGGAATCGAAATGAGTCAGATTTTTCTTCTGGAGCGTACCGTACTGGAGATAGCGCATGACCGTGTAAAGCTCAGTCATGGAGTTGCTGACCGGAGTGCCGGTGGCGAAGATAACGCCACGACCGCCGGTGATCTCGTCCATATAGCGGCATTTCATAAACATATCCGAAGATTTCTGGGCTTCGGAGGTGGAGAGACCTGCCACGTTCCTCATTTTTGTGTAGAGGAACAGGTTTTTGAACGCATGGCTCTCGTCCACGAACAGCCGGTCAACACCCAACTGTTCAAATGTGATGACATCATCCTTTCTGTCGGCGGCAAGAAGTTTATCCAGTCTGGCTTCCAGAGATTTTCTGGTTTTCTCCATCTGCTTGATGGTAAAATTCTCGCCACGCTGATATTTCAGTTCTGCGATTGCACCCTCGATCTCATCAATCTGTTCCTGCAACTGCCGTTCCTGCCGCTCGGCAGACAGCGGAATCTTCTCAAACTGGCTGTGACCGATGATAACGGCATCATAGTCGCCGGTTGCAATACGAGCGCAGAACTTCTTTCGGTTTGCGGTTTCAAAATCTTTCTTCGTGGCAACAAGGAGCTTGGCGCTCGGATAGAGGTGGAGGAACTCATTTGCCCACTGCAAGGTGAGGTGGTTCGGAACCACAAACATGGACTTCTGACTCAGGCCAAGTCGTTTGCTCTCCATCGCTGACGCTGCCATTTCAAAGGTTTTGCCCGCACCAACTTCGTGTGCGAGCAGGGTATTTCCACCATAAAGCACATGAGCGATAGCGTTTCTCTGATGTTCACGGAGGGTAATGTCCGGGTTCATACCGCCGAAGCGGATATGGCTGCCATCATACTCACGGGGCCTGGTGGAGTTAAAAAGCTCATTGTACTTCGTAACCAGTGCTTCCCGGCGGCGAGGGTCTTTCCAAACCCAATCCTGAAACGCATCCTTGATTGCCTGCTGTTTCTGCTGTGCCAGAGTGGTTTCCTTTTTATTCAGGACACGCTTCTGCTTTCCGTCCGCATCTTCGATGGTGTCATAGATACGAATGTCTTTCAGGTTCAGTGTTTCTTCCAGAATCCGATAGGCATTGGCACGGTCAGTACCGTAGGTCACATATGCCGCCACATCATTGTAGCTGGGAGAGCTTTTCCCATTGATACGCCACTCTGCGGTCATTTCGGAGAATTTCACCTCAATGGAACGGCGCAGGTAGTATGGGGTCTCAAAGGTTTCCTCCATGAACTGCTGAATATAGTCTGCATCAATCCATGTGGCACCCAGACGGACATCAATCTCAGACGCATCCAAATCCTTCGGCTGTGCCTTTTGCAGTGCCTCCACATTGATATTGAAAGCGGAATCACGGTTCGCCGCCATCTGTGCGATACGCAGCTTGCTTCTCACATCACCAGAAAGGTATTCGTCCGCAGTCTGCCAACCAGCTTCCACATCATCAGGTGCCATCGGGTCTTTGAAGATCACCCCACGCAGTTCCGTTTGAATGGCTTCGTAATCCTCCTGGGTTCCCAAAAGCTGTGCCATGAAAGGAAGATCAACTTTACCACGCTCACCAATAGAGATTGCCAGAGCCTCCGATGGGGTATCCACGCTGGTCACTTTGCGTTCCGGCTTGATCGTTCTCTTGGTGAACATATCCGCCTTGCTCTTTAAGTTGCCGTCCTCATCCACATTTTCCAGAGAACACAGAAGGTAATAGGAGGAATCATCAGAGAAAGCCTGCCCATTTGCACGGTTGTTGATGAGACCGTTCTTTGCGGTAAACGCATCGTAGGCATCATTCAGTTCTGCCTGCTTCTGAGAAATCATCTCATCCGGGTAATCCTCCAGCTGATATTCGATCAGCTCATTGACGATACCACGGAGTTCCACCATGCCTTTCACACGGTCTTTTGCTTTCTCGTTCAGCTCCACATGGCGCATGATGGAGTTTTCACGGAAGTACACTTCGCCGTCCACTACGGCATAGGAATAGTTCTTTACATCTGGAGTAGCTGGAATGGTTTCCGCTTCCTTGCCCTTGCTGTTTTCAACCGGCAGCTCCACGGCCTGATAGGTTCCCTGAATGTGGGAAACCGCCTCTTTCAGAAGATCGGACAGCTCCGCACCCGGAATCGGACGGACGGTAATATCATCCTTGCCGTAAGGGGTACTTTCCAGAACCGTGTCGCCCAGAACCATTTCCGGGTGATCGACAAAGTAGCTGTTCATGGTGTGTCCTTCTTCAGTGCGGTTCAGATGCACCCAATCAGGAACGATGTCAATCGGATGGTCACGCTTTTGCAGGAAGATGATGTCGGACACGACTTCCGTACCGGCATTTTTCTTAAAGGCATCGTTTGGCAGACGAATGGCACCAAGCAGTTCCGCCCTCTGTGCCAGATACCGCCTTGCATCCGAGTTCTTGGAATCCATGGTATAACGGCTTGTTACAAAAGCGACCACGCCGCCAGGACGAACCTGATCCAGAGCTTTGGCAAAGAAATAGTTGTGGATGGAGAATCCCAACTTATCATAAGGCTTATCGGATACCTTGTAGTTACCGAAAGGTACATTGCCCACAGCCAGATCGTAGAAGTCTCTGCGGTCTGTCGTTTCAAAACCGGCGACTTTGATTTCTGCGTTGGGATAGAGCTTCTGAGCGATTCTTCCGGTGATGGAATCCAGCTCCACACCATACAGACGGCTGCTCTGCATCTCAGGGGGCAGCATACCGAAGAAGTTACCGATACCCATGGCAGGTTCCAGAATGTTGCCGGTCTCAAAGCCCATCTGGCCGACTGCATCGTAGATGGAGCGAATGACCGTAGGACTGGTATAGTGGGCATTCAGGGTGGAAGCCCTTGCCGCAGCATATTCATCCTCGGACAGCAGATTTTTCAGCGTGGTGTACTCCTGCGCCCAATTTCCCTTATCAGGGTCAAAGGCATCTGCCAGACCGCCCCAGCCGACATAGTTCGACAAGATCTCCTGTTCTTCGGGAGTAGCGTTTCGGTTCTCGCTCTCCAGCTGGAACAGGGTCTTGATGGCTTCCATATTTCTTACAAATTTCTGTTTCGGTCCACCTTCACCGATGTGGTCATCTGTGATGTGGAAGTTCACCGCAGGAACGGGTGGAACTTCTCTGGTCGTAATGGACTGCTCAATCTGAGCGATGATGTCGATGACCTCAGGATTCTGCCAGCCGTCCACCTTGGTATAGTCCCGAACGATGGTGTCCTGACCGTCCCTGCAATGAATGAGGTCAAGACTGCCCGGTAACGGTCGCCCGGTATTCATTGCACCCAGAGCCTTTGCCTGGGTGGAAGGGAGGGCGTGATAGGCTCTCAGGGCATCTTCAAAGGAACTGTATTCCTTAATGTCCAGCGCACCACGCTTCTGGATGTCCTCTGCTACATAGAAGTGGTCAATGAAGTGTTCCTGCTGTACCGGTTCGGCAATGCCATATACCTGTGCCTGTGCCTTTTCATCAGGATAGTCACCATAGATACGGATGCACTTATGCTCCTGCTGATCGTAAACGGCAGCACCGTCATACTTGAACCCGTCATCCTCCATAGTTCCGTCTACATAGCCCTGGGCAGCTTTTTCGGCTTCCTCCAGAGTGTAGTAATCCAGTTTATCATCAAAGCCGTTTTCAAAGTGATGATAAGCGGCAACCAGATAACGACGTTCCGGCTGTGCTGTTTCGGTGCGGATTTCGCCCTGATTTTCCCCTGTAACGGAGTTTTTTTCGGTATAGGCATCACCCCTTACTGCATGGTTTCTTTCGTCCTGAGAAAGCAAACGCTCGAAATTCTCACGGCTTTCTGCACGGAAGATCGGATAAAGCAGAGAGGGGTCTCTCAGCTGCACTTCCCGGTCGGTGATCTGCTCCACAAGAAAAGCGGTGTCGTCCAGATAGACCGTATCTCCAACCTGATAATTCCACACCGGTGTTTCCTCAACCGGCTCTGCGATATTATCTGCGGATTCTTCGGGCTGTACTGCTTCCATCGCCGCCACAGTCTGACGGACTTCCTCCAGGTAGTCATTGGCAAGCCACTCATCGTCGAAGTATTCCGTAACGCCCTCATGGTCTACATAGTAGGTTCCGGTCTGTTCGTCCCAGATGGCATACTCGCCATCCTCGGTATCGACCACAGCAAAACGCTCATAGACATCTTCCAGAGGATTTGTTTTGGCATCTTCGATTGCCTGCCGCTCGGCTTCCTCCTCAGGGGTAAGAAAGCGACCTTTTTTCATCAGAGCATCAATTCTCTGTGCCACCTGTGTCCAGGACATCTGCACCTTATCGCAGCCGCTTTTGGTGTAGCGAACGCCCTTGGCATCGTGATCCTGACCGCTGTGGGTTGCACCGGAACAGGCATGGGAATGACCGCCGGTGCCGTATTCATGCTTCAGAAACTCGGCTTTGTCCTTAACAGAATGATTTTCCTGCCAATATTCATAGATACGGCGCTTTCCACCGGCGAAGCCGCTGCCACGGGTCAGGTCTGCATTGACCTCATCATCGGTAATGAACTGACGGACAAGGGGCATCTGCATCATATCGCTCTGATATTCCCTGACAGGGGCATCCAGTTCATTCAACCGCTTTTCAATGCCATCCAGCTTGTGATAATGAAAGCGAAGCAGAGAACGGTCAGCATCATGGGCAATCATAAACCCACGATACTCCTCTTTCATTGCCGCTAAAAACTCAGGCTGTTTGAGCTGTTCTGCCAGCCATGCGGTTTCTTCCGGAAAATCATTGCTGCGGATTTCCGACAAAGAGGGGAAGAATCCCATTGCCTTTGCTTCATCGGATAGGTCATGGTAAAGATACCAAATGGACTGAGCCATCTTTTCACGCTCAAAGCCGGGAGCTTCCACCAGTTCCACATTGGTAGCGTACTGACCGTTTTCCAGCAACTCTCCAATCCGCTTTGCGACATCCTCCCATGGGATGATCTGCGCCCTGGGGCTGTCAATGGCAGAGGAACCTTTGGCAAGGTGAATGCCGTCCCCGGAATACCATGCGGAAATATTGCCGCTGTCCTCCTTCAGACCAAAACCACCATGGTAGACCTGCTTCAAGGTCTGTGCGATTTCTTCCACCGGCTTCTGCTTCATATAGTCCAGCACTACGATTTTCCTTGCATCATCGGTATTACTGCCAAGCAGGAGAAAATGGTCGATTTCTTCCTGAGAAAAAGAAAAAGCAGAGGGCTTTCGGCTCTCTGCTTCGTCGATAAATCGGATTTGCTGTTCTTCTGTGAGGAAAAGGTTCAGGGTCAGCTGTTGATAAGCTCCGTCATCACGATTTCCTCCGCCTGCGCTTTCAGGCTGCTCATGTGTCTTGCCCAGCCCAGCTGATCCGTCTCTTTCTCCGGTGCCGGGTTGTTCTTCAGATACTGGTTCATCAGAAGTTCCACTCTGGCTTTCGCCGTCTCCTCGATCTCCCACAGGTGGGGGAACAGGCTCTCCGTCAGAATCATGTCGTTCAGGAGCATCGGATTGTTCTGCTCCAGAAACGCTCTGCGCATCCTGCCATATTTGCCCAAAGGT
This sequence comes from Clostridiales bacterium, assembly GCA_004556455.1. Lineage (GTDB taxonomy): Bacteria > Bacillota > Clostridia > Saccharofermentanales > DTU023 > SFGY01. Next base: position 4,811 of record SFGY01000030.1, on the reverse strand, counting down.
CTTGTTTCCTTGTTCTCCAACCTGATGTTCGGGATTCTGTAATCCCCGGCCTGTCTGTAAGTCATTTCGCTCATAATCTGCGCTCCTTTCAGCAGCTCTGTTCTGCTCGTATTCACCAATCGCTTTCTCGATCTCCTGAAACATCCGTGAACTGATTGCATTGACTGCCGTGCCGAGGGTGTTTACCGTCTGGCGGGTGTTAAAATCAAAGACATTCAGGAAGTCCTCATGCTCGAAGTAGTTATCAGGGTTCTCAACCAGTCGGCAGTACATCGCATAGGATACGCTGTTTGCAACCGCTCTCTTGAAAGCCACTTCGATGTTAAGTTCATCATACTCCTCAAGGAAGCTATTGGCAACGATGTCGAGGATCGGCTTCTTGTAATCCTCCCAATACTCCGCAGAAAGAGACAGCGCAATCTCCTCCAGCTGCGCCTCCAACAGTCCATCTGCGGCAACGCCAAAGGAACGCTCCATAGCTTCCATCACATACGCACGGTTTTCCTCTGTGACTTCCCACGGTTTCAGTTCAGGGGATGAACGGCGGACACCAGTATCAGCCACATCGAATACATACCGCAGATAGGGCTTATCCCTGTTGGTCACAAACAGTGCGATGCCGGTGGAACCTCGTCTGACATATCTGCGGTACTTCTCGTCGTTCCACTCGTCATAAGGCTTACAGAAGGTGGCATTGGGGCGCTGGGCATAAATCATCACCTGTTCCGGATAAGTGAACTCATAGTTTCGGGACATCGTTACCAGAAAGGAAGTCCAGTTATCCTTGTTCGATGTGATTTTTCCGATGGTCTCTCTTGCCAACCCGGAATAAAATCGCTCTTTTGCGTTCATCATTTCCCTCCAATCCTTAAAAATCAGGATAAAGATTCAGCCTATCAAAAGTCTCATCATCCATACCGGACAACTTATTGAGAACAGAATCAGCCAGGGCACTAAGCTCGGCTTCCTCCTCGGAAAGCTGCTCCTTCATCTGTATGAGTGCTTCGCACAGCCCCGACTTTGTGCCAGGGCTGTAAAGCATCATCAAGTTCCGTTCATCTTGTGTGAAATTCATCATTCCATATCCCTTTCCGGGTGGCTTCTGGGTGGTTTGTGGGGTGTATCGAAAACCGACATTTCTTTCAGCTGTTCCAACACGGAAGGTCGATCTTCCGCAGCGGGAGCCTTCCCGTTGTTAATGATGCCATCCAACATCCCATAATCGTCCTCCATAGCCATCTCTGCATTTTTCAGATAGTTTTCGGGTTTCATAAAGTCCTGAAGCTCCACGAAACCGAAGGCATCAACGTAATAACAGGATACTTCACCGGCGACCTTGAGCGCCACGATGTCGCTGACCGACATACTGTGACCACGGAAGTCCTCCGGGTGGTCAATATTGAACCTGGTATAAAGAGCTTCCAGCTGCTCGGCAGCACCGGCGGACTGCTCAATCGGACCATTGTAAACCACCTCATAATGGTCAATGGTCGGCTGATTTTCCAGCTTCTGAATGTGCCAATACGGCATAAAACGAAACTCGTCGGTCTCGTCAATGCGCTTCAACTGAAGGACTGCGTAAGAGTCTGTGGAGCTTTCCAGAAAAGCCACCATTCTGTCATCGGAAGTGGTATTTCCATGAACATCATCCCATTTTTCAATTTTCATAGGCGACCTCCTTATCGTTCCGGTTCCTTGTGCTTATGCGAGGGCGTGGCAGGCGAAGTCTTTTCTGCCGCCTGTGCCAGCTTTGCCATGACCGACTCACGCTTGGGCGGGTCGATCTCATCCAGCTGACTTCTCAGCACCTTGGCAACCTCTACGGCAGTTTCCTCATGGGACTCTGCAATGGCCGTATCCAGAAACTCACGGTATGGTGCAGTATTGCCTGCGGCAAGGTCTGTCTTGATTTTCTGGATATGTGCCTGCGCATCATCGACCTGATCCATATATTCATAGGGGTCGAAGTTCTCGGCAAAACGGTCGAGTTTGAACGCAAGCTCTGCAATAGGGTCGTTCACCACAACCGCCTGCCTGCCAACCTCAAAAGCCTGTTCCATCACATCCTCATAGACCATGGCACGAAGCTCCCTGTGTTCCAGACCAAAGGATTCCAGAATATCTTTTCTGGCTTCGATCATGGACAAATCCGAGTTATCCAGCTGACCGCCATCTATCTCGTTGTAGTTTTCATCCAACAGAGTGTAATCGTAGCCATCCTCACAGGTCTGCACCGCCAGGATTCTGTCCCGACCGACCTTCCATGCGGCTTCATCACCCATGATTTCAGGCTCTGCCATATAGGTTGCGCCGTTGCGCTCCATGATTTCTGCGAACTGGCAGATGTGGAACACATTGTAACCAACCTGAGTATGATACTCGTCGATGAATGTACAAGGCTTTACGACGGTCTCATCGGGATAGTGAATCTGGACACAGCCACCGTCCGGAATACGGAACAAGTCCTTATAGTGGCTGTCAATAAATCGGATGTCCTTACCGTCCGGGTTATACTCATTCCTCATTTGCGTTTTCCTCCGTTATCAAATTCCATGTTAAACCTGATCTTTCCGTCCTCGAATACCTCCATATAGACCGTGGCATCAAATGTGTTTCCGGTCTTAGCTGATTTACAGCCTTTCAGTTTGATTTTCCCAGAGCCGAGCAGTTTCTGTGCCGTGACACTGGTCATGCTCTTGCCGATACTCTCGAAGTAGCGGTTGTTCTTCCAGAGGGCAAACTTGCAGCTTCGATTGGAACAGAAAAATGCTTTCGCCTTTTCTTCCACAGAACTGCCGCAGACAGGGCATTTCCCCACGGCATTGCTTTCCTTTGACATCAGAACTTCAGAGTCCTGAATAACCTCGTAATTCTGAATCAAACCGGCAATCACATCTTTGATCTCATCCATAAAATCCTCGCTGGCGTATTCGCCTTTCTCAATGAGAAGCAGCTTTTCCTCCCAATCCGCTGTCATAGACGGGGACTGAATCTGTTCGGGCATGACTGTCACCAGAGCCGTACCCTTGTGGGTCGGAATCAGATGTTTGGTTTTCTTATCGCCTTTCCGTTCCAGGAAACCGGTACGCACCAGTTTTTCGATGATACCGGCACGGGTTGCAGGGGTTCCCAGACCTTTGCGCTCCACCTCATCGGGCATTTCATCCGCACCGGCAGTTTCCATGCTTTGCAGGAGCGTATCTTCGGTGTAGTGCTTCGGAGGGGATGTTTTTCCTTCCTTAATTTCCGTGCTGGTGACAGCCATTTCATCGCCAACAGAAACAGAAGGGAGTGCCGATTCCTTTTCATCAGATTTTGTCGAACTGCTTTTCCTGACAAGTGCTTTCCAGCCATTATGCAGGATGGTTTTTCCCTTGGCAGAGAACGCTGTTCCACCGCAGTCCAGTTCAATGACTGTCTCTGCGTATCGGTGCGGATCTCCCACAGCCACGAAAAGGCGGTTGGAAATCAGCTGCAAAATTGCAAGCTCGCCCTTGGGCAACTCATTCAGATTGCATTTCTGCAATTCTCTGGTAGGGATAATGGCATGGTGGTCTGTGACCTTTTTGTTATCCACAACCTGCTCCGCATGGACAGGTACGTTATCCACACCCGGAGAGGGGAATGTGTGGAAAGCCATATTTACGAGGTCTGGCAGATTGTGTGCCATATCGTCTGTCAGGTATCTGCTGTCGGTACGGGGATAAGTGACCAGCTTCTTTTCATAGAGATTCTGGGTGTAATCCAAGGTCTGCTGTGCCGTATAGCCCAGCACACGGTTGGCGTCTCTCTGCAAACTGGTCAGGTCATAGAGCGCAGGCGGCTTTTCGCTTTTCTCTTTGCGCTCTGCCTTTGTGACCGCAGCAACAGAACAATCTTTGCTGACTACTTCGGCATCCGACTTCTTTTTGAAGCGTTCGCTTGCTGCCGTAAACCCATCCAGTCCAATCTGAACCGTATAGAATGGTTCCGGTTTGAAAGCGGCAATGGCAGCTTCACGCATGACTGCCATTGCAAGGGTGGGCGTCATGACTCGACCAACATTCAGGGTCTGCCCGTAAAGGGTTGAAAAAAGTCGAGTAGCGTTAATGCCAACAATCCAGTCGGCTCGCTCTCGACACAGGGCAGCTTCATACAAAGCATCATATTCAGTTCCAGACCTGAGATTTTCAAAGCCCTCCCGGATAGCGGAATCTTCCATGGAAGAAATCCAAAGTCGCTCAAAGGGCTTTCTGCACCCAGCTTTGTGGTACACCAGTCGGAAGATCAGTTCACCCTCACGACCGGCATCTGTCGCACACACAAGGCTGGCAACATCGTCCCTGGCCATGAGCTTTTTCAGGATACCGAACTGCTTCTTGGTTCCGGAAGAAACCTCATACCGCCAGTCAGCCGGGAAGATCGGCAGGTCAGCATATGCCCATTTGCTGTATTTTGCATCGTAGGCTTCGGGCTGTGCCAGCTCCACCAGATGACCGACACACCAGCTGACAACATAGCCGTTTCCTTCAAGGTAGCCATCTTCACGCTTGTTTGCACCCAGCACCTTGGCAATGCTCTGTGCGACTGAGGGTTTCTCAGCCAATACTAATTTCATTCGCATCTGCTCCTTTCCAAAAAAATAAGCAGCCACACACCGTAGTGCATGACTGCTATGTAGTTCATTCAATTAGTTCGACAAACTGAAAGTTTCTGTCGCTTTGTAAAATTGGAATTTGTAGTTATCTATACTCATTTGGAATTTCGATATGAAATGTCTCACACAATAACTTCACATCATGCACATCATTCTCATCAAATTCGTATCCCAG
>SFGY01000029.1 GCA_004556455.1 Clostridiales bacterium | reverse complement strand
CTTCAGGATGATGAATAAGGGGATAGACTGCAGATTTACATTATTTTTAAAATATTGATCAATTTTTATATTTTTTTATAATGTCAATCATATGCTGGCCATCCTGCTTTGCAGGATCTATGAATGGAGTTCTGTATGAAAAGACGTTTTTTTATCACCCTGCTGACGTTATGCCTGAGCTTATTTCTGCTGCCACTGTCGCCTCAGGCTGAAAATCAGAATGTTCAGGCCTTTGTTCGAACCAGGCCCATCCCCAGAGCTTTGAAAGATGTGGCTGAGGCCTATGGTGAGAACGAAGACTGGCAAGAGGTGACTATTCGTATTTCGCTGCCGGAAATTTTGCTTCAGTCAGCTGACGCGAGTGCTGCGAATCAGGAAATCAAAGCTATGGAGAAGACCGAAGACTATCAGCAAAGCTATGAGTTCTGGCAGGAGAACATGCAGGAGGGAGAGGAATTCCCTTTCTATTACAACGCTGCCTGTTATTATGAGGCCAATATTTACGCCGGGGTGCTCAGTGTCAGAATCATCAGCTCCAACGGCATGGAAGATAATCTCGGAACGTCGTGGATCGCTAATTTTGATCTGAAAAGCGGCAAGCGTTTATCAGATAAGGAGCTGGTTAAAACCCTTTCCTTACTCCCGGAGGATCAGGTCGATATGAACCTTCTCTTTGAAGAAAATATTATCAGAGAAGCCCGGAATATGGGAGACGCGATTGAAAACCATATGCGCAGTTTCAGCTATGACTCTGACAATGATGATTCGCGGCCTGATTATCTCGGAGTCGCCGATCAGTCTGTAGCAGAAACGTTGGAAATGGTGCGTCGGGAGGCCATGGAGGACGCGGCAAATGGCCGTGAGAAAAGCGTCCTTTTTCTGAGTGATAATGCAAGGCTGAACATCGTCTACCGACAGCATTCTCCTGCAGGTGCAGGTTTCTTTTACAATGAGGCTCCTTTTTATCTCTTCAGCTTTCCCCGTGAAAGAGAGCTGAATCCGCTCTATGTCAGAATTCTCAGGGATTTTGGTCGTGATCCCTGGAATAGCCCGTATCAGGGACTTCTTGCCTGTCTCGGACCGGCTACTGACCGGCCGTCGCTGCATGAACTGCTTTCTGAGGTTTCAGCTTTTTCCTGGAAATGGAATAAATACCAAAGCCCGAGTCCGGTCCTTTCTTATGACTGCGGAGAAGATACAAACTGGACTCCCGTCGCAACGTATAGTGAGTTTTATCTTGTTATTCCCAAATACGCGAACGACTATATTGAAATTTGTGAACTCGAACTTAACTCACAGAGTCAAATCGTCGAAAAAAAGGAAGAAGATCAAAGCGGATTTCAGAGTGGAAGGGCCTTTGGCGTCGGCCTGATCGGCCTGTCCACGGAAACAATGCCAACGGGAGGATTGCGCATTTCTAACTTGAAGGAAAGAGGAGCACTGTGGTACCCCTCCTTCAGTGGAAAAGACGGCAGCCTTTTGCTTCCGGACGATATTCTTGACGTCACTGAAGCGCTGGAGAAGCATGTCAGGTCCAGCAGGGACGCAGCTCCTGAAGCTGACAAAGAATTGGAGCGTTATATCGCCTGGGGCTGGCCTGAAGGCTGATATTGAAGCAGGGTTTGCGCTGCATCGGCGGAGAGCTTGCCGCTTCGGAAGACAAGCTCTTTGTGGTCGCCTGCTGCGCAAGAGTGAATAAGTGGTCACCTCACTGCGCCAGAGTGAATAAAGCGTAGAAATATCCTCTCGCGGCCATCAAGTCTTCGAAGCGGCCGCTTTCTTCAATGCGCCCGTCTTTCAGGACAAGGATGCCATCATATCTTTTCATGAGCGCTTCTTCCAGCGTGTGGGTCACGATAATGCGCGTAATACCTTGAAGATCAAGAATGTCGCTGGTCACCTGATGAGCCGTCTGGGCGTCGAGCGAAGAGGTGGCTTCATCCGCCAGGAGAAGCCTGGTTTGTTTCAGCAGACTGCGGGCGATGGAGATGCGCTGTTTTTCACCGCCGGAAAGGGCGCTGCCGTTTTCCCCGCAGAGGCTGTCTTCGCCGCGTCTGTCGATCAGCTCGTCGAGATGGGCACTGTGGATCGCCTTGTCCAGTTCGGCCTGGGGAAAGTCGCGGAACATGGTGACGTTATCGCGAATCGAGGCATTGAAGACAAACACATTCTGCTGAATGGTGGAGATCAGATGATAAAGAGAGCTTGTAGATAGATCTCGCAATTCCGTGTCATCAAAGAAAATCTGCCCCTGATACCCTGTATTTCCAGCCATAAGGAGATGGAGCAGGGTGGATTTTCCGCTGCCGCTGCCTCCGACCACAGCATAGGCTTTGCCCGCTTCAAACCGGGCCGAGAGATGGTGCAGGACGTCCTTGCCCTCTTCGTAAGCGAAAGAAAGGTCGTCGAGCCGGAGGCCTTCCCTCAGCTCGTTAATGTCCCGGTGACCCTCGGCCGTCGGATTTTTCTCCAGCGCTTCGGCCAGTTTGCCCATCAGCCCTTTGGCGGCCCTGCGGCTGGCCAGGAGCCCTGGAAGCGTAGCGATGGGGTCGATGACAAAGTTCATCAGGTTCACGAAGAGAATCACCGTGCCGCCGGTCAGAGCATGAGTGGACAAGACCAGCCAGGTGCCCGCGATGAACACCCCGAGCTGGGCAAAAATTCCGGCAAGGGCGCCGATCATGCCCACCAGTGTCTTGAGACGGCGCTTGCTGAATTTCTCATCTTCCAGTTCACGATTACTCCGAAGAAAAAAGTTAAATATTTCTTTTTCGGCCTGGAAACTTTTAATCACGGAAAAGCCGCTGAGACATTCATTCAGAGCTGCTGTAAACTTTGCGTTCGCGGTAGAAACTTTTTTCTCGACAGGGGCCAGCTTATTGCCTGTCAATATGGAGGCCGCGAGCGGCAGAAGGGTAATGGCGAAAGCGATCAGCGTCAGGAGCGGCGAATACCAGAGCATCAGAGCGAGAGCCCCGACAAAGGTGAGAATTTTGGTCAGCAGATCAAACTGCTGTTCCAGATAATCGGTCTCGATGCTGGTGGCGTCGTTGCTCAGAGCCGAGAGGTAGGTCGCGGTGCTTTCATCTCGAAAAGATGAAATGCTTTTCCCCAGGAGTTTTTGCAAAGCAAATTCCTTGTATTGACACATGGCGCGGCGAATGTAATAGGGAAAGGAGAGGTAGCGCAAAAGGAAGGCCAGAGCGCAGAGCAGTAAAAAGCCGCCGCTGATTTTAAGCAGGGTGAGCAGCGGCAGGGCATTCGCTTCGCCCGCTGCGGTATCGATGAGCTGTTTAATAATCCACGAAAGGATCAGGTTAAGAGAACCGCCGACCACGGCGGCGAAAATAGCCAGAGTAAAGGCGGGAATATTCTTGTAGTAAAATTGGCTGATGAGCTGTTTTTTCAAATTTTTCGTTTTCATTTTGATCATTCATTCCTTGCTAATAGGGTTCTATATGTCTATCTATTTAGTATCACTGACTGGACTTTGTTTTCTGACGTCCTGCCACAAAGCCGAAAACTCTTCATTGGCAAAGGATCTAACCGTGTTATCGAGACTTTCCATGGCTGTTGTGCCGAGGTTGTCATAGGCGCTGGCGGGCTTTTCAGGCTCCACAAAGCGGATGCTGCTGAGGTCATAATCGGGAGAGGCGTCAAAGGCAAGTGCGAGCTCTTCTGCCTTTTCCAGGGCGCTTCGAGCCTGCACTATGTCCCCGCTTTTACTCAGCGTAAAAGCCAGGCAAATATGGAAGATGGCGTCCATCTTGTCGAGAAAGCTTCTTTTTCCTGTCGTTTTTAGACCTGAAAGCAGCGTGCTTCCCCAGAGCAGGATATCCTGTGACGCTGAAGCATCGCCACGTTCCAGAAAAACATTGACGTAACCGATGATAATGCGGATCAGCGCGGCGACCTGCTGGAGCAAAGCCTGCGAGAGAAAAGGCGCGGCCTCTGTTCTGCGTTGAGGATCCATCGCTAAAGTCAGGCCGATTTTGTCATTGTAGAGCCCGCCTGCATTGTGCTTTTGCAACAGCTCTACAGATTTTTTCCTTTCATCCAGCATCAGGTAAACGTCGGCCATTTCGCCGATGATCGTGATTTCGCTGATCTCCGGATCGCTATTCTGAGAAAGCAGGACAGAAGATTCTTTCAGGAGCTCCAGAGCGCGCCACAGCAGGGTCCTGTCCATGCTTTCAACGCCGAAAACACGATACAAAGTACTGCTCTCATGCACAATTGCGAAGTTATGGGGATATTTTCTTAACGCTTTTTCGGCCTCGGCTAAACCTTGCGGGTCTTTATTGTGTCTGTACGTTTTGAGGCGTTCGATGCAGGCAGAAAGTCGATTGTCTTTCATCTCATAGCCCAGCAAAACATCCACGGACGTATCAAAAAAGTCGGCCATTTCCATAATGAGATTGAGTTCTGGATTAGAGAGTTGGGCCTCCCACTTGTACACTGCACCGGTGGTCACACCCAGCACCTCCGCAAGCTGCTCCTGCGTCAAAGCCCTGTCCTTGCGAAATTGTCGAATATTTTCTGCAAGTTTGATCTTCATTGTGTTCACTCCTTGTACCGGCTTTTTTCGAGTTCTGCGGGTATTTATCGAGACCTGTGACATCAGCAGGTTTTTCGATGCTTTTATTGTAGCGGTGAGAGAGCTGGAAATGAACACACAAATCAACCATTTCTGCGAGTTGTTTTTATACCATCAGTATGTAAAGCAGACCGATAGGTGGATTGTCTCCTTCATTCATCAGTTGACGGATGTAGTCATTGCCGTACATTTTGTCTTTGTAATTGCCGGACGGCCCACCCGGATTTTGCGGCTTCCTCAGCATAAAAGGTTCTTGCGTTTTCATCCGTAACACGCATGAGCAAGCGATAGTGGGACCAACTTAAAACGCTCCACAGTGTGGAGCGTTTTGGAAACACCAGATAAAATTGTCGCATATTACGAAGCCCGTGAACGCAGAATCCTTTCCCGGATTCTGCCGTCAATATTCCCTGGAACTTGCCTGACTGAGCGGTATTGAGACAGCCCCTGCACGGGAAGGTGTCTCGCTTTATGTCTCGCTTCAGGCTTTAATCCTTATTGTCGCTATTGTCGATGCTGATGGCTCCAGTTTTGAAGATGAGCTTACTTGCGCCGGACATGGCGTCGGTTTTGCCACCCAGAAGGTAGCTTTTTTGAGAGGCTTCGCTGACGCCCTGAATATTTTTCAGGAGCTTTTCGACGTCTGCGTCTCGAAAAGCGCTGAGCAGACGATCCAGCCCATCTTTATCAAAACGCTTCATTCCGTCTTTTAATTTTTCCAGCCCGCCGTTCAGTTTCTGGCTTCCTTTGAGTAATTCGGCTGAGCCTTTTTTAAGTTCTGAGGCCCCATTCTTTAAGGCGCTGGCTCCTTCAAGACATTTTTCACTGCCTGCGGCTGCCGCATCGACTCCGTTGGTATAGCTGCTGATTCCATAGACGAGAGCTTCCACACCATCCAGTTGGTTTTTTAATTGGGCGATCTGTTTTAATCCAGCTTCTGCTGATTCAGGGGGAGCCTGCACCATCTGTCCGGAAAGCCCCTCGAGAATCTGAGCATAGTTTTCCGGTGTCAGACTGATGCTTTGCCCCAATACCTGACTGAGCTGCTGAGAGGCGGAGGCAAAGATCGATGCTTCTATGCTGCTGATCCCCTGATTCAACTCAGCGCTTTTGGCACTTAAAGCGGCGAGACCCTGCTGCAGCTCTTCTGCTCCGGCTTCCAGGCTTTCACTTCCGGTCTGGAATTTTTTTAGCCCCTTATGAAGACCCTCAAGGCCCTTGTCAAGCTGGGAGGCTCCTGAGGATGCACGATCCAAATTTTTGAGCAGGAGTTTGGATGAACCGGAAAGGCCCGTTAAAGCCAGTTTTAATTCACTGATTTTGTCCTGCAGAAGGGTCGCCTTATCCGTATTGAACTCGCTTAAAAGTCCGGAAAAGGCCATACTGTAAGTCGAAGAGAGGCTGAAAGCGTCTGTCTTTGCGCGCACTTCCACGAAGGAGGGAAGTTCAGAGTCTTTCGTTTCAAGCTCCAGATTTTCCCTGATCCCGGGGAAGGCTACGCCGAACACAAGCGTTTGAGTGCCATCATCCAGAATTTTTCCACTGGAGACTTCTATTTCGCTGAAATGTTTATTGTCCAGGGACAGTCCACTCAGCAGAGTGTAGGGGTGTAAGCGGAACTCCCCATCGACCAGATCTTTTTGCAAAATCTCGTAGTCAAAACGAATTTTCACCTCTCCGGCCTGACCTGCCATTTCGGCAGCGCTTTTTTTCTCGCCGTCCAGGAAATAGCTGATTTTCACGTTGAGTGGAAGCTCGCCGTGGTAGTTTCCGCGGTAATCCACGCGCTGACCTTTGGCCTGCCATTTAAGCCTGGGACCATCCTGTACAAAGTTAACATTTCCCGAGGTACTTTCGATATTTTCCAAATCGGAATAATCTGTGATCTCGTCTTCCTGCTGAGTATTGCTGAGTTGTTCGGAGACAATGACCTCTTCGACGTTACCGTCTGCGTCCATCATGACATAGGCTGTTTCCCGTTTATCCACGCTGCCCTCTGTCTCTTCGCCAGATTCAGGAGCAAGGGTTTCCACAGTGCTTTCTGCTTCAGCCAGAACCTTTTGTCCCTGGCGATTCAGGACTGTTACGCAGGACGTCAGCAGCGCCATGGCAAGGACAAGGCTGAGGATTCTTTTTGTGCTTTTTTTCTTTTCCATTTTGTAATCTCCAATGTTTTATGACGGCATCTTTCAGGATGCGAAAATAGTGACTTTCTGTTGGTTTACACAGTGTTCATGCTCTCTTCTCTGTATGTCTGCCAAGACCTCTGGTACTTTTGCAGATCAGCTTGTCACAGGCCATGAGAAGGGAAGGCAAAAGACAAATGACGGTGGCCATGCTGATGAGAGCTCCACGGCCCATGAGGTTGCACATTCTGCTGATAATCCCGACTTTGGAATAGATAGCCACGGCCAGGGTTGCCGTGAAAAAGCCCAGGGAGCTGACGATAATGGAGGGGATAGAGGCGGCCGTGGCTTCGACGACGGCGGCACGTTTTTCCTTTCCGGCCATCCTTTCTGACTTGTAGCGGGTCGCCATAAGGATGGCGTAATCGACAGTCGAGCCGAGCTGAATGGTGCTGATGCAGATCGGTACCAGGAAGGGCAGTTCAAGATGGTTAATCGTGGTCATCCCAAGGTTGACGATGATGGCAAATTCAATCACGCTGACCAGAATGAAGGGCAGGGACAGGGACTGCAGCGTCAGCAGAATGATGAAAAAGACCAGGGCAATCGAAATCCAGTTGACACGTTCGAAATCTTTATCGGTCAGGCGGATCAGATCAAGCGTAGCTGGCCCTTCTCCGATGACAGCAGCCTCAGGATCGTAGCGTTTAGCGATGGCTTTAACCCTGTCGATTTGTTCATTGCATTCGTCGGTGGAAACTCTGAAGCCAGAATTAAGGACAATAATCTGATGCTCCTGACTTTCCACAGAAGTCCGGACATCTTCCGGAAGAATTTCCTTCGGTACGGAGGTACCAAGAGCCTTATCCAGACCTAAAACGCTGACGATGCCGTCAAGCTCTTCCATCTCCTGGATCATCTCCTTGCCCTCATGAGCTGGAAGCTGGTCGCTGATGAGCACGAGGTAGGAGCTTTCAATGCCAAAATTCTGATAGAGTTTTTGATTCGCCGTCAGGAATTGTGTTTTTTCCGGCGGAAGTTCTCCCTGGCTGCTCGAAATCATTTTGCTGAAGTCATACACGAGATTTTGATGCTGATAGCCATAGAGGGCAGGGAAAAGTAAGAGAACGAAAACGATGATATAGATGACATATCGGCTGGTCAATCCATGAGCCAGTTTATGCGCGTCAGGAATGAGCGAGGGATGTCGTGTTTTATGTAAAAGACCCTTGCATTGCAGGATCAGAGCCGGCAGAATCGTGATCGACGAAAGGACGCCCAGGATAACGCCTTTGGCCATCACAAGGCCGAGATCCCTGCCCATGGTATAACTCATAAAGCAGAGGGCGAGAAAACCGGCGACGGTTGTGACAGAACTGCCCATAACGGATATAAGGGTATTATCAATGGCTTTTGCCATAGCTGCTTCATCGTCAAGGCCGCGATCTTCATTTTCGGTGTAACTGTGCCAGAGAAAGATGGAGTAGTCCATCGTGACGCCCAGCTGCAGAACCGCGGCAATGGCCTTCGTGATATAGGAGATTTCGCCAAAAAGAATATTGCTGCCAAGATTGTACATTATGGCGATACCGATGCAGATCAGAAAGAAAAAGGGCGCGGCGTAGGAATCCAGCAGGAGCATCATGGCGATCAGGGAGAAGAGCACTGCAACCATGACATATTTACTTTCTTCTTCTTCACAGAGGGTTTTCAAATCCAGAACCAGAGAAGAAAGACTCGAAACGTAGGTATTTTCATTGCCGATTTCACGAATCCTGGCCACGGCCTCCAGGGTTTTTTCATCTGAAGTTGTCGTATCAAAAAACACGACTAAAAGGCTTGCGTCCGGCTTGTGTAGTTTGGAAGAAACCTGATCGGGAAGCAATTCAGTGGGCACGTTGGGATTTAATACGTCCTGGAGGCTGACGACCTGACTCACGTGATCGACCTCAGCAACCCGATCTTTAAACTGTTTCACCTCATCTTGTTTCATCTTTTCGAGAATGACAATGGAGAAGCCGCCTTTGTTGAAATCGTCGATTAAAAGATTCTGACCCTTCACCGTTTCCATTTCATCAGGCAGGTAAGTCAGCATGTCATAATTTATCCGCGTGTTTTGATAGCCGATGAAAGCGGGAATCAAGAGGATCAGCGCAAGGAGCAAAATAGCTCCTCTGTACTTTACGATTTTCTCACCGATGTTCATTTTTTCATGTACTCCGTTCAACAGATTGACGAGACGTCAAAAATTACAGAACTCAAAGTAGCACTAAACTGACCATTGGTCAACTTTTTTATTTTAAGCGATGAAAATAAATTAAAATTGCCTGTTTAAAGGCGTTTCAATACAAATTTGAGGATAAAAATTTTTTGACTTAAAGTCATCTTTGTGCTAATTTAGAAAAAATCAAACGAAAATGAAAGGAAAATCAGACGAAAAACACATCAATCGAGAAGCCAGCATGATGAGGCAAATGAAGATTTCGGGACGGCCGGCGAGTTTGAACAGAGGAGAGGGCAGCTTATGCATAAAGTGGAACTTAATAAAGAAAGAAAAAAGAATGACTTATTAAATGCCGCGTATAAGCTTTTTACCACCATTGGTTTTACTGAGACAACGATCACGCAGATTGCCAGCAAAGCCAAAGTAGGAAAAGGCACATTTTACCTGTACTTTAAGAGTAAGGAAGATATCAATCGCGCTTTAATTGCGCAAAAATCAGATCAGCTTTTACATCAGGCAATTGAAGCCTTAAACGAATCCTGCAAAGAGGCGGTTCAACCCCCTTCAATATGTGAAAAAATCATATTTATCACAGACTACATTGTCACCGAATTTTCAAAAGACATCGCTTTATTGCGATATATATCTAAATATCTGAGCCGAGGCCTGTTTTCCCTGCCAGGAAGGTCTAAAGCAGCTGGAAATCTCATTTTATCCGAGCCATCTGAGCCAGGAGCTTTACGCTCTGCCACTCACGGGAGTCCTCAGGCATCTGCTCCTTTTAACTTGAGCGATGGGTCTGACGATCCGTCAATTGAAGAGCCTGTGGTCGAAGGCTTTGACTTTAGAGATTACATCCTGTCTATGCTGGAAAAAGATGGTGTGAAGATCAAAAATTTTGACCTGATGCTCTTCACCATTATCGAGCTGATCAACTCAACTTGTTACAATGTGATCCTGCATGGCGAACCTGTCACTTTCAGCGACTACAAACCCTATCTCTTCAATTGTGTACGCCTGATTGTCAACGAAGCTTTAGCTGAGTCCTCCCTGGATTTTTGTCCTGGCGGCAGATAGATCAGAGCCGCCAGAAGTACGGTTGACGGTACGGACAGAGCCACGCCGAAGCTTCCAGCCAGGCCCTGCATCACAGCAATACCGATGTTGTTGGAATTGATGATCTGCAGGAGGGGCAGCTGATAAGCGTAATTGAGCAGCAGCACAGAGACGCTGCCTCCGGCAAAAGCCAGAATCAGGGTATTGGAATCTGTCCCCATCATGTCGCGGCCGACGCGGAACCCAGCTTTGATGAGTTCTTTGCGGCCGAGGTCCGGCCTCTGCTGCAAAATCTCCTGCATGGTGCTGGAGATGGACATGGCCACATCCATGACCGCGCCAAGGGCTGAGATCAGCAAGCCGGCAAAGAGCAGGTCGCCAACCCGAATGTTCTCGGTGTACCAGAGGGTCATGAGATGCTCGATGTTGGAGACATTCCATCCGCTGATGCCGGAAAACAGGGAAAAGGCCATGGCCACCAGGCCAGCGATGATCACGCCTGCTGAAGTTCCCAGGGTTGCAGCCAGGGTTTTGCGGCTGAAACCTCCAATCAGGGTCATAGAGACAAAGGTGGTCAGGAGACAGACCAGCACGGCCATCCAGAAGGGCGAATAACCCAGATAGACCAGGGGAATAAAAAGAAAGAAAATGGCCGCGACAGTGTAGATTAAGCCCAGAGCTCCGCGCAGCCCCTGTTTGCCGCCGATCCAGCAAAGGACGAGGAGGTAAAGCAGCGCAAAGATCAGGATGACGCTGCCCCGATCCTGGGCATAGACGCTGGTGACGAGTGTGTCGCCTGCCACGCTTTGCATGATGATGACCTTCATGCCTTTGACACAGGGTGCGCCGAATAAATAACCTGAGGGGCTGCTGGTCTCTATCTCTTCGCCCTTGTGGCTGCCACTGCTCAGACGAACCCGTACGCGCTGTTCGCCCACACGGCTGCCATCCTGCTGGACGTTGTCCCGCAGGACTTCGGTGACGACAGCCTTTTCGAAACTATGTCCACGGGTATTGGTCAATTCTGTCTTCTGAACCTTCCTCAGCTGCCATGCCGCCACGATAGAAAAGGCAATTACAAGGATGAGGATGAGCAGGTAGATCAGGCGGCTCCGTGAGCGTATTTGGGGCTCCGAAGTCGCGTTTGATTCTATTCTCATTGAGTTTGTTTTCTCTGGATTCATTTGGGCTGATTTCCTTTTTAAGGTAAAAGGGCAACGCCTGTCCGTATAGACAAGCGCTGCCCGGAACGCCGTCTCGCTCTGGAACAGAGGTCCAAACGAGCGGCCTTTGCTTTCATTTAAAGCTTAAGCTGCTTTTTCGGCTTCCGCAGTTTTCTCCAGCGTGAAGATTGTGTCGATTTCTTCAACCTTACCGTCATCGGTGATCTGATAGGTCACGATGCTGAATTCTTTTTCGGTCATGGTCATGAGCGAGTAGCTGGGGAGCCAGTTCTGGCTGCGGGCCGCAATATAATCCTGCTGGCTTTCGATCAGCTCATAATACTTGGAACCGGAAGCTGAGTTGGCGGTAATGTAGAGGATTCCTTCGCCATCCGTCACTTTTTCACCATCCACTTTGGAGAGGGTGTAGCAGCTGTTGTCGGCCATGAAATCGTCGTGCAGTTTCTTACCATCAGCATCGCCTTCTTCGGGAGTAAAGGGGATCATCTCATTAGTGTCCACGTTGAAGGCATGGTCCCAGTCATAACCGCTGCCATCGTCCTTGAGGCGGAATTCATAACGACCGTGGGTCTTTTGGTCACCGCTGAGTAAATGGCTGCGAGTATAAGTATGATCGTGACCCTGCAGGACGACATCAATCTTGAATTCGTCGAAGATGGGGGTCAGCTGTGTGCGCAGGATCATGCCATCGCTGTCGGAGTGATCAAGGCCACTGCCGTATATATCCTGATGGATGGTCACGACACGCCAGGCGGCATCGGGGTAAGAAGCGACGGCTTCTTCGATGGCTTCCTTGTGCTCTGCCACGTTGTAGTTATTGATATTCAGCACGATGAAAAGGCCGGGGCCATAGCTGTAATAGTAGTCACCTCCGGCTTGAGTCATACCCTTATCGGTCGCATTGGGGACGTTGAAGTGATACTTAAAGTCAGGGTTCAGAGAATCGTGGTTGCCAATGCAGGCGGCCATGGGGGTTGAAGCCAGAACCTTCGCGCCCAGATAGCCGGCGAATTCTTCTTCTTTAGCTTTGCCGGTTTTGTTGACCTGGTCGCCGGCGGAGATGATGAAGTTGAGGTCAGGTGTCTGTTCCAGGGCTTTTTGCAGAGTGCGATCCCAGCCAAAAGCATCATTGCGGGCCGCAGTATTGGCCACGCCGCCATCGTTCACGAGATCAGCATCTCCCTGAGGCTGACCTTTGGAAGCGCCGATCTGGGGGTCGCCGACCAGGAGCATTTTTACTTCGCTGAAGCTCCTCGTGGAGAATTCGACCGGTTCGGTTTCCACGCCGTTCTTTTCCACGGTATAAACATAAGCGGTATTTTCTTCCAGGCCGTTGACAGTGACATGGTTATAAACATATTTCGCGCCATCGGTCAGACTGTCATCAACTTCGCCAGTCTCGCCGGTGAATGCTTTCATCTCGCCATCTTTTTTTCCGAAATGGACGACAGGGGTCGCTTCACCTTCGGCTTTGGACAGCCAGGCAAAATTCAGTTCCGTCTGATCTTTACCAGGGGCGACAGACACTTTGGTTAAATCGCTGGCCAGAGTCTCCCACTGGTCGCACCATTCTTTCCATGCAGCATCACCCGCGATGCTGGACGCATCCAGATAATGAGAAGTTGACGCAAAGGCAGAAGGGCTGAACTGAAGCAGCAGCGCGCCGAGAAGGGCGGCCAGGACGAGGCTGAAGAGGAGATGTGTTCTCTTTCCTTTTTTCATCTGATACTTTCCTCCTTTTTTCAGGCTGTAGCCACGGTGACGGTTAAATCGCAGGGTTTTGTATGGCCTTAATGCCTGAACAGCTTTATTATTACAGTTGCTGATGCTGATTTTGATTAGGCCTGTATCAATTTCCCGTAAAGTCCTTATAAGCTCAGCGACGCAAAGCACTCACGGCATTTTTAAGTTATGATAAAGAGAGCAAAAGATGAGGGGGCTTTTTCGTGGCCAGACAATACACCAAAGAGCTGATCAAACGCGAATTTCTGAAAATGCTGGAAGAAAAGAGTTTGAAAAGCATCACCATAGCCAGACTCGCCGAGAGATGTGAGATCAATCGAAACACCTTTTATTACCACTATGACGACGTCTACATGCTCGTTAAAGAAATTCTGCAGGATGAGCTGGAAAAGGTCGATAAAGAATTTAACGAAACTTATTCATGGGAAGAAGGTCTTTTACATGCCGTCTCCTTCTTTTTAGAGCACAGGAAAGCGGCCCAGAATATTTTCCGGTCCATCGACAAGAAAGATACAGATGCTTACCTATATAAGGCCTGTAAAGTGGTCATGAGCAAATATGTCGAAAATCAGTGCCGGGCAAATCATATTGAGGCCAAAGCTGAAGATAAAAATCTAATTATCGATTTTTATGTTTTCGCACTGATTGGTCTTCTCGACAAGTGGATTCAAGATGGCATGAACGGCTCTCCCAAGGCCTTAATTTACAGACTTGGAAAGCTCTTCCAGGGGAGTATCGAGCGATCCCTGCGCACCAGCCAGCAGTTGGATGAAGACCTGGAGCACAGAGACAAAATGGAGGACCGTGCCGAGGGGTGACGGCATTCCGGCAATTCGCTATACTGGAGCAAAATACGGCCGGCCCGCGGCCCGGGAAAGGCAGGCTCACTGTGGCCATTCTTGATCTTGAACACGCTATCGAAAAAGACGTCGACAGTTATGGCACCGTTCTCATTGCGCAGCCTCCTCAAGTGCGCAGTGGCAAAAAAAATGATTTTATGATCGGGACTTTTCTGACTCCTCAGGGAAGCGCGGAATTTAAGATATGGGAAGAGCGCACCTTTGCTACGGTGCAGGAACACGGCGTAGGCATCTAAAGCTGATGGAACGCGGAGTTTCCTATAAGTGCTGGAAACTCATCCAGGAAATCCTGAATGACCCGGAACTCGAAGGACGTTTTTTCCTGGAAGGTGCGGCCATCTATTACCATGACAACAAGGTCGGCGGCCTGGTCTATCACACGAGCAAAATGTTGAATTTGCTGGCCGCCCTGCTGGAAAATGAGCCTGAGCTTAAAGCCAGTGCCGATCTGCTTTGCTGCGGCATGGCCCTGCACGATATCGGCAAAGTATTCGAATACCGGGATCTTGGCCCCGGCAAGTACTGGTATGCCAACCACCGCATCCGTGGAATTGAATTTATCGCCAGGCATAAAGATGAGATTATCGAAGCCTATGATGAAGACTTTTACCGGCAGCTGCAGTGCATTATCGCTGAACATCACGGCGAATACGGTGACCGTCCCAGTACGATCGCGGCAGCCATCGTTCATTTTATTGATACAGCGGAGTCTCAGATTACCGGCCTTCTGGAAAGCCAGATAGAAAACCAGGGCAAGCGAGTACGCAACAGCGACTGGGGCTGGCTCGAACCCATCCCTCTGGGGCAAAGCGGAAAGACGAAGAAGCCTCAGGACTGAAATTTCTGATGCGGCTGTCGACCGGATTTATGCTGATTAAGCCTTTGCTGCGCGCTTTTCGCGCGTTGAAAGAATAATGTAACGCAGAGAGCGTTGAAAGGATTTTTATGAACAAACGTCGTGCCTTTTCCTTATGTTTTCTTACAGCCTGCCTGCCGGGCCTCCTGCTGAGCGGTTGCAGCGCGATGGCTCCCACTGAGGGCGAAAGTCAGAGTAAGCCGTCGTCACCGGCTCTGTCGGGCGAAACGCCTAGGGAGGCTGTATCCGACAGCCTGCCGACTGTATCGGATACAGCTGCGAATGCTGCGACAGGAGCCAATACTGCTGAGGCTGCAGACCCGACACAGCCGGACTCTGTTGCCGAAGGCTATACTTTCTCCTCTGATGTCTCGGACTATGTCGATATCCTCATGAACAGCGGCGCCCATATCGTGGTGAAACTTCGCTCTGACGTCGCTCCAATCACTGTGAAAAATTTTCAGACGCTCGTGGGCGATGGCTTTTACGATGGCCTCATCTTTCACCGTGTGATTGAGGGCTTTATGATTCAGGGTGGGGATCCGGACGGCACCGGTATGGGTGGCTCCTCCACAAATATCAAGGGTGAATTCAGCAGCAATGGCGTGAAGAATCCGCTCTCTCACAAACGGGGCGTTCTCTCCATGGCTCGTGCAAACGATCCGAACTCCGCTTCCTCCCAGTTCTTTATTGTCCATCAGGACAGCACCTTCCTCGATGGGAACTATGCCGCTTTCGGTGAAGTCGTCTACGGGATGGACGAAGTTGACCGCATTGCCACAGTGGCCACAGGTGCGCAGGACAGACCCACAACAGAGCAGGTCATGACGAAAGTTTTCTTTGTTCAGCCGCAGTAAATACCCGGTTTAAAATCGAAACTCAGCCGGTAAATATCTTAATAAAAACAAAAC
>SFGY01000028.1 GCA_004556455.1 Clostridiales bacterium | reverse complement strand
TCCGGCACGTCCGAAGAATCTCCGCCATACCCTCAGGATCCTTCTGGGATACATGGGCCATGCAAAGATGCAGATGCTGGCCGTCGCCGTGCTCGTGACCATCGCAGGTGCCGGCAACCTTCTTGGCACGTACATGATCAAGCCGGTCGTGAATGCCGTGGCGGCAGGGGAGTACGGCCGCTTCGTGCACCTCGTCGTCCTCACGGCCATCATCTATGCTCTGGGCGTCGCCTCTGCCGTGGGCTATACGCAGACCATGGTGAGGGCAGCGCAGAAGGTCGTCTTCGATATGCGCCGCGATCTCTTTGCGCATATGGAGCACCTGCCGCTCTCCTGGTTCGACCGTACCCGTACAGGCGATGCGATGAGCTTCTTCACGAACGATGTGGATACCGTCTCGGAGGCCCTGAACAACGGCTTCGCTGCCATGGTGCAGGCCGGCATCCAGATGGTGGGCACGCTCATCCTCCTTTTCGTCCTCGACTGGAGGCTCACGTTCATCACGGTCGGCTGCGACATCGTGATCTTCTTCTACATCCGCTTCTCCGGCAGGCGCTCGAAGCGTCTCTTCTCCAAGCAGCAGAAGACTCTGGGAGAGCTTGATGGCTACGTCGAGGAGATGATCTCCGGCCAGAAGGTCGTGAAGGTCTTCAACCATGAGAGGGAAAACCTCGAGGGCTTCAGGGCCCTAAATGCCAGCCTCCAGCAGTCGGGCACCTCTGCCCAGGCATATGCCGCCACGATGGTGCCTGCCACGGTATCGATCAGCTATGCGAACTATGCAATCGTCGCTGTGGCAGGAGCATTCCTGACGCTTTCCGGCTCCATGGATGCAGGGTCTCTTGCAAGCTATCTCGTCTTCGTGCGCCAGGCAGCGATGCCAATCAACCAGTTCACGCAGCTGGGAAGCTTCATGCTGAC
Organism: Clostridiales bacterium; assembly: GCA_004556455.1. Classification (GTDB taxonomy): domain Bacteria; phylum Bacillota; class Clostridia; order Saccharofermentanales; family DTU023; genus SFGY01. The sequence goes on along the minus strand of SFGY01000028.1, from coordinate 12,745 downwards.
CGCTCTTGCCGGCGCCGAGCGCATCTTTCAGGTGCTCGAGCTTCCCCAGGAGGAAGATGTGGGCACGGTGCGCCTTGTCCGCACGGCAGATAGCTCCTGGGCCTGGAAGAAGCAGGACGGCACCGAGGTGCCGCTTGCGGGAGATGTACGCTTCCACGATGTGACGTTCGGCTATGTGCCGGAGCAGACAGTTCTGAAGGATCTTTCGCTCTATGCGAAGCCGGGACAGAAGATCGCCTTCGTGGGATCTACCGGTGCCGGCAAGACGACGATCACGAACCTCATCAACCGTTTCTACGGCATACGCGAAGGCACAATCACCTACGACGGGATCGATATCTCCGACATGCAGCTGGGCGCCCTCAGGGAATCTCTTGGCATGGTCCTTCAGGATACGCATCTCTTCCAGGGGACCGTGGCAGACAATATCCGCTTCGGCAAGCTCGACGCAACGGATGAGGAGGTACAGAAGGCGGCAAAAATCGCAAATGCCGATTCCTTCATCAGCCGTCTGCCCAAGGGCTACGACACGAAGATCGCAGCGGATGGCGCGAATCTCTCGCAGGGCCAGCGCCAGCTTCTCGCAATCGCCCGGGCTGCTGTCGCAGACCCGCCGGTTCTCATCCTCGATGAGGCAACATCGAGCGTCGATACCCGTACCGAAGCCCTGATCCAGCGCGGCATGGATGCCCTCATGCAGGGCCGCACTGTCTTCGTTATCGCCCACCGTCTCTCGACCGTGCGCAATGCGAACGCGATCATGGTGCTCGAGCACGGAAAGATTGTCGAGCGTGGCACGCATGAGGAGCTCCTGGCCCAGAAGGGCGAGTACTGGGAGCTTGCAACCGGTGCCCTCGAGCTCGAGTAGAACAGCTCATATACGCACGAAGAAAGCTTCGGACACCTGCGTCCGAGGCTTTCTGCTACCTATGCTGGCTTCTCTGGTGCGTATTGTGGCCTTGCGGCTTCCTGCCGGCTTGCTGTGTGCGCTTGCTCGCCTGCTGGGGTTTCGGTCCCTTGCCGTGGTGATGGTGCGGAGCGCCCTTTTCCTGCCGGGGTGGCCTTGTCGGCTTCACGAGGCACTTCGGTCCATAGCCGATGAGGTCCTCGCGATGCGCCTTGTGGAGGGCCTCGACGACAAGGTCGTAGTTGTTCGGGTCGCGGTACTGGATGAGGGCACGCTGCATAGCCTTCTCATGCGGGTTAGTGGGGCAGTAGACCGGCTTCATCGTCCTGGGGTCGAGCCCGGTGTAGAAGATGCAGGTCGAGACCGTGGAAGGCGTGGGGTAGAAGTCGCTTACCTGCTCGGGGTTGTAGCCAAGGTCGCGGCAGAACTCGGCAAGCTTCACGGCCACCTGCATCGTCGATCCCGGGTGGCTGCTCATGAGGTAGGGAAGGACATACTGCTCCTTGCCTGCCTCCTTGCTGTACTTCTCGAATTCCTTGCAGAACCCCTCATAGAGATCGTTCGAAGGCTTGCCCATCACATCGAGGACCTCAGAGCATACATGCTCAGGCGCCAGGCGCAGCTGTCCTGAGGTGTGGTATTCGGCCAGCTCCTTGATGAAGGTATGGTCGGTATCGAGCATCGCATAGTCGAAGCGGATGCCGCTTCGGATGAAGACCTTCTTCACTCCTGGAAGCTCGCGGAGCTTCCTCAAGAGGTGCACATAGCGCTTGTGGGAGACCGTGAGGTTCTTGCAGGGGGTAGGCGACAGGCAGCGCCTGTTCGTGCAGGCGCCTGCCGTTGCCTGCTTCTGGCAGGCGCGGACCATGAACTGGGCCGTCGGCCCTCCCACATCGTGGATATAGCCCTTGAAGTCGGGATCGTGGGTCATGGCCTCAGCCTCGCGCAGGAGCGATTCCTCGCTTCTGGCCTGGATGATCCTGCCCTGATGGAAGTTGAGGGCGCAGAAGGCGCACTCGCCGAGGCAGCCCCTGTTGCTTGCAAGGGAGAACTTCACTTCCTTCAAGGCAGGGATGCCGCCTTCTGCGTCATACATCGGATGCGATGCACGCGTATAGGGAAGCTCATAGACTTCATCGAGCTCCTCTGTGGAGAGCGGCTTTGCCGGCGGGTTCTGGATCACGTAGATGTCATGCGGATAGGGCTCGACAAGCGCGTGCGAAAGGAACGGATTGAGGTTTCGGCACTGGATGCCGAACGACTCTGCGTAGACCTTCTTGTCGCTGTTGAGTTCGTCCCAGGAGGGAAGGATCACAGGCCGGTCGCACTGCTCATAGCTCCGGGCACGGTAGACCGTTCCCTGGATCCAGGAGATGTCTTTTGCTTCTATGCCGGAGGCAAGGGCATCTGCGATCTCCACAATCTGGCGCTCTCCCATGCCATAGACGATAAGGTCGGCACCGGAATCGAGGAGTATCGAGCGCTTCAGCTTGTCAGACCAGTAGTCATAGTGGGCAAGCCGTCTGAGCGATGCCTCGATGCCGCCCAGGATGATCGGCGTGTGCTTGTACGTGCGCCTGATGAGGTTGCCATAGACCACGTCAGCATGGTCCGGGCGCTTGCCCATGACGCCACCAGGGGTGTAGAAGTCCTCGGTTCTGTGGTGCTTTGCCACGGTGTAATGCAGGACCATCGAGTCCATGTTGCCGCCGCAGATGAGGAAGCCGAGCTTCGGCTCTCCCAGGATCGTGACAGAGGCAGGATCGTGCCAGTCGGGCTGGGGGATGATGCCGACACGGTAGCCATGCTCCTCGAGCACGCGGGAGATGATGGCAGGGGCAAAGGAGGGGTGGTCCACATAGGCATCGCCGATAACGAAGACGAAGTCGCACTGGTCCCATCCATGTTCTTCCATGTCCTTCTTCGAGACCGGAAGGAACTGGTTGCGGGTGGGACGCGGCGTCACGGGTGGCACCGGGCCTCCGTGATGATGCGGTTCCGAAGGGGCTTTCTGCGTCTTGTCGGGGCGCGCCTGGCGCTTCCTTGCCCTCTGCGTATGTTCCGGCTGCCGCCTCTTCTGTGGTGCAGAGGCCCTGCCTTCCGGTCTCTTCTCTGGCCGTGCCATGCTCGATGCTCCTTCGCATACTGCCAAGCGCTATCCTGCAGGATGCCGTTGGTGCCCTGCAGGAAGCCTCCATCTGTTCCATTCTCCCATAGCGGGCATGCCTTTGCTCCTTGGGCTGGCAAAGAGCAGAACCATGGCATCATCGGTTCCGCTGGCCAGGACAGGGAGACGGAGCATTTATGAGAACGCATAAATCTAATGAAAAGCTGCCACAATTGATGCGAACGCATTAAAACAGGCTGTAGCCGTATATCCCGTGCGGAGGTGAATGCCATTGAGAGAGAAGAGGCATTACAAGATTATTGACGCGTCTGGCTTCGGCGCCGTGCTCCGTGAGGAACGCAGGCGCCAGGGATATACGCAGCAGGAAGTCGCTGACTATTCGGGGGTTGGAATCACCTTTGTCTCGCAGCTTGAACGCGGCAAGCCGACTGCAGAGCTTGGGAAGGCGCTGCGCGTGATGCAGACGCTTGGTATTGACTTCTTTGCAGAGCCAAGGAGCTGAGATACATGGAGATCCATGTTTTGCGGCTTCCGCTGTACGAGCCAGTGCGGGTGGGGACAATCCGGGCAAGCAGAGATGGCGCAGAGTTTCAGTATGAAGAATCCTATCTTTCTTCAGAAGCCGCTGTGCCCTTATCGCTTTCGCTGCCGCTGAGGAATGAACCATATTCCAGATCAGCGATGCAGCCATACTTTGAAGGGCTGCTTCCCGAGGGACCGGCACGGATAGATCTGGCGCAGCAGATCGGTATCAGGGAGGAAGACTCTTTCGCTCTTCTTGCTGAATGCGGGCGGGAATGCATTGGTGACGTGATGACAGAAGAAGATGGTGCATCACGAATTCAGACGGCTTCCTATGCAGAACTTGGCGACAGCGAACTGCATCGACTCTTTGCCGATGGGCATACGCTTGCAGCAGAGAATGCAGCTTCGCGCATGTCTCTCGCGGGAACGCAAGGAAAGGTTGGCCTTGCGCGAGGCGCAGATGGGAAATGGTACAGGCCGCAAGGCCTTGCAGCTTCAACCCACATCCTCAAAACGAGCAACCTGCATGATGAGCCTGCAGTAGAATTCCTCTGTATGCGCACAGCTAGCTGCTGCGGCTTGGATGCTGCGGAGGTAGAGCTTCTTGATTTCGGAAAGCCTGTTCTTGCAGTAAAGAGATTTGATCGCAATGCGATGTCGGGAAACGAAGGCCTGACCGTTCAACGACTGCATCAGGAAGATCTTGCACAGGCTATGGGAATTTGGTCAAGCGGAAAATATACAGAGCTCAAGGGCGGCACAATCTGCGCTATAGCTGAGCTGCTGCGCCAGCAATCTGCTAGACCGCTTGAGGACCTCAGGCAGTTTGCGGCCATCCTTCTTTTCAACTATGTAGTCGGCAACTGCGATGCTCATCTGAAGAACTATTCTCTCCGCTACCTCGCAGATGAGGTGAAGCTGGCGCCAGCGTATGACCTTGTGAGCACGAGCTATTTTCCAAGGTTCTCCAGGGAGCTCGCCGTGAGCTACGGAGGAGTGCGGGATATCGATCTGATAGGGTCTTCCGAGCTGGAACAGGTTGCGAAAGATCTGGGGATATCACGGCCGGCGTTTCATGATATTGCCCAGGGAATCGCAGAAAACCTTGTGCACGGCATCATGGATTCAGATGGCAAGCTCGTCATTGGCATGCAGGATCTTGGCCATACGGTCGCTGAGCATCTCATTGATGAGGTGACACCACGGCTTAATGTTATCCAGAAGCTTTGACAGAAAATGGCTTAGGACCTCCGGCATAACCCCAGCAATTCCTGTCGGTCCCGAACCGCACAATGAGGATGAGATGATGGTGCATCCGGAAGAGCGGAGGAAGCAATGGCGAAGGGCCATGCAGGCGGACTGAGCAGGAAGGAATGCGAGAGCAGGGGCACGCTCCTGGAGCTCCTGGACAGATATCCCGGCGAGGAGCCATGCGAGAGGAGGCTCCTGGAGGAGAAGCATCCCTGTCCCGCCTGCGGCAATGCGGCATGCTCCAAGGTGCACGGCCATGCGCACAAGTGGCAGTGCACCAGGTGCTCCCGCCAGTTCTCCTTCACCGCAGGGACGATGATGGAGGGGACCCGTCTCCCGCTCAGGAAATGGTTCGCGGCCATATGGCTCATGTCCAGCCAGAAGGCAGGCATCAGCGCATGCTCCCTGCAGCGCCAGATTGGCTGCAGCTACAAGACATCGGGGCGGATGCTTGCGAGGATACGCTGCGCCATGGCCAGATCGGAGTGCGTCCAGCGTGCTGTCGGCTGACTGCGTCGAGGCGGACGGCTTCCATATAGGCGCGAGGGCTGAAGGCACGAGGGGAAGGGACAAGGAGCAGCAGGCGGGAATATCGACAATTCAGATTCAAGAGAGACAGAATTCTGCGCTATCTCTTCATGTCCGGTCCCTTGCTGCAAGAACGGGAAATCATCTGATATGACGAGCTTCATGGTAACGGATGACGAGCTGCTGGACTGAAGGACAATCCTTGTCTCTGAAAGAGTGACGCCACAAATAAGGGCTGATCGGTAGACAAGACAACGGATTACGTCGTCTCCTACCCAGAATCTCTGAGCTCCGCTGCGACGGTGGCCGGCGATCTTTTGCACGCAGTGCCCGCAGCAGGACCGGCATGTCTGCCTCGACGCAGGCGTGACCGACGAGAAGGTCATGGACCGTATCGTCCATGAGATGGCCTGGACAGGCAGAGGAGAGGTGAGAATGCGTGCTGCCGCCAGGATGGCAGCATCCTCTGGACCAGCGATACAGGAGACTGGATTCATGGGGGGCGGTGTTGCATAGTGCCAGCTCCGGTGCTGATTCGCGACGTGGTCGATGTTAAGTCGCAATAACCATTGGTACTTGCACGTGCAAATACTCAGTACCGCCTCCACCAAATTGGCGGTTCCGTGGCGTGCCACTGCTTAATTATCTTTCCTGAAATGTGACCGTTTGCGGATTTGTACAAAGTTTCGGATCAAAGGAAACATCTCCCAGACGCAGGCATCTCAGTAATGGATTCTTTGGCCCTTCCTATAATCACTGCCAATGCTTGGCCAGCTGCATGCAATTGGACGTATTGCCGGCATACGTCGTTCATTTGAAGTGATCAGGCGGCTAGGGAGAGGAAGCCAATGAAGGAGAAGTTTCAGCAATTTGGCAAGGCAATGCTTGTACCTATTACGCTGATAGCCTTGTCTGGTCTGTTCCTAGGAATCGGAAGCGTTTTTACGACCGAGCTGACCATGGAGTCGTTCGGTGTCGATTGGGCATCGTACTCAGTCTCACCGCTCTATGCGTTCTTCTCGGTATTCAAAGAGCTGGGTAGTGTGGTAATTGGCAATCTGGGCTTTCTGTACGCTCTTGGTTGCGCATTTTCTCTGGCAAAGAAGGAGAAGGGATGGGCGGCATTTTCGGCAGCCGTTGCCTATCTTGCCATGCTGAGCACCGTACAGGTGCTGCTGAATTTCGCTGGGCTTACGGCGGATAACACCACTCTTGAGGCCTTGGAGACTTCAGGGCTTAGCTCTATTGCAGCTAGTGAGAAGTCTGCTTTGTTTACTACCTCTTTGGGATATTTCTCTTACAGCTCCGGTGTCTTTGGCGGCATTCTAGTAGGTTGTGTCGTTGCCTGGATTACCAATAAGTTCTGGAATACAAAGCTGCCGACTGCCCTGGCATTCTTTGCAGGTACGCGTGCTGTGCCTATTATTTCGCTCGTTTTTGGCGGTCTTATAGGCTTCGGTATGTATTTTGTCTGGCCTACCATTGGCGGCTTGTTCTCGGGTATTGCTACGTTTGTTCGTGGATCCGGACTCGTGGGAACTTTCGTTTACCGCTATGTTCTCGAAAGCCTTGTGCCCTTTGGTCTGCACCCCCTGCTGGAGACCCCTATGTATTGGACTGAACTTGGTGGTTCAATGGTCGTGGATGGTGTCCGCTATGTTGGCAACAGCGCAATCCAGCTTGCCCAGCTGGCATCCCCAAGCAGTGACAAACTGCTCGTTCGCGCTTTCATGGCAGGATACGGCATCAACGACTATGCGCTGTTCCCCGGAATTGCACTCGCCATGTGGTCTTGCGCGAAGAAGGAAAACCGCAAAGAGGTGGCTGGTCTGCTTATCCCTACGGTGGTCTCGACTGTATTCTTTGGTGTAACTGAGCCCATTTTGTTCACGTTTCTCTTTGCTGCGCCTTGGCTGTACTTCTGTGTCTATGCACCCCTCTCTGGTTTGGGAGAAGTGCTGTGCGAGATGATGGGTGTCTCTGTATATCAAGGCAATATCAAGGATTTGATTCCCTTCTTGCTGAGACCTGAGAAACTGAATCTGTGGCCGTATCTTATCTTGATCCCGGCATTCTTCTTTGCTGCATTTGCTCTGTTCCGCTTCTTTATCTTGAAGTTCGACATTAAGACGCCCGGACGCGGAGATGACTCTGAGTCCATCTCTCTCATCGAGAGTCGTTCCGAATTCGAAGCCAAGAAGGCTGGGGCGAATTCAGCTGAGGTAGGCACACAGAGGGCACAATCCATTATTAATGCTTTAGGCGGACCCTCGAATATTGACGACCTTGACAACTGCATCTCACGTCTGCGCGTGGTTGTGAAGGACCCCTCCAAGTTGGCTGACGATAAGACCTTTACATCTAAATGCGGGGCTATGGGAGTAATTCATATGGGAGAAAAAGGAATCCAGGTGATTTATGGACCACAAGTAGGTGAGGTTGCAGCTGAAGTGCACGAGGTGTTGGGCGACCAGTAAGTAGAGTCGTGGGGCAATGGGGATTATTTCGCCGTTGCCCCCGCGAATCCTAGTATCTCCTCGAACGCGACGATTGAATATCCAGTGAAGCGATTTACTGCTGTGTTTTCGATATCGAATGGATGCTCGTCTCTTACGGTGAATACGATGTTGCTGCATGTCGCTAACTCGCTTTTTGAGTTGCCCGTAAATGCCGCTGTCAGCACTCCTGCCTCATTGGCTTTCTTGGCCATATCAACCACGGCGTGTGTTTGTCCAGATTTCGAAACCAGTATTGCAAGTTTCAATCTGTCTCCGAACGAATCAATCAGCTGAGAAGTTTCAAGACAGTCCTGCATAACAGCGGAAAATCCTAGACCTACGAGTTTTCGTTCCATGTACTCAGTCGAGATTCTGGAATATCCTTCACCGCTCAGGATTATCACATCGCCTCGCCTCAGACTATCGCAAAAAAGCCTAAGGCCTTCTGGTTGGTAGGAGAAGTGGATTCTGTCAAGACTGGGGCCAGCTGAGCGCGAAGCAGACTCATCCTGAATCCGGCTAAGTTCGAATGCCATTTCGCGGAAGCCAGAGAAATCGAGTTTCTTTGCCAGTCGCACAATAGAGGAAGTGGAGGTGTAGCACTCCGATGCGACTTGTCGAATACCTGCGTTACGAATAGACGACCCTTTATCTATTAAGTATTCCAGTATCGTGAGCTCAGTTGGAGAAAGCTTTGCTGCATGGAAGAGCTTCTGTATTTCATCTTTTCTGCTCATGCCAAGAGTCATCTCTCCTGCTATTGGGCTTTCGAATGCATTGAACAATATGACGATTGTAATGGTATGACCACCATTGCGTGATCTTGGAAAGGACAGACGGGAAAATGAAGCTGACTGTAATAGGTGGCGGTGGCGTTCGTTCGATGTTCTTGGCAAAGAGCATTGCTCAAAAGGCGAGCCAATTGCACATCGATCAGCTTGTATTCATGGACAACGACCAGGAAAAGCTGTCGATATTCGGTAAGATGGCGCAGCATGTTAGCGCAGCGCTTTGTCCCGAGTTGGAATTGATCCTGACGACCGATCCAATTGTGGCTGTAACAGATGCCGATTATATAATCACCACCATTCGAGTAGGTGGTGATCACATGCGTGTAAGGGACGAACGAATTGCTCTCGCGCATGGTGTGCTTGGACAAGAGACCACTGGCGCCGCTGGTGTCTCTTTTGCAATGAGGTCTGTGCCTGCTCTGGCAAATTATTGTGATCTAATTAGAAAGTACTCGCATCCCGGCGTGAAGGTTTTTAATTTCACGAACCCTGCAGGGGTTGTGTCGCAGGCACTGCGTGACATGGGCTATGATTTCACCTTTGGCATCTGCGATGCACCTAGCGGCATGCTTAGACAGATTGCAGACTATAGGCACGTTGAACCGTCTAGGGTAACGGGCGAATGCTATGGACTGAATCACCTGTCATATTTTCGCACTATCGAAATCGACGGCAATAATATTCTTCCGGAGCTTATCGCTGATGACGGTGCCTATAAGCATACGGACCTGAGGTTCTTTGAGAAGGATTTGGTGCAAAGCAGGAAGAGTGTCCTGAACGAGTACCTTTACTACTTCTATTATCGCGAGAAAGCTGTAGAGAACATCCTTCATTCAGCGCAGACGCGTGGAGAGCTCATCGAAGCTGTAAACAGAAATATGATCCGGGAGCTCTCTCAGATTGATATTGATAAGGATTTTGATACGGCGTTGAGATGCTTCGAAAAATGGTATGGGGTTCGCGAGAATGCCTATATGGCTAATGAAACCGGAATTCATCGCGACAAAACTTGGTCGTTTGATATGTTCGGCCCTGACGAGGGCGGCTATGCAGGAGTGGCTCTTCGGTTCATGGAAATTGCCAATTCGGGAACCAAGCAACAGATGATACTTTGTTCGCCAAACAACGGTGCAATACCAGGCTTGATGGACACTGATGTTATCGAGGCTACATGCGATGTGACTGTTGACTCCTGCGTTCCTCATGCTGTCAAGGAAACGGATGTTCCAGCAGGCAACCTGGAACTCATACGTCGCGTCAAGTATTATGAGCGCCTGGTTGCTCGAGGCATTGTGAACCGTTCAAAGAAGGACATTGTGGAAAGCCTCACGATGCACCCGCTCGTGAATTCATATTCGCTTGCGAAGGATATAGCTGCTCAGTACTTTGAATTGAACAAAAACTATATCGATGGATGGGTAGATTAGCTGCTTTACGGGAGTGGAAAGTCTGGAGGTTTACGTATGCTGAATATGCGCGCATCAGAAATAATGCGTTCAATTGATCTGTCAAAGGACGGCAAAACCGTAGACTTGATGGGCTGCCTTGTTGCAGCTGGTCTTGTTTCTCTATCGCTTTCCACTCTCTCGAGCGTGCTTAATAATGTTTTGGCGGGTGTTTTTCTCTATCTGGTGGGCATGTTGGCAAGCAACTGTCTTTTTGGGGCGTTCTTCGCAACGGCATCAAAACAGGTATGGTCTGCAGCTGACTTCAAATCGTTGATTTCAAAAATGCCCGTACAGATTGCAGCTTCTTTGTTGGTTGGGCTTGCGCAAAGGCTATTCTCATTGCTTGGCGGATATGCGGGAGCCGTAAGCTACGGGGCGCAGGTGTTCGTGTCTGTGTGCGCTTCTTTGCTGGTTACATTAATCTCGGCGGGCATTGCGTTTGGTCTCTACTCTGGCCAAAGCAGCTTTGCAAAACTTGTCGGAGATGCTTGGAATTCAATTGTCGGCAACGCTGCAAATGTACTGTATCCTGCGTTGCCTTTCTTGGCCTGGTCGTTCTTGCTTAACCTCGGCTATGCCGCGCTGGCAAGCGGATCTCCAAGCGATGCGGTCATGGGACTGTGCAACGTTGCGTGTATTGTGATAGCTGGGTATTTCGAGGTTGACGTGCTACTGGGACTCGCAATCAACTACAGGCGTCTTGAGTCCAAGGATAGGAAACTGGGTATCAGGTAGTGTCGTTGATGCACTGCTAGATATGCGGCATCTCTCAAAGAGGCAAATGGATGTTGTTTGAGATAACCGGGTACATCTGTCGGGATTTGTGATTAGAAGCCTCACAGTTCTGCGCTCGATTGGAAGATTACGAAAGACCCGTTCTAGGGGACATGACGATCGACCGGCGCATTTATAAATGATGGGCATGGCCTCGCGGGTTGCGCGAGGCCATGCCCCTGCTGCTATAGGCGATGGAACCTACTGCTGCTTGGGGACTATGCTCTGCAAACTGGACGGGAAACGGTCGTGTTCTGTTGCTCCATTCGGTCTGTGAAACTTGAAGGTCACATCGGCCTACTTCGCTATATGCGCGGAGTGCACATTGAGGCTCTGCTTCCGGAGGGCGTTGTACAACTTCTTGTAGTTGTTATCGTATGTGTAGTAGCTGCTGCTCGTTGTCGCGAGCTGGCAACCATCTACATTGCCAGGTCCTTTGCCCCTTCATACGTTGCTGAGTCCCGAGGACCTCTCGAACAGCTATGCGGGCATTCCTGTCTGTGCGCTCATGCCAGCCTCGATTTGAGGTATCAATGGACGTCGTGATCGCAGTGCCCGAAGAAGTCGGCCAGCCAGTCACCTCATCCATGTTGATATTAGAAGTATCAAAGATACGAAAAGGGCTCTTATATGCTGGACTTCGTGCTGACACAGCATGCAGGTAGGGAGCGGAGCATCTTTATTCATAGGAATGCATTACATCAATCTGCATATTGTCAAGCATATTTTTGTGAATGGAAGAATAAGCTGGTGAACGTTCTTCAGGCTGTTGTTTGCGTGCATTGGCGTCCGAATGGGCTATCTGACAGTTTTTCTGCAGCAGCCAGTTTCCTTGTGCAAGCCTTTTACCTGCTGAAATAGAGCACACATCTTGGGTATAGGCCGCATTGACTGGAACTCGAGGAAGGTGTATGCGCTGGTAGCCCGCACAGTCCGAGAGGGAAGGCCGAATTGCGTGCCGAGCGCGTTTCTATGCGGTATCATAGATGCCGTATGGGTTCAATCCGTATTGGGAAGTACCGGTTTGGGCGCGTAAAGTGCTGCAGGATCCGTCCTGCGGCCGCACGTTTGCACAGCCGCCGCAAGGCGGACCGTATCGCTTCGAAGGAGAGGATATGGCAAGAAAGTTCAAGTCGATGGACGGCAACGAGGCCGCTGCGTGGGTCTCGTATGCGTTCACCGAGGTGGCGGGCATCTACCCGATCACCCCGTCCAGCCCAATGGCAGACCACGTCGATCAGTGGGCAGCCCAGGGCCTGAAGAACATCTTCGGCACGCCTGTCAAGGTTGTCGAGATGGAGTCTGAGGCAGGTGCTTCGGGCACCGTGCACGGTTCCCTTGGTGCTGGTGCTCTGACGACCACCTACACGGCATCCCAGGGCCTGCTCCTCATGATCCCGAACATGTACAAGATCGCTGCTGAGGGACTGCCTGCAGTCTTCCACGTCAGCGCCCGTACGGTCGCGACCCATGCCCTGAACATCTTCGGCGACCACTCTGATGTCATGGCTTGCCGCCAGACCGGCTTTGCCATGCTCGCCGAGGGCAATGTCCAGGAGGTCATGGACCTCGCTCCTGTGGCTCACCTTGCTGCCATCGAGGGTGGCGTGCCGTTCCTGAACTTCTTCGACGGCTTCCGCACGTCCCACGAGATCCAGAAGGTCGCCATGTGGGACTTCGACGATCTCAAGGACATGCTCGACATGGACGCTGTCCAGCGCTTCCGTGACCACGCACTCAACCCTGAGCATCCGCATGCCCGTGGCGCACACGAGAACGGCGATATCTTCTTCCAGCATCGTGAGGCCTGCAACGCGACCTACGACAAGCTTCCCGAGATCGTCCAGGCATACATGGACAAGATCAACGCGAAGCTCGGCACGAGCTATCACCTG
>SFGY01000027.1 GCA_004556455.1 Clostridiales bacterium | reverse complement strand
GCCACAAGCGACAGCTTGAACATCACATGGAAAATCTGACTGGCGGCACCCCTCCCGTCAGATACCTACCCTGTGTAGTCCCTTGTAAACTGTACTTTACAAAGGTATAAACAGCTTCCTCGCTGACCTTGGCGCCGAAAACGCACACGCCGGAATTGCGGGCAGCATAACGTACCTCTCCCTCCGGGATGGAGGCATCGTTGGCGTTGGTCATCGCCTGATAGGCAATACCGTCATTGGCGGCGTGCAGTTTCTCGCCTACCTCCTCGCTCATCGGCAGGATGACGAGATCGCGGGTGGTGCACAGCTCAATGATACCGGAAGCGGGAATCCCGTTGGACCAGCTGCCGCATGCGGCATCCACACGGCCGTCCTTCAGCGCCTCCCATGCATCGCTCCAACCAAAGTACTCGATGTTGACCTTGCCGGCCAGCCCGTAGCAGTCAAACAGGATCTTCATGACCTCGGCGGAGGCGGAGCCCTGCTGCGGGAACGCTACGGTTTTGCCCTCCAACTCCTCGTAGGAGGTGATGCCCTTATCAGCAGTGGTGATGATGGGCAGCATCCAGGAGACAAAGCCGAATGCCTGGCACATGGATTCCATGGGAATGGCGGCGGTAAAGGGGGCTTCGCCGTTCAGCGCCTGGATCAGGTTGATCGTGCCGGCATAACCGCCCTCCAGCTCGCCGCTGTTGATGAGATTGATGATCTCCACAGCGCCGGTGGTCACAACGGTCGAGGTCTTCATATCGGTTTTCTGGTTCACTATGGCCGACATCGCCTCTAGTGCGGTATTGGCGGTTCCGCCTACGGCATCGGTACCGAGGCGCAGCACATACCCTTTGGTTGGGGAATCGTTATTATCGTTTTGAGTTTTGTTATCACCGCAGCCCACCAGAAAGGTACACAGCATCATGATGGCCAGCAGCAGTGCTATGGTCTTTTTCATTCTCTGTTCCTCCTTCACATGTTCTTTTTGTTTGGGTTGTTTTACGGATCCGTTCTTGCAACTTCATGTTAGTGGGCATTGGGCAGAAAATCAAGCACTTTTTGTCATGTTGCACAAACTTCCGCTTTATCAATATATAAAATGACACATTTTACCCCATTTTAACGAAAGATTTTTCAATCCATTCGTCATTTTCGCCAACTATTTCAGCTTTCATTGTGCAGGATTTTTCTGGTTTTTCACCCCTTCAAAATATCCCCCGTCCCCGCATCCTTCCCGCCGCCGATCTGTCGGTTCCGGCGTAGCCGGAACGCGGCACAGACTTTCGGAGGAGAGCCTGTGAAACAGACCGCTGCCATCAAAATCATTGTGGAAATATGCAGAGACTTTCCCACTAAATTCGGCATCCCACGGCAAAGCGGACTGGTGCTGGAGCGGGAGACGCTGCGGGACATCGAGGGGTACAGCCACCTGTGGCTGCTGTGGGAATTCTCCGAGACACAGCGAGAGGGCAAGGCGCCCCACCGTGCGGCTCCATCCAAAATGGGGCACGGTGCTGCGGGTTACCGGCGCCGGCCTCATGGATGGCACCCTCATTTATCGAAATGCCGGTCATCTTGTTTTGCGCCTAAAAAAGATGTATAATATAACCAATATTTGTGGCACCGGATCGAATGGTCTGCAAACCCGTGCGGATTTTAAGAAGGCAAAGCCCCTCATCGACCGTGCATACGATGAAAACTAAATATGAGGTCCCTGATTTTCGGTGGAATGAGGTTTTATTATGCTGCATCCCGGCCTGTATGAACAAGTCATCAACAACGCCCTGACCGGCGAGCTTGCGGGAATTCCGGAGGCCCGCAAGGCTGTTGCGCCCATTGACAAGGCGGAAGCCTCCAAGGTGCTGGCGCAGTATCTGGCGGATGTGGTGCAAAAGGGTCTGGATAACGTGCTGGACAACGGCGGCGACGTTTCGGCGCAAATTGAACTGACCAACCGGATCATCGGTCTCATTCAGAATATGACAAAAGAAGCTGACTTTGCGGCACTGGGCGTTGACCGGCGGGCGGAGCAGCTTCTTGCGCTTTTACGGGAGGCTGACCCACGGCTGGCGGTAGGAAAAACGGCAGCGGACATTGAGCGCCCGGAGACCTCCATCGCACAAAGCTCACTTTTCACCGGGGCCATTCACGAGCCGCAGATGTTCACCGAGCTTAAAAAGGAGATCGTCTCGGCCGACCGCATCGACATGCTGGTGTCCTTCATCAAGTGGAGCGGCCTGCGGCTCATCATGGACGAGTTGCGGGAGTTTACACAGAACGGCGGCGAGCTTCGCATCATCACCACCTCCTACATGGGCGCTACCGATGTGAAAGCCATCGAGGAGCTGCGCCGGCTGCCCAATACGCAGGTCAAGGTCAGCTACAATACCAAGACGACCCGTCTCCACGCCAAGGCGTATATTTTCTACCGCGAAACCGGCTTCACGACGGCCTATGTGGGCTCCTCCAATCTTTCCAACGCCGCATTGACCAGCGGCCTGGAATGGAACACAAAAGTAACGCGGCGTGACCTGCCCGAAACCATTGACAAGATCGCCGCTACCTTTGAGTATTACTGGAATGACCGGGAATTTGAATATTATGCGGAGGATCAGCGGGAACGGTTGGCGCGGGCGCTGAAAGCGGAAAAATACTTCGACACCAACAATGCCGAAGTTTATACCATGGATATTAACCCCTATTCCTACCAGCAGGAAATACTGGACCGGCTGGAGGCGGAGCGTACCATCCGCGGCTACACCCGCAATCTGGTGGTGGCTGCCACCGGTACCGGCAAGACGGTCATCTCTGCCTTGGATTACAAGCGCTTCCGTAAGCAGAATCCGGATCGACCCTGCCGTCTGCTGTTTGTGGCGCACCGGGAGGAGATCCTCAAGCAGAGCCTGTACACCTTCCGCGCGGTGCTCAAGGACGCCAATTTCGGTGAGATGTTTGTGGGCAGCTATAAGCCGGAGAGCATCGACAACCTGTTTCTGTCCATTCAGACCTTCAATTCCCAGAGCTTCACGGAAAAGACGACCGCCGATTTTTACGACTATATCATCGTGGACGAGTTCCACCATGCGGCAGCGCCGACTTACCAGAAGCTCTTAACCTACTATCAGCCGAAGATATTGCTGGGCTTGACCGCCACCCCGGAGCGCATGGACGGCAAGAGTATCCTGCCCTATTTCGGTAACCGCATTGCGGCGGAGATCCGTCTGCCGGAGGCCATTGACCGCAAGCTCCTGTGCCCGTTCCAGTATTTCGGCGTTACCGATACGGTGGACCTGGACACGCTGAAATGGAGCGCCGGCGGCTATGACAAGGGGGAGCTGTCCCGTGTCTATACCATCAGCGGCGCCATCGCCAACCGCCGTGCCGACCATGTGGTGGCATCGCTGCTGAAATATGTGACCGATATTGATGACGTGAAGGGGCTGGGCTTCTGCGTTTCGGTAGAGCACGCGGAATTCATGTGCCGATACTTTAACGACCACCATATCCCTTCCATGTTCCTGACGGGAAAATCCACCGATGAGGAAAGAAGGACCGCCAAGCATCGCCTGATAACGGGCGAGGTGCGGTTCATCTTCGTCGTGGATATCTACAATGAAGGCGTGGATATTCCGGAGGTGAACACCGTCCTGTTCCTGCGCCCCACCGAGTCGCTGACCATCTTCCTGCAGCAGCTGGGGCGTGGTCTGCGTTTGGCCGAGGATAAGGAATGCCTGACCGTGCTGGACTTCATCGGGCAGGCAAATCGAAAATACAATTTTGAGGACAAGTTTGCAGCGCTGCTATCCAATGCCACCCGCAGCGTGAGCCGGGAGATCAAGGACGGCTTTGTGTCCGTCCCCAAGGGCTGCTATATCCAGCTGGAAAAGAAAGCGGCAAAGTACATACTGGATAACATTCGTGCCTCCTATGGCAATACCGCCGGATTGGTGTCCCGTGTGGCATCCTTCACAGAGGACAGCGGGCTGGAGCTGACGCTTGAAAACTTCCTGGAATACTACCATCTTGACCCACGGGCGATCTATAAATTTTCCTCCTTCTCCCACATTTGCGCTATGGCGGATGTGATCGAGAATTTCACGGAACCGCTGGAAGAAACATTGACCAAGGCGTTTGCACGGCTTGCCGTGATCGACTCCCGCCGCTGGATCTCATTCCTGCTGAATGTCCTTCCGCGCCTCGATAACGTTGAGTTTTCGGCGCTCCCGGATGCGGAAAAGCGGATGATGCAGATGTTCTATGTCACCGTTTGGGGCAAGACCGCGGAGGACTGGGACGACGAGGAGGTGCTGGGCAACCTCTATGCCCTTTCCGATAGCACCGTTCTGCTCAATGAGCTTTTGGCGCTGCTGCGCTATCGCTTCGAGCAGATCGACTTCATCGACGAGCCGGTGGAGCTGGGCTTTGACTGCCCGTTGGACCTGCACTGCACCTACACCCGCGACCAGCTTTTGGTGGCGCTGGATTTTATGAAGCCGTCTACCGTGCGTGAGGGCGTGAAGTGGCTGCCGGAGAAAAACATCGACGTGTTCTTTGTGACGCTCAATAAGGCGGACAAGGACTATTCGCCCACCACCATGTATAATGACTATTCCATCAATGAGAGCCTGTTCCATTGGCAGAGCCAGAGCACCACGGCGGAAAGCTCCCCCACCGGGCAGCGCTATATCCACCATAAGGAGCGCGGCAGCAGGGTGCTGCTGTTTGTCCGTGAGTTCAAGGCGGACCGCATGACCGGCGGCGCGGAGGCGTACACCTATCTGGGCACGGCAAATTATGTGAAGCACACAGGCAGCAGACCGATGAATATCACTTGGCGGCTGGATCGCCCGATCCCGGCGAAGTTTTTAAAGAAGACGAATAAGCTGGTGGTGGGGTGAGGGGGGATATAGATCGCGGATCCTATCCTATTAGGGACATCCTCTGCTATCGCATAAAGGACGCCAATGCAGCGCAAATGCTAACAATAAGCATCCCGGAGGAAATGACAACATGTGTAAACGCAAATCGAAGCCCATACGCGAATCAAATAACAGCCGTTTTTGGCTCTTCAGAGTTGTGCAACTGCTCTTTGTGGCTGCGTCGGTTGTGTGCACTTTATGCAAAATCATCTGTCCGGAGGAATTGCAGAGCGCCATTGGCGTTGCGATGCAAATAATCACGGCGCTTGCTGCTGTCGTAATCTCAATTATCGGGATCTCGATTTCTCTGCAAAATGAGGAGGTCTTTGGAACCAAAACCACAAAGCTATATAATTTGAGGTCAGAAAAGCACTACTCTGTTAAATGCATCGTTATTATATCCATTGCGCTGTGTACGCTTTCTACCATCTTTTATCTGGGCAAGTGGTTCTGGATGGTTCTCGGTATGCTGGCGGCGACTATTGTATTTTTGCTGCAAGTAGTTTGTTCCGAGGTTCCAATTATGATGAAAAACCATAAGGCCATTATTAATATCCTAAAGGGAAACCTGGTTCGGTGTTATTTGAACGTAACGGAAGCCGAAAAAGATCTTAAAGACCCCATGCGGTATTTGCTATACAAGGAGACCATAAATCAAGTCTATAAAGATTTTAAGGATTCCACCGATGACAAGTATAATACGTACCTTATTCTAAAACTATTAGAATATCAGTGTGATTTAGCGGGTGATTTGATTGAACGATACAGTGACGCTGAAAAGGCAGAAATAGCGAGTAGTCTGCTGGATAATGTGTGCAATATACTTTACCGTAGTCTTGAAGAGGTTCCCGATGAAGCATATATCTCGATTGAAGAGAGCAAGCATCTTCTGATTTACACATTATTCCGAATTCACGAGTTGCCCTCTATGCAAAAGCGTTTTGATTCTAAAATATGCGGTTTGATGCTGGATCTTTCCTCTGCAGCAACGGCGAATGACCAAAGATGCAGATTAATTGCAGATGTGCTAATTGTTCTATCAGCAGCAAGCGTGGAGATGGGAGATTTGAGCGTTGTTAAGGCGATTCGCCACCAGCTATCGGAGTACCATTTTTGCTTGGAGAGGGAATGCTATGCGCTTGAGGTATTTAATATTATCAGTATGCACCTGTACTACCTGTGCTGTTCCGAGCCAAATACACCAGAAGAAGCAAAAAACAAGATTCAAGCTTTTATTGCTGAAGATAATGTAATTGAGGGAAAAACAAGAATAACCTCATGGAAAAGGCTTTTTGGCATTGCTGCCGAGGCATTTAACGTGGATTATGATAAGTTTGTGGGTTTTGTCACGCGCAATTCAGATGTTCTGGAAAACTATCAATATGGCTGTGGGGCAAAGCGGTTGGTTCTCACCCACTTCTATCTAACTCAATGGTACCTTACACAGCTGCTGAATGCTGGGTGGGAACGTTCAATCGATATCGCTAACCTTGCCAAAAGCTACCCGGACATTAAGCGAGATTTGAAGATGTTTGGCAACAATTGTTTTGATGATATGAACTTTACGCCGACGCAAGAGATGAAGAATATTATCAGTTTTTATGGCAGCCAGAAGAACCCTTTCGCTCGATTTAAGCTGGAAGAGGGGCGGAATCATACGCTGTTTGATGTTGTAAATTCGATCAAGCTTGAAGAACTAAAGGAAAATGAAAAAAAGGCACAAGAAATCGATAACGACGCATTTTCTGACATGATTTTTCGTAGTGCGGAGGAGGCGATAAAAAGCGAATGGGGCTTTGATTCCGACCTTGCCATTGAGAATGAAAAACGCTATTTTTCTGTCCTTTTTGAAAAGTGTCCGGAAGCAATCAACTTTAATGAAAGCGTCACAGAGTGGATCATAGCCAGCATTATCATGGACATCAAGGGCTCCATAAAGAAAACGATATTAAAAAATGATGGAGATTATGAAAAGAATGCTAATGCAGCTTTACACAAAAACATAAAATATATTACACCCGCCATTAAGGGATATATTCAATCCTTCTATTCCAATAATCCTCAGTTGAAAGATAAGTTTCTGGACATTTTTGAACACTGTGACGAAATTAAAAGCAAGCTGCTTTCCATGATGGCTATGGTTACTGAAAACGGGTTTCGATTTAATTGCTCGATAGAAAAAGTAGAAGTCAGAGCGCTTTCGGAGGATGAGCTGTCAAAAACCGTTGCCGAATATCAACGCGCAGACGGGCAATTCGTTTATAATGGCGTCTTTATGGCAAGGGAAAAAATTGTGGAAACCATTAAATCCAAATATGCGGTACTGCTTATTGTCGTTAAGCACCAGGTTGAGTCCTCCGAGGATACGGTTTTTGAATTAGATTTTTGACATTTGCGTAGAGGCCAATGAGCAGGTGCAACGAACCGATGCAGCCGGAAAGAGTTACCTCTTTGTTCGTAATGTGATGTTTGTGTTCTCTCTAATCAGTTCCTTCTTTATCAACGGCTCTGCGTGCTGCATATTGAAATAGACAGCTTTCATCCACCACATACTTGGAAAATGCGTCCTCATATATAGTCGGATATTCACTCTCGCTGACAGAATCCAGCAGTAACGGGTCCGCAACTACATCGACAAGCAATTTTTCTAATGCTTCTTGAACCTGCTCGAAGGGAGGTCTGATGATGAATCAGGCTGTGTTATTTGAGCGCCAGCCATTGAATGACCAAAGCACATGTTTGGCCACAACACAGCAGCCCCTGTACAAGCCCATGTACAGGGACGTTTGCTATACTGGGCAGAGAAACCAGCATATTGCAAGGAGGGGATCTCATGTATCTGGAACGGTTTACGCTGCCCGATGCGGAGCAGGAGGAAGAGCTTATCATGGGGCGCATCTGCGAAACCCGGGACTGTGCCGGCTTTGTGGATAACCCGTATCCCTGCCGGCTATTCCCCGCAAGGGGGCTACGGGAGCTTTACTTCCAAAAAACGACCATCCTTTACGGGGGCAACGGCTCCGGCAAAAGCACCCTGCTTAATCTGATTGCGGAAAAGCTGAAGCTGAACCGGATCGCACCCTTTAATTCCGGCGAGATGGTGAAGGCCTATGTGGACGCCTGCCGCTATGAAATGGCTTTTGACGAGGAGGGGTTCCGGCACACCGTCCCGGATGGCAGCCGGATCATCACCAGTAATGATGTTTTTGATTATATGCTGACCGTCCGCACCAATAACGATGAGATCGGGGAATGCCGGGAGGAGGCCCGGGATCAATGGGGGACGCTGCGGTACGGCAACACCGTCAAATTCCGCGGGATGGAGGACTACGATACCGTCAGGATGCAGCTTTTGGCAAGAAGCCGGTCCGTTTCGCGAAAGCAGTTCATCCGCCGGGTCGCCGGGGAGGAGGTCAAATTGAACAGCAACGGCGAAACCGCGCTGCGATACTTTGACGAACGACTGAAAAACGACCGGCTGTACTGTCTGGACGAGCCGGAAAACAGCCTATCACCGAAGAGGCAGCAGGAGCTGGCGGCGATGCTGGAGCAGCTGGCAAGGTATTGCGGCTGCCAGTTTATCATCGCGACCCACTCCCCTTTTCTGCTTGCCATGAATAATGCCCGCATCTATAATCTGGACGCTGCACCGGCGCAGGTGCAAAGCTGGTGGGAGCTGGAGAACACGAAGCTCTATTACCGCTTTTTCAAGCAGCACCGGGAGCTGTTTGAGTGATGGCAGGTGGCGGAGACATGGGATAGGGCTGCGGCGCGATATAAGTCCGTACTATGGGATAGCGATCAAGCTCATAATCATAATAGCAAGTGCTAAAATGTCAAAGGAAAGAGCACCCTTTGTGATGAAAAGGCGGCGGTCTCTTTGAAAATGGCATTTTTGCAAAAAATGCGGCTTGTTTGCCGTAATTATTGGCAATATATCAAAAATTGTGGTATAATGCATTATGTGAATTTGTATCTAATGGTCAAATGAGCAAGGACTTTGCGTCGAACGGAGAAATATATGGAGCGATCACAGGTATACAGTGGAACCATTACGGCGGAGCAGTTTCTCTTTTATGAGATCCGCATAGCGTCGAAATACTACCTTGACGGCATTCCGGTTGAGGCAGCTATCGAGGAGATTACGGAGAATAATCTATTTCAGTACCCTACCGAACGTCTAGTTTCCCGGATGGTTCGCAGCTGTTACAAGCGGTTGGATGCATTGAATAATGATGCCCTTCGGCGGGAGCTTTCTGCAGCACCAGTTGCAATCGCAAAGCAGATCAATTTGTATGCGATGATGCGATACAATCGGCTGGTGTGGGATTTTATGGTTGGGGTGATAGGGGAAAAGTACAAGAATCAGGATTTTTCCTTTACACGAAAGGATGTGAATGCTTTCTTCTCCCACCTCCAGGAGCAAAATGATGATGTAGCAGGATGGAGCGAATTAACGATCAGTAAAATTAAGCAGGTATTGACCAAGGTATTGGTTGAAGCGCAGATGCTTGACACCGTTAAATCAGATCGGCTGAATCCGCTGTTTTTGTGCGATGAGCTGGAGGATGGCATTCGTGCCAACAACGACACAGAAGCACTGGCAGCGTTTAATTGCTTTAGATAAGGGGGCAGCGGTATGGGGAATATAAAGCAGGAATTGGATCGAATTCGGGACAGGATATCTGACCAAAGCTTCCTTGCCAACAAGGGCTTGAGCAATGAAGTCGGCATCCATGTTTTTTGTTACGATCCGGCTGATGAGATCATTGTCCGAGATTTTATCGCTCGGCTAAAGGAGGAAAAAGGAACACCGTATCATATCAAGGAGTGCGATCTCTATGAGATTTTCCTGAAGCTTCTGGAGGATAAACGGGTTCTGAAGTCCGTAGATGCGCTGGAGGAACGACGGGGAAAGGACTATCTGCTCGACCAGCTTCAAAAGATCGCGACGCCGGAGGCATTGCTGGAATATATGAAGTATGAGCCCCATGAATACGGGGATGTGCTTTTCCTTACCGGGGTCGGGAAAATTTATCCGTTTATGCGTTCCCACAAGATGCTGGACAGTATGCAGCACCTTTTTGCAGATATTCCAATTGTGATGTTCTACCCGGGTTCGTTCAACGGGCAGGACCTTGGACTGTTTGGCAAATTTCTTGACGGACATTATTACAGAGCGTTCAACCTTTTGTAAATTGATAGATTGAGGAGAGACGGCATGAAGATTCAAAATATGTTCCAAAAGGATATCGACCGTGACATTAACGGCGTTATCAAGGTGTCACAGGATGACCAAGAAAGCTTAAAGCAGGAGTTAAGTGAGTATATCATCACCAAGGATCTGCGGCGGTGCTTCGATACATTCTTTGATAACTATTCGAGGGCAATCGACATTCCGACTGATAAGGTCGGGGTGTGGATCTCCGGCTTTTTCGGTAGCGGTAAATCTCACTTTCTAAAGATGCTTTCCTATCTGCTCTCCAACAAAAAGGTGGATGGCCGGGAGGCTCTTGATTACTTTAAGGACAAGCTGGATGATGCCATAACCTATGCTATGGTGGAAAGGTGCGTTCGCATCCCAACCGAGTCGATCCTGTTCAATATTGATATTGAAGGCCCTATCAAAAAAGATAAGACGGCAGTGCTGCGGGTGTTTGCAAAGGTGTTCTATAACCATTGTGGGTTTTACGGGGATGACCTGAAAACCGCCAAGCTGGAACGCTTTATTGATAAGCAGGGTAAGACCGAAGCCTTCCGTGCGGCATTTAAGGAGATCAACGGTGAGGAGTGGGTCGATACCCGCTCCGCTTCCGGCTTCTTCGAGGACGACATCGTTGAGGTAATGCAGTCGGTTCTCGGCATGAGTGAAACAGCAGCAAGAAACTGGTTTAACGGTGAAGAAAATGCCGACATGAGCATTAAGCAGCTTGTTTCCGAGATTAAGGAATACGTGGATAGCAAGGGGGATAACTTCCGGCTGCTGTTCTGCGTGGATGAAGTCGGGCAGTATATCGGCGATGACGGCGACCTGATGATAAATCTACAGTCGCTGGTAGAGGAAATCGGCGATAAGTGTCGGGGCAAGGTATGGGTCATGGTGACCAGCCAGGAGGGCATCGATTCTGTCGTAAAGATCACCGGCGATGATTTTTCCAAAATTCAGGGGCGCTTTAATACCCGTTTGAGCCTGTCCTCCTCGTCGGTTGATGAGGTAATCAAAAAGCGCATACTGGCAAAGACGGATGAAGCAGATAGCCTTTTGAAGATGGAGTATGAGAAGGAATCTTCCGGGCTAAAGAGCCTGTTTGTCTTTGATAATCCCATTCTTGATATTAAGGGCTTTACCAGCGCGGAAGAGTTCAGCGCAACCTTCCCCTTCATCCCCTATCAGTTTATTATCATCCAAAAGGTACTTGCCGAAATCCGCAAGCACGGAAACTCCGGCAAGCACCTTTCCGGCGGCGAGCGCTCTATGCTTTCCGGCTTTCAGGAGGCGGCACAGCGCATCGAAAATAAGGATGAAAACGCGTTGGTTCCGTTTTATCAATTCTATGACACGGTGCATACCTTCCTGGAAAGTACCATACGCCGTGTGATCGACCGCTGCCAAAATGCCGCCGATGCCCATGACGGCTTGGAGCAGCAGGATGTCAATGTGCTGAAGCTGCTGTATTTGATTCGATACATCGATGATATCAAGGCAAATATAGAGAATATCTCTATTTTGATGATCGATGATATTCACGCCGACAAAATCACTCTGCGAGCCTCTATTGCGGCGTCACTGGATCGCCTGCTGACCCAAAACTATATCTCCCGTAATGGGGATACCTATACCTTCCTGACCGATGAGGAGCAGGATGTTGCTGTTGAGATCAAAAACACCAGCGTAGACAGCGCTCAAATTGTCCAAAGCATTTCCCAGACGGTCTATGGTGAAATCTATCCCGCAAAAAAGTTTAAGTACGGCCGGTATGATTTTGCATATGACCAGTATGTCGATGAAACGCTGAACGGCGCCTCCTGCGGTGGAATGCGGCTGCGCATTGTCACGGCGGCAGCCGATTTCCTCGAGGGCGGAGAGGCAAGGCTTCTTATGGAATCCCAAATTAACAACGAGGC
Organism: Clostridiales bacterium; assembly: GCA_004556455.1. GTDB lineage: Bacteria > Bacillota > Clostridia > Saccharofermentanales > DTU023 > SFGY01. The sequence goes on along the minus strand of SFGY01000027.1, from coordinate 1,742 downwards.
CATTGTAGTTCTCTCGGCGGATACTCCGTATTATGATGAGCTGGAGCAGGCAATGAGGATCCGCAAGTATGTAAAGAAGCGGAATGTTTCGCAAATGCCGGAAAGCTTCCAGCGGATCATTCGGGACCGCAACGATGAGGCACGGAGGCTGGAAAGTCATGCCCGCAGCTTAATCGAAAAGGCCATTGTTGATGGAAAGTTCTATGTCCACGGTGAGATCTTGGAGCAGAGATCCGGTTCTGCAAAGGAAAAGCTGGACGGTGCCATGACCAGCCTGGTGGAGAGTGTCTATTCCAAGCTGAATTATGTCAATCGGTTTGCCGACAGTGATGCAGACATTTTGGAGATCCTAAACGGAGCATATGAGGAGATCGGCATTGCCGGAACGGGCGCCAATAACGAGGAAGCACTAAATGAGATCAGCCAGTGGCTGGAGCTGAAAAACCAAAACGGCGTTGGCGGTACGATCTCAATGGGCGATGTGCAGCGCAGGTTCCAGGCACTCCCCTTTGGCTGGCGAGAAATAGACATTGCCGCACTGGTCGCGCGGCTGGTCGTACAGCAAAAGATCCAAATTCGATATGGCGGTGCTGTTGTCGAAAAGGACGACCGTCGGTTGGTGGATTATCTGCGAAAGAAATCCGAAATTGATAAGGCGATTGTGGTGCGCAAGGTTGCCCCGCCCGAGGAACTGATTCGTAAGAGCGTAGCTTTCCTGCGGGATTATAAGAATGCCATGGATGTTCCCACCGATGCGGATGCTTTGAATAGTTATGTCTTGGCGATATTTGAGGCGAAACGGGAGTACTGCCAAAAGCTTTTGGATAACTACTATTCCAAGGGCACATATCCCGAAAAGGAGAAGGTGGAAACAGAATACAGGCTGATGGTGGACATTCTTGGACAGCGCAAGGACAACATTGCGTTGCTCACCAATATGGTTTGTCGGCAGGATGAGCTGTTTGAGTCCGCAGAGGATATGGAAGATGTGGAAATGTTCTTTAAGGCGCAGAGAGAGGTGTACGATGACGCTCAAAGATGCCTTACCGATATAAGCAGAGAGCGTGAGTATTTTGCGGCGGATACTGATACCATTAAGGCCATTGGCGATATCACAGCCATTCTCTCCATGCCCCGCCCCTATTCTCGCATTGGTGAGCTGCCGGAGCTGATTCGCAAAATCAATACAGCGTATGCCAAGCAGTTGACTATAAAGCGCGAGGAAGTGCTGGAAAACATTCGTCACTGCATGGAGGACGTTCACCAGCTGGCTGGTGAGGTAAGAAATGCCGGAGATGTTCTGCGGACAGCTGACGGATATTTTGAAGAAAAGCGCAAAACGGTAGCCGAAGCCACCACGCTGACCCAATTGGATGCCATGACCACGCAGGTGCTGAAATACAGTGAAAATACCTGCCGCTACATGGAAAAGCTGCACGATGAAGAAGCTCCCCTTGGGTCGGAGCCTCCTGCAAGGAAGATCACCACGATTCGTAGGTATGACCTGTGTGCTGCCAAACGGCTTCAAAGCAAGGACGACGTGGACAAATATGTGGAGTCGATTCGCGAGAAGCTGATAACGATGCTGGAAAGCTGCGACGGGGTGCAGATCAATTAAGGAGAGTAGGACAGGTGGATAAGAACAAGATCCAAAAATTTGCTATGTGGGCACGTACAGAGCTGATAACCCAGGTAAAGCAGCGTGCCTACCAGTACGGGATCGGCGAAGCCGGCTTTGGTGA
>SFGY01000026.1 GCA_004556455.1 Clostridiales bacterium | reverse complement strand
TATATTAGACTTTGGATGTTCCGGGCATTAGACTTTGGATTTTCCATCCTAATATTTATTCTTCAACCTTTCGCTTCTCTTCAGCTTAAGACGACGATCTGGAAGGTTTTAGACGATCTGGTGGAAAACCTGTGTTCAGCACACAACTCTGGTGGAAGACCTTATATTTTGCGCACAAGTCTGGAGGCAACCTTTATGATTCAGCGTACAGCCCAGGAGACACTCCTTCGTCTCGCCTCTCAATTCCCCCTTATTGGAGTTATTGGCCCCCGTCAAAGCGGGAAATCCACGCTGACCAGGGCCGTGTTTCCTGACAAACGTTATGTGACCTTCGATGACAGAACCATGCGCGAACTCGCCTTGTCCAACCCTTCGGATTTCATCGCTGCCTTTCCTGAGGGGGCAATTATTGACGAGGCACAAAAGGTTCCTGAAATTTTTGACGCTTTGAAAATCTACGTGGACACGTCCTCTTATTCCCCCGGGAAATTTATCCTCACGGGTTCCAGTCAGTTTCGGCTGAGGCAGAATATGAGTGACAGTATGGCCGGACGCATGGCCATACTGAAACTGCTCCCCTTCTCAATCAGCGAATTAAAAGGCGCCGCACTGCTCTCCAATAATCCTTATGACCTCATTTTTGCAGGTCAGTATCCGCCTCTCCATGACCAGACAAAACACTTCGTTCCAGAAGACTGGTTTGACGCTTACATGGATACCTACCTCGATATGGATGTGAGGGATCAGATCAGCGCAGAAAACGTCTCAAGTTTTAAGAAGTTTATTCAGGTTTGCGCGATTTACAGCGGTCAACTGCTCTCCATGGACAGGCTTTCCAGAGATGTTGGCGTTTCTGCGCCAACCATCAAAAAATGGCTTTCCATTTTGGAAGCCTCTTTCATCATTCATTTTCTGGAAGCGGACAGCAACAATCTCGGAAAAAGTATTGTAAAGACGCCGAAACTTTATTTTCTCGATTCTGGCTTACTCTGTCACCTTCTGCGTCTGGATTCCAAAGAAGAGCTCCTTTTAAGCCGCCACAAAGGCGCCGTAGTTGAGACCTTTGCAGTCGCTGAGCTTATGAAGCAGCGAATGAATCAGGGAAAGAATCCCAGGCTGACTTTCTTTCGGGATAAATATGGCTTTGAGGTGGATACGATTGCCGACTGGAAACACACCTTTGCCATTGAAATCAAGAGCTCCAACGCCCCAGAGGCAAAACTCTCAGCCAACACAAGGAAATATCTTGAATGGCTCGGCAAGCCCGATGCTCGCAGCGCCATTTTTTATCTTGGTGATATGTCCATGACCATCAACGGCACGTCTTATGTCTCGTGGAAGGACTGGGGACAATTTCTGAACTGAAGCCCCTGGAAGGTATGGCTTTTTTGTCAGCAGACAACTTTAGTTTTCCCGCACATTTGACTTTAGATTCCCCGTATATTGGACTTAGGATGTTCCATTCAAGGCACTGAGCCTCAGGAACCTGCCCGAAGCATCGGGAGAAAATTCAGAAGTCTGAGCCATGTCTTTGCGCCTTAACCAGGGGAAGCAGCTCGTCGAAACTGTTCAGTGTGGCCAGGCACTGAGCCTCGGGAACCTGGCCGAAGCCATAGGCGGCAAAAACAAAGGGGGTGTTTGCAAAAGCGGCGGCCTTTGCATCGCCCAGGGTATCACCGATATACCAGGCATGTTCAAAACCATTGCGCTGGCAGATCAACTGAATGTTTTCGCCTTTAGAGAGTCCCGTTCCGCCGTTGGATTCATGGTCAACAAAATAGTCCTCCAGCTGATAATGTCGGATGAAGGCCTCGATATAGCCCAGGCCGCAGTTACTGACGATGGCCAGATCGGCAAGTTCAGCCAGCTGGGGGATCGTTTCTGCGACCCCCGGGAAAAGGATGCCGCCCTTCTTTTCAACGAGAGGCCCTTCAAGCTGCATCAGCACATCCAAAGCCCGCGCTCCCTCTTCTTCGGGCAGATCCGAAAAAAACAATTGGCGAAATCCATCAATGGGCAAACCCATGGTCGGTTCCAGCGATTCACGGCTCACGCGCTGGCTGCGCCCCAGCTGTGTGAATCCCTGATTCCAGGCTTCGACAACGGTATCGACACCATCCCAGAGCGTTCCATCCAGATCAAAAATCAGGGCGAATTTTTTCTTTTCATTTTTCATGTTGGTGATTTTCTCAACTTTCCCAAGAGGTCTATTTTGTTTGGCTTCGTCTGTTTTGCCGTACTTCTCAGACTGTTTTGCCGTACTTCTCAGACTGTTTTGTCGTACGTCCCAGACTGTTTTTCTTTGTTCGCATAAGCTATTATTCCATGCTCAGTTTCGGCGGTTTTCTTCGTACAGCTTCGTCTGCGATTGGCTCAAACTGATTTTTCCATGAGCTCAGGCTATTGCCCCTTCAGCTGCAGCCCTCCTATTTTAACAGAGCTTTTCGAAGTTCCGAAGCCTAAGTCGTTTGACTGCTCTATCCCAATGTCGTTTGACAGATCTAACGCCACTGTCATTTGACCGCTCCAAAGCCCAGATCGTTGGCCGCGGCAGCAGAAATATTTCAGGTCATTGATGAAGTCAACAGGACGCTAAAAGGGTCACAAAAACGGGACGCTAAAAGGGAAAACAAAAAACTCCTCATAAAATGAGATAGAATAGATCATATGAATGCAATCAAGACACTTTTAAAGAAAAAAATAAGGCGCTGGCAGGGGCTTCTGCTCTTGTGGTCGGAGCGGCGAAAAGACAACGCTGACCTCGCCATTTTCGCTTACGAGGGCCTGTTTCAGGCGCTCATGCTGAACCTTGCAACTGCCTTTACCAATATGTACGCCACTAGGCTGGGGGCAACGGCGACTGAAATCGGCCTGATCTCTTCCGGTCCGCAGTTTTTTGCCATGCTGCTTCTGATCCCCGCTTCCCTGCTGGCCTCGCGCTCGGAGAATTCGCGCCGCCCTGTCGAAATTTCAGCTCTGCTGACTGGCGCCTTCTACGGCCTTGCGGCCAGTGCTCCTTTTATGGGTCCAGCGGCCATTCCTGTTTTGATTCTTTTTATTTCTCTGGGCAATGCCCTGCAAAATGTTTACAACTCCGTCTGGCAGAACTATTTTTCGACAGCTGTACCGGTCACACGCCGCAACAAAGCATTCTCTTTCCGCACCTCTCTGACTTTTCTGGCAGCGACGATCTCGGTTTTGTCCGCAGGAAAAATTCTAAGTCTGGCGGCTGATGATTTGACCCGTATCCGTCTTTACCAGCTCTGCTATGTCCTCGCTTTTGTCGCGTCCCTGATTCAGTTCTCTTTGCTCCGCCGCTCCCCGGAAGGTGAGCGCAGCGCCAAAAACACACAGTTCAAAGCTTTGAAGCAGGCTTTCAGGCAGCTGCTCGCCAACAAACGTTTCAGTGTTTTCGCGGCCATTGTGCTGTTCTTTCATGCCGGATGGTATATGGGCTGGCCACTCTTTTTCATCACTGAAGTGCATTACTGCGGGGCAGATGAATCCTGGCTCAGCCTTATTACCGTCAGCGGCAGTCTGGTTCAGCTTCTCACGGTTAAAAAATGCAGTTCTCTCATCGAGCGTAAAGGAAGCCATAAAGGCCTTATCCTCGGCATGCTCGGCCTCTGCCTCAGCCCTTTCTCCTGCCTACTTGCCAGTATCATGCCCGCCGCTTTCCGCCTGCCCACCCTGCTGCTTCTGAATATGGTCGTCTGCGCCGCCTTCCCGGCTTTTACCATGTCGCTGCTGCAGCGACTCCTGGCAGAAATCCCCCAGGAACAGCGCAATCTCAATCTGGCCATCTTCAATACCGGCCTTCTTGCCGTCAATGCTCTAATGCAGATGAGCGCCATCTGGGTCTACCAGCTGGGCGGCGAGAATTTGGTCGGCATCACCATTGCTCAGCTGATCTGCGGCACCCTGCGTGTCAGCGGAACCCTGCTCTATATTTTCTGGTCGAAGCGGGCAGGCGGAACAGTTGCAGCAGACTCCCAGTGAACTGCAAACTTTTCGGAAGCAGTGGCCTCTCTGGAAGTGTCAGACTCTTCTCCGGAAGCGGGTTGATTTGTACCCAGGCATCGCACGGGGAAACCGCTCACTTTGAAAATCGGACGATATTTCTGTTTTCTCGAATTTTGGACAAAATTACAAGTAACGGATGGTTAGTCTCAGCGAACTCAGGCTCAAACCACCCATTACTTGAGAACTTGCACGACAGACCATCCACTACTTGGAATCTTGCACGCGAGCCCATCCACTAGTCGCAGACTTGCACGAAATTCAGAAAAACCAAAGGAAAACCACCCATTAGTGGCTAAGTCGCATGAAAAAAGGCAGGTCACCCAGCACAAAAAGGAAAACCACCCATTAGTGGCTAAGTTGCATGAAAAAGAGTGGCCACCCTATAGGGGACAGGTTGCACGAAATCCGAGATTCCAGCATGCGACTCTGCTCAGCTTTCGGCACTGCCGGTCAATAAGGCACAGAGCATGTTGGCGAGAAGGCGCGAGCGCAGCTCGTCGCGCTGTTCGCCGGAAAGCGGAGCGAGGCTGCGGTTGGAGAGGGCGGCTGTCATCAGCGAGAGGTTCAGGCTGTCAATAACCCCCGCATCCGCAAGATTGTTTAAGAGCACCCGGGCCTGCGCCTGACTCAGACAGGCTGGCAGACTGTTCACCGTGTGCATAATGAACTGGCTCGGCTCTTCCCAGTTAATGCGGTGCACGACAATAGAGCCACCGCCGCCGCGATGGCTTTCAATGAGATAGCCCTGACTGTTGGTGAAGCGCGTTGATAGCACATAGGTGATCTGGGATGGCACACAGTTCATGAGCAGGGCGAGTTCATTGCGGGTAAACTCAAAGCTCCCGTTTTCTTCATCGAGACGGGCTTTGAGCCAGTCTTCTATGCGGTCACTGATAGCCGACATGACGGTCTCTCCTTGATAAAACAGCCCGGCGAGCGGCCGGGCTGTTCACTTTTTCTGAACTACAGGCTTTTAAGATCGATCTCCCAGCGGGTTCAGTCAGGCTCCTGATAGCCGACGTGTCTTTGCTCGGGCACCAAGCTCAGGCGCCAAGCTCGGGTTTGCGTTCGAATTCGTCGATCAGGGCCTTGTTCTCCGGGATATTCGGCGCGGCGGTGATTTCGCGGTAGGGCTTGAGGCCGGTGCCGGCGGGGATGAGTTTACCGATGATGACGTTTTCTTTCAGGCCGTTCAGCTTGTCCATCTTTCCCTTGACGGCTGCGTCGGTGAGCACTTTTGTCTGCTCCTGGAAGGAGGCCGCGGAGAGGAAGGATTCGGTCGCGAGGGCAGCTTTGGTAATACCGAGGAGAATGCGTTTGCCTTCTGCCGGGGTCTTGCCTTCTGCCTCTAAGCTGGCATTCTGGCCATCGAAGTCAAAACGGTCGACAGTGCTGCCGGTGAGGAAGTCCGCGTCGCCTGCATCTTCGACTTTAACTTTGCGCAGCATCTGGCGAACGATAATCTCGACGTGCTTGTCGTTGATGTCGACGCCGTTGTTTTTATAAACTTTGAGCACTTCCGTGATGATGTAGTTGGCGACGCCTTCCGGTCCGACGAGACGCATGATGTCATGCGGGTTGACGGAGCCGTCGGTGATGCGGTCGCCCGCCTCCACGGTGTCGCCGCTCTGGACGAGCAGCGTGGTGCTCAGCGGAATGCTGAATTTGGCGACTTCGCCATCGGCCGAGGTGACCGTCACCTCATGGCGACGATTGTCATTTTCTTCGACATTGACGACCCCGGCAATCTCGGTGATCGTGGCCTGACCCTTCGGCTTTCTGGCCTCAAAGAGTTCTTCGACACGGGGCAGACCCTGCGTGATATCGTCAGAGGAGGCGATACCGCCGGCATGGAAGGTACGAAGAGTCAGCTGCGTGCCCGGTTCGCCGATACTCTGGGCGGCCATGATGCCGACGGCTTCACCGACCACCGTGTGCCCGCTGGTGGCCAGGTTTTTGCCATAGCAGTGCGCGCAGACGCCGGTGGAGCAGCCACAGGTCAGCGTGGAGCGGATCTTTACTTTTTCAATCCCGCAATCTTCAATGCGCTTCGCCTGATCGGACGTGATCATGGTGTTTTCGGGCACGATCACTTCACCATTTGCGGGGTCAAGAATATCGCGGGCAGCATAGCGGCCCACCACACGGTCGGAGAGTTTTTCCAGAACTTTTTTGTTGGCGCGGCTGCCGACGTAAACGGGGCCGACCTCCATATACTCATGGGTACCGCAGTCTTCCTCGCGCACGATGACGTCCTGTGCGATATCGACGAGACGGCGGGTCAGATAGCCGGAGTCGGCCGTCTTAAGCGCGGTGTCGGAAAGGGCTTTGCGGGCGCCGTGCGAGGAGATAAAGAATTCCAGCACGTTCATGCCTTCACGCAGATTTGATTTTACCGGGATTTCCAGCGTGCGGCCGGTGGTATCCACCATGTTGCCGCGCATACCGGCCAGCTGTTTAATCTGGTTGATATTTCCGCGCGCGCCGGAGTTAGACATCATGTAAACCGGGTTGTATTTGCCGAGTGAAGCTTTGAGTTCTTCGGTGATATCGTCGGTGGTTTTGCGCCAGATTTCGACCACGGTGCGATAGCGTCCATAGTCGTTGAGAATGCCTTTTCTGTAGCGTTCGTTGATGTAGTCGACCTTCTTCTCGGCCTCGTGAATCAGCTTTTCCTTGATATCCGGGATGACCATGTCAAAGAGGCCGATGGAGATGCCGGAGAGCGTACTGTAGTGGTAGCCCATGGCCTTGATGTGGTCGAGCATATTGGCGCTGGCTGTAAGGCCATGACGGTTGACGCAACGGTCGATGATCTGGCCGAGCTGTTTTTTGCCGACGAGGAAGTCGCATTCGAGTTTGCAGCGATTTTCCGGCAGACTGCGGTCGACATAACCGAGATCCTGCGGGATCACACTGTTAAAGATGAAGCGGCCAAGCGTGCTTTCGACAAGCTGATGCTTTTTGACGCCGTCTTCTTCGTACTCGACTCTGACCTTGATGCGGGCGTGCAGATCAAGCTCATGCTGGTTGTAGGCCATGATCGCTTCATCGACATCCATAAAGCAGCGGCCATCGCCCTTCTTGTCTTCCATGTCGATGGTGAGGAAGTAGCAGCCGAGAACCATATCCTGGGTCGGCACGGTGACCGGTTTGCCGTCCTGTGGTTTCAAGAGGTTGTTGGCGGCAAGCATGAGAAAGCGGGCTTCGGCCTGGGCTTCCACAGAAAGGGGAACGTGCACGGCCATCTGGTCACCGTCAAAGTCGGCGTTAAAGGGCGTGCAGGCCAGGGGGTGAAGCTTGATGGCGCGGCCTTCGACGAGCACCGGCTCAAAGGCCTGAATGCCCAGGCGGTGCAGAGTTGGGGCGCGGTTCAGGAGCACCGGGTGATCCTTGATGACCTCTTCGAGGATATCCCAGACCACGTCGGAGGCTTTTTCCACCATACGCTTGGCGCTCTTCATATTGTGAGCGAAGCCGCGCTTTTCGATCTCGCGCATGACAAAGGGCTTAAAGAGTTCCAGAGCCATCTCTTTGGGGAGGCCGCACTGGTGCATTTTCAGTTCAGGGCCGACGACGATGACCGAGCGGCCGGAATAGTCGACGCGCTTGCCCAGGAGGTTCTGACGGAAGCGCCCCTGTTTGCCTTTGAGCAGATCCGAGAGGGATTTCAGGGCACGGTTGCCGGCGCCGGTCACAGCGCGGCCACGGCGGCCATTATCAATGAGGGCGTCCACCGCTTCCTGCAGCATGCGCTTTTCGTTGCGCACGATGATGTTCGGCGCACCCAGCGTCATGAGCTTCTGCAGACGGTTATTGCGGTTAATCACGCGGCGATAGAGATCGTTCAGGTCGGAGGTCGCAAAACGGCCGCCGTCCAGCTGCACCATAGGACGCAGTTCCGGGGGCAGCACAGGCAGAACGGTGAGAATCATCCATTCAGGCTGATTGCCGGACTGCTTGAAGGCCTCGACAACCTCCAGACGTTTAATCAGGCGAACCTTTTTCTGGCCGCGGGAAGCGCGCAGTTCCTCATGCAGCTCAGTAGTGAGGACATCGAGGTCGATCGCTTTGAGCAGTTCGAGAATGGCCTCCGCGCCCATGCGGGCGTCAAAGGATTTGCGGCCGTACTTGGCCATGGCTTCGCGGTACTGCGTCTCCGAGATGAGTTCTTTGCAGGCAAAGTCCGTCTCCTTAGGATCGAGCACCACGTAGGCGGCAAAATACAGCACCTTCTCGATATCGCGGGGTTTCATGTCGAGCATGAGGCCCATGCGGGAAGGCGTGCCCCGGAAATACCAGATGTGGGAGCAGGGGGCGGCCAGTTTAATGTGCCCCATGCGCTCACGGCGCACCTTGGCGCGGGTCACTTCGACGCCGCAGCGGTCGCAGACGATGCCGCGATAACGAATTTTCTTATATTTGCCGCAGTGACATTCCCAGTCCTTGGTCGGTCCGAAGATGCGTTCGCAGAAGAGGCCATCGCGCTCCGGTTTCAACGTGCGGTAGTTGATGGTTTCCGGCTTTTTTACTTCGCCGTGCGACCATTCCAGAATTTTCTCAGGAGAGGCCAGACCAATTCCAATACTCTCAAAATTGCTGATATCCGACATTGTCAACCTCACTTATTCTTCGTCTGCATCGGCGTCTTCGTCAGCGCCCATGTCATCCGCAGCTTCGCTGTAATCATCTTCATCCACGCCGCCTTCCTCGTTGAGGCTTCCCGTTGAGAAACCCGAGCCGCCGAAGTCCGCATGGCCGGACATTTCAAAGAAGTCGCTCAGATTCGGCCGCTCGCGGCGGACAAATTCTTCGTCTTCTTCGGAGGAATCCTTGATTTCGAGTTTCTGATCGCCGGAGTAAATGTTGACATCCAGCGCCAGACTCTGCATTTCCTTGACCAGAACCTTAAAGGCTTCGGGGACACCCGGTTCGGGGATGTTCTCCCCTTTAACAATGGCCTCATAGGTCTTGGTACGGCCGACGATATCGTCGGATTTCACCGTGAGGATTTCCTGCAGGGTGTGGGCCGCGCCATAGGCTTCGAGCGCCCAGACTTCCATTTCGCCGAAGCGCTGACCGCCGAACTGGGCTTTGCCGCCCAGAGGCTGCTGCGTGACGAGGGAGTAGGGGCCGATGGAGCGGGCGTGAATCTTATCGTCGACCAGATGGTTGAGTTTCAGGTAGTACATGACCCCGACGGTGATGCGGTTTTCGAAGGCTTCACCGGTGCGGCCGTCATAGAGAACGGTCTTGCCATCCGGATCGATGCCCGCTTTGGCAAAGGCTTCGCTGACGTCTTTTTCGCTGGCCCCGTCAAACACCGGGGTGGCAAATTTAACGCCGAGCAGGCGGCCCGCCAGGCCCAGATGGACCTCCAAAAGCTGGCCGATGTTCATGCGCGAGGGCACGCCCAGCGGGTTCAGCACGATATCGAGCGGCGTGCCGTCCGGCATAAAGGGCATATCTTCTACCGGCAGGATGCGTGAAACAACACCTTTGTTGCCGTGGCGGCCGGCCATCTTATCGCCGACCGAGATTTTGCGCTTCTGCGCGACATAGACCCGCACCATTTTGGTGACACCGTGTTTCAGGTCGTCGCCGTTTTCGCGGGTGAAGGTGCGCACATCCACGACGATGCCGGATTCGCCGTGCGGAACTTTGGTCGAGGTATCGCGGACTTCGCGGATCTTCTCGCCAAAGATGGCGCGGTAGAGGCGTTCTTCCGGCGTCAGCTCGGTTTCGCCCTTGGGCGAGATTTTGCCGACCAGGATATCGCCTGCATTGACTTCTGCGCCGACGCGGACAATACCGGATTCATCCAGATTCTGCAGGGTATCATCCCCCACGTTGGGAATTTCGCGCGTGATCTCTTCCGGCCCCAGCTTGGTGTCGCGGGCTTCGCATTCGTACTCGCTGATATGGATGGAGGTGTAGCGGTCTTCCTGAACCAGACGTTCAGAGATAAGAACGGCGTCCTCGTAGTTGTAACCTTCCCAGGTCATAAAGCCGATGAGGGCGTTGCGTCCGAGAGCCAGCTCACCATGATCGGTGGACGGGCCATCGGCAATGATGTCGCCCTCTTTGATTTGCTCTCCGCCGCGAACCAGCGGGCGCTGATTCTGGCAGGTGCCCTGGTTGGAGCGCTGATACTTCTGCAGCTCATAGATATCGCGCTCTTTGTCGTTGCGCAGCACCGTGATGGTGTCGGCGGAGACGTGCTCCACAAGACCGTCGTGTTTGGCGACGATGCAGACGCCGGAGTCTTTGGCGGCGCGGTATTCCATACCTGTTCCAACAATCGGGGCTTCCGTCTTAATCAGCGGCACAGCCTGGCGCTGCATGTTCGAACCCATGAGGGCACGGTTGGCGTCGTCGTTGCCGAGGAAGGGAATGAGCGAGGTCGCGACCGAAACAAGCTGCTTCGGTGAAACGTCCATGAGGTCGACCTTCTCCGGAGGCAGCTCGAGGAACTGGTCGAGCCAGCGGCAGACGACCCGCTTGTTAAGAAAATGCCCGGCCTCATCGAGAGGCTCGTTCGCCTGGGCGATGTTGAAGTAATCGTCCTCATCGGCCGTCATATAGCGAATTTCGTGGGTCACGATGCCTTTCTTCTTATCGTAAATCCGATAAGGCGTTTCGATAAAGCCGTATTTATTGATGCGCGCATAGCAGGCCAGACTGTTGATCAGACCAATGTTCGGACCTTCTGGCGTTTCAATCGGGCACATGCGGCCATAATGGGAGGAGTGAACGTCACGCACTTCAAAGTTGGCGCGTTCGCGGGAAAGGCCGCCCGGACCGAGGGCCGAGAGACGTCTTTTGTGCGTGAGCTCCGCCAGCGGGTTGGGCTGATCAAGGAACTGCGAGAGCTGTGAAGATCCGAAAAACTCCTTGATCGCTGCGCTTACCGGACGTGTGTTCACGATCTGCTGCGGCGTGGCGGCGTTGATGTCCTGCATGGACTGCATACGCTCGCGCACCACCCTCTCCATGCGGGAGAAACCGATGCGGATCTGATTCTGTAAAAGCTCGCCCACCGAACGGATGCGGCGGTTGCCCAGATGGTCAATATCGTCTTTATTGCCGACGCCATATTCCAGACCGATAAAGTAGGAGATGGAGGCAATGATGTCATCAATCGTCAGGTGGAATGGCAGAAGCTCGAAACGCTTTTCATGCAGCCGTTCGGCCAGGCTCTTTTCACTTTTGCCCTCTTTGAACTCCGCGATGATCTGATCGAGGACGGGAGTATAGACAAGCTCCTCGATATCCAGAGCCTCGGGATCGACATCCTTCAGCTCTTTTTCGCTGAAAAAGCGCAGGAGATAAGCGCGCAGATCGACGCGGTTATTGCCCGTCACCTTGAGCATTTTGTCGGAAGTGGTCACCTGGTTGCCGATGGTCGTGACGGGGTAAATCCACACATCATTGATCCCGGCATTCTGGATGTTTTGCGCCATTTCTCGATCCAGCACCGTGCCCTCGGTGGCCAGGATTTCGCCTTCGGAATCCACCACGGTTTTGGCCAGGCAGTGCCCCGGCAGACGGCGGGTCAGGCCGAGCTTTTTATTAACCTTATAGATGCCGACTCGGGCGAGGTCATAACGCTTCGGCTCAAAAAACATGTTTTCCAGATAGGAACGGGCACCTTCGGGCGTATAAACTTCACCCGGACGCAGTTTGCGGAACATCTCCTGCGAACCGTCTTCCTGGTTGTGACAGCCGTCCTTTTCGACCGTGAGGCGCATGCTCTCTTCATTGCCGAAAAGTTCGTTGATCTCTTCATCGCTGCCAAAGCCCAGAGCGCGCAGGAAAATACTCAGATAAAATTTACGCGTGCGATCCACACGAACCCAGAGCACACCGTTGGCATCGGTTTCGTACTCCAGCCAGGCGCCGCGGTTCGGAATCAACTGTGAGGTATAAAGTTCAACATCATTTTTATCTTTGACGATGTCGTAGTAAGCCCCCGGCGAACGGACGATCTGGGAAATGACGACGCGCTCCGCCCCGTTGATGATAAAAGTACCGGTATCCGTCATGATCGGGAAATCACCGATAAAAATCATCTGTTCCTTGACAACGTCCGTCCTGCGGTTGTGAAGACGAACTTTGACGCGCAGCGGCGCAGCATAGTTCTCATCCCGCTCTTTGCACTTGGCGATACTGTCGTTTGGATGCTCTATGTCAAACTCTTTATCCAGAAACGATAATTCAATATCTCCCGAGTAATCGCGAATCGGAGACACTTCGTCCAGGACTTCCTTGAGTCCTTTATCGAGAAACCAGCGATAACTGTTTCTCTGGACTTCAATCAGATTTGGGATATCAATGATTTCATCGATTTTGGAATAGGACATCCGCGTGCTTTGCCCGTACTGAACGGCTTTTACCATCAATGATCACCTCGCGAGCTTGGAAACGCCGGATTGACGGCGCTTGAGAAAATGCTATAATGTGGCTGTGTGAAGAGCTTCCAGCTGGCCATGTGGTCAGCAAAAAGGGCAGCCTTTCACCTCTAGGGACACATTTTAAGAGTTTATCAAACGCCCACAGCCCTGTCAAGCTGCAGGCGTTTTTCTCTTGGACAGATCTTCTTCGTTTTAGTGGCAAAGCGTTGTCGATTTGGCCGACAAATAATGGTCTTTTTTTGTTAACGGATCTTTTCTCTCAGGTTTTACTATCTTTTGTCATGCAAACTTCATGGCTGTGACATGAACTTGCGTTGACGAAGGTGCCCCCTCTTATTAAACTTAATTCAGCACGATCGCATTTTGTACATCTGACATGTCTGTACAAAAAATTCAGACTTTGTGCGGGTCCGGATCCATCTCCGCGCCCCGAACTGATTTTGAATGGCGATCATCTGAAAGGAGTTCTTTTACATGAAGAAACAACTTATGACCCTTGGCCTCATCCTGGCTCTTGCGCTTTCCTTGATGGTCCTGGGCGGTCAGAGCGTCAGCGCCTGTGACGGTGGCTGCAATGCTGCACCGAACTATGTCACGTGGCCGGTCGCGACCAATGTTCCCACTTACACTATGGTGACCGTGCCCCAGCCTGTGCAGGCTCCTGCGACACCGGTCAATGCGCCTCTGATGCCCAACGGCAAACCGGCTTATTCACAGATGACGGTGCCCGTTTATGTTTCAGCGCCCTCGACCATGACGACGCCTGTTCTTGTCAGCCCGATGTCGATGCCCCGTCCGGTGGTTCAGCCGGCTCAGCCCAGATTGGTGAATCCTCTCTACGGCTATGACAACTACTGCAAACCCTGCGGCTACACTCCCAGGCTGGTTCTGAACAGCTGCAGCTCGCCTTGCTTTAAGCCCTCCTGCGGTCTGCCCTGGTTTAAACCCTGTGGCAGCTGCATTAAACCCTGCAGCAGCCGTTACTATACGGTTGGCGATCAAGTCGTGAGCTACAGTGAAGTTCAGGACGCGCTGCTTCTGCGTGGTTATTATGGATATACCGGTATTATCATCAAATAAAAAAGCAGCCGCAATTTAAATGCGCTCATCGATAAAAAAGGGAGCTGTCTCATATGGGACAGCTCCCTTTTCATCTGGGAAATTTGCATTTTTCAGGATCTATCCCACCACACAATACTGTTGTGAGACAGTCCCCATTTATATAAGCTTACTTGCCGGATGTCGTTTCGCTGGAGCTTTCCTCGACGGAAGGTTCTTCGCCGGTCGTTTTTTCGTCGGAGCTTTCTTGGCTGGAATTCGCTTCACTGGGAGTTTCTTTGCCGGAATTCTCTTCGTCTGAAGGTTCTTTGCCGGAAGCTTCCTTATCGGATGTTTCTGCGCTGGAACTTGCTTCGTCTGAGTTCGTTTCAGCGGAGGTCGTTTCAGCAGGGGGCGTTTCGTCCGTCTTTTTGGCGCTACGGTTTCGAAGCTCATTTTATCTTTGTTGTCTTTGATCCAGGCGTTGAACTTTTCGCTGGCAAGAGCCTGTTGCACGGCCGTTTTCCAGACGGGTCTGCCGATCTTCTTAAAATAGATGATGTGGAAGCCTTTATAGGCCTGGTTGTCGGTAAAGATGGTTTCGACATCGCCTTCTTTACGGGACGGGTCGAGGGACCAGGCTTCGTATTCGGGAATAAAGCTGCCGGGACGCACGTTCTCGTAAAGTCCGCCCTTATCCTTGCTGCCCGGATCTTCGCTGTATTTCGCGGCCAGCTCGGCAAAGGCGTCCTCGCTCTCCCCTTTTTCCTTATATTCTTTGAGGATCTCGTCGACTTTCTTCTGAGCCTCAGTTTTGGCTTCTTCAAAGTCTTTGCTCTGGTCGAGCATGAGCAGAATATGGCGGGTGGTAAAGTCCGGCTTTTCGGGACGCTCACGCTTGATAAAGTAAAGCAGCATGACCTGCTGATTGACGTCAACGACCTGAACATCGCCCTCTTTGCGGGCCGGATCCAGCAGCCAGCTGCGGAGAGCGGAAGGCAAACCTTCGACAGAAACATTTTTAATCAGGCTTGGGTCGTGCTCTTCCAGGCTTTTCTTTTCTTTCTCATCGGCGAGTTTGAGGATTTCGCTCTTGAAGTCGTCTTCGCTTTTAATTCTGTCCTTCATTTCGTTCGCAGCTTTGAGCGAGGCTTCATGCCGTTCTTCGGCTTCTTTTGCGGCTTTTTCCACTGCCGCTTTCTTTTCTTCTTCACTCAGGGTTGTGGTGGCGTCGCTGGAGCTGCTGTCCGCTTCAGCGCTTTCACTTTGACTGAGTTCTTCGCTCTTTTCAGGCGCATTGGCCTCGAACGAAGCAACAGCCTCAGATGTGGCTGCGTCCTGCCGCTCTTCTGTCTTGTCCTCGTCACTGCCGGCTTCGCCTGGCTTGACTTCA
>SFGY01000025.1 GCA_004556455.1 Clostridiales bacterium | reverse complement strand
TCCTCCAACGCTCTGCGTGCGCCATCTGCGCGGGCAATGTACGCAGGGAGTATCGTTTTCAAATGTGTCTGGATGCTTTCGCGCTTTTCATACAGCTTTATAAATGCCCGTGTCAGTTCGTCGCTTTCCTTCAGCTGCTGCACCGGAAGAACATAACCTTCTTCCGTTCCAAACAGATCTCGGGCAATGCCGCGCGCCTTGACGGAGTAACCGACCACCAAAGTCGGAACGCCCGTAGAATATGCCGCTATGGTCGCATGGGTCCGCGCACCGATGAAAAAGCGGTAGCGCGAGATGATTCCCTTCAGTTCCATGCAGTTATGGTCCTCTATCATAACCACTCGTCCGGTCCTCTGATATTTCCGATAAAGCTCTCGCAAAGGAATTCTGTCATCACTGAAATCCCACACCACATGCGGAATTAACGCAACTCCCATATCCGTCTTTTCAAGGATGTATTCAATCAGTTTCTGGTAGTTCTCCATCGCCATACCAGTCAGAGACTCTTTCTCCATGATCATCGGGCTGAGATTGATGCCAACCATGTTGCCGTCGGAAAATCCATCCGGCAGTGCGGGTACGCAGCATTCCAGAGTAAATGCTGGATCTGCCACAAGTACAGTATGAGGATTGACACGTCGCAGAGCTTCATAAGAAATGCTCTCTCTCGCAGTAATCAAGCTATACCGCGCAAGATCCTCCGCAATAGGCGGCTCCTCCAGAAGGGATGGCTCAACCGAGCATCCCCACAGCACCGTTTTTGCACCGCGTTGAAGCAACATATCGTGCATCATCGTATAGCACTTCACATCGGCATAGCAGTAATTATCTCCGCCAATGGAAAGTGCAATATCTCCTGCGCGGATATGATCAAAAGCTTTTTTGTAATACAACTTGTCCAGCGGAACATAGTCATGCGTTATCTTGAGATGCAGGTAAGCCTTTGCAAAATCCAAGGTTAAGCGAGAATAAGGTTCTTGTTCTTGAATAATAGTACACAGCTGGTCGATACCATACTTTGCGTCTTCTTCGGGAACTTTTGATATCAAGGTGCAATTAGACCTATCCTTACATTGAAGAATACCTAATGTTGAACGAACAATCGCTTCACAGCCATGGTTTCCGCTTCCGCCGTGAGCATATAAAAAAACATTTTTCATTTCATTACCCAGCCTGATTCTCTAGTTATCTCAATCCAAAGGTAAACAGCAGATACAAAATTTTTTCTTTCCACGGAAATGCTTTGCAGAAAGCGATATCCGTCCAGTGCTTGCGGTACAAACGTCTAACCTCGTGTCTGAATTGCTGTCCCAACAGATCGTTGCGATCAAGTCCCAGCACATATTGATAGAGATGCGACACTGTGATATAAAAGCACATCGGATTCAGTTCCGTGTGCTGCACTATGTACTCCAGCAGGTCGGCAGTTGCAAAAATAATGTCTTGAGACGGAGCTTTCTTCTGTTGAGCCATCGCGCTTCCGGCATTTTGGTAGTAGTGATATGCGGTTTTTGAAGTTGAGGTCACATTTTCTGCACGCGCAAAAGCATCGCGGACAAACAGGATGTCCTCATATGCTTTTAGCGGCGGGAATTTCAAGTCTGCTATGGTTTCGCGGCGAAACAGCTTTCCACATGGACCAGAGTTAATACCTTTTCTTGTCAGCAATAGATTCATCGCATCCGGTGCAGAAAAGCTTTGATTTCCCGCAGAAAAAACAGCCTGCTGTTCACCATCTCTTGTTTCAACAGAGATGTCGCAGACAGAAATATCTGCACCGCGGCATGCCAAGGAAAGCTGCTCAAAGTAATTCAGATCAATTCTGTCATCTGCATCCAGAAATGCGATGTATTCGCCCTTTGCCAGAGTCAATGCACGGTTTCGAGCTGCGGATACTCCAGCATTCTGCTGGAAGACATAGCGGATTCTTGCGTCCTCCTGTGCCGCCGCCTTACAGATATCAGCAGAAGAATCCGTGCTGCCATCATTGATCAATAATATCTCAAGATCACGCTCTGTCTGTTCAAGAAGTGATTGCAACATCTCCGGCAGGTAGGGCGCAGCATTGTAAATGGGAATGATTACACTGATCATGTTTCACTCTCCATGAGTTGACGCTTCCGCCGGAACGATAATACAACCCCAATGGGGATCGCCGGAATCGTATACAGTAAGCGATTGCTTTTCCATATATACTCCGGATGTTTTCCCAGAATTGATAATGCGACATGCTGACAGGCTGCACTGAACCGTTGCTGTACACTCAAATCCGGATATTTCAGCATATGGTTATACATCATTGCATAGCCCATTGGGTTTTTTCTTACGAGGGATCTCCAACCCTTGGTGAGGCCATCTTCCAAATAGTCGCACACATATATGATATCCTTGTGCCAGCGAAGCTTATATCCGTTCAGTGCAATTTCATTTAATGCAATTTGCTCCGGAGCGAATTTTTCGCCGGGCCACTCGGCCATCGGAAACTGTCGGAACATCGAAGTCTTGTATGCTTCGCACATATCTGCATCGAGATCGTATTTGCTCCGTTCAAGATTCGTGGCATCTACATAACCGTGCTGATTGGTACGGGGCGGAATCCCTTTCAAGTATCTTCCGTCTGGATATCCTCTGGCCGCTCCTGCTCCAATGAACTCAGGAGCTGTTTCGATCTCTTTACACCATACTCGCATTTTTTCTATTGCATCAACGGTCAATTGGTCATCAGAATCCACCATGAAGAAGAACCTTCCGCTTGCTTTTGTGATGCCAAAGTTTATAGCGCGGGGTTTCCCTCCGTTGGGAATCTGATAGCAGCGAATTACAAATCCGTTTTCGCGTTCTTTCCACCGCGCGATCAGCTCGCCCGTTTGATCACTGGAGCCATCATCGACAATGAGCCATTCGAAATCCTTGCAGGACTGCTCACAAAGTGAATGATAAAGCTGGGGCAATATGTATGCTCGATTAAATGTTGGAGTAAAAACCGTAAAATACGGCATATCACAGTCTCCTTTTCAATGCACGCAGGGTATCATACGCCTTCATAATGACTTGAGGCGACTTTTTCATATCATGTTGAACGCAAAATAGAATAACCAGCTGCAAGACTCCTCTTCCGTTGATGCGGAAATCATTTTCAATAAGCAGGCTATGTACTTCATTGACCTTTGCGGGGATCTGTTCACGTACACAATGGAAAATTGAAAAGAACGCATAGTTAGCTATGAGCGCGTCCACAATTTCCCGATTCTTTTCTATGTAGTACCCCGCATTTTGCAAAAAGCTCCGATAGGATAAGTTTACTTTTAATTGTGCGAGATAGTCAATATCTGCGCTGTTAACGATGGCCGATGAGTTATCCGCTTCCTGTAGATAATAGTACTTGCACAGATCGTCAAAATAGACAGTTTTAACTCTTGGATATACGCGAAGATAAAACTCAAAATCCTCAGCCAAATGCAGCCATTCCGAAAAACGAATATCGGATATCAATTCTCTGCGCACTAGTTTTGCACAGCCATACCCATAAATGCCTGTGTGCCGCTGAACAGTAGCAAATTCCGGCAACAGCCGCGTTATTTTCTTTATTCCATGATAGGGAACTTCAACTACAACAGGCGGTCGTCCATCCTTCCAGAACTTCTGCAAACCCGCAATTACCATATCTGCCTTACTGTTTTCTATGTCTGCATACAGTTGCTGCAAATAGGCAGGCTCAATATGATCATCGGCATCGACAAATGTAATATACTGACCGGTTGCCTTTTCAAGGCCCAGATTGCGCGCGTGGGACACTCCGCCGTTGGGAATATGGAACACTTGAAAACGGCTGTCTCTCGCTGCAAAGGCATCGCAGATTTTCCCTGACATATCTGTCGATCCATCGTCAATCACAAGGCACTCAAAATCTGCAAGTGTCTGATCGGCTATATTTGATAAGACACTGTTTACATATAATTCTTTGTTAAAAACAGGGACAATTATCGTCACTTTCATCTGGAACTCCACTTAATCAGACTCGGAGCGGTGAGCACTACGCATGCGCATGAAGGATCTGAAATACTTCGGACCTAAAATTGAAAAAAGTGCAAAATACAACTTCTGTTTAACTGGGAGCGCCGTATGCCATACCAGCTTTTTCGTATAGCGGTGTGCCAAAGCTAGCGACTCGTGCACCATTTCATTGGGAATGCTTTCTGCCAAACTATGTGCTATGACTTTGTTGACAATCGCGCAATAAACAGCATTTTCAAAATCTTCAAGCCCACGCTGCTTGTATAGTTCAAGATGCTCCTGCCATATTACAAATGCACTCTTGTATAGTCTTGTACTGTGAGCTTCATCTGTCTTATGCATGATGCTGTTTTCGTTTTGTGTATAGTTGTATCCGGCATAGGGGATGAGCACGACTTTTTCCGATTGTAGCAGCCAATATGGCATGAGATGTATATCTTTATAGCAAATCCCGGTTCTAAATCGAAGGTCTGAAAATAGCTTTTTACAGAAAAGTTTCCCCCAAACGGTTACAAAATTTTCTTCGCCACTTGCATGATAATAGTGGCGACGCAATGACTCAACACCTGAATACTGCTGTACAGAATGCACAGAATATGTACTGAGGATACTCCCATTTGAATCTACGCAGTTATAGCCACAAATCACGCATGTCGCATCTGAGGAGACGACACTCTGGTATAACTGCTCAAGTACATCTGCTGCGATATAATCGTCACTGTCCACAAATGCTATGTATTCTCCTGTTGCCGTATCAAGGCCTTTGTTGCGTGCTGCGCTGACACCTTGATTCTCTTGACGAAGCACTTTGATCCGTTTATCCCGTGCAGCATACTGTTCGCAGATTTCACCGGAGTTATCAATACTTCCGTCATCAATACACAGAATCTCCAGATTCTGATACGTCTGCCGAATAATACTGTCCAGACACCTCCGCAAGTACTTTTCAACATTGTATACGGGAACTATTACCATGATAAGAGGCTGTGCTTCCATTTCGTATTCCTCCTTTCAACAATCTAATGAATCCGTCTGAGCAGAGTGGTTATGCTTGAACAGTACCCAACCATCCTTCTCAACGCCACAGACCGGCATCGGATCGACCAGTAAAGCAGCTTAAATTGAATCGGATATGGACTGATGTCAAAGTCCTTCATCATCCGTATCACACGGGGATGGTTCATGACCGCTCTGATCTTGTTGGTCTGTTCTTCCCGCGACAGCTTGGAATTTGCCATAATGTAATAAATCTCAGCCCGCGCCAGATAGAACATGTTGGACTTGATCTGCTGGGTGAAATCATAATCTGCGCATTTGGTGAAGAAATTTTCTGTCTCCTCGTTGATCTTCAGGCTGCTGTCCCACCACCACGGCTGATAGGTTCTGGAGGCAGAGCCTTCTGTCATGCGGTAGTGATAGAGCTGCTCTCCTTTTAAGTAGGCAAAGCTGTCCGCGCAATACAGCACCTCGGAGCCAAATGGCGCATCCTCGCTGATACGGATATCCTCACGGTACGACAGGCGATTTTTTACAATAATCTCCCGTCGAATGAGCAACGCCCAGTTTGAAATCGTAATGGGATACTCGATCCCATCCATGACCAGATGCGGATATATCTTCTCTCGGATCTGGGCCTTATTATAGAAGCCCGCCGCTACATTGGGCTGAGTAAACGGAAACAGCTTTTCTCCCTGAAAGCGGACATAATCGCATAGTGTCACATCCGCATTGGTTTGCAGCATTTTTTCATACATGTCCGGGGATATCCAGTCATCCGCGTCAACAAAGGCGACATATTCCCCGGATGCAACACGAAGTCCCGCGTTCCGCGCGGACGCGGCCCGGCCATTGGGTTTGTGGATCACCTTCACCCGGCGATCCTGCGCCGCGTACTGATCGCAGAGTGTCGGGCTGCTGTCAGTAGAACCATCATCCACCAGAATCAGTTCAATATCAGAGAGTGTTTGGCACAGCACGCTCTCCACACACTCACGCAAATACTTTTCGGCGTTATAAACCGGAACGATAATACTGACTTTCGGCATATGTATCTCCTCTAGTTACGGATTGCCTTGATCATTCGTCGGGCAATCCGCCCGATTCTGGCTTTTAACCGTGTTCTTTTCGGTAGCCAGCTCATAGAGTACCAGTGAATGGAGTATGTATTCTCCGTTTTCGCCAGCTTCCCGGTCACGCTGTCCAGCGGGTTGAAAAAGTCCGCCGGGTAGACATGAATGCCCGCCACAGTCTGCTCCTGACCGTTTCGGACAAGGCCGTAGCGCTCCATGACGTCCGTATTCAGATACGGACACCCCACCGCATTCGTTGTGCCGTCTGCATTAACGAAATGCAGCTTCTGATACTCCTCGATCATCGCCTGCACGACCGGGTGATGCGGCACGGATGCAATGGTCAGTCCCGATGCGACATATTGGTCATTTTCAAATCCGATGAAGCCCTCGTCATCCATCAGCGGCGCGATATCCCGCACGACCTCCACGTCGGTATCGAAGTACACGCCGCCGTACTGCTCCAGCACCAGAAGCCGCATAACATCCGACACAAACGCATACTTCTTGGCAGCATACGCCTCAGCCATGAAGGGCATGGCAAGATAATCGCAGTTGTCCTCGTTCCACTCGCGGATCTCAAAATCCGGGCAGAATTTGCGCCAGCTGGCAATGCACTTTTTCGCCAGCTCCGGCTTTTCGCCCCGGCCGAACCAGCAGTAGTGGATGATCTTCGGGATCATGATGTTACCTCACAAGCTTCAAAATAGATCTGCTCAGCCACCTGATCACATAGGATGACGCAAGCGAAAGCGCGATCAGAAGGAGCAAAACAGGAATCGGGTATTTCAAGAAAAACATGATTCCATGAAATAGGCTTCCGTAGAAGAACATATGGACAAGCCAGATGTTCGTGGAATGCTCACCGAAATAGCAAAGGAGATTTGTCAGCCACACAGGAAGAGGGCAAATGCAGAGCAGAATGATCGTCACGGTCGCAGTAATGAATGCGACAAAGAGCGGCTGTATCACCCCATGCACTACGATCATGCCAGCAAAGGTAACCCCGGTGAATATACAAATGTTGCTGGCCTTAACAGAAGCCAACCGCTGCCGCAGGGTAGCAACCACCTGTTTTTTGCAGAACAACATACCAATGACATACGGGAAATAGGAAGTGCCCAGCAGTCCTATGTGCGTAATAATCCAGGCCAGCACAGCCGAGCAGCAGCTGCCCCACCCCCAGAACCGAATACCATAACCAACGGTGTAAAATGCGAAGGAAGTAAGAAGCACAGCCCACGCCGGACACCGTTCCACAAATTTGCGCGAAAGCGGCTGCAAAGCGACCAATAGTATGTAAGTATTCGCATACCACCATGCGCCGTTATAGCTGTTCTTAATGGTCAGGCAATTCAGCAGAAATTCCTTTACACTGCCGGGAATCACAGAATTGCCTGTGAGTATGCCAATCAACGAGAATACCGCCGCAATTACCCAAAATGGGATTAAAAAACGAAGGAGACGCTTCCAGCGATGCCGTAGCTCTGTTTTGGAGGACTGCATGTAATGGGCATAGCCGCTGACAAAGCAATAAATCGCCACACAGATGTCTCCGAACAAGCCGAAGTAGTAAATCAGTGGTGTATCCCCTATCCACAGCAAAGGGTTGTAGGGCAGGTTATCCCTCCGACAGAAGAGATGCAACATCAGCATAGCGAGGATCGCTACGCCCTTCAGCATTTTTGAATCTCTTTTGGTAATATCCATCGTTCACTCCATCAGCGCGTAGATTTTTTCAACCTCCGCACTGTTCGTATAGTCTCGCTTGACACAGTTTTCTGAAAGCCGCTGCATCCGCGATGGGTCACGCAGCAGAGCCGCAATACCGGCAGCGCAGCCTTCGTTGTCCATCGGGGCAATCACGCCGTCCACGTCGTCCTCCAGCTGGCTGGCGGAAGTGGCATAGCTTGTGATGACAACCGGCTTGCCGAGAAGCTGTGCCTCCCGCACGGTAACGGCCTTACCCTCGTAGCGGGAGGGCTGCACATACAGGTCGCAGGCCCGCATATAGGGATAAGGATTGTCCTTCTTGCCGAGAATAATGACGCGCTCCTGCATCCCGGCCTCGGCGATCTTCTGCCGGATCAGCGGTTCCTCTCCGCCGTAACCAATGAGATACCATTTGACATCCAGACCGTTCTCCATCAGGCGGCGGCAGATATCCGGCACGTTGTCAAAGTTTTTTGCGTCACAGAAACGGCCAACAGAAAGAATCTTAACAGCGCCATCGGAGGGCATATCAGTCTGCGGCTGCTCTGCCTGCTTGGTGGTCAGTTCCCTCGGCAGGATATTTTCGACGGTCTGAACCTGATTGGAAAGCTCCGGAAACACCGTCCGAAAACTCCGGGACGCCTGCTCCGACACGCCACAAATCGCGTCATATCCGCTCCACATGGCAAGCTCCGCCGACCGATCAAACGACAGAGCGGTATAGTCCGTATGAATCCACGCGGCGTATTTTTTTGCCTTGACCCGCTCCCGCGCGAAATAATGCGGCGTCAGAAAGCTGATGGCAAGGTCATAGGTCTTATCGGAAATCTGCGGCATGGCAGATAGCGTGTACTTGTGGCTGTAGGTCAGCGCGGTAACAGAGGGCTTGCCGCCGGGATGCCGCTTGTCGAAGCGCTTGGCTGCAAGCTTCCCTTTCAGCCGCCCGCAAAGAACGCCGATCTGCCCACTTCTAAGCAGCGACGCCATAGGGACCGCCAGCGATGCGTATTGCGGAATTTCCGGAAGAAGATTCGCCTTCGGATTCAGGTACGGCATCAATTCGCCGCTGTGCCGCATCAGGAAAAGGTCAACATCATAGCGGTCATAGTCGATGGAGTCCAGCAACCCCAGCAAACTGCGCTCCACCCCGCCAAGTTCCATGGCTTGGGAGAAGATGAGAATGGTGTGTTTAGACATTCTCACCGCTCCACTTTTTCCTGCTGCCGTTTCTTTTCAATACGTTCCCAATCCAGCATTGTCGGGTCTGTAATAATACGGAAAAGGCGGTACACGAACGGGCAGTAGTAGAGAATGGAATATTTCATTTTTTCTTTTACAGGAAACGAGCTTACCCAGTTTCTCTTGCAGAAGGCATAAATTGATCTACATGTTTTTCGGATTGAACCCTGATCTCCAGAAAAAGACATCAGATACCGATAGGTCAGCATATTTCTTAAAATCTCATGTAAAACGATGCCATATTTATCGGTCTCCTTAATGGCGGCATACTGTTCAACAAAGAAAAGCGCAACATCAAGTTTGCCCGCGTGCGACACAGTATGAACGATTGAATCTTCACGCTGAAAATAAAAATAGAGTGCTTCGGACACTCTTGCCACACGAGTGTCCTGTTCGCTGCACAAAAACGATAGATTGAAAGCCGTGTCCTCTCCCATATTGATATTGCGAGGTACGACTGTTTGGGGTGATAACTTTCTTGAATATATTCTGCCCCAAATATGCGTCCGAGCGTGCCAGTCATTCAGTAGAGATAGATTATCAGCCACTTGGAAGGGAACTTTATCTGCCTCGATTTCGTGTGGTTCCGCAAACTCTGCGCAAGCCGCGTAATTGCAAACAACCGCTTCTGCTCCTGTTTTCTCCTGAACAGTCAACAGGATCTCGAAAAATTGAGGATGCACCCAATCGTCTCCATCGACAAAAGAAAGAAAATCACCTGTCGCAATATCAATTGCGGCTTGTCTGGCAAACGAAACCCCACCATTCTCATTATCAATGACGATCACACGTGGGTCTTTTTTTGCATATTCGTGCAACAATGCTGACGTCCCGTCTGTGCTACCATCATTTACGCAGATAATTTCCAGATTCCGATATGTATTGTCAAGAACCGAATCAAGGCATCGGCTTACATAAGGCTCGATATTGTAAAACGGAAGGCATACAGAGATTTTTTTGTTATTCATGCTTTCCTCGCCTTTCTCCTGATATACCCCGTCAGCGCCCATCCAGCCGGTATACACAGCACCGTCAGCAGCTTACGGGGAGATTCCTTGATATAATGCCGGTTTCCGGCAATCTGACTGCTGGAGCAGTAGTGGATGCAATCCATAACCAGCCGCTTGAAGGACTCCGGGTACTGCATCTTGACCGTCCGCCAGAAGGCAAACCCCTTCGGATTTTTCAGGTACTGCCGGAGCATATTGTTGCTGGATCCATCCGGCTGATACTCCACGTTGCACAGGATATCGTCCAGCACAGCCAGCTTATAATTCTGATCGATCAGGAGATATTTGTAAGACAAGCTGACATACTTCTCACCCTCGAACACAGGGTACTCCGGGTAAGCGTTGATCACATCCGTGCGGTAGACCAGCTTTTTGTCGCCTGCCCCCCCGGCAGCATAGTAGCCGGAAATGGTTGTCTCCGTCATATTGACCGGAAAGCCTTTTCCAATAACATTCCCGGTGAAATCAGCGTCAAGCCCGACAAGACCAGCATAGCCTTTATCTTTGACCTCCGCCCATTTGCTCAGGATCTTCTCCACCGCGCCGTCTGCCAGCATATCGTCCGAGTCAATGCAGGTGTTCAGTTCGGTGTGAATATTGGCGTAGGCAACATTGTGGGCCGTATGCATGCCGCCATTTTCCTTGTAGATGTACTGAATCTCAAACCCGTTATCGCGGCTCTGCCACTGCTGCACCAACGCGGCTGTGTTGTCCGTGGAACCATCGTCCACAACGAGCCAGATGAAGGCCTTGCAACTTTGGCGGCAAAGGCTCTCATAGGTACGCGGGAGGGTATGCGCGCGGTTGTAAGCGGGGGTGAAAATGGTGAGAATCGGATCAGCAGTTTTGTTCATAAGCACTCAAGTAGAACTCCTGTAGTTTGACAGCCTCCGTGGTGATGTCGAAGCCGTGAGCGGCAATTTCGGCTCTGCGGTCCGTGCGAGGTGTATTGCACTTTCCGAGGATCGCGTCAGCCCACGCCTCCGTCCCAGCTGATAGCGGCATGACATCCACAAGTCCCTCTGTCAGGATGCACTCCGGCGGAACCTTGTCAGAGATGATGCATGGCAGCCCCGCCGCCTGCGCTTCCACCATGGTAACGGGAAGCCCCTCATACAGAGACGGAAACGCAAACACGTCCATGGCCTGCATCAGGTCGGCAACGTCACTGCGGACCCCCAAAAAGCGAACGTGATCCGCAATGCCAAGCTCCCGCGCCTTTGCCTGCATCTTCGGCATATCCTCGCCGCCGCCCACCAGCAGGAGCGTGGCGTTCGGCTCTTTTTTCAGCAGCACGGCAAAGATGGCAAGTAAGAATGGGTGGTTTTTCGGCTGATTGAACCGGCCGACGTGACTAACGACGAATTCAGTTGCAAGTCCCAATTCCCGTCGCTTTTCGGTACGCTTTAACGGGCTGTAGGTGTAGGCTACAGCGTCAATTGCGTTGTTGATGATCTGATACGGCGTGCCGCCGAACATCCAATCGCCTGCATCTCTGCCGCAAGCAAAAAGATTAGTCGCATACTTGGGAATATTCCGCTTATACCAAAGCTTGATCGGATATTTCAGGTTCTTATCCTGATTGGCGCTATGGCTGTGTGCAATCCGCACCGGCACGCCGTGGCCTTCAGCTACTTTCAGGATAATCGAACTGAGGCAGTCCTGATGAACATGAACAATTTTATATTCCGGGTGATCGTCAAAGAACCGATCCAGCACAGTAAGATATGACTTGCTCCACGGCACAAGGCGGGGCAAGCGATAGATTTTCCCGCCCAATGCCTCGATCTCGTCATCATAGGCGGCTCGTTCCTGCCGGTGCGTAAGGAAATCAAACTGCACCTTCTCGCGGTCCATATGCCGATAGTAGTTCATCAGCATAGTTTCCAGTCCGCCGCGATCCATGTGGGTAACAACTTGCAAAATACGAATAGGATCCATGCTTTACCCTCCCAACTGTGCAAGGTACTCCGACAGTCTCAACCGTGCAAAGTCCTGATCAAACGGCTGGTTGATTGCATTCGCGTAATAGAAGTATGCAAGATATCCCAACACCATCAGTGCAGTCAGTATTTTCCTATCCCTGCCGCCGATTTTCTTCAGCATCCAGGGAAGCGACAGCGACTGGAAAATCAAAAAATAGTTGGCCAGCCGTGCAAAGTAGTTTGCCGTTCCGAAAAGCCCAACGAACATGATCGCTCCGTTAAGCATGGTCAGGTTTATCACAAGATTCTCGGCTTTTGAGCTGTCTGCAAACAGTCTCCTGCGATAGATGAAGGACAGGGCCAGCGGAACATTGCAGACGAGAACACGAAAAATACTGACTCCTTCTTCTGTGAAGGATGAAATGGTATATTCCTCACCCAACAATGTAGTGATATTGACCACCGTACCAATCAACGGACGCAGCAGGAAGCCTGCCGCAAGGAAAATTGCCAGCACCCAATAGGTCTTCTTGGTCCATGGGCGGAATTCCATAAAGGGCACCAGCAGGTACATCAATGCGTAAGGGTGAATCAGCGTTGCAATTGCAATACCCGCGATGAAAAGAAGCCACTTTTTCCTAAGGGCAAACATGACGGCAATGACCGCAATACCGACTGCCGCAGCCTGCTTGATACCGGCAAAAACAAAGGTATAGCAGCCGGTTGTAAAGAGCAGGAAAATCGTCAACGAGTAATTTGCAGAATATCGATGCACGAAGGCAATATAGCAGCCAACCGTCAGGAACGCCCAGAACATCAGAAAATTCTGCGTAGACGCACCGTGCATCTTCAACTGATAGTTCACCCAGTTAAACAGAGGATTCGCACCGATGCTCTTATCCGTCGATTCCCACGAGCTTTCAGTGATCAATTCATAACCATGACGGTATGCGCCGGTATCGTTGCAGTGCGTTCTCAGTCCGGCAAACCCCGCCAGCAGGATGATGATCACCAAGGTGCAGACGATCATCCGGTGTCGCCGATTGGGGTTTACCGGCCCGACAGTCACATGATCGGCGCACCAGGCCAGCGCAACCGCTATGAGCATGAGAACCACTAACTCTCGCATTTCAAATCTCCAACTGTTTGATGGTTTCCGCCACAACGGCGGTTTTGCTGAACTGCTGCTCCATCCGTTCACGTCCGCAGCGGCCCATTTGGGAGCGCTGTTCCACGGACAGCGCTGCAAACCGCCGCATAGCCTCATACAGCGCACCTGCGTCCCTCGCCGGACACAGATACCCGCTGACGCCGTTCTCCACCGCCTCGCGGCAGCCGGGGATGTCGCTGGTGATCAGCGGTCGCCCGGAGGCAGCAGCCTCCAGCAGCACATTGGACATACCCTCGTGATAGGATGGCAGCACCACACAGCCCGCCATCGCGTAAAACGGCTTCATATCCGACTGATAACCGTGGTACTTGACCACGCCCGCCTGCTCCAGCTGGTCCATGACAGGCTTGTAGGCTTCCTCAAATGAGCCGACCATGTGAAACTCCACCTGCTCGCCGTATTGCTGCTTCATCCGTTTGGCAGCGGCGAACAACTCGTCCACGCCCTTTTCGTGCATCACGCGTCCCACAAAGAGGAAGCGCACCGGCCCCGCCTGCGGGTAGGGCTGGCAGGGGTAATCCTCCAGATTGACGCCTGCACCGTGCAGCACTACATCCCGTCCCTTCGGCACCACACCGGTGGCAGCGAGGGTGTCACGATTCCCGGCATTCTCGAAAAACACAACCCTTGCGCCTTTCAGCGCCGGTCTATAGAGCGCCAGCACGAACTTCTTCAGCCAGCCGCCGTTTTCGATGGCGCTGCCCAATCCAGTGATATTCACGGGTCAGAACAAGGTCTGGCTTGACTTCTTTCAGAATCGCCCGATATTGGTGAAAGAGCTTGCTGTCACGAAGCGGATTCATGCCCCGGCGGTCGATGGGTGTATCAATAAAGCGGCAGCCGATCTGCACAAGCTCCGGGACAAAGCCGCCGTCTGGCAGAGAAATGTATACCGCATGGCCTGCCGACAGAAGCGCGGCAAGCAGATCTTTTCGAAAGCGATACAAACCGACATCATTGTTGGCAAGAACCAGAAGTCTCTTACTTGATTTTTCTTGCAGGGATGCCAACATAAGTTCCGCTCTCCTTGATATCATGAATGATAACTGTACCCGCGCCGATCATGCAGTGGTCGCATACAGATACATTGTTGCTGGCAATTGCTCCAATGCCAACCCAAGTATGGTCGCCGATAGATACCGTTCCGCCCAGTTTTGCACCCACAGAGACATGCGCAAAGTCACCGATCCGGTTGTCATGTTCCACAACTGCCGATGTATTGATAATGCAGTGCTTTCCTATGTGCGCAGATGGATTGACAACAGCATTCGCCATAGCAACACTGCCCTCGCCGATCTGCGTATTCAGCTGGGAGACAACCGCAGTGGGGTGAATCGCGGTATACCAGCGCACACCGTCAAGCTGTCGTGCAATTTTCTCGCGGATAGCCGAATTGCCGATTGCAATCACAAACGCGGCATTCGAATACTTTCCATAGTTCGATATCTTCCCTAAAACAGGAATCCCATCAATCTCATCCGGAAGCGTTTCGTTGTCATCCAAGAAGCCGAGCAACGTATCTCCACAGCTGAGGATAATGTCCGCAACAACCTTTCCGTGACCGCTGGCTCCAATCACAATAACTTGCTCATTCATGAGATGTAGCCTCCGTTCCCGTAAACGCTTCCATCGTTGCGCTGCCTTCTGCGCTGATTCCCTCTCTCGCAAAGACGCAGCGGACGGTCATGAAAATGATCTTCACATCCAGC
>SFGY01000024.1 GCA_004556455.1 Clostridiales bacterium | reverse complement strand
ATCCAGCACAGCCAGCGACAGGGGTCTTGGGGCAGCGCCCCAAGCGTGTTTTGCTGACTTTTGCACGAACAAAAGTCAGCCCCCGCCGGGTAGGCGTGCTTACTTAAACCTTGTAAAAGGCTCGCCCCGCCGGAGGCGCCTACAATCTTTTTCACGCCCGCCAACCCTCCCCTAAAATCGCCAATTTATCCCACCAAATAAGCCCCAATTACATCCACCATTTAGTCGATTTCTCCCCCGTTTGTAAACTTTTTATTAAAAAATGTTGCTTTTTAACCTTCCCGATGCAAATTTCCCCCGTTTTTGCCGTATTAGTGGGGGATGTTTTGCGCTTCGATTTTACGGTTTGTTCACACCGTTCCCCCGTTTTGTGTTATAATATTGCCATAGAATTTTGCGGAAGGAGACCCCATGAAACGAATTTTTGCGATGCTTTCCCTGCTGCTGGCGGTTCTGACGGGCTTTTCGGCCTGCGGGGGCGAACAGCCGACCCCCGATGAGCCGGTGCTGCCGGCCACCACGCGGGAGGAGATAGAAAATCTGCTGACGACCGACTACATAGTGGGCTACCTGTGGTACTGTGACGGCCTGCCGGAAAAGGGCGAGCTGACCGAGGACGAGTACCTGCCGGTGGATGAGGAAAGCGGCTATGCCACCCTCCGGGATTTGCAGGAGCTGCTGGAAAAGACCTACACCCCGGCGGTTGCCGCCGAGCTTTTGGAAAATAAAGACACCCTTGGGCGGCCGCGCTTTACGGAGCGTGCGGGCACGCTTTATAAAAGCAGCCGGCCGGTTTTCAGCCGCTACTACTGGGATTATGACGCCGAAAGTGTGACCATCACCGGGGAAACCGCCGACCGGATCACCTTTACGGTGGAGATGGAAAACCTGCACACTGGGGAAAAGCTGCCGCTGACCCGTTCTGCCGAAAAGACGGCCGAGGGCTGGCGGCTGACCGAGGTGGGCATTGCGGCGGCGGAGGCCGGGCTGACGGCGGTGGCTGCCGAGGAGACCCGTGCCGTGGCGGAAAGATTTGTGGCGGCGCTGGCCGAAAATGATACCGAAACCATCGCGGTGTGCGCGGGCGAGACCCCGGAAATCTACGAGAACTGGAAGGGCATGACCATCCCGGCGGCGGAGATTACCGAAACGCTGGAGGAGTACGACGGCTGCGGGCGGTACCGGGTGCATCTTACCGTGGAAAACGCTTTCAGCGTTTTTGCCAGGGGGGAGGAGGACTACCTGCTGATCGTGCAGCAGGAGCAGGGCCGGGAGGCCCCGGTGGTCTGCTACTTCGAGCCGATGGAGAAGATCGCGTATAATTACAGCGAGGACCGGGACGACCCGGCCTGTGAAATGGCGCTTTTGTTTTTGCAGTCGCAGGGCGGGATGCGGTTTTCCGGCAGCTTCTGGCTGGACCGGGGGACGGCGACCGATTTTGCGCTGACGATGCTTTACGCCGAAAATGAGGGCAAGACGGCCTTTACGGCCGAGGAGGTGGCGGCTGCCGCCGAAAAGTACATGGGGCTTTCCGGGTTTGCGCCCGATGAGAGCTACCTTGGGCCAGAGGGGTATTTTTTGCCGGGGAGGGCGGCCCACAGTATGCCGCATTTGCTGCTGTGGTCCAGCTACGGGGACGGCAGCGGCCGGACGCTGGTGAAGGCCGAGATTTACAGCGACCACCTGAACGTGCAGAACTGCCAGGGATATTTATTCGCGTTTTATCCCAACGGGGACGGAAGCCTGCGGCTGGCCTCGGTGACATAGGCCGGGGGCGAGCGCAGCGAGCCCGCAGAGGGATAGAGCGGGATAGGGGCAGGGCGGGCCGCAGGCCCGGCGGCGGAGCCGCCGCGGCGGGCGCAGCCCGCCGGCACCGTCCGGAGGACGGTGCGGCCTGCGGCCCGGGGCCGGCCCCCTGCAGGGGGCTGGGGAGGACCGGGCGGAAATTGTGCCGAAACCCGCTTTACATCCCCCCGGCAGATGCTATAATAGACTTATCGGGCCCGATGGGGCCCCGAAAACCAGGATGAAAAGGAGCCAGTCCATGAAGCAACCGTCCTTGAAAAACGGCATACTACTGATCACCTATGCCATCGTGCTGTATCTGGTGCTATCGAATATCGGGCTGGTGGCAGGCGCCGGAAGCTATGTTTTGGCAGTCTTGCGGCCGGTCATCATCGGTGTGGTGACGGCCTATATCATCAACCTGCTGATGCGCCCGATGGAAACCAAGTGGCTGGCGGGGCTGTGGCGGCGCAGCCCCCGGTTGGGCCGCAGCAAGCGTGCCATCTGCATTGTGCTCTCCATTTTGGGTGTGCTGGCAATTATCACCGGGCTGTGCTTTTTCATCCTGCCGCAGGTGGGAGAAAGCCTTTTGAGCCTGGCCAATAACATCCCCGGTTATATCACCGAGGCCGGAGATTTCTTTAACGGCCTGGAGGATAAGCTGGATATGGAAAACGAGGTCATCCGCTACCTGTGGGATCAGGGCGAGGAGCTGCTGAACCAATCCGGTACCCTCATCAAGAACTTTGTAGGGGGCGTGGCGGCGTGGCTGCTCTCCTTTGTGGCGGGGCTGGCCAGCGGCATCATCAACGGCTTTTTGGGGCTTATTTTCGCCATCTACATTCTGGCGGACAAGGAGCATCTCAACTACATCTACCACCGGCTGCTGCACGCCATCTTCAAGGACAGCGTCCGGGAGCGCATCGAGTATATCGTCCGGAAAATCGACCGGGCGTTCAGCGGGTTCTTTTCCGGGATGCTGGTGGAGGCCTGTATTCTGGGGAGCCTGTGCTTCGTGGGGCTCACCATCATCGGGTTCTTTGTGGGGGGGATGCCCTACACGCTGCTCATCAGCGTTCTGGTGGGCATGTGCAACATGATCCCCATTTTGGGCGCCTATTTGAGCGCCATTCCCTCGGCTTTGCTGATTTTGCTCATCAGTCCCATCAAGGCGCTGATTTTCGTCATCTTCCTGGTGGTGGTGCAGCAGTTTGAGGGCAACGTCATCTATCCCAAGGTGGTGGGGACTTCCATCGGCATCGGCGGGATGTGGGTGCTGTTTGCACTGACCGTCGGCGGCAACCTGATGGGAATTCCCGGCATGGTGCTGGGGATCCCGGCGTTTGCGGTCATTTACGCTTTGGTGCGGGAATTCTGCGATAAGCGGGTGGCGCAAAAGGAGGCGGCGGGCGTGACCCCGGCGGCGGAGCCTGCCGAGCAGACCGACCCGGCCGAGGAGGAATAAACCGGTAACCCGAAGAAACGAGGGCGCCGGAGGAGCGAAAGCTCCTCCGGCGCCTTTTGCGCTTGGGGAGGGGTGGTGCAGGGGGAGAGAGGGCAGGGGCGCAGCCCGTTTCGGCGGAGCCGAAACACGCAGGCGGAGCCTGCGTCAGCCGCCGCAGGCGGCTGGGGCTGCGCCCCGGTGCCCGCCCCCTGCAGAAAGAAAGCCGCCCGGCAGGGCGGCGGGGGGTCAGAGGGTCATTTCCGGCCAGAAGTCCGGGAGGGAGGGGCAGCAGGCCTCGTCGCTTTGGATGGTGAGGGCGGCAAGGCGGGTCCCGGCGGCGACTGCCCGTGCGAGGGGAAGCCCGCGGGTGAGACCGGAGACCACCCCGGAGAAGAAGGCGTCCCCGGCGCCGGTGGAGTCCACCATTTCCACCCGGTGGGCGGGGCAGTGGCCGGCCTCTCCGGTGATGCTGTCGTAATAAACGCTGCCGGAGGAGCCGAGGGTGACGACCATGCTGCGCAGGCCCAGCCCGCGGCCGTAGTGCAGGATGGTATCCACGGCAGTTTCGAGGTCGGTGCGGGGGATGGGGTGGTGCAGCAGCCGTTCGGCTTCGATATCATTGCAGATGAAGCAGCGGGTATGGCGCAGCAGGTCGGGGCGGCGCAGGACAACGCTCATATTGGCGGAGATGCAGTAGAGGTCCTTTTTGTGCTTTTGGCACAGCGCCACGATCTGCTCGCTGATGTCCTCCCGCATATCCATTTCGAGGCAGACGCTATCCGCACCGGCGACGATCTCATCGCCCCGTTCCGCAAGGTATTTTGCCAGCGGCTCGGTATCGGGCATCTGGCTGGTGCTGCCGGCGAGGTCGCCGTTTTCATCCATGACGGCGAGCCACATACCGACGCCGTTTTGCGGCACGAGGATGCTGTGGGTGAGGTCGATATGCTGCGCCTCCAGCCGTTCCATCGCCTCGCGGCTCATGGGGGTGGCGTCCCCCTGGGTGACGAAGGTGACGGGGGTGCCGATGCGGGCCATGTCCTCGGCGACATTGCGGGCGACGCCGCCGTGGACGAAGCGGATGCTGCCCAGATTGGTGCCGACGGCGTTGTACTTCCCGAAGGGGAAGCCTTTGATATCGACGAAGATGACGCCCATGATGACGGTGCCTGGCATAGCGGTGTTACCTCCTTGGGGGGGATGGTGGGGTGTGGCAGGGGTGCGGTGGGGGAGGGGCGCCCCGCAGGGGCGGCGGCGCCGGGGGCGCCGCCGTGGCGGGCCCGGAGGGCCCGTACTCCCGCCCCCCCGCGGGGGGGCGGGAGCCCTGCGGGGCGCTGATCCTGCGGCGGGCAGGGGCCTGCGGGGGAGAGGGTGCCCTTTTGGGGTATTGTAGCACATTTTATAAGAAAAAGAAAAGGCTTTCCCCTGCAAAATGAAAAAAAGAGCGAAAAAAGAAAAACGGGCGAGAATGGGGCATCACAAGGGACAATAGCGACAAAGCAGGAGCCGGAAATTTAGTGAAAGAGCCGAAATATCGCTTATACCAAAATAAGCATCTAACGAAAGGGCGGGGTTTTAGTTTGGGGGGTGGGAGTGTCGGTGCGGAGGAGCAGGGAACCGGCAGTATTTCCCCGGAGGGGCGGACGTGGACAAAGACCGGAGGATGATGTATAATGGGGGACATCCGAGAAAGGCAAGGAGGAGGGAGCGACGGTGCGAAGCGTTTTACTGGTGTGCCACGGCAACATATGCAGGAGCCCCATGGCTGCCACGCTGATGCGGGTGATGGCCAATGCGGCCGGCTGGGGGGACTCATTGTGGGTGGACAGCTGCGGCGTGAGCGATGAGGAGGAGGGCAACCCGATGGACCGCCGGGCGGTGGCGACGCTGCTTTCCCACGGCATACGGTCCGCCCCGCATGAGGCACGGCGCTTTTCCAAGGCGGACTATGCCGCTTTTGATGACATCCTGTGCATGGAGGAGCGCAACCGCCGGGGGCTTTTGCGGCTTTCGGGCGGCGACCCGGAGGGGAAAATTCACCTGCTGCTGGACTACACCGACGACCCCCACGACATTGACGACCCGTGGTACACCGGGGATTTTGAAAAGGCGTACCGGGAAATACGGGAGGGCTGCACCGGCTATCTGCGGCAGTTCCGCATCAAATAAAGGAGAAGTGAAGATGAAGAAGAAAGTTTTTGCGGGGCTGCTGGCCGTGGTGATGATGGCTCTGCTGGCGGTGCCGGCGATGGCACTGACCAGCTATGAGCTGTTTTCCGGGTGGGAGCAGGACGGCTATCCCGGGGATGTGACCGGCGTTTTTTACAATACCGAAACGAAAAATTTGGCGATACTGCTGACTGACAACACCGAAGCGCGTCAAAAGCAGCTGCGGGACACCCTGACCGACGGGGACACGCTGACCTTTTTTGCCGGGGAATACAGCCACGCCGAACTGGCGGAGCGTGCCGCCGCCATCACCGGGGACATGGCGGAAAACGGGCTTGCCGGGACGGTCACCATCGGCTGGGGCAAGGACGGCGGATTCGGGGAAAGCGGGATGGATTTCCGGGTGGTGGTGAAGACCGAC
Source organism: Clostridiales bacterium (assembly GCA_004556455.1). Classification (GTDB taxonomy): domain Bacteria; phylum Bacillota; class Clostridia; order Saccharofermentanales; family DTU023; genus SFGY01. The sequence goes on along the minus strand of SFGY01000024.1, from coordinate 8,426 downwards.
GCCGGGAATGTGGCCGCCCTGACCGAGCGCTACGCCGAATACCGTGAGATGGTGACGGTGGAGGAGGCTTCCGCAGAGGCACCTGTGGCCCCGGGACAGCCCGAAAAGACGGGCATGAGCGACTGGGGGATCATCGGGATCGCGGCGGCTGCGGCGGTGGTGCTGATTATTGTGATCACCGCGGCGGGCAACAAAAAGCGCGCCAAAAAGGAGCGGCAGGAGCCGGGGGCGTGACATAGAGATCAAAAAAGGACGGTTCTGCCGATGGGCGGAGCCGTCTTTTTGTGGTGGGTGATGGTTTGCGGGGACTGGGGAGGGGTGGAGATGATATAATCTGCAACCGTCTGCTGCGGGGTTGGTTTTTACTTTTGCGGCCGTTCCAGGACGGCGATGGATTCGACTGTGTTTTCGAAATTCGGAATAAACATATCGGCTTCGTTCCCTTGATAATATATCGGGAAACGAAATTGTATGCTCTTTAATATTTGGCCGTTTTCCAATGGTTCGGGATATATCTCGATTTTCTTTATAAAACTGTGAAGAAATTCTTTCTTCTCAAATTCGGTAAATTCATTATATATTATATCAAATAACTCTAAAAATTCAAATATTCGTTTCCGAGAGATTTTTTGTTCCTTTATAGCCTTGATTTGTGTTTGTACAGTATCAAGATTTTCATTTGCCTCAGCAATCTCATCATATAATGAATTTATACGATTTTGCATATCGCAAAATTTTTGCTCATAATGCCTGTCGGAACAGTCGAGCCTGTCAATTTGAAAGCCGAGTCGTTCCTTTGCGGCATTAAGCTGTCTTATCTGTGTCATTAAATATGCTTCTTCTTTTTCATACTTGGATAAATCTACACTTGCATCTAATTTTTCTTTTATTGCAGAATCGAACTTTGAATTTTTAACGATATTTCTTATTACTTCCACAACCGCTTCATTTATCTTTTCCTGATGAATTTGCTTTTTGAAAGTACATTTGTGACCGTCATATTCCAATCTGTGTTTGCAGGCGTAATACCAATAATCTCTGTAAAAACTTCCGTCTTTTTTGCGTTTGCGGTTGACACTGCCATACAACCCGGCACCGCATACCGGACATTTAATTATACCGGTCAATAAATGCTGATGTTCTGTATTGTATATTTTTTCATTCTTTATACCTGTCTTTTTTCTCTTATCCTGAGCTAAAAGCCAATCTTCTTCGCTGATAATCGCATCATGAATACCGTCATAAATAGGATATTCTTCTTGCTTTACCACGTGATATTCATTACGGCTACCCTGTATTTTTTCCGTTTTTCTTCGCCCGAAAGCAATTTTTCCGCAATAAATAGGGTTGTCCAACACGAGCTTTACAAAATGTGCCGTAAATGCATCCAATGTTCCGTTTTGGCGTTTCTTTTTGATATAGCCTTGGCGGTTTAAAAATTTTGCAACAGTGCCGGCACCCATTGTAGTATGAATGAATTTATCGTAGATAATGCGAATAATTTCTGCCTCGTCTTCGGCTATTTTTAACTCGCCGTCAACAAGGTCATAACCGTATGGGGCAAACCCTCCGTTCCATTTGCCTTCACGAGCCTTCTGCTTTCTGCCTTCCATTGTTTGAACAAGAATATTTTCTCGTTCAATTTCCGCAACGGCAGACAGCACCGAAATCATAAGTTTGCCGCTGTCCTTTGAACTGTCAATACCGTCCTCAACGCAGATAAGATTAACCCCGTAATCCTGCATCAGTTGTAAAGAATTAAGTACATCGGCTGCGTTTCTGCCAAATCGAGACAATTTGAAAACCAGCACATATTGTACATTGTCTTTTCCTTCGGAAATGTCGTTAAGCATAGTTTGGAATTCAGGCCTGCCTTCAATATTTTTACCGGACTTACCTTCATCGGAATATTCTCCGGCAATCTTTAAGTCCTGAAATTCAGCATACCTTCTTAACTTTTCTCTCTGTGCATCAAGGCTGAAACCGTCGACCTGCATAGAGGTTGATACACGGGTGTATATATAGCAATTTTTCCTTTTCATGCGATAACTCCTTTCTGATTTGCTTACATTATATTGCTACGTGAATAAATATTCCAATGTACGGCAGAAGGGGGCTAAGCCCCTTTCTGCGAACTATTACGATTCTTGCATTGGCGGTTTGGAAATTGTCTCAAAATATCTTCCGTTGTTACCAAACGATATTTATCTCCGTATTTTAAGTACATCTTTGCCATTAAGTCTAAAAACCTATCGTATTCGGCTTGTCCGGTTTTATCGCTTTTTAGTGTCATCATCTTGCTTCACCTCTGTTTCTTTCTCGCTGTCTCTGCCATTTTTCAAGCAGTGTTATGATTGTTTTTTGCATATCCAGGCTTGTATAACTTTTGGGGAAATATTTGCGTATATCTTCGGTTTTGAATTTGACCTGTTCTTTTTGATTTGGCTTTTCTTCACTTAACACGGCAAATATTGTGTCTATGGACAGTTTGCCTTGCTCGCTGAATTTGCGTAATCGCTGTGCCTGTGGCAAAGACGGTGTGGCATCTGTGTATTCTATTTCTTCGGCTAATATTTTCTGCTCATTTTCGGGCAGATACGAAAGTTCAACAGCCGGAGTAAAGGCTATCCTTTCTTCATCAACGAGTTTCAACAGTTCGGGTATTAAGTGCGTTAAGCGGATATATCTTTGGACTTGTCTTGCACTATCCTTTACCGTTTCGGCAATTTGTTCATCTGTTCTTGACTTTGCGCCAACTTGGCACGAAGTTTTCCCCTGATGTTTTATCGCTTCCAATTTCATCTTGTAAGCAAAGGCCTTTTCGCTTGGCAGTAGGTGTTCTCTCTGTAAATTTGAATCCACCATTGCTATTACCGCTTCGTCCTTTGACATTTCTCTGACTATTGCCGGAACGGTTTGTATTCCCAATTCTTTACAAACTTCAACTCTCCTGTGACCGCTGATAATCTCGAAAGTACCTGCGGAAAAAGAACGGACAATTATCGGCTGGAGCAAACCGTTTTCTTTTACGCTCTCTGTCAGTTCTTCGTTTTCAATTCCGTCTCTTTTCTTAAACGGATGATTTTCAAAGGGAATTAGTAAATCTATATTGATGTTCTTTATGGTTTCCTGCATTTCGATGTCTCCTTAATCCAATATTTCAATTTCTTTAAGTGCGATACCTTTGCCGTTTTTCTCATAAATCAATCTCAAATTAGTACCGTTATCTATTTCGTAAAAGCCCAGATAACTCTGCCACCAGAATACCGGCGTGATAATTTTTCTTCCGTCACTTAACTGAAAGAAAAGACGCATCATATTTTTACTTGCCTCTGCTCTCATTATCAGTTTTGCGAAGTATTCGCCCTCCTTGTCTATGAACCGATAATCGGAGGTGATGATATGTTCCTCTCTCATTTCATCTCTTGTGTATACTTTGTTTGCTATCATATTTAAGTCCTTTCTTTTACGGCAGGTAAGAACTATATATTTATACGGTTACCTGCCGGTTGAATTGTTTTGAACGGCGAGTGAGAATGATAACCCGACGGCCTTTTTTCTGTATCGAAAAGGTGCCGAAATTATCAGAATTTTTCTCTGTAAGCCGTTTTATTTTGAAACGAATATCCGTTATCCTCTTATCCCGAATCGTTGAAATCGTTGCTGTTTGATGTCGATTTGATACTTCTTTTAGAGCGATACAGAGGACAACTGACAACGATTACCCGAAAGCTTTGTTTACAGTCGTTCCGACATTTTCGGCACAAATCGTTGTATGTTCTTCTGCCTGTTTTGGGACTGATAAAAAAGTCCCATTCCTGTTTTAATTTCTTTGATAATCTTGCCATAGAAAAAACTCCTTTCACTCATTTGGACAAAGGGTGCCGAAATGCACACCCAAATTGACCTATTTTTCAAATATTTCTTTGAGAAAATTTGCCCCTTCACTTGTTTGAACCGGGAATCGAAAAAATGGGGGTATTTTTGAAAAGAAAATTAAAAATCCTTTCACTTGTTTGAAATGGGAAACGATTCTTGGGGGGTGTTTTTAGAAAATTTTTGTAAAACAAAAAATCTCCTCTCAATTCATCGAATCGAGAGGAGAAAGTAGTTTTATTTAATTTTGAAATTTATTATAAAATAGATTTTGATAATATAACTTGGGAACAGCGTAAGGTTCAAGATGTTGCTGACCGCTTTGATAATCTGCGTATCCCTGTTGCAGCAAATCTTCGAGTTCACGGAACAACGCCGTATTATGGTGCAAACGGAATTCAGGATTATGTGGAGGGATTTACACACGATGGAGAATTTGTCCTTGTTGCTGAAGATGGAGCGAATGACTTAAAAACTACCCTGTAAAATGCGTAAACGGGCGTATTTGGGTCAATAATCACGCTCATGTCCTTCAAGGAAAGGCGGGAATTTCCGATAATAGTTTTCTTGCCTTTGCTATAAGTCAATCAGATATTGAATCACTTTTGGTAGGTGGCAGTCGAGCAAAGTTGAATGCAGAAACCCTAATGAGCATTGAGTTTAAACTGCCCTGCTTGCAAGAACAGTATCGAATTGGCGAGTATTTGACACAGCTCGACCACCTTATCACCCTTCATCAGCGTGAGTCAACTTATTTTACAGGAGGATTTTATGCTGAATAACATAGGTTATTGAGAGAACAGATAATCATACTGCGTTCGCCATCATCAAGTGCAAGATGAAATGTAGTTTTCATAATCTTTCCTCCTTTGACTACATTGTAACAAAAGAATTTATATTATACGAATGTGCGGATTTGGGCATAGAAAAAGACACCAACCTTTCGATTGATGTCTTGATTTCTACCTTTGCAATGCCACGAATGAATTAAAGTTTATTGTACTTTCTTATTAACCTGGGGCAATCTTTTTGCAAAATATTATCTTTCCGAATATTTTCGAACTTTTTATAAAGGTAAGATAATTCTCTTAACTTTTCCTCATTCTCCCAGCACTGACCTTGCTGAATTCGACGAAGTCTTGGTAAAACGCTGGTTTGGACAGATAACCGTTTCGATTGAGATAGCCCGAAATTGCCGTGTAGCCCATATTACGGTTCAGGAACATATCAAAAACCAACTGCACGACAGCCTTTTCCTCCGGAACAGTCTCCAATTTTCCTTTACTCTTGTCATCCCCCTTTACTAGGCGATACCCATAGGGTGCAAAGCCACCGTTCCAGCCGCCGGATTTTGCTTTTTCCTCGCGCCCCAAAAGACTCTGTGCAATGATGTTCTCACGTTCCAACTCAGCTACTGCGCCAAGAATGGTAATCATCATTTTTCCCATAGAGGTTGATGAATCAAGCCCATCTTCTACGCACATCAGGTGAACGCCATATTTCATAATGAATTCAAGGGAGTTCAGCACGTCCCGCGCATTCCTGCCAAACCGCGATAATTTGAAAACCAGCACATAGTCCGTATGCACTTTTCCGCTCTGAATGTCATCCAGCATCCGCTGGAACTCAGTCCGTCCCTCGATACTCTTGCCGCTTTTGCCTTCTTCAACGTAGGTATCAAGAACCGTCATCCCCCGACGCTCGGCGCATTCAGCCAGATAGTGTTTCTGCCCGTCCAGACTATACCCCTTTACCTGACGTTCACTGCTGACGCGGATATAGATAACACACGTTTTACCCTCTTTCGTATTATACATAGATTCCCTCCTGTTACAGAGCCGGGCGGTCAATGACCGCCCGGAATACTCAGTTCAACTTTTCTGATTTTCTTTTTCTGCGGCAGCATACTTAATCAGAATTTGTGCCAGAACATTGATAAAGTTCTGGTAGCAGTCTCTCTGCTCTGCTGTCATCTGAATCACGCTCTCCTTGGGAAAGCGAAGCTCAGTTCCATTGTTTGCAGTGTAGCTCTTGTAGTTTTCGTTTTCTACCATGTAATCACTCCATTTGACGTTATGTTCGTCAGCCGAATGAAGTGCCGCTACTAATTGGTAACTCATTGGTTACTATTATATGCTGTTTTCAGGCTTTCGTCAATAGCTCCGGATCAGTTCTCCGGTAACTCCTGAATTGACATTTCTACTTGCTCTCATGTATAATTACTTTGAAAATTCCCGGAGGTGAAGTCAATGAGTATGGCTCAGGTTATCCGGGCTGCTATGAAGAAGCAAGGCGTAACCGTCAGTCAGCTTTCAAGGCAGCTTGGCTGCACGACCCAAAATATCAGCGGCAAAATGCGTCGTGATAATTTTAGAGAAAGCGAGTTACAAGAAATTGCAGCGGCGATCGGCTGTCGGTTTGAGGGTCGTTTTATTTCAGAAGAAACAGGAAAGCCAGTTGAATAACATTCCTGTCTCATGGGTGGGTAAGCTGTTGCAGCGGCTTACCCATTCAGCAGTTTTGCGGCTTTTTTGACATTTGCGCTGGCGTTGTCCTTACGGAAATTCTCTCCGTCGAAGCGAATCGGGACGCAGACTTCCAAGATGCGGTCAAAAATGCGGCGGTCATCCAGATCGGCGGCTTGCTTCATAACGGAAAGCGGAATATTGGTCGTGACGATCATGGGCTTGCCTGTCAGCAGCCGCTTGTCAACCACATCGAATACTCGCTCCTTGCCGAAACTGGTGTTACGCTCTGCCCCTAAATCATCCAGAATGAGGAGGTCGGGGCGCATAAGCGATTTCATGTAATGGTCGCGATCCGCACCGAAATTGCCCTGCATACGGTTGACTACATCAGACATTCCCACAAAGAGGACAGACTCCAGACGGTCAATCAGAGCGTTGGCAATACAGCCAGCGGCAAAGGATTTTCCTGTGCCAACGTTCCCGAACAGGAGCAGCCCGATTCCCGCTTTTTTGAACTCGTCCCAGTTCTGCGCGTAGCCCCTCGCCTTTGCAAGTTGAGGTGTCGGAACTGCGGCTGACTCAAACCGCCAGCCAGCGGCGGGCATATCACGGAACGCTTCGCTGCGGAGCATCGTCATGTAGGACATTCGCTCACATTCCCGACGTTCCATTTCTTCCCGTTCTCGGCGCTCGGCAGCGCACTTGCACATAACCGGGTGCTTGGTAAAGCCCTGTGCCTGAAGGTCTGCGGGGTAAAAGGCTTCTTTCGGCGTGTGGCACTTACCACAGTATTTCAGCCCATCAGTGGGATTGATGTAATCGTCAGGTGCGGCATTAGCCGCTTCAACGGCATCAACCATTTTCGTAAAAATCGGATTCATAGACATTCTCCCTCGTTATCGTCGTAGGTGTAGTTTTTCGCGCTCCCGCCCTTGCTGTCCTCGGTCAGCCATTTCTTGATGGTGGCATAATGGTTGGCATAGTGCCTGTCATTGGAAGCCATGTACCGGGACAGCCGCTCAATGTATTCGGCGGCTTTACCGGGATAAGCCGTTTCCAGCCGGGTACATTCCTCGCCTGACAGAAAAACATTTTGAAACTCTCCATATCGGCGGCGCGTACTCTCTACTCTTTTGGTCTTACTATGTTCTTTATATTCTGTATCAGTATTACTTGTGGGCAATTTCTGCCCATCAAGAGGGGCGGTTTTCTGCACTTCTGAAAGGCAGCCTTTGCCCATCAGAGGGGAAGAAAGCTGTACCCCATCGGGTATTTGCAGAAACAGCCTGTTTGCCTTGGTCAAGCCCTGTCGGACGCGAGTCAGCAGCCCGGCATTTTCCAGTTCGCACAAGGCAGTTTTTACCGTTCTTTCGCTCCGATTCAGGTCATTCGCCATCTGCTTGATTGTGTAGATGACATATACATTTCCGTCCTCTGATACCCACCCCGATTTTTGCGAAAGCATCGTGCGGTTCAGCAGGAGGGCATACAGCAGTTTGGCGTTGATGGAATGTTCGCTGACTACCATAAATTGCGGCAAAGGAATGAACGGTGGGAGCGAGGTATCAATCTTGATATAGATGGCGCATCACTTCCTTTCGGTGTCTGCGGTATTCATGGCGGTGTTCCATCGGGACCGCGAGGGGAGTGCGCAGATGTACCACCCTTTTTTGCCCTCTTGGACCGATAATGCGGGCAAATAACGACAACCACCCGGAAACTCTGCTTGCAATCATGGACACAGCGGCGGCAGAGCGTGTTGTACGCCTTGCGTCCCCGGTCATTCAGGAAAAACGACCATTCCAGCTTTTTTGATTTGCTCATGCGCGGCATATCTGTACTCCTTTCCCGAATTACAATTCGTTTCTCTGCTGCACTTTCAGCAGTTCCCATACGTCAGCCATCCGTTCTTTCAGCTCGGCAACGTCGGCATCGTAGAAATGCCCGGTGCTGTTGATGCGGCGGCAGACGTGGTTGATGTTTGTGGCAATCCTGCTGACAGCGGCAGCTAACTTTTTCTGCTCGGTGTAATCGACCTTGATGATGTACCCGTCAATCAGCATTTTCCGGGCATACGCGCCG
>SFGY01000023.1 GCA_004556455.1 Clostridiales bacterium | reverse complement strand
GGTACCTCCTATCAAAAAAGCCCGGAAACTTCCGGGCAAAAATCAGTTACAAGAATATTGCAATTCCTATCTGCATATGCTATAATGCCAGTAGGCAAACGAAATAAGATTTTCCAAAGGAACATGAAAAGCTCCAGAGTTCACGGCTCCGGAGCTTTTCTATTCCTAATTTAAAACGGGAAGGCTTAAACCCGCAGGCTGGTTACCGATTATTCATCGCCGTCCAACCATTTGATGATGTAGTGGCAGGCCACACCAGCCGCGACAGCGACAATAAACGAAATAAGACTTTCCACTTGGAACACCCCCTTTCCTTACCGGTATAGGGGCGGTAACATTTGCATTATAACATAGCTTTAATCATGCTGCAATTATAAACAGGCCCCGGAAACCTCCCAGGGCCTGTGTTTTTGTGCTGCCGTTGCAGAGCCTCAGCTAACGGATGTTCTCGGTTCCTTCCGCTCTCTCATCTTCCTTGCCGGTTGCCGGGCCAGCGGTCACATAGGTCTTATCCTGCGGCCCCTTCGGCGTTACCTCCTGGGCTGCGTCATTGGCCCGCTGCTCCGCTGTCCTGTTGTCTCCATGGTTTAATGTGTTTGACATACGCTTGTCCTCTCTTTCTTTTTGATATATCAGAGCCTGGGCGCTGTCCCCTACGCCCCTTGTGGTCGGGTCTGTTACGATCCCCAGGATTGACAATACCACAAAGAGCGCGTTTACTACGGCCAGAAGCTTGTCCCCCAGGCCTCCTAAGTCCAGCGCATACCCAAATACGCCAGCCGCCGCCTGGGCAAGAAGCAGCACAGCCGGAACCAGCGCCAGCCAGAACTGCTTGTTTTTAAGCCTTACCTTCCAGTTAATCATCCTCTCACCTCCTTTATTGGATGGATTGCGATATGATAAAAATAAGCCCGGTTGCCATCCCTCCGGCAATCGTGCTTAGAATCGCTGTTATGAATGTTTTCTTTGCGTTTTTCCATGCGTCAGCCGGTTCCCGCTCCAGAGCGTCCAGCCGTCTCCCCTGGTCTCTCTGCTCATGCAGCATCTGCTCCATGTCTTTGGCCAGCCCGTGTACAGAAAGGGCCAGGGATTGGATTTCCCTGACCAGCCCTTCCAGCATCTCCAGCCTTTTGTTCTGCCGCCTGTCCTCATCATGCAGGCGTTCTATCTCTGCTTTGATTGCTTCGTCCATGTTATGCCTCGCTTTCCGTTTCTATTATGATAAGTAAATTCTTGTATATGAACACTGCCCATTCATAAGTCTAAGGCTATGTGTTTTGGCTCCTGCATTTATTACTTTTATATCCAGGTTCCATGTCAACACGCCACCTGGAGAAGGTGATACATAATAGTCGGACTGTACGCCTGACGCATCAGAACCGAAAAAAATAGATTCGTTGAGATTGCCGCTGGTAAAATTCGTATACTGGACATTTAATTTTGTATAGCCAATGCAGTTCTTTATGAATTCCACTTCAACACAATTCTTGAACGCACTGTTAGCATATTGTGATGATATAGCTGATGTTCCCGCTATCCCAATTATAACCCGTCCGTTTGTTCCACTCCCCCAAGTGCCACGATTATAAATATCCGCAGGCCCTGTAATATATCCTTCCCATGTCCCCGCAACCCCAAATATCGTCACGCCCTTCTTGATATACCGGGCCAACAGGTTTGGGTCTCCTTTGATGGTCTGCACTCCAGTCAGATACTGATTTGCCGCAATCGTCTGATCAAATGTTCTGGGGGTGTAAGTGGCGGCCGCCTTTTCCGCCATGTTACCAGTGATTGGATTGCCATTCCTGTCTACAAACACTTTACCCCTGCGCACATCTGCTGCGGATGCTGTCACAAGGTCAAGGTCGGCCCCTGTGCCTCCCCCATACGGTATCAAAATATCACTCATTTGCGCTCACCCCCACCAGTTTAACAGGAAAATCTGCTGTCGGCTTCTTTTCCCCGCAATAAAACATCACATATCCATCTTTTGCCTCGCCATCCGTAATCATAGCGGTCATCTTTCGGCGTAGCTTTACCGCATCTCCTGACAGGGTTTTGGGTGTATGTGTATACAGCCGCAGGATGTCCGTTTCCTTGACACCCGGCACTTCAACCCTTTGCGCGTATGGCGCTGCTGCGCTCCATCCTGCAACGGTAAGCGTGACCACAACTGAATTATCCTGACGTTCTACTTCCTTTTTCAAATAATTGTCATTATTTACCAACGCCTCAATTACTTTCCCCATTTCGTCACCGTTCGCATCCGTCTGACGTGACCAGCGTTCAACTTTCTCCGTGTATTCTGCCGGATTTTTTATATCGCAATAATCCACTTCTTTACCTCCTTAAAAAATTTCTTCCATGTCATATCGCTGTGGCATTCCTTCATCCTTTCCCTTTTTTAAGAAGGTTTGATAGGCAATCATATCCCCCTCCTCATCAAAAAGAGCCAGCTCCGAAATATACTTCCCTACCAAATCTCCGCTTTCTAAGGTTGCTGAATACACTGCGGTTGTATGTTCATCATTTTTGAATATCGGATCATTGACCTCCTTTTTCAGAAGCTGATTATACATGCTTTTTTCCTGTCCTGTTACTGTTTTCGGAGTTCCGTCCTCATCCGTTCCTCCATCTCCCCAAGCCATACCGCTGATTTTGGGAAGCGTTCGTTTTCCTGCGTGCGCTTCGCACAGTTTCTTTCTTCCAATGACTGTAATGACTCCTTCAATCGCTGCCATTTCCTTCCTCCTTCTTATTGTAAGTACGGCCCGCCATTTAACCTTCTGTTTCCATCCAGTTTCCATGTTCCGTCTAACTTGTTGATTACTGTAATGATAATGTTTCCGCTTGTAACACTAGCTTTTGTGCGGGTTGAAAATACCAATCTCTTCTGATTGTGAATCTTAACAGGACTGCTGCTTGCGCTCTCCGCGCCAGCTCGGATTTTTATTTTCTGCCTGGCTTTTCCTATCAGGTAATTTTGTCCCTTTGATTGAACATGGGTTCTAAAACATGCCCCCAGGCTGACTGCCGATGGATAAAAATTCATCGTTTTTCTATACAAGCTCAGCTTGCGTCTCCCATCAAGTTTCCATGTCCCGTCCAATCGCTGGTATGCTATATTGCCTCTTGGGTAAAATCGAGTTGTCATCTGCACACTGCTTTTGCACGCAATATTTACCCTATAACCTAATGCTATGATAAACATAAAGTATTCGAGCCAGGAACGTACATTCTTATAGCGTTTGAGCTGCCGCTCCACTTCTTTTCCGTACCCAAGAGGGACTTCATGCCCTTCCGCGTATGCATATGCTTTAAAATGGTATGGTTTACCGTTATAATCATGCCATTCTTCTATGTACCCTCCAGCCAAAATTGTTTCCAAAAACTCACTCAGAATTGACGGAGTGCCTGCATGCATATACCAGGCTAGCGTCTGCGTAACTAGGCGCTCTTTTTGCTTTCTTGGAAATGTCTGGTCGTAATACTGTGTGCCCATTTCCAAAGCCATCAAATCAAGCGCCTCCTCCGGTACTTTCTCAATTGTGGCGTAAAGCGGTAAAGCACGCGCATAAACCTGATATTTTTGCATTGCTTCCCGTACTGCATAGCTGACTGCTTCTGCTTCTGCTGACATCAGATTAATCGGGGCGATATTCTTAATTTCTCCGTTCCAAAAATCAACCATCTCTCAGCCCTCCGTACGTAACTACCGGTGCGCCTGCCACTGCAATCTGAGCTTCCGTAAGTTCCGTGTAGGATGGTTTTGTCACCTCTACTGACTGTGCCCCGGCCTTTATCAGTTCATAAATTAACTGCGTTGGCGTTATGTCCCTCCCAATATGCCTCTGCCATGCAATATAATTATTACAGGCGTTCTCCACTTCGGCTTTAATGGTCGTCTCTTTGTTCCTATCCGCGCTTTGGATATAATAAGTAAACTCTATTTCATAATTAACTAATTCCGGTTTTTTAACGACTACCTTATCAGTAAGAGGACGGACGCTGCTGTTTTCCAAATATTCTGTTAGCCCTTTCACAAAACCATCCGATGGAATTTCGCCGTTTTCAGCTACATAAATATCAACCTCTCCAGGTGCTTCTGATATAATTCGGCACTCACTAATCGCGGGGCTGTACGTTTTGACCCAGTATTCATATGCACTTTGAGGGCCAGCTGTGGAATAGCTGGACGGAGATAAATACACCCGTTCTGCCAACTCCTCGTCTGTCTCCCGGTCTGTTCCGCCGGATGACTGCGTAATATTTCGGATGCTAAGTATGTATGGCAGAGGATCTACTAAAGTCTGTATGTCTCCGGGAAGAAAACCGTTGCCAATGCTTCCGGCCGTTTGACATTTTACAGCAACGTCCACATATAGATTCCCAGCCAGGATTTCAGCCGGTTCTATCGTCTCAAAATATAGATCAATTCCCTTCACTCTGGTCCCTTTCGGAATTTCCGCCCTTTTGCTTAATGCTGCTGACAATGTAAAACGTACAGTGGCTTGCGCTGCAGAGGGTTCATTTCGCCTTACTCCTTTAAGCGCCGCCAAATTGTCAAGAAAACTCCCTGTGCTGTATTTGAGCAGACCCATTTTTCCGGCCCTATCTCCATATTGGTACGCCTGATAGATTGCCACGGCACAGGAGTATAGAATCAAGCGATATGGATCCGCCGGTGCCAGAGTCACATCTTTTCCTGTCAATTCTTTGAACTTTTCCTGATAATCTTGTATCATCTTCTCCTGTAAATCTGCAAAGCTTATCCCGTCTATAAAGCTTACCTCTGGACAATCAGACAGTCGTGACAATATATCATTCATGATCCACTTCTCCCCTTTCCAGAAAAATAAATATGAGCAGTCATCTTTCCTGCTTCATGCCTATATAAAATATTGGTTATCTCCACTCTAGGCTCATACCGTTCGACCTTGCGTACTGCCTCCAGATAAAAAAGATTTTCCGCTACTTCCGGAACCTCATCCAGGCATTTCCACGATATCCCGAAATCTCGATCCGCCGGTTGACTTCCCGCACGCGTATTAAATAAGGTTGACAAGGTTCGAATTAGTTCTTCCTCATCTTCTGCATTCTGTACTGTAATTTTGAACCGCTGCTCTTCCACTTTCAGCCTCCTCATACATATTCCTGGAGCGTTAATGACACGGTAGCCCTGTAGATCTCTCCGCCTCTCAGTATATAGTCATATGCCTGCGAACATTTGGTGATCACCCATTTGTTTTTTCCTATCATTTTCTTTCCAATTACTAATTCATAAGCTTGCGCAGCTTCTGCCATTTGTTCCAGCGTCTTTAAAAGTTTACTTGGCCTGACTCCCAAAGAGGCATCCAATACTATTTCAAATGACGCTGTCTGCAAATTGGCCCCTCCATATTCTACGATTGGCTTTAGGCCGATTCGATCCAGGCTGTTCCAAGTCGAAGCTATTTCACGCTTAAAATTGCGAAACGTCAAAATGCGACTGTCAGCAACACGGAACCTAAGCTCTCCAAGCAACCCAACCATATTATTCCTTCCTTTCCAATCGCTCTATGCGCTTTTCCAAGTCAATTAATTGTGAAAGTGTGCAGCTCCCCCCTGTCCCCTCCAGAATTATCTCATCTGCGTGAATCGTATATCGTCCCTGCTTTAATTCTTCCCACGCATTTGAATCAAACACCTTCTTGTAGCCAGCCATTCCAGCCTGTGGAGGCTCTGCTGTCCCCCAGAGGCGTCCCAGTATCACGCCAGAACTAGTATCATTTGACAAATGCAGCACCACTACCTGATCGCCTACCTTTGGCAGGGCATATTCGGAATGAAATGCAAACAGATGAAGCGGAGCCGTCGTGCTGTCCCGATCAGGATAATATACCTGTGCCATTCCAGCATCCGGATCAACCGCTGATATATTTCCCACTCTTACTACATCCTCCATAAGCCCTCCTTCTTATGCCGGTATCGTAATGGTTAATCCTGGATATATCCAATATCCATTATTCGAGCTGCTTTTCCCGTGTTTCTTTGCATCTGCCTCAATGGCATCCTTATTCGCCTCATAAATCAGGGTATATTTAGACCCATTCCCGTATTTTTTCTTAGCCAAATCCCATAAAGTGTCACCTTTCTTTATCACATAGCTCTCCGCTCCAGCTGTAGATGCATTAGAGCCTGCGGTTTCACCATTCCCTGATTCTCCATTTTCTGTAATCCGGCTCAGCTTTAACTGCATGGTATATGACTTCCGTCCAATCGTATGTGATACCTGCTCCACAAAATAAATCCCGTCCATCTTTCCAAACTCTGAAAGCTGTACGGTCATACAGGCCATAATGGAAAGCTTTGGCGGAAGAGTAATCTGCATCGTTTCAGCTTTGCGGTTCGCGTTTAGAACAGCTCCTTCGCCAATCAGCCTTGCATCGGCTTCATTGTCTGCTTTCTGTGTTGTCCTGTACAGTCGCTCCGGCGTTCCTACAATTACCTCTACTGTTTTTTTCGTAGCCGGATTTGTGTAGCTCACTTTAGCCCCTGTATAGGTTCCCTGCATGCTTTTTCGATAAATCCACTTTGACACCATCTGAGGCGTCAGAACAATAACCGGACGTTTTTTAAAGTAGGTTTTATAATCCCAGATGACCAAACGGTTTGCGTATACCTTCATTCCAAGCCCATACTTTTGACAGAGGGATTTTATAAAATCACTGTCTGCCTGGTTGCTCTGTTCCGTTTTTGCCACCTGTATCTCTGGAGCGTCATAA
Organism: Clostridiales bacterium; assembly: GCA_004556455.1. Lineage (GTDB taxonomy): Bacteria > Bacillota > Clostridia > Saccharofermentanales > DTU023 > SFGY01. Next base: position 8,371 of record SFGY01000023.1, on the reverse strand, counting down.
ATGCTGGTCAGTCCATATTTGGAAGCGATTTCCGAAGCTATCAGGCTAATCGTAGCCGCCTCCCAGGTTCTTGTATTCATGGTTTCCTTAAAGCTTGTATTGACCGGTGCAGATACGCCGTTAATACTGCCAGACAACGGAGGGGATGAAAAGGAAAAATCATCCACCACGAAATCCCCGCAGGCTACAGTCATCTTTTCGCCCTCATAGTTCCAGTTTTCAAGAATAACAGATGGCTGAATTACATCACCTGTTTGGGGTATCCAGGAGTTAACCCATTTTAAATCGCGGTCGTTTACCGAAAATGAAATCTTGTCTGATTCATCCACAGAATCAAAATATGAAAATGATTCCAAATAAGGATCCAGGCTTTTCCATACCTCAATCCCGTTATATACAACATTCACTGTTTTCTTGCGTGTCATCGTCATTGTCTAACCTTTCCTCCATTCCGGCAGATCGTCCGGCTGCCTATTAGGCAGATCCGGTGTCTGAAGCTCTATGCCAGCCGGAAAAATAAAATAATCCAGCAAAGGGAAATTATGCTCCATCAGATAATCAAGGTGTCGTTCTTCACCGTAAACCTTTTTGGCGATTATGTCCCAAGTGTCGCCCTGGATTGTTCTATAGGTTGACGCCATAGCTCCACCATCTCCTTAGTTGATTTTAAAATGCCGCCCGATATTGTTCTCTTTTATAACGTTCCATATATTCAATAAAACGATCAAACCCCTCGCTGGCGCCTGCTGTGATCTGGCTTCTGACGCTTTCTCCTCCTGGAACGTTGATGGTTAGATTACACACCGGCGCAAATGACGAGCTGCTGTTGTTCTCTACAATCGTCCCGGCTGTCAGACCCTCATACATCCGATCGTAATTATGTTCTTCATAAGCTCCCAATAACCGTCCTGTTTCCCTCCACAGCTCCAAGGCACGGCCTGAATGTTCAATAGGAATGATGGCTTCCGGCCCTTCTTCTGCAACTTCAGCAAACTGCCTTGAATTAACAATTCCACCATTTTTATATCCTCTAGCTCTGTTCTCTGGAGAATCTGTCTTTCCAGATATATCTACACCACGACTGTATGCCTCCACCGCTTGAAGGTTAACCGGCAATGGCACTGTCACTGGAACTATACCCTGTTCAAGCCTAGCTCTTACCGCACTTAGGAAATTTTCTGCCTCCTGCACCGCTTCTGGGCGTTTACGTTTTATTTCTTCTATACATGAATCCCCATATTTTGCCCCAGCTTCCTTTGAAGCAAGTATAGCAGTTGCCATGACAGGGTCATCGGCTGCTTTTTTTCCAAGCAGCGACCACAAAGAATCCTCGTTTCCTGATACTGCGCCTAATGCGTCCGCCTCATCCATGGACTCCAGAACGCCCTGCACCATTGCGTCATTTAGATCGCCACCTGCTTTTTTATATTGCTCAATCAAGAGCTGCATCTGCTCCTGATTTGGCTCCATTCCTTTTAAAAGCTCTCCTATGGCATCCTTATTTGCTTTGCTCATATGGTTTTGGCTTGCAGCGTCCAGGACGGCTATCTGCGCAGCATTGCCCCAATCTTCAGGCGCATACAGGCCCTTTGTTTTTAATCCGTTTAAGCTTTCATCTAATGACTTGTTGACTGCTTCCAACGCCGGGGCGATATCGCCTCCATAGGTATCCATAACGGTATCACGCGTAGCCTGGTACACACCATTAAGAACCTGGGCCTTTCGCGCATAACGCTTCTGCCTAACCGCTTCTGACTGTGCCTCAAACTCTTCCTGGGATATGCCTCCATCCTTCCCTTGTTCTCCCAACATTCTCTGTGCATTCAGGGACGCCAATATTTGTTCGGAAGAACTGTCAATGCTTTCAATGGCTTCCTTTGCATATTCATTTAACGCATCCTGGTAATTCTGGAACGTCTCTGGCGTTAGGGCTGCACCCGAAAAATCATCTTGTATCATCTGGAGCTTTGCAGCGCTTTGAGCATCGGATATCATGGCGGTCACTTCAGAAATTTCATCTAGGTAGTCCCTAACGATTTTATCTTTATCCAGTGTCAGCCCATTTTCCGTGATGTCCTGAAGTGTTTCCTGTAACCCCTGTTTCAGCGGCTCCAGTTGGTTATACAGGGATTGGTAGAATGCGTCACTGTTCTCTAATAATCCGTCTCCCTCCTCTCCCATAACAATGCCTACAGCCAGCTTCAACTCATATCCCCGGCTTGTAATGTATTCCTGGGCATCTTTCACATACTGGTCTACCGCGGACACATAAGACTGTGTGTCGCTTTCATCAAATTTTATCCCCAGGGAAAGCTTCCACCCGGCCTTATTGATCTCCCTTATCCCGGACTGCATCGAATCGTAGATTTTGGAGGTTTTCTCCCCTGCTTCTGACAGCTCGTCTATGCTCTGGAAAAGTCCCTCCCCAAGCGTGTTCCTGGCTGCTTCCTCCAGATCTTTTAAAGATAGCGTTATATCTCCAAAATGTTCAGCCAGGCTTTGCTGTGCGGCTTTCCGTTCCGCTTCTTGTATTGCGGTTGTGATTCCTACGATTGCCCCTATTGCCAATCCGGCCGCCGCTACTGGCCATGCGGAGACTATGCCGGAAAGCGATGACAGTAACTTCACGCCATTTTTTGCTGCTTTTACCGCCTTAAATGTTAGAAGGGCTGATGCAATTCCTGCGATCCCGCCTTCGATGGCCTGGGGATTTTTTGCCAGCCATTTTCCTATATCCATAACAGGCCCGAAAAATTCTTCCAGCCATTTTCCGAAGTTTTTCATCAGTCTCCGAGCCGTTGGTATATCTTCTTCCAGTCTGTCCGTAAAGCTTGATACCCATGCGACTGCATATTGAGCTGCCTCCCTCATGTCATCAGAAAAACCTTCGTAAAGTTCGATTCCGGCACCCTGGGCTGCGCTCGACAAAAGGGTTAAATCTCCTTTCAGGTTATCCAGCCTCATTTTCGACATCGCCTCAGCGGCTCCGGCGCTGTTATTAATCTCTTCCGTCAGCTTTTTAAAATCATCCTCCGAAGTGTTCACAATCGCAAGCAGGCCAGACATTCCCTCCTTGCCTGCAATACCTGCGGCATATTCTGCTTGTTCCGCTTCCGTCAGGTTTGAAAAGCCCGCTCTTAAATCATTTAATAGCTGGCTCAGCGATTTCATCTCTCCCTTTTCGTCTACCAATGACAGAGAGAGCGCATCCATGTAACCCTGCATCTGTTTTGTTGGCTTTGCAAGGTTTGTAAACATGGTTCTCATTGCGGTTCCAGCCTGCTCAGCCTTAATCCCGGTATTTGCCATTAATCCGGCTGCCAGAGCTACTTCCTCGATTGTGTATCCGAGCGATCCGGCAACAGGCGCTACATATTTAAATGTCTCGCCCATCATGGCAACATTTGTATTTGAACTGCTGGATGCCTGCGCAAGCACGTCAGCAAACCTGTCCGACTCATCCGCTGCCATTCCAAATGCCGTCATTGCATCTGTGACAATGTCAGATACCCTCCCAAGATCTTCCCCAGACGCGGCGGCCAGGTTCATAATTCCCGGAAGCCCTTTCAGCATGTCCTGGGTTTTCCAGCCAGCCATAGCCATATACTCTAAGCCTTGTCCGGCTTCCTCTGCCGTAAACTGGGTGGTTTCCCCCATTTTTTTAGCCAAAGCGTTCAGCTTCTCCATATCTGCGGCTGAAGCCTGGGAAATTGCCTGCACCGTACTCATTTGCTGCTCGAATCCCATCCCCACCATAGTGGATGCGCCAATCAATCCGGCAACTCCCGCAGCCGCTACCTTGCTTCCCTTTGCTATCGCGCCAAATACCTGATCTGAAATTTTCCCCAGGGTATCAATTCCCTTCACGCTCATTCCGCCAAAGGAATCTCCCACTGCCTTAGCTGATAAGCCAGCCTGTCGTTCCAGGGAACTGATTTCACGCTTCGCCCTTTGAATAGAAGCGGAAAGAGAGGCATTTGTCCCGCCTGATATCATGATTTCAAGTTCGTATTTTTTCTTCCCTGCCATCTATCTCCGCCTCCTGTTCATTTCCTGCTGTAATTCCTTCGCCAAATCATTTGCTTCCCTGGCCATACGGGCTGCTTGATAAATCGGAAGGTCATAAAAAAATTGGGGGCCTGATTTTGTAAATCGTCCCGCAGCAATGAATGCCCGGTTTGCTTTCTCTATATCCTCAGCGCAGCCTATTCCGACAGGAAGAAAAAACGATATACCCGGTTTTTGAGATATACCGAATCCTTTGCCTTAAGCTCCATGATCGCCTCGATTGGATACCCACACACTCTGGACGCCACTACCTGCGCGAACAAAAGTGTGCTCTCCTGCATGGCAACGCCTCCCCCTCCCTGGGCCATATACAAGTCATAGACCATGTTAAGATCCCGGCCTGTCATATTTCTTAGTCCTGTCATATCCAACTGCGTAATTTTCATTCCCTGATATTCCACCGGAGTTTTCAGATTCAATATCAGCCAGTCTTTCTTTGATTCGTTTGTCATGTTCGGTTCTTTCTTGTCCATTGCGTTTTTCCTTTCTTAGCACATGTCCCTTACTTCCTTTAAGACGTCCTTTCCATTGATGATATAGATACCGTTAAATCGATCGATTTCAATCATTGTCTTTCCATCCAATACCACCTTATAATAGCTGAGCCCCAGCGTAACGCTGGAGCCCATTTTCCCTCCTGCTTTCATAGAGCCTGGCGTAAACTTTTTAAGCATTCCTCTGACTGAAACACTGATCTGCTGGTATTTGACTATACCCGTTCCCGCATCCGATCCCTGCAAAGCGCCGTTTAGCGTCAAATCCGCAGATTCGGTTGGATCCATAACTGAAAAAATATCCTCACACAAAGACATAAAGGATACTTCCATTTCCATGTCATCAATCAGTCCTACAACCGGGATATCCATATTTCCGCCGGTTCCGGCACCCTCCATGGTATCCGTCAGGTTTGTCACTTCTGGGAGCGTCAGTTCCCCGGCCACCCCAATGAGCTGCTTTCCATTTTTATATGCATTAAACCGATTAATAAGATGTGTCTTAAACATTACAATTCCTCCTATGCCATTACGCCTTCCAGCGCCGCCACATCAAATTCCATGGTTGCGTTGATATACTCAGCTGGCGTATAAGGCGCAAAATAAATTCTTAGCTTTAAGTGCCCTGCCAAAACATCTTCCACTGTATTTTCCTCTGGCCTGTATTCCGCATATATGCCTGCGCACATACCATTTGCTGTCAAGCTGTTCCCCCAGATATTGAAGCTGTTTACAATGTCGTCCACCAGACGGCGATTCATATTTCCGTCCAGCTTTTTCCGGTATGCCACTACAAAATAATTGGAAACATAATCAAACATCCGGCGGCATCCAATCCAGCGATCCTTTGGATCTGTATTTTCCGGGTAACAGCCTGTATTATTCCCGTATGCCTTCCAAGACAAATCATTAAATGCCGTTACGATTCCGGCTCCATTCAGAAAGCCAGCCTGAATCTGATCCAGAAGAATCTCAGTTCCATCCTCCAAAACCGCCCCGTCTACATTCAAGTCTTTATTAGATGGATAAATATACGGCACATCATTGTTTAATGCCGTATGGTAGCTCATCATTGCTCCATACACCGCCGAATAGCTATACACCTTTCCTTTCATCTGTAGTTCAGGCCAAAGCACGATAGAATGCTCCTCATTATATCCCATATCTGCCTTTATCTTTTCACAGTCAGTGTATTTCTTAGCAAGAGCCGTATCCAAATCCAGAAGGCACATAGAACGGAAAGCGCCGCTAATATCTTCGCACTTTCCCTGGAGGGCTGCTCCGATATTGGGCTTCTGGCTCCATCCTGGCGCCAGAAGCATGCTTGGAATTAGGCCAAATTTGGGGTATATCTGTCTTAATACCTCCATACCGGTTTCCGCTCCAGTAGCCGCGTCATAAGAACCGATCACATCTTCTTCTGTCACCATCTCAGGCGCTATCACCTTGCCGCTAACTGTTATTTGTGTTGCCTCATACGCTTTTCCGGCAGACAAAACTGTAATTACCAGATATCCATACTCATCAAATTCCGCGATATAATCGGTATCTGCTGTAAGCGTAACGCTTTCCCCTCCTGTAACCGCTTCGCCTATCCTGGCTTCCCCAACATGCGCGTCTGCATTCTGCGTTTTCACCGTCAGCTCATCCAGTAAAAAACCGGTCGTTTTCACAACTGCCTGATGGTTTTTTACCTCATATGATTTTGCCTCTATATCCTTCCTGTGCTTCTTTGGGTCGAGCACATTGACAAAAACAACCGGGCTAATCTGGAACAATTTAAAGCTTGCGTACATGCTTTGGCACAGAGTGTAGGTTTTCCAATCTTCGCTGTACCCCAGGTTTATTTCCGCCTCTTCAAATGTAGTTACCTTAACCGGCTTATTAACAGATGCATATGGGTTCTTTGCCTGATTCACCGGGGCAGTGCCAAAAATCACCTGCACTCCATACTTGGTGGACATTGGGCTTGGGAATGATGTTTCTTTTTCTGTTACTTCAATTCCATGCCTATAAGCCATATAAATTTCCTCCTTCTGCTTTCCTATAGATTCTTCCCAGTGCGCTTTCCGGATTACGCACCTCTTTTCTTGCGTGTGACAGTTCTTGAACCGGCACCATCAGATCGTTTAAATACGGATGCCGCCTTAAGGCCGCTTCTATATGAGGGGGATACCCCCCGTAAAATGCCGTCCCAGTCACAATCACATTTTGAATGGACGGCCCAATATAAACCATCGTCTGTTTCATGTAAATCCCTCCACGCTAATATCCGGAAGATACCAGAGCATCTCAATCCCTCCGAAGAACTGGGGAAAGGCGTCATCCTCCTGATATGCTGTCTTCATGGTTCTGCTGCAAAAAAACGATCCCAGAACAGGGTTTCTTTGGAACCTCATGATTACTCTCTCCATGATTGCTGTCAGAGTAAAATATCCTTTCAGTTCTGGATTGTCATCATATATTGCAAACGCAATCATGACGTGGGCCTGGTTCACTTCTCCCATATCCTCCTTAGGCTTGCAATATTCTGCTCCATCCACACGAACTACAAAATATGGAAAAAGCCTGTTTTCAGTCATTTCCTCCGACAGCATATCATAATCCGTCCCAAGGGGTTGGTTCTCAAAAACGGGGAATATGGGAATCGCTTGAAGGTATCCTTTCAGAGCAGCCGGTTCTTGCTTGTAATTAACGAAACTTATATCCCTGGAAATATCCTCAATCTCTCGAATTAAAGCTTCCTGAAGCTGATTCGTTGTCATATTATCCTCCTAAAGCCTGCTCTATAAAACGCCGCAGGTTTTCATGTAAATCTCTCTCAATATACGGCTCTACAATTCCATATGTCCGCTTTTCGCTTCCAATCATGACCGGATCAGACGGGCTATATAATACCCGGATAGGAAGCCTTTTTTTGGATGTGCGTTCCACTGCTGCTTTATGTCCGCTTTTGAACTTCACCAGGAAAGCTTTAATTCCTCCCTTTTCAAGCCTCTTCATCCGGCTGCTTTTTAAAACCTTTCCTTTCGTAATCTTTGGGCGATTGTTCCCATTTCTCACCGTTGCCGGAGACACTCTAAAATCTGACAGACTATTCGCTCTCCCAGTTGACACAATGCTTGCTTGAGGCTTGGATACGGTTGCCTTCTTAATCTTCATATCCTTACGGAAAGCCGTCTTTTTAATCGCGTAAACCTTCTTCGTCTGCTCTGACAGCCGTTCCCTGGCCTGCTTTGCCGTCTCATTTAACGCCTGCTTTAGGACTTGATTCGCCTTGCCGTTATTCTCTAATTTTTCAAAAATGGCGTTGACCTGCTCAGTGTCAACGCCTAACAAGATTAAGGAGCTCATGCTCTCACCGCCTCCATGCTGATAGAATAAATCCCGCCTTCATTGATAGCATCCGTTATTACAAAGTCCCTGCCATCCAGCTTTAGAGACCTTCCTACTGCCGGAAGCGGGCCAAAATCCCGCCCCAGCACATAAAAAAGAACCTGCTTATTATAAATCCCCTGCCGATATTCCTGACCAGTTCTTTTTCTCTTTTCTCTTTCTACCATCTCGTTATCATCAATTATGATTAGAAGCTTTCGGCCGCAGATATCGTGATAGGCTCCAAATTCATCCGGGTTTAGGAATACATCCTGATTATCTTCAGACACAATCTCTTTAAATCCCATGGGAACTTCTCCTTTATTTCGCCTTACTTACTCCCCTGGCATTTAAAATCCCCACAATCTCATTGATTTTTGTAACCGCTGCTGTCAATTGGGCATCTGGCGCAACGCTGGTTAACACGGCTGCTA
>SFGY01000003.1 GCA_004556455.1 Clostridiales bacterium | reverse complement strand
GAGACTGTTCGCCGTACGCACGAGATCAAAGATGGACGCAAAGGCATCGGCCGTGTTGAGGTCATCGTCCATGGCTTCGTGAAATTTCTCACGGGCTTCCGTGCAGGCTGCAGAGAGCTTCTCATCGTCGGCTCCATCTTCGGCCGGAGCTTCGCCCTTCTTAATTAGGAAACGCAGATTTTCCGCGCAGGTGATGACACGATTCCAGCCATTCTGAGCGCCGTCGAGCAGCTCATGTGAGAAGTTAATGGGCATGCGGAATAGGGATAAAGCGTCGAGAGGTCGCGGACGCGGAAGAAGTTGCCTTCCGATTTGGCCATCTTAACGTTATTGACATTGATGAAACCGTTGTGCATCCAGTAGCGGACAAAGGGTTTGCCGCTGGCTGCCTCGGATTGGGCGATTTCATTCTCATGATGCGGGAAAATCAGGTCCTGACCACCGCCGTGAATATCTATGGTGTCGCCCAGGAATTTGTGGTTCATGGCCGAGCACTCAATATGCCAACCCGGTCGTCCCTCTCCCCAGGGGGAGGGCCAGGAAGGCTCGCCTTCTTTTTTGAATTTCCAGATCACAAAGTCGAGAGGGCTGTGTTTTTGCTCATTGTGCAGGGCGCGGGTTCCTTCTTCCAACTCATCCAGCGGATGGCGGGAGAGTTTGCCATAGTCCTTGAACTTCAGCACATCGAAATACACGCCATCTTCCAGCACATAGGCATAGCCCTTATCGTAAAGTGTCTGGATCATCTCAATAATTTCAGGAATGGTTTCTGTTGCCCGCGGGTGAGCTGTGGCACGCCGGACCTTGAGTCCTTCCGCGTCAATAAAAAATTCCCTGATCATACGATCTGCCAGTTCTTTGAAATCTATCCCTTCAGCATGGGCCCGCTTGATGACCTTATCGTCAATATCGGTAAAATTCATAACGTAATTGACGCGGTTGCCACAGTATTCGAGGTAGCGGCGCAGGGTATCAAAAACAATCAGGGGACGGGCGTTCCCGAGATGGAAGAGCTCGTACACGGTGGGTCCGCACACGTAGATTTTGTATTCTCCCGGAGTTTGTGGAATCAGTTCTTCTTTGCTGCGAGTGAGATCGTTGTAAACTTTCATGAGTTCCTCCGTCAAAAAACCTGAAACGCGGCCACTCCTTTCTGACACCTAGCATATTCGCCAGGTGGGTGTCCTGCGGCGGCCTTAGACCTTCCCGCTGGGGGCTTGATCAACTTCCGCTTCAACTCCGGACTCCCTTTTAAGTCATGAAGGTTCAAAAATGAAGCAGCTCAAACATTTCAGGTACTCTTATGATACCCCAGAGATGCCTGCTTTCGCAACGTCCCGCCCTTCCTGCACGTCTTCCTGAGAAGCTTTGTTCACCCTTTTCGGCTCTTCCTCTCAGGAAAGGGAAAGGATTCTGCCCGATCTCAGCGCGATCTGATTAACTCGCTCTTTTTGGCTCTTCCAGAGCAATGGCCAGGGCACGCGGCAAAAAGCCGGCCTGACGCAGGGGGGCAGCAGCGGCATCAAAACTCGCTCCGGTAGTCACAACATCGTCGATAAGCAGCAGAGGCAGACCCTTTGGCAGGCTTGTCGCGCGCTGATCTTGCAGCGCAAAAGCCCCGCGAACATTTTCCGCACGCTCCTTCCTCCCCGGCATCTCCGTTTGCGGACAGGTATCGCGTACGCGCAGCAGTAAATCTGTGATGAGGGGAAGTTTCAGTTCACGGGAAATCTCACGGGCAATCAGCTCTGCCTGATTGTACGAACGCGTGCGCAGGCGTTTGCGACCCAGGGGCAGGGGTACAAGAGCAGCGGCTTTCCAGGGCAGTCGTCGTAGCTGTCGCGCTGCGAGCAAGCCGAGGATTCGGGCTTTACTGCGTTCACCGTGAAATTTTAAATCCAGAATGACGCTGCGCAGAGGTTCCTCATAAAGAAAGACTGGACTGATCATGGTCAGCCTCTCCCTGAGGACAAAAAAGCCCGCGTCTGCAAACGTTTCGGCACTTTGTACGGGCTTATTCAGACCTCCAGGCCAGGTTTCCCCTGAATGCTTTGGCGCAAGCGGCGCGGCAAAGCGTGGCGCAAGATTTTCGTCCAGGGCGAATGGCAGGCTGTGCAGGCAGTCGGGACAAAGTTGCCTGCGCAGACGCAGGCTAAAGTTTTCTTCACCGCCTTCGTCACATCGAATAAAGGGCGCAGGCAGAGATATATCTGAACTCCCCGACTGCAGGGCAGCAAGGGTGAGGGCTTCAAGACGATCCGGAGCCAGTCTGCGCAAGAGCGGCGGCAAAAGGGAAGCCCCGCAAAAGCGGCAGGTTTTTGGCTCCAGAAAGTCGAGAACTACGTTCATCAAGCCAGGCCGGCTTTTTTTCTGAGATCCTCAACGACGTCGAGTTTTTCCCAGGGAAGATCCAGCTCGGGACGGCCAAAGTGGCCGTAGCTCGCCAAATCTCTGTAGATCGGGCGGCGCAGATTAAATTTGCGAATGATGCCTTCCGGGCGCAGGTCAAAGCAGCTGCGAATGAGTTCGACCATTTTCTCCTCGGGAAGCACGCTGCTGCCATAGCCATTAAACGTAATCGATACAGGTTCGGCCACACCGATGGCGTAGGCAATTTCGACTTCACAGCGATCTGCCAGACCGGCAGCAACAATGTTTTTCGCCACATGACGGGCGGCATAGGTCGCCGAGCGGTCCACTTTTGTGGGATCCTTGCCGGAGAAGGAACCACCGCCGTGGTGCGCATAGCCGCCATAGGTATCCACAATAATCTTGCGTCCGGTCAGACCAGAATCTCCATTAGGCCCACCGATCACAAAACGGCCGGTTGGGTTAATGTGGAAACGCGTATCCGCGTCGACCATATCCTGAGGCAGAACTTTATTGAGCACGAGTTCATGCACTTCGCGTTTTACCTCATCAAGGCTTGCAGACTCAAGGTGCTGGGTCGAAACAACAACCGTGTCAATGTGGACCGGTTTGCCATCTTCGTAACGGACACTGACCTGCGCTTTACCATCCGGGCAGAAGGTTTTGGCAAGGTGCAGCTTGCGGGCCTCGGCCAGACCACGGCAGATGCGGTGAGCCAGAGTAATCGGCAGAGGCATATATTCCGGCGTATCTTTGCAGGCAAAACCGAACATCATACCCTGATCACCGGCGCCCAGCGTATCCGGCTCCAGACCTTCCTTAGATTCAAAGGCCCGGTCGACACCAAGGGCAATATCCGGAGACTGCTCTTTAATGGACGTCAACACCGCGCAGGTTTCGGCATTAAAACCCAGAGAGTTTCGATCGTAGCCGATCTCGCTGATGGTACGGCGGGCAACGGCAGGAATATCGCAGTAAGCCTGCGTACTGATCTCTCCCATGACAAGGATCATCCCCGTGGTCGCACAGACTTCACAGGCCACACGCGACTGAGGATCATCCCGCAGAAGTTCATCCAGAACTGCATCGGCGATGGCATCGCAGACTTTATCAGGATGTCCCTCTGTCACAGACTCCGAGGTAAAAAGATAAGTGTTTTTATGGCTCATTAAGGCACCACCTTTCTTTATCAGGGGCTAAGCCCCGTTTTGCTGCCCAGGGGCAGAATTATTAAGAATTTGAATAGCTCACTGAAAGATTCCGTGTACGAACTCCATGTACGAAATCCGTATAAGAATTTCGAGCGTTAAAGTTCAATTTATCACCATGATGCGTAAGGGGCAAGTTTTGACTGATTTTGGCAGCTTTTGACGCCTTTTGTCGAGCACTGCCTGCTTCAGCATTTCTCACCTCGGTTACCCTGATAAAGCCCGCTGTAAAAAGTCAGAAAGTCAGAAGGCCGTATGGAAAGGTTCCTTCACATCATCCCGCTTTTCACACAGCGTCTGTCCGGCAAAGATTTAGAAAGGAGGCCCCAAATGATATCTTCTCCGTTTATCGCCTGCGGACGGCAGCCTCAGTTTCCTGAGCCAGCGGGCTTTTTACCACCGACCTATACACGGGAGCAGCGCCTTCATCGCGTCCTGATCCTTGATGCGGACCGCAGCTATGCACGCCTCCTCGGAGCCGCCCTGGAAAGCCGGAAACAGCCTCTTTGTCAGGTCAGCTTTGCAGCGAACGAAAGTGAAGCCCTGCTCTTGCTGAAAAAACAAAAAAGTCCGGAAGTGCTGATTCTTTCAGAAACTTTCTCGCTGGGAGCCAGGCTCAACGATCAGTTGAAGGGCTACCCCCGCCTCATCAATGGGAAAGGCCCCGGTATGAGTAAAAAGGCAGATTTGCAGCCGGGAATGCGCATTGAAGAAATTTGCTCCAGGCTCTCCAGCTGTCTGGAAAAAGCTGCGCCCGGAGGCATTTCCTCCCGTCCGCTCATTGCTCTCTATGCCTTTGACGCCCGTCTGCGCAAAGCCTGGTTGCTCCACTTTATGCGTCAGCAGCTGCAGCAGGGACGACCCGTCTACTACGTTCCTTTTCTCCCGGCCTACGAAGTGAGCCTGCCGCTCCAGTTCAGCCGGGGGCCGGAACTCTCCTCCCTGCTCCTGATGCTGCAGACAGGGGTTCAGCCACCCTGTGAGGCTCTGGGACCCTGCTTTGAGTTTCAGCAGGGAGCCTACTACGCCCTGCGTCCCGGAGGACGGGCAGAGGATCTCCGCCTCTCGCCTCTGAGCGTGCAAAAACAGCTCCTGCAGCTCTTGCGGCGCTATATACGCAGCCGCTCCGAAGCTTCAATTGCCATTCTCGAAATGGCCCAGGAACCTCTCTCACGCCTGCGCGAGCTTGTTTCACTAAGCGATATTTTCGTCTGCAACCTGCCAGGCGGTAAAGGCTATGCGGCAACCAACGCCCGCCGGGAAATCTCCACCCTCATATCCGAACTTCCGGAAAACGTACACTTTCTCGAATTAAGTCCACCGGCCAGGGAGAAAAATCATGAGCAGCTATAACGAACGCTTACAGCAGATCGAAGAACTGCTCGCTCTCAAGCCGGGTCTGAACGAAGCCCCGGAGCAGCTCCTGCGTGCTGAAATTACCCGCTATGTAGCTGCTCGCTACGAGGGCAGCCGCCTGGGGCTGCGGGAAAAATCGCAGCTCTCTTTCGATCTCTATGCGACCATGCGTGGCTTTGACATCCTCCAGGAACTCGTTGAGGACCCGGAGATCAGCGAAATCATGGTCAATGGACCGGAAAGAATTTTCATCGAAAAAAATGGGCGGCTCGAACGACTGCCGCTCGCTTTCGACAGTAAAGATCATCTTTTAAGGGTCATTCGCCGTTGCTTTGGCCAGGGCAACCGTGTGATTAACGAAGAACGTCCCATCGCCAGTCTGCGCTTTCCAGATGGATCGCGCCTGCAGGCAGTGCTCCCGCCCGCAAGTCCGGATGGACCCGCACTCAGCCTGAGGCGTTTTACCGGCTTTACCCCCAATCTCGATGAACTTGTCCGCCGGCACAGTCTCAGTCCGGAATCACGGGTTTTTCTGGAAAAAGCGGTACGCCAAAAGGAAAACATCTTCATCAGCGGAGGAACAGGCAGCGGCAAAACGACCTTTCTCAATGCTCTTTCCGGAGCCATTCCCCCCAGCGAACGTATCCTTACCATAGAGGATACCGCTGAGTTAAACCTGCAAAATTCTCCCAATCTGCTGCGACTTGAAGCTCGAGCGCCGGGACCGGACGGTAACGGAGAAGTTTCCCTGATCGATTTGATTCGAGCCGCACTGCGTCTGCGTCCCGACCGCATTATCGTGGGGGAAGTCCGCGGAGAAGAAGCCTACAGCATGATTGAAGCCATGCACAGCGGGCATCCCGGCTCTATGTCCACCGGCCACGCTGATTCTCCGGAAGATATGCTGGAGCGCCTCGCTCTGCTTTTACTTATGTCCGTCCACCTGCCCTGGGAAGCCGTCACCCGTCTGCTTTCCTCAGCTTTAAATCTCATCGTACAGCTGGAGCGCACCGAAAGCGGCCTGCGCAGAGTAGCCTCCATTGTCCGCCCACAAAAAAGTGATGACGGCTGCTTTCACCTTCTCACCCTCTTCAGGCGCAATGCCGCGGGGGAACTTCTCTGCTGCAGAAAGCCGGGTGAAGGTGTCTTCTCTGAGCGAAAGGAGCCAAAGCATGTCTTCTGAAAACCTTTTGCTAAAACCGGCACGCCCTGTCCGAAAACGAGCCAGTGCCCGTCGTCAGTCGGGATTTTCTGACAGGACGGAGAGCCCCGCAATCCCCATCTATTTGGCTAAGCGGAAGGGGGGCTCAAGAACCAAGTCCCACTATATCCAGCTGAAGCAGGGCACAAGAAGAAGGAAAAACTCTCATGGCCACAGCTTATGTTCAAAACGATCCTCCCGGCAGAACTCCGAGGAAAGAAAGCTGGCCCTTTTTATGGCCACGGTATTGGCTGGCGTGAGCCTGCCCTGTTTCCCCGGAGCAAGCGCACTCTTTTACCTGCTCATGCCTCCGGGCCTGCTCCTGCTCACTCCCTCACTGCTGCATTTTTTGCGTTCGCGTCGCGAGAGCCGTGAGGCCGGAGATTTTTCTGAACTTCTGGACTACCTCTCGGCACGCATGAGCGCTGGTATCCCTTTGATTCGCTGTCTGCTGGAAGCGCCACAGGCTGTCTCCGATAAAATCAGGGAAAAAAGCCGTATGCGTGAGGCGCTGATTGCCCTGTCCACTGCACTCGCCGGTGGGCTCGGGCTTTCTGAGGCTTTTGCCCGTTTTGACCTCTACTTTTGCCACCCTCTGGCTCAGAGTTTCAGTCGCGTTTTGCCCCGTCTTGAAGCCCTTGGAGGCAAACCGGTTCAGTACCTGCGCTTACAGAGGGATAGCCTGCACCGCCTGCTGCGCATGGAAGAGGAATTGAAGGCCGAAGCCAGCAGCAGCTCTGCCGAAGCCTTCGCTATGAGCGCCATGCCTTTTATCCTTTCCTTTATGAGCGCCAGCGGCCTCTATAGTTTTGGCACAAGCCAAAATGTCCTCGCAAGTGGCATCTTTTATCTGGCCGCTCTGCTCAATTTAAGCCTGGTGCTGCATCTGAGTTCCCCACTAAAACATAGGGATAAGCTGCCAAAGCTGCCCTTACTGAGAGATAAAGCCTGGCTCCTCAAAAAAGACAGTTCCCTGCCAGCAAGACTGGGCAGACTCTACCCTGGTGACTGCGAACGGCGCCTCAGACACAGTCTGGAACATCTGCTGGGGCACGATAAAAATCTGTGGCTGCGCTACTGCGAAGCCAAAATATGCCTTGCCTTACTCTCGCTCGCACTTGCTTTGCTCTTTCTACCTGCCGGGCTTTGGGGTCTGTCGCTGATAAGCCTCTTCCTTCCCAATCTCTTCCTGGATCTTAAAGTCCTGGAAGCCGATGCTGAACTGCGGCGGCAGGCGGCCAGTGAGTACCCCCTCTTCTTAAATTTTCTTTCCGTGCTCCTGCTCTCCGGTCTCAGCCTGCAACGAGCCTTAGACCTGGCTTTTCTGGCTTTCGCCGAAACGAATACGCAGAAAATTCAGACAGGAAAAGCAGGCAAAGACCCTCCCGGCAGCTTACTCCAGCGCGACCTCAAAAATCTGGAGCGCCAACTTTCAGGCGGTGGAGGTACTGCAGAAAGTCTTGACCGGCTGGCAGCCCTGCAGGCCGATGACGAAATTGCGCGTCTGCTCCACCTCTTTTCCCGCTACGAAAGGGAAGGCGGCCGGGAACAATTGGAAATGATTCAGCTTCAGGCTGGTGAAAGTCTCGAGCTTTATCGCCGTGCTGAACGCGCACGCGAAGGTCGAAAAACTCTTCTCTACCTCCTGCCCATGGGTCTGGACCTCCTGCTCGTCATGGCGATATCCCTGCTTCCTGCCCTCTCCTCTTTCACACTCTTCTGAGTCTGGGGATCTGGCTCAGCTTCTGAGTAGCAGGCTCATCCATCTCATTTTAAAGATGAAAAGCTTTTGCTAAAGGTCTCA
The DNA here is from genome assembly GCA_004556455.1 of Clostridiales bacterium. Taxonomy (GTDB): domain Bacteria; phylum Bacillota; class Clostridia; order Saccharofermentanales; family DTU023; genus SFGY01. The sequence continues at coordinate 139,970 of SFGY01000003.1, read as the reverse complement.
GCTCAGCAGAAATTAGAAAGAAAAATCACAAATACAAACTACAAAACGAAGCAAAGATCATGAAAATAGGTGAAATAATCCAAAAACACTGGATCAAATTACAAATCTGGAAAAGTGAGGAAAAAGAAATGGAAAAAAATTCAGAAAAAAACTCAGGAAAAAACCCCAGAAGGCAACGCCTCTGCTCATCTCCCTCCCGTCTTGATCTCATGGCCGGGCAAAAACTTCACTTCTGTCAGAGGGGCTTGTGTAAGGCTAAGGTAAAAAGCGATGACAAAAGCTCGAACAGAAGCGATGATAAAAACCCGGACAAAACTACGACAGCTCCAAAGGGCCGTTTCTTCTCAGACTTATTCGGTAAACTGCAGCGCTGTGAGGGGCTGGGCACTCTGGAAATTGTCGTGATTACCGCTGTCCTTCTGGCCATCGCCATGCTCTTCCGCGAACAGATCACGCGTTTTGCAAAGGAGCTGATGGAAAAAGTTTTCAGCGGCAACGTGCTTGATGGCCTGGGCAGCTAAAGGAAGCTCCCGGCGGATATGAGCTTGATCTTTGAATTTCAGAATCCTCAGGATCTTATCCCCTGGCAGGCTGACCTGCTGCGCTCAGCTCCACCCTTTCCCCTGCTTTGCCTGCGTCATCCCGCTGGACAGGACAGGCGACTGCTCGTTCTGCCTCCGCCGGGAGCAATAGCCCTGTCTGCAGCGGATCAAAAACGGCGCAACCCTGTTCTGGGCTGTCAGAGAGCAATGGAACTGCTGCACTCCGTCGAAATAGCTGAAAGTCGGCTTTTCTCCGTAAACCTGCAGGTTCTCGGACTTTCCCATATTTTTCTCTATAGAAGAGCCTTGCTGCTGCCGGTTTTTCCGCTCTGTGCCCGTGCAAAACTGTGGCAGATCCCTGGATCTGCGGAAGATTTCTGGGAATCCTGGGCAAAGTTTTACCACTTGCCTGCAGAACTCGCAGCAACAGCCCGTCTCCTCTTTTACATGAAGCGAGAGGAGTTAAAAAGGCTGCTTAAGGATGCTCTGCAGCGGGAACAGCACAACCGTCAGGAAAGATTTCCGCCAGCAGGTATGAAGCCTGGACAAGCCCGGAAAGCCAGCATAAGACCAGCTCACCCGGATATCCGCTGGCCACCGTTACTGCCGCTCAACCCATTGTCGGAACCTCTGACTTTTCTGGAAGAAATTCCAAAAATGACTGACACTCAGGGGGCAAAGAAGAAACGGAGCAAGCGCTCGCTTTTTCTGGAAGAGGAGTGGATTTTAGGCAGCGACCCTGTTTTCAGTGATTTTTGTCCTGAAGAAGGGCAGTGTGCCGCACGTCATGCGCGTCTCTTTCGACGTGGCGGCAAATTTTTCCTGGAGGATCTGGAAAGTGGTGAGGCCAGCTATGTCGATGGTCTGTGCCTCAAAGAAGGTGAAAGCTGTCTGCTGCCCATTCCCTGCAGCATTCGCCTGGGACAGTGCCTGCTCCGTTTGTCTCAGGAAAAAGGGCCGCTCTTTTGAGCGGCCCTCAGGTTCACATGGATAGGTATTGAGAGCGGATATAAAAGGGCGCAATTATATGGAAGCCTGCCCCATATACGTAGCTCTACCGCGGCTCTTCCGTTATTCTTCGGAATGTACGGTAAGGGCAGGCAGGCCAGCGAGAAGCGTTACTTTGTCCCGAAAAGACGGTCGCCAGCGTCACCCAGACCCGGGACAATGTAGGCGTGTTCATTGAGCTTTTCATCTCTTGCACCGCAGAAAATGGGGACATCGGGATGGGCCTCATGCAGAACTTTAATGCCTTCCGGTGCGGAGATGATGCAGTTAAATTTAAGGTTATGAATCCCTCTGGCTTTCAGAGCATCGATTGCAGCAACCGCTGAACCACCCGTGGCCAGCATGGGGTCCAGAACGATAACGTCACGATTTTGAATATCATCGGGAAGCTTGCAATAATATTCGACCGGTTTCATGGTCTCCGGATCTCGATAAAGCCCGATATGGCCAACTTTGGCCAGCGGCACCAGTTTCAGCCAGCCATCCACCATGCCGAGGCCAGCACGCAGAATCGGCACAATCGCCAGTTTTTTGCCGCTGAGCTGCTGGCAATGAGCTATGCCCACAGGCGTCTCTACATCCACTTCACAGGTTTGAAGATCCCGGGTCACTTCATAGGCCATGAGCATGGCCACTTCGGACACCAGTTCACGAAATTCTTTGGAATTTGTGTTTTTGTCGCGCATAATACTGAGTTTGTGCTGAATGAGTGGGTGATTGAAGATGAATACATTGTCCATAATATTGCTCCTCGTGACTTTGTTTTCAGTTTCCGCCATACGGTCCTTCAGTTATTTTAGCTCCATGCTCTCCGCGGGGCAAACCTTGGCTGATCGTCCTGTGTAAGATCGAAGCGATCATTTTGCTCCATTTTGCCCGCTAAGCAAAGCTCAAGGCCGACTGCGCACTGCGGAAAGAAGCTTTTCAACATCTTCGCCACTCGTGGCAAAAGAAGTACAAAAGCGTACCACTTCCTCATTTTCTGCGAGTTTGTCGCTAAAGCAATCGCGCATTGTCGCCTGAACCTCAAAGACAAAATCCTTTTCCAGAGCGGCGATCTGAGCCTTTGTCAGGATCACGAAAAGCTGATTGCTCTCGGCCGGAAGGGCAAAGCGACAGCCCGCTTCCGTAAGTCCTGTCGCAATTTTTTGCGCAAGCTCATTTTCCCAGCGACCAATCTCCTGATAGAGGCCTCCGCTGAAAAGTTCCCGGTACTGAACTCCCAGGAGCCAGCCCTTTGCCAGCATAGCGCCGCGCTGTTTTTGAATATAACGGAAATCCTTCTGAGCGGCCTTATTCACGAGCACCAGCGCTTCGCCGAAGAGCAGGCCATTTTTCGTACCGCCGATGCTGAAGGCATCCAGCAAACGCGGTAAATCTGCAAGTTGAAGATCCTGTTCCGGGGCCGCCAGAGCCGACGCCAGACGAGCACCGTCCATATAGATAGGCAGCCCCCAGCTTCGTGCCACCTGCGAAATGGCTTCCAGCTCCGCTTTGCGGTAAACCGTTCCCAGCTCTGTCGTGTTAGAGAGATAAATCATGCCGGGTTTAACCGTGTGCTCGCGCGTCGGGTCGTCGCGATGAGCACGCATGACCCCATCAATCTGTTCAGCCGTGATTTTTCCATCTTTCGAGGGCAGCGGAAGAACCTTGTGCCCGGTCCCTTCGATGGCCCCACTTTCATGCACATGGATATGACCACTGGCTGCGCATAGGGCGCCTTCGTGCGGGCGAAGAAAAGCCATGACCGCCAGCAGATTGGTCTGGGTGCCCCCGATAAGGAAATGCACGGCTGCCTCCGGGGCTTTGATTTCGGCACAGATCATGGCTGCCGCCTCACGGCAGATAGGATCCTCGCCGTAACCAGGTCTGGCTTCCGGGAGGCTCTTTTCCATGGCCTGCCAGATGCGCGGATGGCAGCCCTTAATATAATCGCTACTGAAATAAATCATAAATCAATTCTCCCTCCGGCTTTTTATCTCTCCTGGCTTTCTTCTCTCTGGTATTTGCTCTCTTTATATTTCTTCTCTTCAGTATTTGTTGTCCCAGAAGTTCTTCTCACGAAAATTTCTTCTCGATCATTTTAACCAGTTTAGCACGCCAGACCCAGGACAGTTCTTTCCATAGCGCGTCAGGCCAAAAAAATCAAGTGAAAAATAAGAGCTTATGGTTTTTTATCTTTTTTTTCACTTTCACACTGCAATTCGTTTCAGTCGGGCAAGAAGCTGGTTTCGCCTTGAAAAATGTTAATAATGTTAATAAGTTCGTGTATAACTCACGTGACAGGGCTTACGGCAATCCTATCTGGACAAAGCCTGATTTTACAGGCTAAAAAACATTTCATAACAAATTCGCAAAAACACTTTACAAATCTTTTATCTTGTGTATGCCCTGATTTCAGGTATTTTACTCACCTATGTCACTCCGTCCCTTACGCCGACTGTCCGCAACACGCGGACAGGTTAAAAACATGTCTTTACATCTAAACGTGAAATTTTACAAATTTCGGGGCAAAGCTGATCACCCCATTATTTTCTTTTTCCGGCTTCACTTTGATGTCGGAAATAGTGATACAAGTTGCACTTAATCATGCCATTGTAAAGTTTTCTGCGTTTATCTGAACGCGCGCCGAGCGCTTCTTCACAATGGGGATCCGGACTAAGCAAAGAAAAGCGAAAACCTTCGGCCAGACTGCCCTGTGGCAGAATCAACTGTCCCAGGGATTGCAGCAGTTTCCCAGCGGCTTCCGGAGTGAGCAGACGCTCGCCGTAAGGTGGGTTGGCCACAACAAGCAGACGCTGCTTCGGAGTGGCCGCAAGCAGCTCCTCCCTTCTGAGCTGACGCAGATCAGCTTTGCGCCATTGGATGCAATCCTCAACTCCAGCCCGGCCTGCGTTCTGCCAGGCTGCGTGCAGCGCATCCTCTGAAATATCCTGGCCGATCAGACAGAGCGGCTGGGTTTCCTCATGAAGCAGCCTTCTGGCATACTCTCTCTCACGGTCAAACACGGCCTGACCCATGATTTGCAGCTTTTCTCCCGCAAAATGACGTTTCAGACCAGGGGCAATGCCACGCAGGATCTCCGCGGCCTCGATAAGAAAAGTCCCCGAGCCACAGCAGGGATCGAGCAGTCCCTCACCATAGGCGGCCTCCCTTTCCAGAAAGGACAGCTGCAAAATGGCTGAGGCTAAGGTCTCACGCAAAGGAGCCAGCACCCTGAGCGGTCGATAGCCCCGCTTATGCAGACCGTCGCCACTCGTATCAACGGCCATGCTGACCCTATCCTCAACAATCGCAAAATGTAAGTGAAACTGCCCGCTCCGCGGATCCTCCGGCACACGACCATCTGCCAGACCCCGCTTTTCGCTGAGGCGGCGAACGAGCGCCTTTTTGAGGACACGCTGAGCTGAAGGAATGCCATAGACCTGCGATTTACGCGAATAGCCTTTCAGGACAATCACAAAAGAAGGGTCCACATAATTTTCCCAGGGAATGGCCAGGCAGCCGTCGAAAAGTTCGTCAAAGTTAGTCGCCGGAAAACGGGCTAATTCAAGCAGAACACGCTCCGCACAGCGCGAGCGAAAATTCATGCGCGCGGCCACTTCTGCAGCCTCAGAAAGACTTTCACAGTCCAGGGCGACCTCCCCATCCGCGGTCACAACCCGATCTTCCAAAATACCAGCCTCCAGAACTTCATCACGCACGAGGGACTCCAGCCCAAAAAGGCAGGGCAAAAGCACGCGGTAGGGAAAGTCCCTTCGCTCAGGATTCACTTCTGTATTCAGCTCCGCGTCTCTTTGATTTTTTTCTTCCATAGGCTTCTCCTGCATTCACTCCTGTTTTCCGCATGCCCGTCTTCTGCATTCTTCTTATCTGTATTCTTGTTTACCGAACTCTTGTTTTCCGGCCACCCGGTGTTGTGCTCCCATTTCAGCACGACCGTTTTCTGCATATCTTTTTTTGCGTTTCTCTTTTCTACATCTCTGGTCTGTAATTCTCTTGTCGGCATTCCCTTTTGCAAAGTATAGCAAGCTGTGCAAAACCAGGAAAAGAAAAATGAGAGATTTGGAAAACATCCTGAACAGCGCAGTACAAGCTTTCGCCCCTTCGCTCCACAGGAAGTTTCATCATTCACTGCTCCATACCAGCCATTATGATTCAGCAATGGTCGTTACCGAAAAACCGTTAAATAATTGACAGTACTGTACAAGCCGCTAAAATAGAAAAGCAAGTTTGGTCCCGTAGCTCAGCTGGATAGAGCGTCGGTTTCCTAAACCGCAGGTCGAAGGTTCAAATCCTTTCGGGATCACCAGAGATAAGCCCTGAAAAGCCCAGCTTTCAGGGTTTTTTATCGCCAAAATCAAAATTTCCTGCTTTCTCAATGGTCAGAAAATGGCTCAATAGAAGCAAAAAAAGGATCTCGATTGGTTCTCATCAAAATTTTGGTGAGCGTCCCGGTGAGCGTCTCATTGAAATCTTATATTGAAATAGCTTAATAAACCGATATAATTCAAAAAGAGTATGTTCGCTTTTTAGCGTTATCATTGATATTATTCCGCAAGTCATGCAAGAGGAGTTTTCCATGAATTTTCTTCGTTCGCTAAAGCCTCGTTCACTTGGTGAATGGTTTGTCATCATTCTGGTCATCGTCATGCTGATGGCCACCATCTTTCTGGTGGTCTCCCGTCAGCTCATCCCCGCTGCAGCTGAGCAGGAAGCCGTGCGAATGCAGGCTAGGGAGATGAAGTCTCAGGTGACTGCCATGACCACCGTGACAAAGAGCACAGAACCGACGAGTGCCCAGACGACCGTTAAAGCAACAGAAGATCCACAAAAACAGGAAGCTGTAAAAGCCGTCGAAGCTCTGGACAGCGTGGGAAAAATGAGCCATCTCCTCAGCTCAAAAAAACTTTCCGTCGTGCTCTCTGATATCAAAAAATACAGCGAAGAGCATCCTCAGGAAGAAGAGGTCGATGCCCCAATGGTCATGCCAGAAGGGCTGATCGACGCTGGTCTCGATATGGCTCCTCAGCAGCAGGCCCCGGCAGAAACCGCCGCTCCTGAAACTCCCGCTCCCGAAACTCCTGCTCCCCAGGACCTCACCCAATACGATAAGCCTCTGCAATACCTCGACACCTATTCTCAGCTGTCAGCCATGGGAGATTCAGCCATTCTGCGCGCCGTTCGCGAAGCTCAGCAAAGTCCGGCTCCACAGCTTCCTTACGACAATGGACAGTTTCCAAATCAAGCTGCACCCGGTGCCGGTCAAGGGCAGCCGGATGGCAATCAAGGAAACGCAGGAGCAGGCAATGCAGGTGGCTTTCCCAACGACAATGGCGGTTCAGCCGGAGCAGGAGGAGATAATGTGCCTCCCACACCTCCCGCTGATATTTCGCCGGCCACCATCGAAGCCGTCAAGAACAATATTTTCAGCATGATTAATGCCGGCCGCGCCAATGCCGGTCTTTCCGCAATAAGCTGGGATCCCACCATGCAGTCCATATCCAACCAGCGCGCCGTGGATCTCTCGCAATACTACGGACACAACCGCCCGGACGGCACCAGCTGGTACAACTGGATCAATGCCATGTACGGCGGCGGTGAAACCTATGCCGCCGGCGAAAACATCGCCAACTTCGGGAGCATCAGCAGGCTGGACGCCGCCTACATTTACAATTCCTTCTTTAACTCAGGCAAAGGTCACCGCGAAATCATGAACAACGCGCGCAATGTCCGCGGAGCCGTTGGCGTTTATGTCGCCGGGAATCACATCTACGTCGTCATGAACTTCGGCTTCTAAGCAGGATAGCAAAGTTTAGCGATCTTTGGATCATGAAAAAAGCCCGCTCTACGTGAGCGGGCTTTTTTAGGATCGATTTTAATTTTGTTGTCTTCGAGCTTCAATACTCACACTCAGAGCGCCTTTGCGGCTTTCAACGCTGCTTCGTAATCCGGCTCATGGGCCACATCGTCGCAGTACTGGGCGTAGACTACACGATTCTCAGCGTCCGCGACAAAAACGGCGCGGGCGAGAAGGCCGATGCCTTCCACATAGACCCCGTAATTGTGGCCAAAGCTGTGGTCACGGAAGTCTGAAAGGGCGACGAGATTTTTCACGGTTTTGGCCTGGCACCAACGCGACTGGGCAAAGGGTAAATCCATGGAAACCGCAAGGGTCGTGAAACTCTCCAGCTTTTCGACTTCACGATTAAAACGTGCCAGCTCCATAGCGCAGACCTCGGTGTCCACAGATGGGAAGGTCAGGATAAGCTTTTTCCCGGGAAAATCCTTAAGGCTTTTGTTCTCCAGTTTGCCATCGGCCAGCTGGAAATCGGGAAGCTGGTCCCCCACCTTTAGTTCACGATCTTTGAGTTCAACAGGCGTACCCGCAAATTTAATATTCATTGATTGCACCTCGATTTTCTGGTCCCAGCATTAATTCATTTAAACGGCGAGACGGCCGGTAAACGGCTAAACTGTCGTAAACGGCTAAGCCAGCCGGTAAATGGCTCAACGTCAGGGCCTCTTTTATGCTTGCCTTCATTATAGGCGAAGTCTCAGCTTTATGAGGTCACAAGGGACACGAAAATGGAGTTTCTTTGTCATCTTTAACGGGAAAGATCACAGGGACTATCGAAGGAAAGGTCACAGGAATGGCCGCAGGGAACCTGATAAACAGCTTTACCCTTCGTCGCCCATCTCGTTGGTCAGATTTCTTACCCAGGTCTCACGCGTGAGAATATGGGTAGAGACGAACCACTTCAAGACATCGGTGAGCTGCCCGGCGAGGAAGATCGTAAAGATCGACCAGTCGGTAAAGTTGGCGATCATGCCGACTACGGGAATGTTGACCAGCCAGAAATAGGCAGAATCCATCATCAGGGTATGCCGCATATCTCCGCCGGCCCGCAGAATAAAATAGGCCTGCGCGTTAGAACTGTACACGATGTAGAAAAGCGCGTAGATACGGATGAAAAAGGCGGCCATATCGCGAACTTCCTGTCGCACATTGTAAAAGCCGGGGAAAATAAAAGAGGAGGCAAAGAGTAACAGGGCGAAGAGAAGCGAGCAGAAAAAGTTCAGCTTGTACATGCGATACGCATTGGCTCGTCCTTTCTCCAGCTCGTCAGCGCCCAGTAAATGCGAAACCATGACGGTTGTGGCCACAGCCATCCCCGAGGTCAGCACAAAAAAGAGGTCCGAGGTAGTGCCCATGATATTCATGGCGGCGAGCACGGAACTGCCTCTGGTGCCATAAAACTTAAAAACCATGGCCATGCCAGAGCCATAGCCAATTTCGTTGATACAGAGAGGCAGTGCCCTCCGGGTAATGGTCAGGGCCAGCTCCCTGGGCAGATGGAAAAGGTCTCGCAGACGGGTCTGAAAACAGAAGCGACGGCTGCGGGACGCCCAGTAGGTGCAGAGGCTCTCGATGATACGGGCGAAGAGTGTGCCCAGGGCTGCGCCGCGGACCCCCATGGCCGGAAAACCGAGATGACCGAAAATAAAGATATAGTTAAAAAAGCCGTTGGAAAAAACGCTGACGATGCTGATATAGAGTGAGGATTTGGTATCTCCCAGGCAGCGCATCGCAGTCTGGGTGCTGACGGAATAAGCCTGAAAGAGGCCCGCGACGGCAACCAGCGGCATATAAGCTGCGATGGGATCAGAGATGGCGGTATCCGGCGTGAAAAAGGCGCCGATTTTCCGCGGCATAAAGAAGGCCGGCAGCATAAAAAGCAACGTGACCAGCAGGCAGGACAGGAGGGAAAAGCGGTAGCTCTGCCTGACCCGTTCGCTGCGTCCCGCTCCGTTAAACTGAGCGATGTAAATGCCGGAAGCATTGGCCAGACCGAAAGCCGCAAAAAAAGCAATGAGAAAATATTTGCTCGCTGAGGCCACTGCCGTAATGGTGGCCTCGCCAAGCTGACCCACCATAAGGCTATCCAGTAGGTTTACCATATTGGTAATCACCTGCTGGAGAATGGTCGGTATCGCCACCGAAAGGGCGCGCCGAATAAAATCATCGTTCTGGCGCAGAGGATACTGTTTTAAGCGATCGAAAAGTTTCATGGAGAAATTTTAGCACGTCCGCCCGACTTCCGTCGCCCTCAGAATACGAGGAATTATTTTTATAATTGGAAATAATTTTATTTTTAATAGCTTTCCTTAATGGCTACAAATGGTATAATATGCGCGTTATGTTGTTCTGCAAAAGTCTCATATGACTTGAGCATCTCTTTTAAAGTGAGCTTAGTTCGCAGAACACAGCGAAAATCTTCAAGTGAACAAGGTCTCAGACCCTTGTGGAAGAGTACCGTTCAGTTCAATATTTTGTAGTAAAGGATGTAAGAAAATGAGTTCTTATGACACCATTGGCAATTTCAAAAAAGGTTTAACCCAGCTGATTATTTTGCACCTTCTCCAGGGAGGCCCCGGTTTTGGCTACGATATGGCTGATCATATCTCCGAACTCAGTAACGGGAAATTTGTCCTCAACGAAGGCTCGCTCTATCCGGCGCTTTATCGCATGGAGAAAAAGGGTCTGCTGACTTCCAGAACCGAAGTCGTCGTCGGCAAACGCACGCGCCGCTACTACGAGATCACGGAGGCAGGCCGCAACCAGCTAAAAAAAGATATGAAGGAATATAAGCAGGTCGCCGACGGCGTCAGCGCCATTCTCAAAGGGTAGAGCTGCCGCAAGTTTATCGTCACAGCGCCAGGCTTATTGTCTGGAGATACACTGAAAGCTGCTGCAAGTATTGAGCAACAAGCTTATTGCTTTAAGATACGCCGAAAGCTGCCGCAAGTTTTGAGCAGCAAGCGTGTTGTCGCTGCAGCAAGCTTAGAGTCGCAGCCCCGGCATAAGGGCCGAGGCAATTTCAAAATACAGCACCAGCCCCAGCGCATCGACGATGGTCGTGATGAGCGGCGAGGCCATGATCGCCGGATCAAGTTTCAGAGATTTTGCAATCAAAGGCAACATTCCACCAATGAGATTGGCCGCCACCACGACGGCAAGCAGAGCTGCGGAAACCGTGGCCGCAAGAAGCAGGTCATGACCATTCATCAGGTAGACGCGAAGGCCGTTGGCCAGCGCCAGAATGCTGCCGACAGACAGACCAATACCCAGCTCCTTCAGCAAAACCTGCCCCAGATTACGCAGGCGAATTTCGCCCAGAGCAATCCCTCGAATGAGCAGGGTGGAGCTTTGTGATCCCGCATTACCTCCGGTATCGGTCACCATGGGCATAAAGGTCACCAGGATGGGCAAAGCGACAAAAGCGTGCTCAAAGCGTTCAAGAATGCTGCCGTTAATTATGCCGGAGAACATGAGCAAGAGCAGCCAGACGACACGGCGCTTGCAGTTATCCCAGACCGTGGTCTCCAGGTAGGGTTTTTCCGTAGGCCGGACGGCCGCCATGATCGTCACATCTTCCGTACTCTCTTCGATTAAGACATCAACAGCGTCGTCAACGGTGACAATACCAACGAGGCGATTCTCGCTGTCCACGACCGGGATCGCCAGGAGATCGTAACGGTCAAACATACGGGCCACTTGTTCTTTGTCGGCCTGGGTGGTCACAGAGAGGACATTGGTCTCCATGATCTCCGCCAGTGTGCTCTCATCCCTGGCCTGCAGCAGCTCCCGCACGGTGATCACGCCCTCAAGGATACGGCTCTCACTGGTCACAAAGCAGGTGTAGATCATCTCCGTGCGGGTGCTGACCTTGCGCAGCCTGGTCAGGGCTTCAATCACGGTCATTTTCTGACGCAGGTGAACAAACTCCGTCGTCATCATCGCCCCGGCTGAATCTTCCGGATAGGCCAGCAGCTTATTGACCAGCTTGCGGCGTTCGGGATCGGTCGCAGCGAGCACGCGCCGCGCGACCGAAGCCGGAAGTTCCTCCATGAGGTCGGCGAGATCGTCGTTGTAAAGGCCGTCGACAAGTTCAGCGACTTCTTTATCACTGTAATCGTGAATCAGGGTTTCGACATCTTCCGCATCCAGATTGGCAAAAACCTCGGCTGCCATATCTTTCGGTAACATGCGAAAGAGCAGCGCCCGCTCTTTTTCATCGCATTCGCCGAGGAATTCGGCAATATCGACTTCGTTGGTATCACGTATGAGCAGTGCAATTTCACGATAATTTTTTTCGTGGAGAAGAGTAAGGAGCTTTCGTCTTAATTCTTCATAGGACAAAAAAGTCATAATGAAGCCGCCTTTACTATCTTAGTACCAGGTTTAGTGAACGATGAAGAGGACGTGAGTCACCTGGGGATTGACGTCTTTTTGCGAACTCATAAAATCAAAGGTTTGCAGAAATACTTCATAGATCCCACGTTCAAGCTTGCCATAGCAGCCTTCCCACTTCAGTTCAAAGGGTTTTGTGTCTTTCCAGTCAATGGCGAACTTTAAGTCCTCCAGACAGTCATTCTGAGCCTGGTCGAGGTTCTTAAACTCTTTACCATTAAAAAGAGAAAGCAAAACCGGGCCGTGCAGAATAAAGGTTTTGGAGCTCGCCGAGTTATCAAAAACGAGCCTGGCCCAAGTCTCTTCACTATAATCGGCAAAGATGCCCAGGGGTTTGTTTTTATCTTCTGCAGAAGCAGCGACACGATAATCGATCAGCTCATAGTCCTCAGACTTTGCTAAAAATTCGCGGAACCAGGCGACAAAAGGGGCCTCTTTTTTCAGACTGTACTCTTCCTCTGTGCGCATTTCCTGTTTCTCATCGGGATAGCTCACACGCTTAAGAGAAATTTCTGAACGCCGACTGTCTTCGGCGAAATCCTCGACACGGAAGAACCAGCGATCTCCGCCGGGAAAATCAATCGTACTGTTAAAATAGAGTGTTTCTGAATAATCTTTATTGGGCACAAGCTTGGTGAGCGAAGTCTCCAGGGCTTCAGACAGCTTGGAGGATAACTCGCTCCCCGGCTCTTCCGGCAGACCCCAGACATGGCTCTCATTTTTCCGGGGATCAAAAGTCAGAATGTAGCACAGCTTCTCCGGGTCATAATTTTTTTCAAGCTTGATAATTTCAGGCCCTTTGAAACGCAGAGGCTGCGGTGTTTTCCCGTTGCTGCCCTGGGGTCGATCATTTGACTCGCTTTTTTCTCCATCATCCTTCACAGGATAAGCTGTGGAGCCATCGTCAGCATTGATTTTTCCGGTGTTTTTGAGAATATTGATCAGATAGGTCTCCTGATCGGCCAGATTATCAATCCCAAGCGGCGGGGCCATGCGAACTTCATTCCCCTTACTGTCACGGGCAAAATCAATGAGCGGAGGATTTGCCGCCTTATCTTCAGGCTTCAGGGCTGCAAGCATCGCCAGAAATTCGGCCTGCGAGCTGAACTGGCGCTTATAGACACGTTTTAAAATTTCCTCGCTGTCCATCTTGCTGTAGTCGGCAAAGGTCGGACTTTCCTCAGACGAGGAGGCCTCTGCACCCGGCTTGTCCGGACTTTCGGCAGGGCTTTCAGACTTTGAGGCAAGGGTTTCACTCTTTTGGCTGTCTGGGGACGCCGTCTCTTTTTCTCCGGTGATCCCGGCCGCTCTCCTGAGAGATTCATTTTCTTTTTTCACTTGGTCAAGTTCCGATTGCAGGGCTTTTTCTCCTGCGGAACCCGCCGTGCTGAGCTGACAGGCGCTGAGACTCAAAACAACTGCCAGGATGAGCACAGTTAGCAGGGTCAATGGATAACGAACAACATGTTTCATGGGGAACCTCCCTGTTTTGCTCTTCTGCTCCTTGGCTTCAAACATCTCGTTGATCTTTTAATTATACCATGCACCCGGAGGCCTCACGAATGCGGCGAAGAGCTTCAAGCAGACGCGCGCGCGGGCAGCCGAAGTTGAGGCGCACAAAACCCTCTCCATGGGAGCCGAAGAAGGTTCCCGGGTTCAGGCAAACTTTCGCCTGATGGACAAAAAAGTCGGAGAGCTGGTCCTGGCTTGTATAGCCCTTTTGCCGCATGAGTTCCCGGCAGTCAATCCAGAGGAGATAAGTGGCTTCCGGAAGAGCTGCCTTAAGGCCGGGGCAGGCGTTAATCTGCTCATAGGCCAGATCGCGGTTGGCCTGGAGATAAACAAGAAGTTCCTGCAAATATTCGTCCCCCTGGCTCCACGCCGCTTTAAGGGCGGTCAGGCTGAGCAGGTCACCGTTGAGATGACGGCGATTTTTTTCCTTATCAAAGCGCGCTTTAAGCTCAGGGTTCGGAATCACGATGATCGAAGCGCCAAGCCCGGCGATATTGTAGGTCTTGCTCGGCGCGAAACAAGTCACGCTTCGTTCGGCATAGCGAGGATCCAGCGATGCGATACTGAGCGACGAACGCCCGTCATAGAGGAAATCCGCATGAATCTCATCGGAGATCAAAATAAGATTGTGCTGAACACAAAAATCTCCGATCCGGGTCAGTTCTTCACGGGACCAGACCCGTCCACTGGGGTTGTGCGGGGAACAGAGGAGGAAAAGTCTGCAGCTTTCATCGACAGCCTTTTCCATCGCAGAAAAATCAATCGAAGCCTGGCCCTTTTCATCAAGCTGCAGGGGCAAATCGACAAAGTCACAGCCATTTTCTTCACTCACGTCAAAAAAGGGTCCATAGGCCGGGGTAAAGCTCATGACCTTATCGCCCGGCTTACAGAAGGCCGCAACGGCAGCACTCAGGGCCGGGACTATACCCGGGGTGGTGTTCAGCCAGTCAGGCTCCACCTCCCAGTGATAGTGACGCCGGATATACGCGACAGCGATCTGCCAAAACTCATCATCGGCAAAGCTATAGCCGAAAATCCCGTGATCGACACGTTTTTTCAGCTCGGTGATGACGGCCTCCGGGGCCGGGAAGTCCATATCGGCCACCCAGAGGGGGAGGCAATCCTCATCGGCGCGTGCGCCGAAAACCTTGTCCAGCAGATCCCATTTAATGGAAGCGGTTCCTCTGCGTTCAATGTTTTGATCAAAATTCATAGGTTCCTCCGGCTCTCAGTTAAAGCAGCGAATTGCTTCCGGGACCTCAGGCTGGTGGGGTTCCTTTTCCATGGCTTTATAACCGATGGCAATGGCAATGCGGAAGCTTTCTTCCTCACTCATAGCGAAAAGGGCCGGAAGATTGGCCTCCCGGCAGCGCTGGAAGGCCGTGTCAACCATGCCGATAATACACGAGCCGAGGCCGAGGGATTCCGCCGCCAGAGCCAGGGTCTGCACAGCAATGCCCGCATCCAGTTCCGACCATTTTTCCTCACGGGCGGAAATGAGTACGACCAGCGGCGCTCCATAGAAAACATTCGCTGCCCGGCGTTCCTGCATCAGCTTTTTCCCGGCGCTGTTCTGCTCTTCATCCATCCGTCGAAAAACCTCGTCGCTGATCCTGGTGATAAGCTCCTGATCTTCCACAAAGGCAAAACGCAGCTCCTGCAGATTGCGCGCTGTAGGCGCTGCCAGGGCCGCCTTTTTCAGAACTTCTATGTCTTCTGCACTGACTTTCTGAGCCATGAATTTGCGTGTGCTGCTGCGCGAGAAAATAGATTGGAGTGTTTCGTTCATTTTTACTCTCTTCTTTCTATAAGACTTTTTTAAGGCATTTCTTCGATCTTTAAGGCGTCTCTTCGAGGCAGTTCTTTAAGCTCATGTGTTCTTCTACAGTTGTTTGTTCATTTGTTTCAGTGGTTCGTTCATTTGTTTCTTCACTGCGTGAGTGAATCTGTTCGTCTACTGTGCTTCTTTAATGAGCTCCAGGCAGCGAGACAGGGCGTCTTCACCCGGGGTTACGGGCACATCGGGAGCAGTTGCATGTTCTTCGCTGCAGCTCCCATCCGGATTTAAGCCGTATAAGACATTATAGCGTAGAAGCAGACCTGAATTGGGCAGAAGACTGTAAATGGTCACCACGCAGGAGCCATCGCCACCGCTCTCTTCGCCGACAATACGGGCAAAACCCGTACGCTTGGCAAAGCTGAGAAAATACTCCGAAGCCGAATAACTGTCGCGGTCACAGAGCAGCCAGAACTGCCCGGTGAAAAGTGGCTGTTCTTCTGTTTTATCGACACGAATGGTTTCCTGAAAGGCTTTATCCAGGCCGCTCACATCGCTCTCCACCAGCGCGGGCAGGGGCGGCAGCTTTCTCTCCCTGCGATTCCAGTTAAAAATCAGGGAAGGCAGCGGCCCCGCCTCCAGCATCGCGGCCATATCCTCTTCAAAGCTGGTGGAAGCGTAGTAGGCCATAAAGGGTCTGGTACGGTAATTTTCCTGGTAGAGGCCAATATTTTCGATCTGCAACGGCTGGCGGATATTCGGCGCGACGATGTTATTGAGCCAGTAATCGTTGTACCCCCCCAGGTTGCCTCGCAAATCAACAATCATATTCCTGATGCCAAGTTTTTCAGAGGAGACAAAAAAATCCCTGAGCGGAGCTTCGTCATCGTTGCGGTCATTGAGAAAGGAATGGATCGCCACATAGGCCCAGTTTTCCCCGGCATTGCTCATAAAGCTCAGGTTATTGGGAATCTTCATCGAGGGCGGCTTGCTTTCGTCCTCACGAGCTTCTTTTTTCAGCTGATAAAACTGCAGCACCGCAGGATTTTCAAAAAAACTGCTCATCATCTGCTGCCAGGGATCACTCTGCTGCTGTTCCTTCATATAACAGTAGGTCTGGTAATCTGAATTGAGCAAATCGTTGCTGAGACCGACAACGGAAAGGTGCCCCACCATTCCTTCTGCTCTCTCCAGTCTCCGAATTTGTTCCGCATAAAAATTGATTGAACTCTGAGGATCATCGCTCAAGGCCAGTTCATTCAGTCGCTCTGCGTATTCTGCTTCGACTTCATCCGCCTGAGCGCCCTTGCGTTCGAGATAGGACAGCATGGGATAGGCATTTCTGAGGATATCCCAGAAATTGTGAAAGTCTTCGGCTCGCTCAGCCGCTGTCAGAGATGAAAGCGGTCGCGGGCTTATACTGCTTTGTTCTGCATCCTGCAACGCCGAGGCCGAATCCTGGCTCAGCAAATCCGGAGGCGTACCGAAGCGCTCGTTGGAAGCACCGTCTTCATTGAGGCCATAGACCATATTGAGGCGCAGGATCAGCCCGGAGGCCGGCAGAGAAAAATAGACGGGAATACAGCAGACGCCGTCGCCTCCCGTGGGCCGTCCGACCACTCTGGCAAATCCGCTGCGCTTGCAGAAGGCGGCAAAAGTGTCCGTGGCCGAGTAACTGTTCTCATCCACCAGGAGCACAATCTTGCCCTTGAAGCGTTTTTCACTGCCGAGCGCTTCGATAAAGTAGTGATCACAGATCGTTCCACTAAGCTCAGAGGTCTCAGCCGGGTCAAGCTTGATACGCTGAGGCAGCTCACTGCGCTCGGTCAATTCTGTAAAAACAGTGATGCCGGGAAATTCGAGAGTTTCGCTGACGCCGCTTTCCTCCGCCTCTGTTGCCTCTGTGACCTGATCTTGTTCACTTGCCTCCGTTTGCGTCGCTTCTGCTCTTGGTTCCAGTCCATCTGGGCGTGTTGTTGGCTCGCTTTGTTTGACTTCCTCTGTTTGCTCAGCTTTTTCTCTTAGCTCTGTCCCAGTGGAAAGCTCTTCTCCCTCTTCTCCAGCTTCATAAGGGCGCGGATCTCCCCAGTAATTTTCAATGTCCTGAGTAAAGGGCTTTGTCAGTTCAGATTGGCGGTAAAGGCCCCAGAGGCGCAGGTCAATATCGTGATCGAGATTTGGCTGAACAAAAAACTTGAGCCAGTACTGCGCCAGTCCGCCGGGATTCCCCCGCACATCGATGATAAGGGTGTCCATTTCCGCAATGGCGTCATACATCGCTTCAATAGCCGGTGCATCAGACGCAAGATTTTCCAGGGAAAAGCTCTCCACCCGGCAGCTGGCGATGCCTTTTTCCGCATCCATGCTCCAGCTGAAATTCGGCCCTGCGGTCTGCACTTCGTCGGAAGGATCGGTCGTCTCCCAACCCTTGTTGTCCGGACGTCCTTTCCAGCCGTAAAAGGAGCGAGATGCGCGGGTTTCAAAAGGTGAAAACCAAGGGTCACTCTCCAGATCAGCCCCCGCTTCACAGGCAAAATCATATTCTTCGCTGTAGTGCGTGTCGTAGCTCAGACCCGGTTCTACAACCTCGAGGTGACCAATAATATCGCCTCCACAGAGTTCACTGACCAGGCTGGCATAGTGAGCGGCGTAAGTCTCTGCACTGTTCATCAACTCGGGCTGCGGTCGGTAAACATATTGAAGAGCTTTCAGACTCGCGCCCTGCACCGGCAGAGCAGCCATTTGCGGATAGGCCTCGTTCAAGACGCGCCAGAAAAAAGCATAATCCTCCTGCATGGCTTCTTCCGAAAGAAAAGATTGGGCCGAAATCAAAGCAGAAGGAAAGATGGTGCCGATCAAAAAGATGAGCGCCAGGAGGAAGGTTAAAGTTTTACGTTTCATTTTTTTGTTCTCGCACGGAGACATCAGTCACAGTGCCCTCACCCGGATTTTTGTGTGGCGACGGTAACGCCGACAGGTAACGAGTAAGGGCGGCCAAAAGGTGTCGTTTCATCCGGGGCATGCCCCTGGGGAATCGTTGGTACAGGGGCTGCCGGTACAGGAGCGGCAGGGGCCGGAGCCACGGGCTGCTGCGCTTTGACAAGCGTCACAGGAGGAAGAACAAGCGAAGGATCACGCACAATCGCAAAATAGAGCAGGCCTTCGGGACCATCCAGAAGAAGCATAAAAGGCCGGTCGAAGCGGAAATGCGGAGCTTCTTCAGGGAAATCTTCACGCTGACGCTGTCCCTCTGAGGCCAAAGTTTCCCCGGCTCCAGAAGACTCGTCTTCCTTTTGTCCGGACAGCGACTTTGTCGCCGTTTCATCAGCAGCTGTCGAAACTTCAGAGCGGCTCTCTTTCACCGAACTCTCGGCCACAGTGCCTGGCGATGCGGGATCCTCATCACCTGCTTTTTCCAGCGCAGGACGGAAAGCGCCGCTCTCTTCCATAACATTCAGGCCAAAGGGTGTGAGTTTCAGGCTCAGCTCCTGGCTAAAGTCAAAAAAGCTCAGCGACGGCTGGGAAAAATTCTTCTCATCCGCTTTGAAAAGCCCGTCAAAGCCTAATTTTTTATATGTTTCATTGAGCACAGGCTGATCGTTGAGTTCAAATAACGGAATCTCAAGATGCACGGCACGGGTTTCCATGGATCCGCCAAAGAGCGCTTCTTCCAGATCTTTTGGCCTGGACAGCAGCCTGGCGAGCGGGTCATCTCCTTCGGGCTGTACCCCGTCCTTCGCCTGAATCAGGGTGAGACGATCTTCGCCCAGGGGCAGACTCACGCGCTGAAAGTTCTCCGTCTCAGAGACTTCGGCCTCACTTTCATCAAGGAAAAGAAAATCGACCTCTGCAGTCTGACCATTCGCCCGAGTAAATGTCCCCCTTTCCACGTGATGGGGGGCGCATTGCAGACACTGAGCATTGCGATAAAGAGGAACGGAAAAGAGTGAAGCCTGCCCCGCTGCTGTCGGCTGAGAGGCGAAGTAAAAGCCTCCATCCGGGCGCAGGGAGCGCAGCCAGGCACTCACTGAAAAGTGAGCCGCGCCAGCCGCAAAGGGCAGAGCATAGCTGTTTGTGTAGGTATTTTCAGCACATTTCTGCAAAGTTTCTTTCAGAGCTTCGGCCTCTTCGGGGGTATTGGCGTTGAGCCAGAGCGAGCGCTCACTGATAAAATGGCGGCCTGTGTTTTTACGTATGGCCGCCCGGCGTTCCTCGATAAGACTTTTCTTAACGGCTGAACGAAGCTTCTCCGGGGATGAGGCCCCAAGAAACGCCAGCAAATCTTTTTGCAGATCCCCGCAGGAAAGCTCTGCAGCCACTGAAAGCTGACGATAAGCGGCCAGAGGAGAGAAAATCTGATTCCCTTCGCCTTCGCTGAATTCAGAGGCCAGGGCTGGCAAAGTCTTTTTCATCTGCTCCCGCAAGGCCTCTTTTTCGCCTTCCTCCCACTTCGGCGCTTTGCCGGGGAGCTTAAAAGAACGATTCAGAGGGGTCGCACGATAGGGCGCCAGCTCATCTGCAACTTCCTCAGCAAAAACCTGTGCTGCTTTTCCTGCGAAGGAATGAAGGAAGGGAATCGCTGAAACGAGCAGTAAGACGGCCAGGGAAAGACAGAGTATCCGGCCTTTTAATGATGATCTATGGGGCATAAGCAGTTCTCCTCCGCAGTGTGAAGCTGATTTTGATCCGGGCAGCCTGCGGGCTGATGTGGCGGGCTGTTGATGATCTCTTCAACTTTATTGATTTATCATACATCATATCAAGATGAATATCTCCAGGAATATCCTCGTTTTCATTGTTCTGTACATTACATCCTCAATGCCAGCATCTCATTCATATTCCGTCTGGTTCTAAGCATCTTCCGTCCATCTTCCGTCTAGTGTATATTGAACTGGAAGCTCAACTGCTGAAGCAGCTGAGGATATACAACTGAAGCTGCTGAAATTCAGTTGTTTTCAATCGCAACACTTAAGTCAGATCTTCTTAAAAATAGTTTAAGGGAGCAAAAATAAAGGAGAAAGGTTAAGGAGCAAGCCATGGCCGACTATTTTCCCCCCATCGAACCCACCCATAAAGGCTATCTGAAAGTTTCCGAACTGCACGAAATCTACTACGAAGAATCGGGCAATCCTGAAGGCAAGGCCATACTCTTTCTCCACGGCGGACCGGGGAGCGGCACACAGCCCTACCACCGCCAGTACTTTGATCCTGACTTTTACCGCATTGTGCTCTTTGACCAGCGTGGCTGCGGCCTGAGCCGCCCACATGGGGAACTGCGTGAAAATACCAGCCGGGATCTCGTTGAGGATATTGAAAAACTGCGCCGACACCTCAGCATCGATTCCTGGATCGTTTTTGGCGGCAGCTGGGGTTCTACCCTGGCTCTGCTCTACGCGCTCCACGCTCCTGAGCGCGTGAACGCCCTGATCCTCCGTGGGATTTTTCTCTGCACTCAAGACGAAATCGACTGGTTTATCGGCGGCGGTGCCGCGCGTTTTTTCCCCGAAAACTGGGAAAAATTCCTCTCCGTTCTGCCCAAAGACACGGCGCCACAGGAGATTGTCCGCAGCTATTATGCCCTTTTCAATTCAGAAGATGAGGCCACCCGTAACGCCGCCTGTCTTGCCTGGGCCGGCTGGGAAGGTTCTCTGCTCTGTCTCGACCCTGCACCGTCAAGCCCCCGTGCTGAAGATGACGAAGGTGAGGCTGATGCTCTCTACAAGGCCATTGCCATCTCCAAAATTGAGTGCCACTACTTCCTCAACAACGAGCTCGACAAAGCCGGCAGCATCATTCTGAAACAACAGGCTAAAATTGCCGATATCCCCTGCTTTATCGTCAATGGTCGTTACGACATGATCTGCCCGCCGGAAACGGCCTGGAAACTCGCCCGGGGGTTCAGGAATTGTGAGCTGCAAATTGCTCCGCTCGCCGGTCATTCTTCGGGAGAAGAGGAGATCGCCGAGGCCTTGCTCTCGGCCGTCGAACGCTATAAACGCTATGCCCGCTGATCTAAGCGAAAACATAAAAAAAGCCGCGGTGATCAACGATCTGTCCGGCCTCGGGCGCTGCTCGCTCAGCGTCGCCATGCCTTTGATTTCTGCGCTGGGCGTTCAGGCTTGTCCTCTGCCCACGGCCATTCTCTCCAACCAGACCGGCTATAAAAGCACCTATTACCTTGATTTTGCTGAACATATTATCCCTTATGCCACGGAATGGAAAAAGCTCGGTGTCCACTTCGACAGCATCCTGAGCGGCTTTCTGGGATCGGTCGAAGAAGTCGAGGTCGTCAGCCGGATCCTGGGGGACTTGAGGAGTAAAGACACCCGTCTTGTGGTCGATCCCGTACTTGGCGGAGGTGGTGTTCGTTATTCCGCTTTTCCTCCGGAAATGGTCAGGGCCTATGATTTGCTGCTCGCCCAGGCCGACATCATCACGCCCAACGTGACCGAAGCCTGTCTTCTTTCCGATTTTCCCTACCATGATGCAGATGGCGGCAGGAGCTGGAGTTCTGCGGAGCTTACGGAGATTGCCCGCAGGCTGCAGGCCAGGGGCGCAAAGGCCGTGGTCATCACCGGCATTCCCGACGGCGAAGGCATGGCTAATTTCTGCTTTGAGCCGGGAGAACGTGCCACCCTGGTGCAAAGCCCGCGCTATGGGGTGAAGCGCTCCGGAACCGGCGACATGCTCGCCGCCATTGTGACGGCCGGAGCCGCTAAAGGCACAGAGCTCGTTGCTTCCGTGCGCCGCGCCGCCGACTTTATCAGCCGGGTCATTCAGCCGACAGAAGCCGCCGGGATCGATCCGCGGGAGGGTCTCCTTTTTGAACCCTTCCTCTCGGAACTCAGCCCTCTCTGACTTCGAGGAAAAGCGTGAGGTTTTGGATTGCACTTAACTCCCTTAGTGCGCATGACTCCCCTGCCGCACTGCAGATCCTTAACAGCGCATGAGATTCAGGGCAGCAGAAAAATCTTACTGTGCATTGACAAAAGCGCCCCCTTTCACGGCGGGAATGAAAGATTGCCTTTGAAAACTGGCCATTTTTTGATCTTTTCGCTATTTATTCAGATCTTGTGTTGACAAAGATAGGGCATTTGTCTAAATTATTTTCGAGTGAGCACTCACTCGAAATTTGTCGCTCTTCATGATGTGCTGTACATCAGTCATCCCCTGTTGTACATCCGTTCACTGCTTCTGTAAATTCAGCGGAAGATGCTGGGGTGCAGAAGCCCCTGAACTTTGATCCCCCAACCTTCAGCAGCAGATGCTGGAGAATAAAACCCTTGAACCTTGTTTTCCCTATAAAAATCTGGCTTGTCCTGTCAAACGAAACCTTGTCAAGCAACAACCCGTCAGTGATAACTCGTCAGACGATCGTCAAACGTCAAGAAGGAGGAAAAGAACTCATGCAAAAAGATCTGAAAGTTTTAGCTGCGATCAACTTGCACGCTATTCTCCGTACAATGGAGGATCTCTGCGAACTTGACAGCACAGCAGCAGGGCTGATTCATGGAGCCAAAACCTCCATTCGTTTTGTGATCCCGGAGATTAAGCCCATGGTTCTGGATTTTCGCAATGGCCAATGTAAAGCCCACGAGGATGCAGGCGCCAGCGCCAACATGAGCCTGCGTTTTACCGGCCCAGAACACTTTAACCGCATGGTTGATGGCCAGGCAAATCCCATTCCCACCCGTGGTTTTTCGCACATCGGCTTCCTCAAAAGCACCTTTACGCAGCTTGCCGAGCGTCTCACGGCTTACCTGAAACCCGATCCCTCAGAGCTCGCGGCCGACCCGGAGTTCAAACGCAGCAGCACACTGCTCACCGCATATGTGGCCTTTTTCGCTCTTGCTCAGGTGGCTGAACTGGATCCGCTGGGCCAGGTTAACGCCAGCCGCATCGCCGATGGCAATATTCTCATCCAGCTGGAGGATGTTGGTCTGACCCTCAAGGTCAGAGATCACCACATTAGCGTGGAAAAAGGGAGCTGCGAACGGCCGGATGCCACCATGCACTTCAGTTCCATCGACGTCGCCAACGGCATTCTCAGCGGAACGATGGACAGCTACGCCTGCATCGGCAACGGAAGTCTGGCCATTTCGGGCACCGTCCCCATGGTCGACGACCTGAACAAACTCCTCGCCCAGGTTTCGGGCTATCTCAGCTAAAGGAGGACAGCATGGAAACATATCAATACAGCAAGAGCCAAAAGCTTTTCAGCCGGGCTTCCGAGATCATTCCCTGCGGAATTTACGGCCACCTGGGGCCAGCCGAGGCCTGCATGATTCCCGTTTCCGCCTTTCCCTTCTATGTTGACCATGCCAAAGGCAGTCACTTCTGGGATATCGACGGCAACAATTTTATTGATTACATGTGCGCCTATGGGCCGAACGTGCTGGGCTACGCGGATCCGGATGTCGAGGCTGCGGCTCGCAAACAGGCGGAGATCGGCAACTGCACCACCCTGGCTTCCCCCAAAATGGTCGAGCTTGCGGAGCTGCTCGTCGACACGATCGAATCGGCAGAATGGGCTTTCTTCGCCAAAAACGGCGGTGATGTCACCAACCTCGCCATGCTGACCGCCCGCGCGGCCACCGGGCGCAAAAAGATTATCAAGTTCAACGGCGGCTACCACGGCGTCGCTCCCTGGATGACAGCTCTGGGCTATCCCGGCGTCATCGAAGAGGATATGTGCAATGTCATCAGCGTGCCCTTCAACGATCTTGAGGCCGTGCGCCGGGCCATCGAGGAAAATCCTGGCAACGTAGCCTGTGTCATTGGCACCCCCTATCATCACCCTGCCTTCGGCGACAACGAAATGCCTGTGGAGGGCTTCTGGAAAGGTGTGCGCGAGCTCTGCGACAAAAACGGTATCGTGCTGATTTTCGATGACGTGCGCTGTGGCTTCCGCCTGGATATGAAAGGCTCTGACCACCACTTTGGCATCAAAGCAGATCTGAGCTGTTACTGCAAAGCTTTGGCGAATGGCTACAACATCTCTGCCCTGGTCGGCCGACAGGAGCTGAAATCAGCCGTCGGCTCGGTTTTCTACACCGGAAGCTACTGGCTCTCCGCCGTACCCATGGCCGCTGCCGTCGCCTGCATTCACAAAATGCGTGAACTGAACGCCGCCGAGCTTATGCTCAATCTGGGCAAAAAGTTTGAACAAGTCATGTGTGCAGCCGCCGAAGCCGAAGGCTTCAGGCTCCACTTCTCCGGCGCCAGCTCCATGCCCTTCATGCGTCTCGAAGATGACCCCAACCACAGCATTCACCAGGCGTTTATCGCGGAATGCGTGCGCCGCGGGGCTTTCTTCGCCAACCACCACAATAACTTCATCAACTGTGCCCTCAGCGAAGAGGACATCAGACATACCGGCGAAATTGCCGCCGAAGCCTTCCGCGCGGTCAAAAAGGATCATGCGGATCTGCTGAAATAAGAGGAGGAACTATGGCACTCACAAGAGATGAACTTCTGGCCCTCGAAGCCAAAGCGAACGAGCTGCGCCACACCATTGTGCAGACGGTGTTCTATGCAGGCAGCGGCCATCTGGGCGGCGCACTCAGCATGATCGACATGGCCACGCTGCTCTACTACCACCGCATGAAAATTGATCCCAAAAATCCCGACTGGGAAGATCGCGATCGTTTCATCATGTCCAAGGGACATGCCGGTATCGGCTTTGTGGCGATTCTCGCCGATCTCGGCTACATCGCCAAAGAAGATCTGAAAACCTTTAACCTCACCGGCTCCAAGCTGGGCATTCACCTCGACTCCACCAAGGTCCCCGGCGTCGACGCCAGCACCGGCTCTCTCGGCCACGGCCTCTCCATCGCCCTGGGCACGGCGCTCGCGGCGACTTATCTGAAAAAAGATTATCTCACCTACTGTATGCTGGGTGACGGCGAATGCGACGAAGGCTCCATCTGGGAGGCCGCCATGGCCGCCGCCAACTTTAAGGCGACCAACCTCATCACCATGGTCGATCGCAATAAAGACATGATTGACGGCCCGACCGAAGATGTCATGAAGCTCGAACCTTTCGACAAAAAATGGGAGGCCTTCGGCTTCAACACCATCACCGTGAACGGCCACGATTTCCAGGCCATGGATAAAGCTCTGGACGATGCCCTGGCCTGCAAGGATAAACCGACCTGTCTGATTTTAGACACCGTCAAAGGGCAGGGTGTCGATTTTGCCGCCGGTGACTACAAATGGCACTATGGCGCCATCAACGAAGAACTGCGCGACAAGGCTTTTGCCAGCCTTGACCGCTATTACGAAGAGCGCCTCGCCGCCTTGAAAGGAGCGTAAACTCATGGCACTTACCTATACCAGTCTCGATACGACCAAACTTTCCACCGCCGAAGTCTACGCCAAGCGTCTCTGCGAACTCGCCGAGGACAACCCCCGCATCGTGGCGCTCACCGCCGACCTCGCCAAATCCACCAAGATCGGCTTCTTCGGGCAGAAATTCCCGGAACGCCTCTACAACGTCGGCATCGCCGAGCAAAATATGATGGGGGTCGCTGCAGGCATGGCCAAAGCCGGACTCATCCCCTTCACCTGCACCTTCGCCATCTTTAACTCCTGCCGTGCCCTCGACCAGGTGCACACGGACATCTGCTACCAGAACCTCAACGTGAAAATGCTGGGAACCCATGCCGGAACCTCCTTCGGGCAGGCCGGATCCACCCATCACTCCACCGAAGACCTGGCGATCATGCGCAGCATGGCCAATCTCACGGTGGTCTGCCCCGCCGACGGCATGGAAACCGCCAATGTCGTGGCCGCCGCCGTTGAACACGAAGGCCCGATGTATATCCGCATCAACCGCGGCTTTGACCAGGTCGTGTACGACAAAGCGGATTACGGCTACGAACTCGGCAAGGCCGTGCAACTGCACGAAGGCAGCGACGCCTGCATCATCGCCTGCGGCTCCGCCGTTTTCCAGGCTCTGCAGGCCGCCCGCGAACTCGAAGCGAGCGATCATGTGCACGTCCGCGTGCTCGATATGCACACCCTGAAACCTCTGGATAAAGAAGCCGTTCTCAAAGCCGTCCACGACACCCGCCGCATTATCACGGCCGAAGACGCTACGGTCATCGGCGGTCTTGGCGGAGCTGTCGCCGAATGTATCGCTGAGAGCGGCATGGGCTGCGCCTTCCGCCGCCTGGGCGTTCAGGATCGTTTCTCCCCCATCGGCTACCACGAAGACCTGATGTCCTTCCATGGCATTGACGAAAACGGTATCGCCACGGCTATCCGCGACTTGCTGAAACTCGAATTTGAGGCCGATGACGACTGGTCTGACGAGGTGTAATGTATGGCTTACTCAGAGACACGCTATGCCGCGTCTGTCTTTTTGAACGCGGCCATCCCGCTCTTCCGCGTCCTCGCGGAAGAGCTTCCTGCCGGCAAATCCCTGCTCAAAAAAGAAGGCATCATCCAGTTCCGCACCCAGGACGGAGAGGAAGCCCTGGGCACGCATTTCGAACTCAAAGAGGGTGAGATGAAAACCGTGCTCGGCCTGGCCGAAAATCCGGATGTTGAGCTGGCTTTCCCTTCCCTCGAGCACTTTGTCGCTTTCTTCCAAGGGAAATCCAAAAAGCTCCCCAAAATCAAGGGCCTGGGCAAGCCCGGCCTGCTCATCCCGACCTTCCGCATCCTGCTCTCCATGGCCTCGATTCTGGGACAAAAGGGCTGCCCCGCCAAGGAAGAAGATCAGCTGCAGCTCATCAAGCTCATGTACTATCTGCTTCCCGCAGGCATCAGCACCCTCAACAAAATGGGCCACCCCACGGTAAAGCACTGGTCAGAGACCAGCCCGGATCGCGTTTACGCCTGGGCGCTCGACGGCCATCCGGAAATCGCCTCCTACCTGCGCGTCAAAGCCGGTAAAACCAAGGCCAGCCGCGGCGCTTACACCCGCTCTCAGCCCTTCTTCACGATGCGTTTTGCCGATCCTGTCAGCGCGCTTGCCGTGCTGCAGCAGACGGGTGACATGCTCAAACTTACCGCGGAGCGCAAGCTCATTATGGAGGGTGCTCCGGAGTTCGGAGGGAAAATTGGCGACCTGATGATGCTGGTCGGACAGTACGCCCAGGGCTAAGTCCTTTCACTTCGTTCTGCGCGAACAAGTTCGCGCGTGAATCAGCTTTCCGCGACCATAGTGTTGGCGGTGCACGGCTTAAGTAGGCTTTTCCTGACCCTTAAAGCTTATGCCGCGCACCCCTTCACTCCTGAACCCTGCACTATGAATATTATTTTCAATGAATTTACTCTCCCCGCCTTTGCCAGAATCAGCGGGGAAAAGCGCGATAAAATCCTGAAAAGCGCGATTGATGCCTTTGCCCGAGAGGGCTTTCAGGGCGCGAGTATCAATGCCATCGCCGCCACCGCAGGCATCAGCATCGGTTCGCTTTACAGCTATTTTCGCAGCAAAGAAGATCTTTTTCTCTACCTGGCCACCCTGGGCCGGAGTATTATCGCCGAAGCTGCCGCCGAAGTGACACGTGCAGACGGCAGTCTGGAGCTGTTGCTTCGTAAACTCTACGAGGTGACCATTAAGTATAGTTTGCGCTATCCCAAAATGACCAAGATTTACCTCAACATGAGCAGTCTGGCTAATCGGGAGCAGATCGAGCGGCTGAGCAAAGTTCTGGAAAGCCAATTTATCGACTTTTACAAGCAGCTCTTTGAGCAGGCCGCTGCACGGCACGAACTTGCCCCGGATGTCGACCCCGCTTTCTGCGCATTTTGCCTGGATAACAGCCTGATTATGCTGCAGTATGCCCTTTGCTCCGATTACTATCGCGAACGTATGGAGACTTATCTGGGTCATCAGTGGAGCGAAGACTATGAAAAGCTCAGCGCCGAGCTGGCGCAGTTGATGTTGCGCAGCTTTGGGGCAGATCCCGGAGCCTGAAAACGAAAACGTGAAAGCTCAAAGCCGGGAGATTCCGGCAAGGAGGAAGCCATGAGCCTGATTCAGGAAAAAGTTCAGAGCGCCCGCGATTTTTTTGCCAGCGGGAAAACGCTTGACATCACCTTTCGACAGGAACAGCTGCAAAAACTCTATGACGCCCTGCAAAAGCGCCTCCCTGAGGTCGAAGCTGCATTGAAGGCAGATCTCAACAAGTCGCCCTTTGAAGGTTATCTCACCGAGACCTCGATTGTCCTCGGCGAAATCCGGCATATGAAATCACATCTGGCATCCTGGGCGAAACCGCGCCGGGTTCCCGCAGCCATGAATCAGCTGCCCGCACGCGTGCGCCTGCATCCCGAACCTTACGGCGTCTGCCTCGTGATGTCGCCCTGGAACTATCCCGTTCAGCTCACCCTGGTCCCTGTCGTCTGCGCCCTCGCGGCCGGCAACACAGTAGTCGTCAAACCGTCCATCTACAGTCCCGAAAGCTCGCATTTCATTCGCTCTCTGCTCGAAGAAAGCCTGGAGCCCGGCCTCGTATCGGTCATTGAAGGCGGTCGCGAAGAAAATCAGGGGCTGCTCCACGAGCGCTTCGATTATATTTTCTTTACCGGCAGCCCCAGAGTAGCCCATGTCGTCATGGAAAGCGCCGCGAAAAATCTGACCCCCATGACCCTCGAGCTGGGTGGAAAATCTCCCGTAATCGTGGAAGAAAGCGCGGATCTCAAGCTCGCCGCCAAACGCCTCGCCTTCGGTAAACTCTGCAACGCCGGTCAGACCTGTGTGGCCCCTGATCACGTCTACGTCCAGCGCAGCGTCAAAGAGGCCTTTCTGCAGGAATTTAAAGCTTCCTTTGGCAGCGTGACCCAGGATCCGGCCTATTTCCGGGATATGTTCCCCCGCATCATTAACGAAAAACATTTCGAGCGGCTGCTCGGCTATCTCGAAGGGCAGAATGTTCTCATGGGCGGCCAGTCCTGGCCCGACCGTCTGCAAATCGCCCCCACCATCCTGGACGAAGCTCCCGAAGATTCTCCTGTCATGCAGGAAGAGATTTTCGGACCGATCATGCCCGTCATCGCCTACGATGATTTCGGTGAGCTGATCGCACGGCAGAAGCAAAAGGAAAAACCGCTGGCCCTCTACCACTTCACGAACAATCCGGAACACGAAGCGAAGGTCGTGCGCGAACTGTCTTATGGCGGCGGCTGCGTCAACGACACTCTCCTGCACATCATCTCGCCGCATTCGCCTTTCGGCGGTGTCGGCAGGAGCGGCATGGGGCAATACCACGGACGTTACGGCTTCGAAACCTTCAGTCATCTGAAAACCGTTCTGAAAAAAGGAGCCTTCGGCGATCTCGCCCTGCGTTATCCCCCATTCAAGGAGAAGAACCTCAGCTTTCTGAAAAAACTGCTGCACTGAAAGATCCCTCCAGCACTCGATCTTCGTTGATCTTCCTGGCAAGTGGATCGGTTCTCCGGAAAACTGGTTTGAGTGCAAAAATCACTCAACCTCTGGCATAAGTGCCCGGCTTTGCTCAGCAGCAAGCTGGGGCAGACTTTCGAACTTAAGCAGCCTGCCCCATTTTATGCATCCGGCTTTTTCCCAAAGGCCCAGATTTCCTGCACGGGCGCAATCTCCTCGAAGGACCACTTGCGCAGGGAATTTTCATAGGAATTGGGATCGTTGATGGTGAAGCCTTCCTCATCGACATCCAGGATCACCAGCATGTGACCGACAAAAGTAAAGTAACCCTCGCCCACTAAAATCACCACGATTTTGCCCTGGGCGAGGCGCTCTCTGACGGCGGTCTCAGAGTAGGGCAGGCGCTCGGAGCTTACCCCATAAACTTCGCCCACCCGATCGAGAAAGGACCATTCCGTGCCGTTGGCTGAAACCTCCCCGGGACGTACCTGTGCGACAATATCCGAAGGGGTGACCATCTTGCCGGTAAAGGCGGACATCACCATGGAAACGGCCGTCGGGGCACAGGCAGAGTTGGCAATACAGCCATCCGCGTAAGGTTGGGCGGCCCAGCGCCGATCCCACTGCAGATAGAGCGGGGCTTTGCGGCCAAGCTCAAAGGTCGGGCCATTTTCCTGGACATAGGGCCAGGCTTTGCCCTCCGCCATCTCCACGCAGACCCCGAGCGCCATGGGGTTATTCCCCGCAAGAAAGCGCAGGGTGGGTGGAAAAGCTTCCCACTGATCGAGGATAAGCTGGGCGCGGGCATCTTTTTGAGCCATAATGCGCAGATTTTCCCTGATCCGCGCTTCGTCCCTGCTTCGCTCCAGCCCTTCAAAATCCTCTTTCATCGAAAAAGGCGCCGCCGCGATCCGGCTGTTGCTGCGAAAGGCATCCGCTTTGATGCCCTTCAGGGGCTGCTCAAGATTCTGACCCTCCGTGCTGAAAGGAAGATCAAGCTGTATCATGCCTGGATGGCTGCCCACCTTATCGCCATGCAGGGTCGTCTCTGCCGAAGCCCGCCCAGCTTTCAAGCCCTCTCCGGGCGCCTGAGCGGCAGAGTCCGGCGAGCCTTCTCCCCCAGTCTGAGAGCTCTGTGGAAGGCCCTCCTCGGGTGACACGCCTGCAGGAACTTGCCCTGACGGAGTTTGCTCTGCAGGCAACTGCCCCGCCAAAGCAGAGCCTTTTTCAGTTCCCGGGGACCAAAGACGGCGCAGCCCCCGGGAGATATCCCGGCCAAAAAAGGCGCTCAGCAGAAGAGCGACCAGAATCAGCCCCAGTAAAATCAGGCTGAGCTGGCGCAGGCGCTTTTCATGCTGCGCGTGAGCCTCCGGAGTAAGAAATCTTTTGTATTTTTCCTCGCGCTGATTCCTGTTGAGCTGAGCACTTTCAGGCCTCTCGCGCGCGGGCTGATCGACAAAAACAGCTTGCTGAGCTGCTCGATTTCCGTTGCCAGGAAGCTCAACACGCGCACGCGACCTGAACGCGGGCTGCTCTTTCACAGGCATATCCCTTGAAGCCTGTGCACCCTCAGCCGGAAAGGAAGGGGAATGCGGGCTCTCCATACGAAAACGCGGCCCGGGCGCACCCCCAGGAGAAGAAAAACGCGCTTTATTCGGCACCACTTGCTCCGGCGTGGGGCTTTGCAGCGAGCTGCTGCGGACTGCCGCCGGATTTTTAAACTCTGTTTGCTTCTGGGGCCGAGCCGACGTTGACTGCTCTTCGCTCAAGCTGGAAAAACGTTGCTCATAAATCCTGGCCAGCTCTTCCGCTCGCCTCAGCGTCTTGTTCTGTTCTTTTATGCGGATACGGCTTTCGTCTGTTTCCCGCCGATCTGTCCTCATCTTGCAGCACAATCTCCTGTTTAAAAGTGGACAAAGCCAAAAAGGCCTAAGCGTTGATGTGACACTGCGTGGCCTTCCAAGGTCGAATCCTTTGCCCATGAAGGGCAAAACACTCCTGCTCAAAGCATGAATCTTGCAGGTTTGTCGAAAAACGGCAAGGCACGCTCCTGACTCATCGGCCTTCCTCTACCAGATCTCGGAAGCAGGAACACTAATTACACTCAAAAGTATAGCATGAGACCAATCTCAAAAATAATACCAGTTCATGATATATCCAGAAGAAATCTCTACTGATCTTGGCTAAGAGGTCATCACACCTGTTTATATGCGGGAACAAAGGAGCATAGTATTGTCCTCGCCCTAACACACAAAAAAGGCCTTGCCATGCAAGGAAGGTGATAGAAAAGAGCGGGGCGACCAAACGCAAAAACGATTGAACACCAATGTTAACTGTGAATGAGTGAAACTGTGATAATAAATATCTATTATATTTGTTTTTAATTCTTGAAATAAAATTATGAAAAACGATATAATATAAACGCGTAAAGATTTTAGATTAATGCAATTGCGATTTAATATGTAAATATGCATATATGCGATTTAAAAATAAATAAAAAACAAAAACTAATAAAATTGACCGTTTTTTTGGCATTGGTAATAGTAGTATTTTTACCTTTTGCACTTTCCAGAATGAGCGGTAAAGCTTTAACGCAATGTTTTCAGTCAATGAATGTCGAGGAAATATTTATAGAAAAAAAGCTCGAAAATGCTGAAAGTATAATAAATGAAGGTTATGTTAAGCTCACTTCTGATAGTATTACCTCTTTCTTTGATCTTTTAAGCAGTACAAAGCTTATTAATATATATCGTTCACCTTTTAACATAAATACTGACGTTAGGTACATTGTCACTATTAAAGATAAGGAGGGGTTTGAAGTTGGGAAATTAAAATTTTACGGGGACGATTTCCTTATTTTTGATTGTTTTTATAAGGATCAGCCAGCAGACCATAAACGTTGTAAAATCACTTCAACTACTCTTGTCAAGTTTTTTGAAGCTATATTGCCCTAATACTTGAAGAGGTACTGTCAAGAATAGTTCGCAACTTTGGACTCCACAGAACAGTGGATAAAGTTGTTGTTTTTCAGGAAGGGACGCGGCCCTTCCTGAAAAAGTGTCGATTGTTCTTTGCCCTCAGGTGGCTAACTTCGGAATGGCCTCTATCGACAGCTCACTGAGATAAGCTTTCGAGACAGACCAATCTTCCGCGTCGACACACCCTCAATGTAAGTCTCCTGGATCACCTGGATGAGAGCGGCTTCGCTCCGCTTTCTTTCCGTGATGAAGAACGGGAATGTAGCCGCCGTTTCTTACCTTCGGTACTAGTATTTCTGTTTTTAATTAGCTAGATTTTATATTTTCGTCAAATGCCTGATATTCAGGCATTTGACGAAATCTTAGCGCCCATTCATTTATAGTTCGCTATACTAGTCGGCCTTGGGTTTGACGTTCCATATACCCCGCACCTTGTCAAGAGGGAAAACAACCCAACCCGAAATTTCCCGTCGGAATTTTCAGGTTGGTCTATATCAATCAGCTTTAAGCCTCAATCGGAGTGGCCCCCGCTAAAGGTTGCCGCGTGGCGGCAGTTTCAGATCCGCAGACACCAGTGTACTGTCCTGTCATTGAAGCCCCTCTCTGTTTGCGGCAGTTACACCCGCGTGGTTTTTTGTTCTTACACCAAGCGTATTATTTCTGGCGCGCGTGTCAACAGATAGGGCTTTTTTGCTCAGGTGCAGGGTATATCGTCTACGGTGCGCTGATGGTGAGTTGCCTTCTGAGAGGGTGAACGTAACGATGACTTCTCCAGATCTGAGTTATCGAAAAAACCAACAAGAAATTATAAAAAATGATGTATGATGTTAAAACAGATTAACAAACATAACATAAAGGTAAAGGAGACCACCATGAAACCTGATACGATTGTGAAACAAATCCAGGGGGCGACCTTAGAAGCCACCTTCCCCCTCGCTGGCAAATTTTCTTACATCATCGACGAACCTGTCGAAGACGGTGGAAATGGCAAAGGCCCCTGCCCTGTTGAACTGCTCTATGCGGCTCTGGCCTCCTGCAAAGCCGAAGTCACCCAGGCCTATCTCGAAAAAATCCAGGTTCCCGCCGACAAAATAGAAATCGCTGTTGAAGCCGACACAGCCGACCTGGCGCAGGGTCCGCTCAAGATCAAAGTCGAGGCGAAGATCCATGCTGAGCTGAGCGACGAACAGAAGAAACGCCTGGAAGCCGCCGTGTCACGCGGTTGTACGGTCGCCAAAATCCTCGAGCGCGTCAACGAAATCGAAACCGATTTTATCTACGGTTAAGCTCAAGATGAGAACCCGCTATGTATTGAGACGTTTAGTCATGGCGATCCCCACTTTCCTGGGGATAACGCTTTTGACGTACCTGATTCTCTCGCTTGCCGGAAGTCCTCTGGACGCTTTTTTAGCCGATCCCAGAATTTCCCCTGCTGAACTCGAACGCAAGCGTGTTTCCCTGGGTTTGGATCAGCCCATCTTCGTTCAGTATTTCGTCTGGCTGAAAAATTTTCTGAGCGGCGATCTGGGCTATTCCATTGCCTCCCGAAAAGAGGTCATGGCTCTGATCATGGACCGCATCGGCATTACCGCCCTGCTTGCCGCCAGTTCCATCCTGCTCTCGCTCCTCGTCTCGATTCCCCTGGGCATTTTTTCCGCGGCGAAACCCAACTCCCTGCAGGATCACCTGGCGAGCGGGATTTCATTTTTTCTTGTGGCGATGCCGAACTTCTTTCTGGGCATGCTCATGATTTACATTTTTGCCGTGCGTCTCAAGTGGCTGCCCACAGGAGGCCTCTACGATTCCGTTGGCGAAAAAACACCGCTCATGCTTCTGAGGCACATGATTTTACCCTGCCTCATCCTCTCCTTTCAGAACATTGGCAGCTGGATGCGCTATATGCGAGGCAGCATGCTGGAGGTTCTGCAGAACGACTACATCCTGACCGCCCGGGCCAAAGGCCTGAACAAGGCGCAGGTCTATCGGCGGCACGCCTTGAAAAACTCCCTCATTCCGATCATTACGGTCGTGGGCATGTCCATTCCCTCACTGGTGGGAGGGGCCGTGATCACCGAACAGGTGTTCAGCTGGCCAGGCATTGGTTCTCTGATGGTCAGTTCCATTCAGGCCAAGGACTACCCTGTCATCATGGGCATTACCGTCATGATTGCCGTGGCGGTATTGCTCTCCAACCTCTTAACGGATCTGGCTTACGGCCTTATCGACCCCAGGATTTCTTATGACAAATAAGCTAAAAGATGAAAAAAGAGCAAAGAACTCGTATTCGCGGGATGTCCTTGAACGTTTACTGGCCAACAAGCCCGCGATGATCGGCCTGATTTTTCTCATCGTCGAGGCTATTCTGGTCACCGTGCTGCCCTGGCTGCTGCCTTTGGATCCCATCCATAGCGATCCGCTGGCCTTTCAGGCTGCTCCCAGCGCCGCTCACTGGCTGGGCACCGACCCCATTGGACGGGATCTCTTTTCCCGGCTCATCTACGGAGGACGAGTCTCTTTGCTGGTCGGTGTTTTTTCAACCTTAATCAGCCTGGTGATCGGCGTTCCATTGGGATTGCTGGCGGGCTATTACCGCGGCGTCTTTGAAAGTATTGTCATGCGTACAGCGGACATTTTTATGTCCTTCCCTTCCATCGTCCTGATTCTGGTTCTCGTTTCTGTCGTCGGACCTTCGATCTGGTCGGTAACCCTGGTGATTGGCATTTTAAACTGGACCAGTTTCGCCCGTCTCATTTACGCCAATACCCTCTCCGTGATGGAGATGGAATATGTCGAATCTGCAAGAGCCATTGGCTCAAAGGATTTCACTACGATCAGCAGATATATCCTGCCCAACGCTTTCCCGCCCATCCTTATTACCGTTTCTTTCAGTGTGGCGGCCGCCATTCTTTCGGAATCCTCACTCAGCTTTCTGGGGATGGGGGTCCAGCCTCCCGCCGCAAGCTGGGGCAACATGCTGCACGATGCGCAGAGTATCACCGTTCTCTCCAAGCAGCTCTGGTCCTGGCTCCCTCCGGGCTTGGCCATTCTCTTTACCGTGCTCAGCATCAATTATCTTGGCGACGGGCTTCGCGACGCCCTGGACCCGAAGATCCGCCTGAATAAGAAAACGCAGGCATGAAGCGGGCGCCAGTTGCCCTGGGCAAAACAGGAAACAGAAAGATGAACCTTGTGTCTGTTTCAATCTCCCAGCTCAGATGGGGTTTTACAGCAGAAATGAAGAAGCACAGCGTCAGACACGCCGGGAAAGCTCTTTCATTTGAAGCTGTAGATCCCGTCGATATATAAGACTTTTATAGGAGGACAAGAAATGAAAAGAAAAATCACCTCTCTCCTGCTCGCAGCATTTCTCCTGATGGCATTGCTGCTGATGCCGGGAACACTGCTTGCCGCAGAAGGCGAAAAGACCGTCTCCGTGGCTCTGCCCAAGGCCTGGGACAATATGATGCCCCTCAATACGAACAGCAACTACAGCCGTTTTGTCTATGATCAGATTTATGACCGTCTGACCATGAGCAGCGCAAGTGGCAAAATCCAGCCCCGCCTGGCCGAAAGCTGGGAAGCCAACGAAGATTCCACCGCGGTGACCTTTAAGCTCGCCCAAAACGTAAAGTGGAGCGATGGCGAACCCTTTACCGCTGCCGACGTGGTTTTCTCCTTCCAGATGTATTCCAATCCCAAAATTGAAGCGCTGAGCCGTTATCATCTGCAATACATCAAAGGCGTGGACGAATCCGGCGCTGAACTTTCCGAAAAGTCCATTGAGGTCAAAGCCGATGACGACTACACCGTGACCATCACGATGAAAAAAGCCATGTTCCCGGATACGCTCTTAAACGATCTGGATACGGTTTTCATCATCCCCAAACATATTTTCGAAGGCAAGACGCCCGAAGAAATCAATGCCCCCGATCTCTGGGCCAAACCGGTCGGCACAGGACCTTTCCGTTACGTTTCTGAAATCAGCGGCGAGCGCATGGAACTCGAGGCAAACCCCGATTATTTCCTCGGAAAACCGGACTTCGATAAACTCGTCATCCGTGTTGTGGATCCCGCCAGCCTGCTCGCAGCCCTCATGAGCGGCGATGTGGATATCAACGTCATGGGTCGCATCCCTCTCGAAGATTGGGATATGGCCAAAGAACAGGAAAACCTGCAGATTTTCTCCGAGCCGGGAACCTCTTACTCGACCCTGCTCATGAATACAAAAAAACCGTATCAGACCGAAGCCTTCCGTCAGGCGGTCAGCATGGCCATCAACCGTGACGTCCTGGTTCAGGCGCTCTTAAAGGGCGAGGGTCAGCCAGTCGTCACCCCGATTGCCCCGGTCAGCCCCTACTTTAACGACAAGATTAAAGTCTGGTACGACGTGGACAAGGCCAAAGAGATGCTGGAAAAAGAACAGTTCCCCTTTGATCAGGAGCTTAAGTTCTACACCTCCGCCGGCACGACAACCGAGCGTTCTGCCGCTCTGATCGCGCAGGATCTCGAGAAGATCGGCCTGAAAGTCAAAATTCAGGCAGTGGACTTCACCAAGCTCATGGAACTCATGAGAGAGGGCGAGCACGATTTCGGCATCATTGGCTCCGGCGGCACGCTCGATCCCAGTGAAAGCCGTGAAATGCTGGCCAAAGGCAGCTCCGTCAACTTTGCTCAGCTCGAAGACAGCACCCTGACCGACCTCATTGACAAGGGTAACGAGGCTTTGACCTTCGAAGATCGCAAGCCCATTTTTGATGAGTTCCAGGAAAAGATCATGGAGATTTCCCCCATGGCTTATCTCTACACCAGCAACAACCTGGTCGCCGCATCCAAACGCCTGAGCAACCTGCCCGTGAAGGACTTTGACTGCCTCAACTGGTCACTCTGGACCTGGAAAGTCGCTGACTAAACATCAGGATCTCTCAGCACGAGAGGTCTGACCACCGTCACCGGAAGCAGCGCCGCTGTCTCCGGTGACCCTTTGATCTGTAGAAGAAGAAAGGGGAAGGCATGAGTGATACACCGAAACTTTTACTTGATGTACAGGACCTGCAAACCCGTTTTCAAACCAAAACGGGACCTGTGACCGTTCTGGATCATGTGAGTTTCTCCCTTCACCGTTCGGAAATTCTCTGCGTGGTTGGAGAATCCGGCTGTGGAAAAAGCACCATCGCCATGTCGATCATGCAGCTTCTGGCCGGCAACGGTGAGGTTTTTGGCGGAAAAATCCTGAAAGATGGCCGCGACCTTTTGCAATTAAGTGAAAAAGAAATGTGTCGCGTCCGCGGCGACGAAATTTCCATGATCTTTCAGGATCCAATGTCTTCTCTTAATCCCACCCAAACCATTGGCAGGCAAATAGCTGAGAGTTTTCAAATCCATCGCCAGATGAAAAAAGAGGAAGCGCTCAAGGCCTCCCTGGAGCTCTTAAAAGCCGTGGGTATCCCGTCCCCGGAGGAAAGAATCCATGAATACCCGCATCAGCTCTCCGGTGGCATGCGTCAGCGGGTCATGATCTGCATGGCCCTCGCCTGTCAGCCGGATTTGCTCATTGCCGATGAACCGACCACCGCCCTGGACGTCACCATTCAGGCTCAGATTCTGGATTTAATGCGGCACTTGCGCGAAGAAACCGGCGCGGCCATTCTCCTGATTACCCACGACCTCGGGGTTGTCGCCGAGATGAGCGACCAGGTGCTGGTGCTTTACGCCGGAAGAGCGGTGGAAAGTGGCAAGACCGCAGAAATATTTAAGCAGCCCCAGCATCCCTACACCCAGGGTCTGCTGAAATCCCTGCCCCGGCTGGATGATTCCTGCGATTATCTGCCCATCATCGAAGGCGTTGTGCCCTCGCTTTCAGAAATGCCCTCGGGCTGCCGTTTTGCTCCCCGCTGTCCCTACGCCATGCCCATCTGCCGGGAGCAGCGTCCGACCATGCAAAAACTCGACAACAGCGTGGAAGTCGCCTGTTTTTTATACCGAAAGGAGACGCCGGACCATGCCTGAACTTCATGAACAGCCTGTCCTTTTGGAAACCAGAAACTTATCCCGGGTTTTTCGCGGAAAAAGAAGTTTGTTTCGCTTCCATGTCCCTTCCGTCCACGCCGTCAACAATGTTTCTCTACGCCTCCGGGAGCATGAGGTTCTCGGTCTGGTCGGGGAATCTGGCTGCGGCAAAAGCACCCTCGGCAGGACTATTCTTCGCCTGATTGAACCAAGCGGCGGCGAGATCTTTTTTAAAGGTCAGAATATCCTCAATTGCAATCCCGAGGAAATGCGTCAGCTCAGGCAGAAGATGCAGATCATCTTTCAGGATGTTTACAGCTCCTTGAATCCAAGAATGACCGTCGAAGAAATCGTGCGCGCTCCGCTCGACGTCTTTCACCTCGGCACGCCCGCCGAAAAGAAGGCCAAAGTTCTGCAAATCTTAGAAGAAGTCGGCCTCGGCGAACAACATTTACATCGTTTTCCCCATGAATTCTCCGGGGGACAGCGCCAGCGCATCGGTTTTGCCCGTGCCCTGATCGTTCAGCCTGAACTGGTCATCTGCGACGAGCCCGTTTCTGCCCTGGATGTTTCCGTGCGCGCCCAGGTTCTCAATTTGATGAAACGCCTGCAGATCGAGAAGGGACTTTCCTATCTTTTTATTTCGCACGATCTGAGCGTCGTCAAGCACATCAGCAACCGCATTGCCGTGATGTATCTGGGGAACATTGTTGAACTTTCTGAAAGCGAAGAGCTTTATCAAAATCCACTGCACCCCTATACCCAGGCGCTCCTTTCAGCCATTCCCATTCCCGATCCTGAAAACAAACGCCAGCGCATCCTGTTAGAGGGCGATCTGCCCAGTCCCTACGCCATTCCCCAGGGCTGCCCCTTCCATACGCGCTGTCCCTATGCTCAGGAACGCTGTTTAAAAGAAAAACCGGAGCTGAAAGCACTTTCCAGCAATTCTCAACATTCTCTCGCCTGCTTTCTCCATGCCTGACAGGGTAACCTCACCCCAATAAGTAAACCTGAACCTGACAGGCCCGCCTGGACCTGACACAAAAGTGTGAAGATATTAAACCCCTCTGTCCAGCTCTCCCCGGAGCTGGTATCCTGAGTGCCTCAGCTCAGGAGAAAACGGCAGGAGGCCGGGACATGAACAAAGATCGCCTGTATCAGGATTTTATGCAGCTGCTGCACGTTCCCGGCATTTCGGGCACGCGCAGTGAAGTGCTAACGGCAGAAAAGGTTCTGTCGCTGCTGGAAGAAATGCCTTACTTTCAGTCTCACCCGGCACAGCTCTGGCGTATTCCCGTACCGGACGATCCCCTGGGTCGCTTTGATGTCGCCGCTTATCTCGAACTTAATCCGCGGGCGAAGAAGTGCGTGATTTTGAGCGGCCACATGGATGTCGTCGGCGTCGAGGAGTATGGCCACCTGGCCAAACTGGCTTTTGATCCTGAGGCTTTGCGCGAAAGGATCGCTGAACTGCCGCTGAGCGATGAGGCGCGCCGCGACCTGGAGAGCGGCGCCTGGATTTTTGGCCGTGGAACGGCCGATATGAAGCTCGGTCTTGCCCTCGGCCTGGAGCTTTTGCGCCATTTTTCCGAGCACAGTCGAGGCAAAATTCAAAGCGATATCCGGGAATCAACACACAGTGTTCTCCAGGGATCCCTTTACAGCGAAGATCATGGCGATGGAAAGACGGCTGCCCAGCCCACAGTTCAGCCTGGTATCCCGGCCCGAACACAAGCCGATCCGGGGACTGATTTTTACCTGGAAGAAAAAACAAATCCTCCAGAGGTTTCGCCGTCTGGCCTTTCATGCGATCCAGGTGGCAACTACCAGGCCAATATTCTCTTTCTTGCCGTCGCTTCGGAGGAGACCAATTCCGAGGGTATGCGCGCCGCTCTGCCTTTCCTCAGACAGTTTTTTGAGGAAAAACAGCTGCAGCCCTCAGCCTTTCTGCTCAGCGAGTGCTTTGAATATCGCGAGGAAGATCCCGACCGCGAAACCGCCCGCTATATTCACGTCGGCGCTTCGGGCAAGGTCATGCCGGCTTTTTTCTTTGTCGGCGCACCCGCCCATGTCAAAGAACCCTTTCTCTCGCTGGATCCCAACTTGCTTGCCGTCGAAGTCTATCGGCGGCTGCAGCTCAATCCCGCCTTCAGCCAGAGCCGGGACGGAGAACTCACCCCACCCCCAGTCTGTCTGAAAATGCAGGATCTCAAAGAGCTCTACTCGGTTTCCACCCCGCTCTTTGCCGCGTCCTACTTTAATCTCGTGACAGTCGATCTCGACACAGAAGCCCTGCTTCAGGAGTTACTTCAACTTGCCCGGGAGAGCTTCGTCTCCGCCCTGAAGCAGCTGCAGGAACAGGCAGAGGCCTATACCGGACGCTTTGGCGTCAAGGTGGCGAGCAGCCGCATGGTGCCCCTGGTCAAAAGCTGGGATGAAGCATATGCCGAGGCCGAAAAAACCTATCAGCTGCGCCATCCGCGGGCTGCTGATAAGCTTGACCTTTATCTCCGGGAAAAAGTTTGCTGCTGGAAAGAAGAGGGAATGGAAATTCAGGCCATGGGCCTCCGCCTCATGCGCGAAATCGCCGAACTGCAGGCAGAATCTCTGCCCATGATGATCGTGGGCTTTCTTCCCCCCTACTATCCCGATATCCGCCCCGAACCGAGTGATCCCGCCTTAGCTGAACTTCTGGCTGCCGTCCGGAAAACCATGGACTTTGCCCGGCAGAAGTTTTCTGCCGACCTGCGCCTCAAAAAATACTACATGGGCATTTCGGACATGTGTTATACAGGCCTGTCCCAGAGCAGAGATGTTCAGCCTCTCTTAGATAATCTCGTGGGCGAAGGCCTGATTTACGACTTTCCCGCCGCAGATCTGAAAAAGTTTCACGTGCCCGCCATCGACCTCGGCGGCTTTGGCAAAGACTTTCACAAAGCCAGCGAGCGTCTGGAAAAGCACTACAGCCTAGACATTCTTCCCGAACTCTACGTCCACCTCCTGGAGCAACTCCTGAGCTGAGTGAGTTTCCTCGGCAGACAAGAAGCGGCTTTCCGAGGTCAATGGTCGATGTATCACTTAGCCTATGGCAAGGCCAGAATAACAGGCTTAAATATAATGTCAATAAAAAATAAATTATATCAAGCTAAAAGGAAAAAGATGCGCGCAGCCTGCACAGACTGCGCGCTATTAAACTACCTGTGCTTTTTGAGCAGAATGCCCATGGCAGCAAAACCCAGGCTTAGTAAAATTGGAAAGACTGAATTGACACTTCCGGTTGAGGGTAATTTGCTAATCGGAGTGGCGGGCGAAAGAGGAGCCTCATCGTTAGAAGACCACCTGGCTTTGAAGGTATAGTCCTTTGTTACCGTATATTGATCGCCTGGATTATACCATGGCCCATCCCAGGAAAGAAAAGTATGACCGGCCCAAAAGGGTGCATCGGCTATTGAGATGACGGTATTGGGACTATAGTAGTAAGTGATCTGAGTTTTGCCATTAGGGAAAACCCCACCATTGGCATCAAAGGTAATGGCAAAGAGTTGTTCTCTGCGTTCCGGTTCTATGGGTGTGGATTCTACAGGGGGAGGATCTTTTACAAACTGAGCAACGGCCTGAACATTAGAATTCATAACAGCACCGGAATCAGCGACACCGCCTGACAACTTCCAGCCTATAAATCTGTAGCCGGGATCAGCGACAGGTGTCGGATGTTGATAGCCGCCAAGCTCTGCTTGCGGATTATCCAAATCTTGGAAGCGCAGATTATACTTTTTTGTCAGTCCGTAGTCATTATCCTTAACAAAATAATATTTGGTTTCTTCTCCGGATTTTAAGCTGCCACCTGGACCAGCACTATAATCCAGTTCGGCAAAACGGTCGTTCCATTCATTGTTCTTCTTTTTCCCGGCATCTAATTGCTCCTTGACCACATGGTCTGGAAGATAGGGCGTCAAATTATATTGCGCAGTGGCAGTAAACCCATAGCTGCTGGGTCCTTGTTGCTCACATACATAATGATAACCAACAAATTCATAACCAATATATGTTTTTGGTTTTAATTTAGCGTCTTCCTTGCTCTGATAAAAGTCATCGAATTGTTCACCTATATTAAAAGATGGATTACTGAATTCGATGTCAACATTCACTACCGACGGAGGATTTAATGGGGGGGGGGACGCAGGATCCTCTGCTGCGACTGGGCTGGTCCAGCAGCTGAGGATAAAGAAAATAGCCAACGTCAGCGCAGCTATTGTGTGTTTAAGTTCCATAAAAACGACCTTTCTTTTCTTGCTTATTGCTTTGCAGCAGTTGAAGTTTGAACTATTACCTACGTCTCGAATCATATCAGTTGACAATCAGAAAGGCCAGAGAAGGAAGGTCAAATAGGCTGTTTTTTACACTAAAACAAAGGGAAAAGCCAATTAACATTTTATTA
Organism: Clostridiales bacterium; assembly: GCA_004556455.1. GTDB lineage: Bacteria > Bacillota > Clostridia > Saccharofermentanales > DTU023 > SFGY01. Next base: position 97,098 of record SFGY01000003.1, on the reverse strand, counting down.
AAATCAGATGAACTTGCGTTTGCAATGAACACGGAGCTTGCCATCGAAAAACACCTTGACTTTATTTCGCCCGCCTGCTATCGTGCTGACAGATCTTTAAGCACGGTCCGGAGAGGCCGACAAGATTGACAAATTTCATGCGCTCTGGCGCTGCGAAGACAAATTCTTCGTGTCTTTCTGCCAATCTTGCTTCCGAGCAGGATTTTTTTATGCCTGCCGGCAGCAACTCTCTCCTGAAAAAGCAAAAAAACAGGAGGTTCGAATGAAAGATTTAATTGACATTCGGCAATTGTCCAGGGAAGAAATTCAAGAGCTGATCACCACCGCTCTCGACATCATTGACCACCCCGCGGACTACGCCCATCTCTGCGAAGGTAAAAAACTGGCAACGCTCTTTTATGAGCCTTCCACCCGCACCCGCCTGAGCTTTGAATCGGCTATGCTGGAGCTTGGCGGCTCCATCATCGGCTTTTCCGAGGCCAACAGCAGCTCGGCCGCCAAGGGCGAAAGCGTCGCGGACACGGCCCGCACCGTGGAATGTTTCGCGGACATCATCGCCATGCGTCATCCCAAAGAAGGCGCTCCTTATGTGGCTTCCACAGCCGTGCAGATTCCGGTCATCAATGCCGGTGACGGCGGGCATTTTCACCCCACGCAGACGCTCACCGACATGATTACCATCGCGCGCGAAAAAGGCCGCATGGACCATATGGTCATCGGCTGCTGCGGCGACCTCAAGTTCGGCCGCACGGTTCATTCTCTGATCGCCGCCATGAGCCGTTACGAAGGCTGCAGTTTTGTGCTGATTTCTCCCGAGGAACTGCGCGTCCCTGAATCTGTCCGTGAAGACATCCTTGAAAGCCAGCACATCCCCTATAAGGAAGTGCGCAGTCTCGAGGAGGCCATGCCTCAGCTTGATATCCTTTATATGACGCGCGTGCAGCGCGAGCGCTTCTTCAACGAAGCCGATTATGTTCGCCTCAAAGACAGCTATATCCTGACGCCCGAAAAACTCAGGACGGCCAAAAAAGATCTTACGATCCTGCACCCCCTGCCCCGCGTCAACGAGATTTCCACCGCGGTCGACAGCGACCCCCGCGCCGCTTACTTCCGCCAGGTGAAAAACGGCAAATACATCCGCATGGCGCTTATCCTGAAGCTCCTGCACATCACCAAGGCCTAAGCGAAGGAGGCTCACATGATTATCGGCACCATTTCCGAAGGCATTGTTATCGACCACATTCCCGCGGGCAAAGCCATGCAGATTTACGACTATCTGCAGCTCGACCAGTTGGACTGCGAGGTCGCCATCATCAAAAACGCCAGCTCCAGCAAACTGGGCAAGAAAGATATTCTCAAAATTGGCAAGGTCATCGACCTCAATCTCGACTTGCTCGGCTACATCGATCCGCATATCACCGTCAATATCATCCATAACGCCGAGCGCGCAGAGAAATTTCACCCCCAGCTGCCCCAGACGCTGAAGGGCGTCCTCCGCTGCAAAAACCCGCGCTGCATCTCCTCCATCGAGCAGGAGCTGCCGCAGGTTTTCCGCCTGGCCGACAAGGAAAAAGGCACTTATCGCTGCATCTACTGCGACACCCGGGCCGAAGAAAAATAGGCCCGGCCGAATGTTGTACAAAGGCCAGCCCAAAGTCGCAGGCTTTTTCTCTGGCCAAAATCTGCATCTGGTCTATCGGGTGAACTCCTGCATCTGCTAAGGAATGATCTCCTGACCCAACTTAGCAAAATAGAATGGAGGGACCTGTCTCAAAACACGAAAGTGTAGCGAGACAGGTCTTTTTTATTTCGGACAAGATTGATTTTCGAACAAAATTTCAAGGTGTGGATGATTTTACACGGCTGGAGACCAACCTAAGTACCGTTATTCTCAGCTGGCGACGGCATCAGCGTGGCTTCGCTCGGCAGGTATCCTGCTCTCATTTCGGTTTTTCTGATTTTCGGACAAAATTTCAAGTAATGGATGGTTAGCCTCAGCGAACCAAGGCTTAAGCCATCCACTACTTGATAACTTGTACGCCGAACCATCCACCACTTTAAAACTTGCACGCGGGGCCCATCCATTAGTTGCTAACTTGCATGAAAATCAGAAAATCCAAAGGTATCTCACCTATTAGTTGAAACGTTGCATGAAAACCAGGATGGGCACTCATTTGTTACAGGCTTGCAAGAAAATCAGAAAAACCAAAATGGGGCGCGGGCTTGTCCTTCGGCTGCACGGATTTGAGGGATAGAGTGCAAGAGGACAAAGCATGGAACTATACCTTGCAATATGGCCGAGGACCTTAGTTTTTGAAGCTGCAGCCGCAGTGAGGCCAATCGCTTTTCCTTCCGCCCCTGAGGCAGCTTGCACAAAAAATGGTAAAATGAGCTTTAAATAATGTCTATCTGAAGTATTAAGAGGGTCGTCCAAATGGTGGACTACCCTAAGGAGCCATCAGCCAGGACAGCCCTCAAAGAGACCGCCCTTAAAAAGAGCTGAGCTGAGAGCTGCGCTCTTAGCACATAAGAAAGTCAGAAGGAAACAGCATGAAAGAAAATTTTAAAAGCCTCAAGCATCTTCTGGATGTGGCTGCCGGACGCGTGAAAGCCGACCTATTAATCAAAAACTGCCGCATTGTCGACGTTTGCAGCGGGGAAATCCGCGAGGGCGAGATTGCCATCGCCGGCCAGCAGATTGCCGCTGCCGATGCCCCGGGTCTTTACGAAGGCGAAGTCGAAATCGATGCCCAGGGTCTCTATGCCCTGCCCGCCCTGATCGACGCGCATATTCATGTTGAATCCTCCATGTGCACGCCCGAAGAACTGAGCCGCCTGCTCGTGCCTCTGGGCACCGGCACCCTCATCGCCGACCCTCACGAAATTGTCAATGTCGCCGGGCGTGAGGGCCTCGACTACATGCGCCGGGCCGCTGCCAAAGCAGCCCTGCACATCGAATACCTGCTGCCCTCCTGCGTTCCCGCCACGCCCTTTGAACACGCCGGAGCCACGATCACCGCTGAGGATATGGAAGAAATTCTCGAAGATCCTGAGCTTCGTGGCCTCGCTGAATTCATGAATTTTCCCGGCATCGTCAATGCCAGCGAAGATAGTCTGAATAAACTGCTCGCCGCGAAAGATCGCGGCAAACTGATCGACGGCCACAGCCCCGGCCTCAGCGGCAAAGCGCTGAACGCTTACGCCTCCGCCGGGATTCTCGCCGACCACGAGTGCAGCACCGTGGCCGAGATGCAGGAGCGCATCGCCCGCGGCATGTTTGTCCTCCTGCGCCGCGGCAGCGCCTGCCACGACCTCGACCGTCTGCTGCCCGGAGTCACTGCCGAAAACAGCCGCCGTTGCCTCCTCTGCTCCGACGACCGGCAGGCTCACACCATTCTCAGCGAAGGCCACCTGGACGACCATCTGCGCCGCTGCGTGCGCGCAGGGCTGGATCCTCTCACGGCCATCCGCATGGCCACCCTGAACACCGCTGAGGCCTTTGGACTCAAGGACCGCGGAGCTCTCGTTCCCGGACGCCGGGCTGACATCACCCTGATGCAGGACCTCCGGGATTTCAAAGCCGTTCAGGTCTTCCTCGATGGCCGCGAAGCCGCCCGCGACGGCCGCTATCTCCTGCCCGTCGAACGCGCCGACGACCGTGCCGTCAAGGCCTCCGTTCACCTCAAAGACTTCTCCGAAGCCCGCTTCCGCCTGCCCCTGAAAAGCGATCGCGTCCATGTGATCGAAATTCAGCCGGGCGGTGTGCTCAGCAAAAACACCATCGCGAAGGTTCAACGCAACGTCGCAGGCGACTTTATCCCCGATCCCTCTGCCGACATCATCAAAGTGGCCGTGGTCGAACGCCATAAGCTGACCGGCAATGTCGCCGTCGGCCTGCTCAAAGGTTACGGCCTCAAAGAAGGCGCCGTCGCCCTCTCCATCGCCCACGATTCTCACAACGTCATCGTGGCCGGGCGCAACGATCACGACATGGCTCTTGCCGTCGAAGCCCTCGTGCGTATGGGCGGAGGCGTAGCTCTCGTCAACAAAGGTCAGATTCTGGGCGAAATGCCCCTGCCTGTTGCCGGCCTCATGAGCGATCAGAGTGGTGAATGGGTTGCCGAAAAGCTCGCCGAAGTCAACCGCATCGCCGTCGAAAAACTCGGCGTCAACCCCCATATCGAACCCGTCATGACCCTCTGCTTTATGTCTCTGCCCGTCATACCCGAGCTGAAACTCACCGATATGGGCCTCTTTGACGTCACCCGCTTCAGCTTTATTCCGCTTGAAGCGGAATAATCGTCCTGCTGAAAATAAGATTTGTTGTATTTTGCACGCATCTCCCAGCCCGGAGGGCAAACGGACTGTGTTCTGTTTAAAAGGATCGCGGCAAGAGAGAAAAACGAAAGAGCGTGAAATAAATGCGTCGTTCAACACTGCCAGCTTCACTTTTCGATGGCTTTCGCCTGGCCTGCCTGGAAAAGCATTTGCATCTGCGTCAGATTCATGTTTACCTTGAGGGGAATGAGCCGCTGATGCATGCCTTTCTAGAGCCGACCCGGGAAAACATTTACTCCGGCTCCAAAACTTTTACTTCGGTGGCTGTCGGCATGGCCGTGGACGAAGGGCGCTTTTCGCTGGAAGATCATGTTCTCGACTTTTTTCCCGAAATGCGGGCAATCTCCGCGCCGGGCATGGAAAAAATTCGCCTTGTCGATCTCCTGCACATGCGCTCAGGCAAGGGCCGGAGCCTTTTTCACTATCCGGAAGATCCGGGACAGCATCCCGATTATCTCGAAGACTTTTTCCGCCGCCCCCTCAAACATGAGGTCAACACGGTTTTCCGCTACTGCAACTACAACAGCTATCTGCTTGGACGCACGATAGAGAAGGTTTCCGGCCAGAACCTGAGAGACTACCTCGACGAACGGCTCTTTCAGCCCCTGCGCATCGCTAACGTGCACTGGAACCTCTGCCCCTGCGGACACCCACTGGCGGCGACCGGACTTTACCTTAAGACGGAAGAATTTGCGCGTTTTGCCCGCTTCCTTCTGCAGGAAGGGGTGTGGCAGGATAAGCACCTGCTTTCCGCCGACTACCTCCGCGCGATGCACGAAGATCTCGTCCCCACCGCGGAGGACTTTGAGGAAGAAGAGTGCCAGCAGGGTTATGGCTATCAGGTTTGGAAGTGCACGCACAAAAATTCCTGGCGCGCCGACGGACTCTACGGCCAGTTTGCCCTGATTTATCCCGATGAGCGGGCCGCCATCACCCTGACGGCGCGTGAGGAACTGGTTCCTTACGAGATCATCGCCTGCGTCAATCGTGAAATTCTGCCCCGACTGAGCTGAGCGGCATAGTCCAGGACCCCTTGTGCTGCAGCCTATCAGTACATACATCGCTGACAGACTGAGCAACGCCGCGTCGGCAAGGGAGAGACCACGAATAGTATAGAAAAGAGGCCCATGAGCATGATGTTTTGCAAAAACTGCGGCGGTCTGGTCGGAGCAAAAGCGGCCGTCTGCCCTTACTGCGGCGCGAAGCTGAAAGACGTTCCCAGCAGCTTTGCCGATGCCAGAGAAGAGGACACAGTCCTCGGCGAAAGCCAAAGTCCAGGAACTGAGGACACAGCCCTCGGAGAAAGCCAAAGTTCCGAAACTGCAGATGCCGTCGAAGCAGATATCCTTAAAGCAGCTGTCAACAACGATGCGGTCAGTGACGCTAACCATGGTGAGACAGATGTTGTTGAACGTGAAAGCCAGGCTTTATCAGCCTCGGACCTCGGTGAAGCCGATCATGGCAGCGCTGATTGGGACGACAGCACAGCTTGCAGCGACAAAGATTTCGCGCCAGCTGGTAGAAGCGAGAGCTTGCCCTACACTGACGTCGGCGGCACCGATGGCTTCGGCGCTGGCGAAAACGACGCTGACAAAATGGAAAGTATGCCGGAAGCAGTAGCCTGGTCTGAGGAAACTGTAAATACTGAAGAAAGCGAGCGTGCTGAACACACTGAAGAAACCGAAGATACTGAGGACACCCAGCCGGAAGATAAGAAAACAGATTCACGCGCCAGCAACGATGCCTTCGATGAATTTTATGAGAACGGCAAGCCCAGTCGCAATTTTCTCCCTTTCATTGTCATGGGTCTCGTGCTGCTTCTGACCGTCGGCGCCTTTTTCCTTTACAAAACTCTCAGCATCGACAAACAGATCGATCTGCGCAAAAAAGAAAACAACTTTGAAGGCCTCGCCCCAGATAGCGCAAAGACAAGTCCAACGCCTGACACGGAAGTCTCAGACAAAAACGCGGATGGCCAGAACCAGGCCGGTGCCGCCGAAGCTTCCGGCAATAAAGCCGTCGAGCCCGACAACAAAAAAGGCGACACAGCCCTGAAAGAAGGAGCAAAAGCCCAATCTCCCGAGGACAAATCAAACTCAGAAAAGGAGCAGAAGGCAGCAGAAAAATCCGAAAATGCTTCGAACAAGCAGCCGGATTCTAGTGAAAAAACTGCCTTGACGAATAAGGCCGATCAAGTTGCTCAGGCCGATAAAGCCAACAAGACCGACAAGCTCGGGAAAAGCGGCGAAGCCGAAAAGAGCGAAAAAACAGATCAGGCCAAAAATCGCCAGGAGGCGAAACCTGAGGATAGCCCTGGCGATAAAGCAGGCGAAGAAGAAAAATCCCTGAAAAAAGATACGACCGCGGAAAAAGGGCAAGACGAGGCTTCTCCAAAAACCAAGTCCGATGAAGCCAACTCTGAAGAAGCCGACTCCAAAAAGAGCAGCGTACAACAAAGTGAGTCCACAGAAGTCGACGAAAGCGAACTCAGTCTCGACGAACTCAAAGTGAAATACGACATACCCAAGGACACCGAAGCCTGGCTGCCCGGCACTTACGAAGCCGGAAAAGACATCGAAGCCGGCACCTACTGTATTCTGGGCAAAGAATTTCTCTTCACCGTCGCCAAAAACAAAGAGGGCGACAAAGACCATCTCGTCGCCTCAGGCACCAACTTTAACCGCGAATACATCCGCGTCGATAAAGGACTTTTCCTCAGCTTTAACAGCGGCATTCTGCTGCGCGAAAAAGACGCCCCCGAAGTGCCGGACGGCACCGAGATCCTGCCACCAGGCACCTATTCCCTCGGCGTCGACCTCCTCCAGGGCGACTACACCCTGCATCCCCTGAACGAATTCGGCGGCTACTACGCCCTCCTGGCCGATGTCACCCACCAGAACATCAAGGAAATCTTCAAAAACGAAAACTTCGATGAAGACATCGACATCCGCGTTCCCAACATCGGCTACCTGACACTCTCCGACTGCGAACTCATCGTCTATTCACCGTAGCTAAAGTGTGCCCAGTATCTAATACACCACAGCCTCCTCACTAAACTGCGCTCAGCCCTAAATGGCCAAACTAAAAAGTGCACAGCACCCCTGTCGCAGCTGGATCGCACTTCTGGAATTAGATTGCGGCGATTTTGTCCGGATCTAAAAGGTGCAGACCTTCCTCATCCAGACGATAGACTTTGTCAAACAGCTCGCGGATAAATTTGCGATCATGCGATACTGCAATGATGCCGCCCATATACCTGCTCAGGGCAGCACGAAACTTAGGGGCAGAGAGCGGAGAAAGATTGCGTGTGGGTTCGTCCAGAAGCAAATATCCGGCTTCTGAGAAGACCATTTTGGCCAGGTAGAGTTTGGCGCGCTGTCCCCCGGAAAGCTGGCCCAGAGGCAGAAACATTTCCTCAGGGCGAAATTCCAGTGAACCTAAAAAAGTGCGGACAGCGGTATGTTCGCTTTTATAGGCGGAACGGCTGAGAAAGTCGATGGCGGTCTGCCCCGGATCCATCGCATCAAAGTAATCCTGAGGCATATAGGCCAGGGAGATATGATTTTCCTGCATCTTTTGGCGAATGATGTTCAGCAGGGTACTTTTACCACAGCCGTTTCGACCCACGATACAGATCCTTTCCACCCCACGGATTTTCAAATCAATATGACGGCTGAGCAGGCGGCCTTTCTTTGCAGCGTTTGCCGCTTCATTAGCTTGACTCCCCACGGCGCAATAATGCTCGTCTTTTTCTGCGGCCTCACTGCAAAGCTTATCCTCGCTCCCGACTGTGCTGCGAAACTCATGCGCACTCACCCCCCTTGTTTCACGGGCCTCCACGCCGATCCTATCAAGGCGCTTTAAGTCGAGCGGTGCCGTTCTCTTGCCTTCCACCCTTGTTATGCTGACATCCTGACATTGACCGGAATGAAGGAGCAAATGGTCGCCCACACGCAGTTCATCAAGGCTCAGGTTGAGAATTTCTTTACTGCTGTGGGGCAGCTCAAGATCTTCCTCAAAGTCCAGGCGAATGGGTCGCTCCTTCAGGGGTTTTGCCCGCAAGTTCTCCGCTTCTTTGTTGTAGCGATGTTCCTGGGCCTTGACCGAACGCATCTTATCTTTAAGGTTTTTCGCGCTTTCGGGATCCTTTCGGGATACTTCTCGCAATTCATGCTGCACGCGTTCGAAAATTTGCTGATGACGCCGCATTTTGGCGTCAAACTGACTTCGCTCCTTTTTCGCCAGGCTCATTTCCCTCTGGTAGCGCTGCAGATGCCTGCTGCGGTAGTCGCTGTAGCTTGTTCGGACAAAGGTCTGCCGGGGGATGAGTTCAGGGCCCAAATGCTCGATATGTAAAATCGCGTTGGCACAATTTTCCAGAAGAAGCTCATCGTGTGAAACAAAAATCAGAGCTTTGTCACTTTTGGAGATAAACTGCTCTAAAGCCTCCAGCCCCTCGAAGTCAAGATTGTTGCTCGGCTCGTCTAAAAGATATATATCTGGCTTTTTGAGCTGCACAAGGAGAAGGAGAATTTTTATCCTCTCCCCACCGGAAAGCTGTCCCAGACTTACTGAGCTGTGTAGCAGTCCATCGTCGAGTTTCAGCTCATCCAGCAGGCGATAGAAAAGGCCATAATCCAGATCGAAATCAGGGAACTGTTCCCAGAGAAACGTGCCGGGATCCTTTTTCAAGTCCTCAGCACTTAAACTCTGAGGCAAGCGCGCAATGAATGCGCCCTCTCTATCGAGCTCCCCCGTCACCTGAACATAAGAGCTGAGATCCTGACCCTGCATCAAAGCAAGGAGCGTGGATTTGCCATTGCCTTCCTCGCCAATCAGGGCACATTTATCCTGAGGCTGCAGAGAAAAACTTAAATCCCTGACCAAATAGCGATCCGCCGCGGGCAGATAGATGGAAAAATTTTTTAAAAACATAAAACTCCGAGAAAAACAGTCGGAGAGAAAAGTTTCAGACAGATGGAAAATAAAAAGAAGCTGAGGCTGCGTCTTATGACATCGCTAAAACTTCTCGAACTCCCTGAGCAGGGTAAAGCAAGGCTTTGCTCTGCAACGAACAGATCGAAAAATTTTAGCCGTTAATCATGGGCGCACCTCCAAAAAATCTGCCTCAACGTTAGCATGATTGCCACTGCCCGTCAAATCGAGATTCGAGGATTGAACTGCTGCGGCGAAATTTTCATTCGCCGCAGCATCATGCTTAAACTTATTTCGTGACCAGCTTCAGGTCGACGGGGATAAAAGCGTCAAGTTTTTCGCCTGCAAAGTAAGCTTTCGCCGCTTCAAGGCCCTTTGCGCCGATTTCCTTCGGGAGCTGCTGCACTGTTGCAGCCATACGACCTTCAGAAACAGCGGCCAGAGCGTCGTCTGTCGCATCGAAGCCAACGACAAGAATCTCGCGTTTAGCGGCTTTAATAGCTTCCAGAGCACCTAAAGCCATTTCATCGTTATGCGCGAAAACGGCATCAATTTCAGCATTGGCCTGGAGAATATTTTCCATGACGGAGAGGCCTTCGGCACGGTCGAAATTGGCCGTTTGTTTTGCGACGACTTCCAGTTCGCTGCCTTTGATGGCTTCGTTGAAGCCTTCACCACGTTCCACGGCGGCTGAAGCTCCAGGAATCCCTTCCAGTTCAACCACTTTGCCTTTGCCACCGAGTTTGTCCAGAATAAACTCGCCCGCAAGCTTACCGCCCGCTTTATTGTCAGAGGCGATGTGCGTCACGACTTCTCCTTCTTTCGCCGAACGATCCAGGGTAATTACCGGAATCTTCGCCTCATTGGCCTTGGCAATCGCACTGCCGACGGCGTCCGAGTCCGTAGGATTGATCAGAATGATGTCGACTTTCTTCGTGATCAGGTCTTCCATGTTGGAGAGTTCTTTCGCCGAGTCATCCTGGGAGTCCAGAACAATGAGCTCATAGCCGATTTCTTTAGCCTTGTCTTCGACACCGCTCTTCAAATCGACAAAGAAGGGATTGTTCAGCGTAGAAAGAATAAGACCTACGGTCTTCTTTTCGCCGGTCAGTTCATCTTTGACACTCTCAGCGGCATCAGCAGCTTTTTCCTTGGCGGATTCAGCCATTTCTTTGGCTTCCGTCACAGCTTCCTCTACTTTTTCCTTAACTTCGCTGGCAGCGTTTTCTGCGTCTTTCTTCACTTCGTTGGCGGCGCTTTCCACGTCCTTCTTGACCTCCTCAGTTTTCGCCGGTGCGCAGGCTGCCAGAGCGAAAAGCATGAGGACAGAGAGCATAAATGCAAGTGTTTTTTTCATAATTCCTCCTTGAATCATCTTATTGCATACTACGATGCGTGCCTTTTCAGGCGGTCAACCCGCTGCTTCATGATCTCGATGATCTCTGATTTTTTCCAGCGGGTTTCCATAAATCTTTTTGGGACTTACTAAGCGGTTTTCCGCCGTAAGTCGAGTTTCTATCTGTTCCGCTTTCACGGTAAACAGCTGTGCTTGCCTCATCCAAATTATTTCTGGCTTTCACCACGATCCAGCAGGACGGCAATTAAAATAACGATGCCTTTGACAACTCCCTGATAATACGAACCAATATTCAGTAAATTAAGCGCATTGGACAGAATCCCGATAATCAGCGCACCCACCGCTATGCCGCGGATATTTCCCTTGCCTCCTGCCATACTGACACCGCCGAGAACAGCCGCGGCGATAGCATCCATTTCGTAGGCTGTACCCGCAGTGGGCGTTGCTGAACTGAGACGTGCCGTGACGATGATACCAGCGAGGGAAGCAAGCAAGCCGGAGATACTGAAGGCAAAAAGTTTAACTTTCTGCGTCTGAATGCCTGAATAGAGCGCCGCTTCCTCATTGCAGCCTATCGCATAAAGGTAGCGTCCGATTCGCCGATGACGGAGAATGACATAGGCTAGCAAAAAGACCAGCACCATGATCCAGACCGGAACGGGAACACCCAGGACGCTTCCTGAGCCGATAAAACAAAAAGCGTCGGCCGCCGGAGCTTTGCGAATGGAAATGGGCCTGGCCTGCGTGATGACAAGGGTCAGCCCCCGCCACAGAGACATCGTACCAAGCGTGGCAATGAAAGCCTGTAATCTTCCGTAGCTGACCAGAAGGCCATTAAGAAAGCCCAGCAGGGTTCCCAGAGCAAGAATAAGCAGAAGGACAGCAAATAGCGGCCAGCCCTGTGTCAGGAGCAGCGCACCGATAGCACTGCTGAAAGCAAGAACAGAACCAATCGAAAGGTCAATGCCGCCAATGAGAATGGTAAAAGAGATTCCGACCGCCAGAATAGCATTATAGGAAGTCTGAAGCAGCACCGTCAGAAGGTTGCCCGGCGTCAAAAAGACCGGGCTTGCAACGGTCATGATGGCGATGATCAGAAAGAGCACAATCAAAGGCTTATTTTTTTTGAGGCTTACGCTCATTTTCTTTTTCTCCATGCGTTGTTCCATCTTCAGCCCTCTTTTCCTACAGCTAAACTCATAATTTTTTCCTGACTCGCTTCAGAGCGCTCCAGGATCCCCTCTATGCTTCCTTCATGCATGACCATAATGCGATCAGACATGCCCAGAATTTCTTCCATTTCGGAAGAGATCATCAGTACAGCCATGCCCCTTGCCGTACATGCATTGATCAGTTCATAGATTTCCCGCTTTGCACCGACATCAACGCCGCGGGTTGGCTCATCCAGAATAAGCACTTCCGGCCTGGTTTCGAGCGCTTTGGCCAGCGCAACTTTTTGCTGATTCCCGCCGGAAAGCGTCCGTATTTCCTGATCCAGGCTTTTACAGCGGATACTCATGCTGCGGACATAATCTGCCGCTGCGGCAGTTTCTTTTTTCCGCTCAATCATGCCGAAGCGGTTGAGAAAGGCCGTAAGATTTCCTATGGTTGTATTCTCCCGGACACTGAGCGGCAGAATCAGACCATTGCGTTTGCGATCCTCTGATACATAGGCAATGCCCGCCTTCTGCGCATCTTTTGTCGAGCTGATCATGACTTTTTTGTCGTGGAGCAGAATTTCACCCGTTCGCAGCGGAAAGACACCGAAAAGTGTGCGCCCCAGTTCTGTCCGACCCGCTCCCATCAAGCCGGCAAGACCAAGAATTTCACCTTTTTTTAAGGAAAAGGAGCAGTCCCGGACGAGATCGTTACTCAGATTTCGGACTTCCAACACCATTTCCTCGCAGCTGTTGTTCACATAAGGGTACTGTTCGGTCAGATCACGCCCCACCATGAGGGCGATAAGGCTCTGGATGTTCTGCTCCTCAAGCGACGATTCTTTCACCAGACGGCCATCACGGAGAATCGTCACATCGTCGCAGATCTCAAAAATCTCTTCCAGGCGATGGGAAATATAGACAAAACTTTTTCCTTTATCCCGCAGCGCCTTCATAACGTTGAAAAGATGACGACATTCCTCCCCTGTCAGAGCGCCGGTCGGTTCATCCATAATAATCAGTTCAGCCGAAAGCGAAAGAGCTTTTGCGATTTCCACCAATTGCTGCTGGCCGACAGAAAGGGATTTCACAGGGCGCCTGACATCCACATCTAAGCCGAGCTTATTCAAATGACGCCTCGCCTCTTCCTCCATCGTCCTGAAATCTATAAAGCCTGCCCGTCCCAGCTTTTCGTGAGCGAGAAAAATGTTTTCCGCCACGGAGAGCTCGTAGGCGAGATTCAGTTCCTGATGGATCATGGCAATCCCTTCGGCCTGAGAGTCCCGAATCGACGAAAAATGCACCGCCTGACCCTTCCAGAAAATTTCACCCACATCCCGTTGGTACACACCGGTCAAGATCTTCATGAGGGTCGATTTTCCCGCTCCATTTTCACCCAGGAGCGCCATGATTTTTCCAGGATAAACCGCAAAATCGACATTCTGCAGGACCTGGTTACCGGAAAATGCCTTTCCTATGCCCTTCATACTTAAAAGGGGTTCCTGTACCAAATGACTCGCCTCCTCTCTCACTCTGCTAAAACGTTCGTCCCTTTAAATTTCCCTGAAACGCTCGTTTCTTTAAATCTGCTGAAAGACTTCTTTCCTTTATTCTGCTGAAAAAGTCGTCTCTATAAGTTCGCTGAAACGCTTGTTTATATAAATCCTGTGAAACATTCAAATTCAGAGCCTCTTAAAAAACCACTCCAGACTGCAGAAGAACATTCGCAAAAGGTGTACATTCCCCGCTGCGAATCACGCCCTTACAGTGGGGGAGTTCTTTTTTCAGAGCTTCGTGCGAAATAAAAACGATGGGTGTCTGCGGAAAACGCTGGCGAATAGCCGCCAGTAACGTCGCATTTTTAGTCTGAATTTCCTCAGCAAGATAAATTTTCTCCACCTGAAACTCAGAAAGCACGGCATCCAGCGTTTCCAAAAAAGAGGGAATACCCGCCGTCAAAGCGAGATCAATGCGCTCTGTGGTCTCAGGAATGGGCAGTCCCGCATCGGCAATGGCAAGACAATCTGTATGTCCCATACGGGCAATCAGGGAAGAAATTTCAGCATTCAGCAAACCAGTCTTTTTCATCTCAACCCTCCTCAGTTTCCTGATTATTTATTTCCTCAGTTTCTTCATTATAGTGTCTTAAAAATAAAAGAGCTGAAAATAATAGAGCCTAAAGTGACTTTATTCAGGCTTTAAACAACTGCAATCCCCACTGATTCATCAGGATTGTGCTCTCTGCTGACTCATCAGCTTCGTTCTCTATGCCGCCGACCCATCAGGCTGGCGTTCTCTGCTGACTCATCAGAAGAAATAACGATTAGGCAAACGGTCTTCGAGGCATCCGCTTCTTTTTCCCTGCTGACTCGGTTCGTGCTTTCCACAAACTCAACTGGCACATTCCCTCTGCTGAATCATCAAGCTCGTGCACTCTTAGATTTCCTGTTTTCCATACCAGGCGTCGAAGGCGCGCACTTCCTCTAAACGAGGGAGTGAAGGCTGAGCGCCTTCCCGGGTGACCGAAATGGCTGCCGCCCGCATGGCGAAGTCGATGGCTGCAAAAAGGTCGGAGCCTTGTTCCAGAGCAGCCACCAGCGCACCGTTAAAGCAATCTCCGGCCGCCGTGGAATCCTTCATGGGAACACGGTAAGCGGGGAAAACTTTGGTTTCTTTTCCATCCATATACAGGCAACCATCTGCGCCCCGTGTCACCAGCAAGGTGGAAAGCCCCTGATCGAGCAGGCGCTGCCCGGCTTTCATGCAGTCCTCCGGCGTCTCGGTCGGAAGCCCGCCGCTCAACAAAGAAAGTTCGCTTTCATTTGGCGTTAGGATGTCAATACCATCCATCATTTCTGCATCAAGAGGCGCTGCCGGAGCAGGATTCAGGACCGTTCGCAGCCCCAGACTATGCGCGAGTTTCAGCGCTTCGCTCACATAGGACAGAGGATTTTCCAGTTGAGCCAGAAAGAGCGACGATTTCTCCAAAACCGGACGAGCTTGTTGCAGCTGCTCCTCCTTCAGGTCAAAATTCGCCCCCGATGCGACCGTAATGGAATTGTGGCCCTCATCGTCGACCAGAATCATCGCCAAACCGGTCGGCTGTTCAGATTCCCAAATCAGCGACGTGTCGATGCCGTCCTTTTTCATTTGACGCAGGAGGAAGGCACCCATATCATCTCGTCCGACCGCTCCGATCATCGCCACAGAAGCTCCCAGACGGGCCGCCGCCACCGCCTGATTCGCTCCCTTGCCCCCCGGCACCTGACGAAAATCGCGGCCCAGCACGGTTTCGCCTACTTTCGGGATGCGTTCCGTATGCAAAATCAGATCCATATTTAAACTGCCCAAAATCGTAATCATGGCACATTACTCCTTCGTTATCGATCACGTCCATAAAATGGTGTGAAAGCAGAAAGAGCCAGAGGTCAATCGACTGCGTATAATTTGTAAGTGAGAAAAAATAAAACGAGGAAGAAAAACATGGCTCAACACAATATTACCCTTAATCAGGAAGAGATTCTAGAACTTTTACAAGATTCTCGTCCAGATGCGTTCAAGAATTTACTTCAGGAGAGCCTTAACGGAGTATTAAAAACAGAATCAGCGGAGCAGCTCCAACACATCTCCTGTTCTTTCTTATAGATCAAAACTTTTGGGGTATAAAGGAAGGCCAAGCTCTTTACCTATTGCCATTGCCCATTGACGAAAGCCGAATGCAACAGAGGTAATGATATTTTCTGATTTTAGAAATTTTTCAGGAACCTTCCCTTCACATGCATCTTTCCAACCCACCATGTGTTCTAAATCTTTCTCAGAAAAGCCTTCTTCATAAAGGTGCATTTTTTCAACTCCCATCATGAAAGGCTTCCTCTTTAAGACCCCGAGTTTCAATAAAAACATAGGAGCTATTGATATTGCTCCGATAAGTCGTTTAGCTTCCACAAATTTAGCAATAAACTCCAGCACTTCAGGATCCTCGACCGCTTCTTTTGCATCAGAGGCGCCGGTAAGCAGGAGCGAATCAAAATCATCAACGTTAAGGTCTTGAATGAAATGATCAGGCTTGATTAACATTCCCTCTTCACTTCTTATGGGCTCTAAGCTTTTGCCAAAGTACACGACCTCCTTGTTTGCCATGCTTAACATTTCTAAGGCAACAGTAAGTTCGAATAGACAACAAGTATCATACAAAAAGACAGCCGTTTTCTTCATTAAATGCCCTCAAATTTTTATAGACTGATCCCACAGCCAGGTGTCATTATAGGTCATGTCCCATGCGCCATCATATCTGCCCCCATAATCTTTGGCAACTGTGGTGTTGCTTATACCAATATAAACAGCTCCGGGCTCATCAAGGCGCGCCAGTGCGCGGAGTACAACGAAAAGAAGTTAGAAGTGCATCTCTATATAGAGGTGAAGCGACAAGAGTACCGTTGTCCCAAGTGTGGGGAAAAAAGTCGTTTTTACGATCTGGAAGAAGAACTGTGAGTCAAAGTACCACTGAAAACTAATTTCTGCTTACACTCAGATGCTCATTTTTGTATCTTCTACGGAAAACCGCAAAGTTTTCACGGTTTTGGGAGATGAACCAAAAACTTATGATGCTTGCTTTTAGAACAGCTTTGATTTACAGTATAGGAGCAACGAAAGTTGTTAAATCATCCTTGGTGCGTCGGCTTCCATTTTAGGGGAAGAAACGGCGGCCAAGGTTTTTTGTTAGGAGATAAAAATGAAAATAGCAATAATGATAGATGGGGCATTCTATCTAAAAAGAATGAAGCGAATCTGGGGCCGTATGGAACCGGAACAAGCTGCTGATAAATTATGCGAATATTGTCGTGCGCACATTGAGCGCAGTAAGATGGATAATCGCAATGCAGAGCTTTACAGAATTTTCTATTACGATTGTCCTCCGACTGATATTCAAAGTGTCTATCCCATCTCTAAGGAGCCCTATATCTACCTTAAGTTTCCTGCATCACAATGGCGCATTCAGTTTCACCAAGAATTGACTAAAAAACGTAAGATAGCCTTACGTATGGGTAACATGGATCAGAGAAACCCCAAGTGGAATATTAACGAAGAGCAATTAAAGAGACTGCTAAAGCGTGAGATTTCGGTTGATGATCTGGAAGATAGTGACTTCTTCATTGATATCCGGCAAAAAGGCGTAGATATGAGGATGGGAATTGATATTGCTTCTGTCAGCTACAAGAAGCAAGTCAGCCAAATTGTTTTAATTTCCGGAGACAGTGACTTTGTACCTGCAGCTAAATTAGCAAGGCGAGAAGGCGTAGACGTTATTCTTGATCCGCTTTGGCAACCAGTAAGAGAAGATTTGTTTGAGCATATAGACGGACTTAGATCAATGATTAAAGATCCCAAGGTTTACCCGGAAGATCATCAAATTGTCCATCCTCACACTAAATGGAAGAACAAGAAAAAGGAAATGAGTATGGCAAGAATACTGGACAGCAAGAGAATTACAAGTCGCCCTTGAATATACAGAATGGAGAAACATCGATTTTGTCATCAAAAAGGTAAAAATAGCGTGCGAAAATCCCGAAACGCCGTAAATGACTAATTTTTTGACGTCAACAAATTGTTGAAAGGCTAAAACGACGATTAAAAAAACATGGAATAAACCGGCCGTCCCCCACACTCTACCAAAGTTCACGGGACGGCCAAGAAACACAAAGCACAAAGGCTTATGCTCATTTTAATTATAGCATGGGCCTTTATAAAAAGGAGGCTAAACATGCTAAAAGGTACAATCAGCACGCCCACGTGGAGTGATAAATATAAGTGGTGGCGCTGCAAGGCCGTCGCTGAGGACGGGCGGCGCATCTCGCCGCGCTCTCTGCGCAATCACTGGCAAAAGTGGCGCGAGGCTCACGGGATAAGCCTCACGCTGCACGAGTTGCGGCATACCTTTATCAGCTACAGCCGCTTAAAAACAGAAATATCACTGGATGATCTCAAACTTCTTTATGGCCATAGCAAGGCCATGGACACCGACGGCACTTACGTGCACGAGATAACGCTCAGCCCGGAGGAAATCAAAAAGCAGCGCGAAGAGCGCAAAAAAGAATCAACAATCATCGACACAACATTTTTAAATATCATCAAGAGCAGGATCCAGTAACCCAGCCAGTACCCCAAAAAGTACCCCAAAATTAGCATCATACCCCAAATGTTAAACATTTGTTAAAAAACGAAAACCCCTGAAAACAGTACATTTCAGGGGTTTTGCATTTATAAAAAAATGCTGTGGCGGAGAGAGCGGGATTCGAACCCGCGGAGGGCGTGAACCCTCGTCGGTTTTCAAGACCGGTGCCTTAAACCAGCTCGACCACCTCTCCGTGCGCGCTTTATTTTACACGATTCCCACTCAAAGCTCCAGCCTCATTTCGGAGCTATATTTCGATCTCCGCACAAGTTCATTTGTAAAGGCCTGATTAAGAGTCCAGTTTGTTCCAAGAAAGTAGTAATGGCTGCCTCTTGTGTGCTCAACTTAACAGAGTATATAACGATCTCAGATCACAATTTTATTGTTTTAATATATGGTATTTTATTATAGTTAAAACCATAGTGCTAAATTATAGCGCAAAGTTTTGGCAGTTTAGTCTTATTCTTTTGATGTGATTTTTCTCTTAGGGCCACCCTGCTTCTCAATTCCTATTCTTGATTGAGTCACACCTTCTATCCTGATCTCGCTTGGACTCAAGTTAAACGCGGACATTTAAGAGTTCCAGGATTCGATCCAGCTCATCCAGATTTTTATAAGGTATTTTAATGAGGCCTTTGCCGTTCTTATCGCTCAGGCGCACTTTTGTTCCCAGGCTTCGGCTGAGTTTAAGTTCCAGGTCACGCACACTTATTTCAGCCTGCACATCCTTCGGCCTGGCTGTATTCTTTGTTGGAGGATTAAGTAATAGCCGTATATATTCTTCCGTTTGACGGACATTTAAGCCTTTATCCAGGATATGATCAGCCGCTTCGATTTGTTGAATCGCCTCGGGCAGCGCAAGCAGGGCGCGGGCATGACCTTCGCTCAGACTGCCCCCATTTATAAAATCCTGAATTTCCACGGGCAAACGTTTAAGTCTCAGCGTATTCGCAACCGCTGAACGGCTTTTCCCGAGGACCTTTGCCACTTCTTCCTGCGTCAGGCCATACTCATCAAGGAGTTGTTGATAGGCTGTGGCTTCTTCGAGGGGATTTAAATTTTCACGCTGAATATTTTCAATCAGGGCCTGTTTCAGTTGTTTTTCCTTATCCAGGGTGCGAACGATGGCAGGTACCTCACGCAAACCGGCCAGCCTTCCGGCACGCCAGCGACGTTCGCCTGCCACAAGAACATAATCATTCAGGCCACGTTTATGCACGATAATGGGTTGAATAATCCCATTTTCCTTTATTGATTCAGCCAATTCCTGCATTTTGTCGTCGTCAAATATTTTGCGCGGCTGATTCTCCATCGGGCTGATATCGTCGATATCAATTTGATAAACCGCTTCCTTTTCAGCCTCCAGATTTAACTCATGTCCTTCGAGAAGAGCGCTCAGGCCTCGGCCCAGCCCTTTCGCTCGACCAGTCGAAGTTTTACTTTTTTCGACACTTGTCGTGTTGGCCTTATTGCTATTACTTGTCTTCTTGCTTCTTGTCTCCTTGGCAGTTGGCATTTTAAGTCTCCTATAAATCCAGGTATAATTACGGAACGCATTTTAATATTCACGATTGACCTAAGCGCTGCGCATAGGCCATCTTTTACTCATCAATCTGGTGTGAACTCTTGTCCTGCTTAAAATTTTTCTTCCATTTAAGGAATTCTTTGGCCACATTGGCGTAGGCCCGTGCTCCCTTTGACCAGCGCTCATATTCAAAGATGGTTTTTGCATGGCTTGGAGCCTCTGAAAGGCGGATATTCCGGGGAATTTCCTGGCGGAACGTTTTATCTTTAAAAAATTTACGGACTTCTTCGCTGACTTGCTTTGCTAACTGCGTCCGTGAATCCGCCATCGTCAGAAGCGCGCCAAATATTTCAAGCTGCGGGTTTGTGTTATTTTTAACAAATGCGATGGTTTCGAGGAGTTGTGATAGACCTTCCAGAGCATAATATTCAGCCTGTACTGGAATGAGCACTGCATCTGAGGCGGTGAGAGCATTGACGGTTAATAGCCCGAGAGAGGGCGGGCAGTCAATGAATATCTCATCATATTTATCTATAATAGGGCTGAGGCCACGCTTCAACGTGCTTTCGCGATCCTCTTTTTCAACCAATTCAATTTCTGCGCCAGCCAGATCAATGTTGCAGGGGCATATCCACAAGTTTTTACGGCCACTCTCGCAAACGCACTCTTCTACAGGGAGTTCATTAATTAGTAAATCATAACTTGTGTTCTTAATTTCATCTCTAAAGAAGCCAAGTCCTGAACTCGTATTACCCTGTGGATCTAGATCAACGATTAACACTTTTTCATTCTTCGCTGCCAGTGCAGCAGAAAGGTTGATACAGGTCGTCGTTTTTCCGACACCACCTTTTTGATTGGCCAGTGAAATGATCATACGGGTCCTCCTGTACACATGCTGATTGTTATTTTAACATAGCTTGATTTCAGCACGATTAAATTCGTCGACATTGTCGCTATTCGCTTATCAGGCGATTGTCGTCCATTAATGTCTTTGACTCATCATTTAATGTTATATTTAGATCATATATTTTTCTTTTAAGCTTACTTTATAAATTTTTGATGGCCCCATAGTAAAAGTCGTTGCTAATTACAAAGGCTGATTAATTTTCAAAGACTTTCTATTTTTTGGTAAAATAATTAACGTTTTCTCTTTTTTTGGTGGTTAATGCTTTTTATGTTGTTGATTTAAACTTTTAATAACATCCGTTCTTTTTGTGGAACGGTTTCATTTCTATATGTATGCGGTTTTATCTATAAGCCGATATTGAGTTTTTATCGTTCTTTTTGCCTATATGCATTTTCTGTTTTCAATGTATCTTAATGAAATGTTTCACGTGAAACATTTTTATCGAGTTTTTTCCTCGTGAAATAAAGATTAATTAACTTAAATCATTGTTTCACGTGAAACATGGATTGAAAAACCGGTGTTTTGTTATAAGACTAATACAGCTTTACACTCCTATTATGTTACAGACCTGTAGGCTCGGGATGAAATTCAAAACCAGAAATCAGATCCCTTTTTAACCTTAGCCTCATAGATGAGTAAATAATCCTGCCTGATAGTGGCCTCTACTTGGTAAGCAGGATAAGGAAGAAGTGGCCTTCTTACGGTTCATATGCTGGATCATACGCTGAGACACGTGTTGCGGCTGAATTAAACCATGCACCTGATTCGCTCTGCACAGCTAAAGCTAATAGAAATGTCTAGCAGGTAAATGCCTGGACATGAGGTTATCTTCTTTAAGGAATAAAATAACCGTCAAAAATATAAGTACCACAAAGTTACTATCGGCGCAGAAAATTGCTTTAATTATTATAAAAACAGCTTAGCTGTCGACGTTAGCGAGTCTGGCGTTTTCCTGGATGAAGTCACGGCGTGGTTCGACTTGATCGCCCATGAGGAGGGTAAAAGTGGAGTCGAGTTCCTGCAGGTCGTCCACGGTGACGCGGATGATTTTACGCGCTTCAGGGTTCATGGTGGTCTCCCAGAGCTGCTCCGGATTCATTTCGCCGAGGCCTTTGTAACGCTGGATTTTTGGGTTTTCCCACTGATTTTCGTCTTTAATTTTCTGGACGTCTTCGTCGGTATACGCATAGAAGGATAATTTATCGTTATAGACGCGATACAGTGGGGCACACGCTATATAAATGTGTCCTTGTTCGACGAGTGGACGCATGAAGCGGAAGAAGAAGGTGAGCAGGAGGGTCCGAATGTGTGAACCGTCGACGTCGGCGTCGGCCATAATAATGATTTTATTGTAGCGAAGCTTTGAAAGATCAAAATCCTCGCCAATGCCTGTACCCAGAGCCATGACAATAGGCATGAGCTTCTCGTTATTGTAAACACGGTCAATGCGGGCTTTTTCCACATTCAGCATCTTGCCCCAGAGGGGTAAAATCGCCTGGTATTTGCGTTCACGCCCGCTTTTAGCTGAGCCGCCTGCCGAGTCTCCTTCGACAATAAAGAGTTCGCAATAAGTGGGATCTTTTTCCTGACAGTCCGCCAGTTTCCCGGGAAGAGCGTTACTCTCCAAGGCTCCTTTTCGACGGGTTAGATCGCGGGCTTTTCGAGCTGCTTCTCTGGCGCGTGAGGCCGACAGGCATTTTTCAATCATCGTACCGGCGACACTGGGATTTTCTTCCAGATAGGCGGCAAGACGGGCGTTAACGGTGGTTTCGACAATCGTGCGAATTTCCGCGTTGCCGAGTTTGGTCTTGGTCTGTCCTTCAAACTGAGGTTCAGGAAGCTTGACCGAGATAATAGCAGACAGTCCTTCGCGGACGTCTTCTCCTGAGAGATTCTTATCTTTATCTTTGAGAAAACCGTATTTGCGGGCATAGTCATTGACGCACTTGGTCAGGGCCGAACGAAAGCCCGTGAGATGCGTGCCGCCTTCGACGGTCGCGATATCGTTCGCATAGGAATAGACATTTTCGTTATAGCTGTCGTTGTACTGCATGCAGATTTCGACAAAAACCTTGCCTTCTTCTCCGGCGAAATAAATAGGATCGTCAAAAAGGACTTTTTTATTGCGGTTCAGGTATTCGACAAAAGAGACGATGCCGCCATCATAATGCAGTGTTTTTTCAAGGGCCGGCTCCTGACGCTCGTCGACGAGATGAAAGGTCACCTCCCGGTTGAGAAAAGCCATCTCACGATAGCGTGTAATCATCAGATCGAAGTCGATCTTGTTGTCGGGAAAAATCTCAGGATCCGGTTTGAAGCGGGTAATGGTTCCGTGTTTATCGCTTGAACCTATGATGGTCAGGGGCTTGACGGTTTTGCCACGTTCAAAGCGGATCTGATGGCTGAAGCCATCACGGTTGACCGTCACTTCCATCCACTCTGAGAGGGCGTTGACCACTGAGGCGCCAACACCGTGAAGTCCGCCGGAGACACTGTAGGCGCCGCCGCCGAATTTACCCCCGGCGTGCAGCTGCGTGTGAACCACTTCGACGGTGGGAATGCCGAGTTGCGGGTGGATGCCCACTGGTATGCCGATGCCGTTGTCTTCTACACGCACCGATTGGTCTGGGTAGACGTTGACATTAATGGTATCGCAGCGTCCGGCAAGCGCTTCGTCGACAGAATTGGCGACGATCTCGTAAATCAGGTGATGCAAACCACGCGGCGTGGTATCGCCGATGTACATGCCCGGGCGTTTACGCACGGCTTCAAGGCCTTGCAGAACCTGAATATCGGCATCGGTGTAGGAAGAGGAGTTTGTGGTGTCAAAATCCTCGACAAGATGATCAAAATCTTCGCCATCTTCGACAAAATCGTCGAGCAGGGCCCTGGGATTTTCCGCGAGGTTGGAAAAATCCTTCTCATCCTCGCTCTCAGTCTCCATGTCCTGAGCTGTGGCTTTTTCGTCACGCAGTGCGGCATCTTCGTCTGCTCTGCGCAAGAATTCATTCATCGTTTCTGAACGTTTTTCCTGCATCTTATTTATCCTTTTTTCCGGCAAAAGCCCAGGCGCTCCGCCTCAGTAAGGGAAGAACCTTCGGCACATCGTTGTCTTAGTGTTTCCGCACGCACGGCTGTCAGATAGACACGATCAACCGTGACCACAACGGTGCGGGGAATTTCGGGTCCCAGCCACTCAAGCTTGCCTTCACGCTCAGCCCGGCTGAGAAATTCACGAAAAAGGGGAGAATGGGCACTGCTCCTGTCAATATCTAAGATGGCGACAAGCCAATGCTCGTGAATACTGATATCGTTTCCAATGTGAAGAATCATGTACCATCCCCGTGGAACTGAGCTGCATTTTTCTCTGTGGCAGCCTTCTTATTATAGCATAAAAGTGGCTCTAACAGGGGTTTTCAGGGCTTTTCGATAGTCACGTGACCGTCGCTCACATCAAAGAGAGCTGTATCCTCTTTATGAATAAAAAGCTGATGACGATCGGTACAGGTAATAAAGACCTGATGCCCGCTGACCACTTCGAAAAGGCTCCTGCGGCGCTGCTCATCGAGTTCGCTCATGACATCATCCAGAAGCAGCACGGGTTTTTCCCCACACACTTCATGAATTAAAGCCAGTTCAGCCATTTTCAGCGCGAGGACAAAAGATCGCTGCTGTCCCTGAGAACCGTAAGTTTTTACTGGAAGCTGATTAAGACTCAGCTCCAGGTCATCGCGATGCGGCCCATGTGCACTGCTGCCGCGAAAGAGGTCATCTTCTTCGCAGCGTTCCAGCTTTTTCAGATATTGTTCATAGAGCTGCCCGACATCATCCCTGGGATTGAGACCTGAACTGCAGCGATAGCTGATATTCAGGGCCTCCCTCTGGCCGCTGAGCGTAGACAGAGCTTCTGCTGCCATGGCTTCGAGACGCCCGCTGATTTCGGCACGTTTGTGCATAATACGCGCCCCAACCTCGGCCAGCTGCTCATTCCAAATGCCGAGACTATTGCGTTGAAGCTGACGATCAAAATCATCAAGATCATTTTTGCGCTGGTCACGGATCTTTTTCAGGAGAAAATTACGCTGTGTCAGAATTTTCTGGTAAAGCTGCAAATCGCAGAAGTATGAGGGAAAGAGCTGTGAGATCAGGATATCCAAAAAGCGACGACGCGCTGAAGGGCCGCCCTTTATCAGCATGAGGTCTTCCGGAGCGAAAATCACAGCATGAAATAAGCCGTAAAAATCGGCGATACGGGGGAGTTTCATGCCATTGTGGAAGAACAGCCGTTCTTTTTTAACAGGCGCTTGAAAGCCGCCCGACTGCCCCAGCAGAGGCTCTTCCTTATAAGTGATGCTGATGTCATGTTCTGCGCCGTTATCCTCGACATAGCTAAGGTTGAGGCTATAAGAACACCTGCCACTGCGAATCAGCTCGAAGTCCTTGCCCGTGCGGTGGGAACGGGCACAGGAGCAGAGATAGATCGCTTCGAGAATATTGGTCTTACCCTGGGCATTTTCACCAACAAAAAGATTCTGTTCATCCGCAAAAGAGATGTCCAGTTCTTCGTAATTGCGAAAATTTTTCAGTTGCAGCCTTTTCGCACGCAAGTTTCTTTCCGCCCTTAGCGTCTCAGCGGCAGGAGAAGGTAGAGGAAAGAATCTCCTTCAACAGGCTTAATCAGACAGGGAGAAGAAGGTCCGCTCATTTCGAGAACAATTTTTTCACAGTCGAGAGCGCGCAGCGTATCGAGGAAATATTTCGGGTTAAAGTCGATATCGATGTTATCGCCGCTGAGTTCAATGGGAATCATTTCTTCCACGTGACCCAGATCTGTCTTCGCCGTAATCATCATTTCTTTTTCCGAAGAGTTGGAAAGTGTCACGGGGAAGCGCCGCAGTTCGACATTGATGACCAGCGAAGCGCGCTCGATGGCTTCCAGCATCTCTTTTGTGTTAATGAGAATGCGTGAACGGCAGCTGGGCGGGACCAGCTTGCGATAATCCATAAAATCGCCCTGAATCAGCCGCGAAACCAGACGAATGCGATCATTTTCAAAGAGAATATGATTGTGCGAGGGGTAAATGGCCATTTCGGCATCGCTATCACTCATAATACGCGCCACTTCGGCCATGGCCTTTGCCGGAACGTTAAAAGCCAGACTCTCGTTTTTATTTTCCAGTTCTTCTCTGCGCACAGCCAGGCGGAATCCATCGACTGCAACGATCTCCAGGTTTTTCTCTTCTGTACTGACATTCAAGCCATTCATAACCGGCCGTGATTCATCGTTTGAAGAGGCGAAGATCGTCTGCATAATCATGGAGCGCAGAACGCTCTGCGGCACAATGACCTTCTGGCTTTCTTCAACCACCGGAATTTTTGGATAATCCCCTGCTTCAAGACTGCGAATTTTGAAGGTTGAGTTACCGCTCCTGATGGTAAAACTGAGATCGCTGCCTGTGCTGATATCGACCACTTCATCCGGCAGTTTACGCACAATGTCGCCAAACATCTTCGACTGAACGACAACCGAACCTTCTTCGCGGACTTCGCCATCCAGCTTGTATTCAATGCCCGTTTCAAGATCGTAACCGGTCAGGGTGATGGTGTTTTGACTGACATCGATCAGAATGCCCTCAAGAATGGGATTAGGACTACGGGTTGCAATGGCTTTCTGGACGATGGCAATGGCTTCGTTCAGAAGGCTTCTTGAGCAGATAACATGCATGGCGAACCTCTCTTTCGCATGATTCCCGCTTTGCGGAGAGTCGGATTATTTATTACGACGTTAGAATAGCTTAGCTAGTACGTCATCTTCTTATTATGGTCTGTGAAGGCCGTGGATAAGTCCTGTAACAGCTCTTTTCTCTCACTTTGCGCTGAGGAAAAGTTTGTGAAATGCTGTCAGTAAAAAGTCGATCCATTCACAGCATTCACAAGGCCTTTTTTTCTTCACAGCTGAAAGTGTGAATCCACATCTTTTCCACAAGCTTTTTCACAATGTTACAATTTGCTTACAGTATATCATTCACACTCCATTATGGCTTCAGTTTCATGCTGATTTCATCAATGGCGTTTTTGAGATGACTGTTGTTCTGCATATCTTCTTTCACTTTATCGCAGGCATAAATTACGGTGGCATGGTTTTTGCCGCCAAAATCGGAGCCAATGTCGGCATAGGTCATATTGATAAGGTTATAGCAGAGGTACATAGCGACATGACGCGGTTCGACCAGCTCTTTATTGCGTTTGCGGGATTTCAGATCGTCGACGGAAACATGAAAGAAATTGGCGCAGACGTTCATGATGAGCTGCGAATCAAGTTTTGGCCGTGCCTGAGGCTGAATGACATCTTTCAGCGCAAGGACGGCTGTTTCAAGGTTAATGGGATTGCCGAGCATACCGTAGGCCAGGAGCGTTTTAAAGGCGCCTTCGAGTTCGCGGATGTTGGAGATGACATTGCTGGCGACAAAGTCCATCACATCACTGGGCCAGAGAACGCCATGGGTCTGAGCCAGGCGCTCGAGAATAGCCATGCGGGTCTCATAATTGGGTGGAATAATATCAATGGTCAGACCGCTGGAAATACGTGTTTTCAGGCGTTCTTCAAGAGTTTGCAGGGATTGCGGTGGCTTATCACAGGTGAGGACGATATTCTTGCCGGATTCGTAAATCGCATTAAACGTATGGAAGAATTCCTCCTGCATCTGCTCTTTCTTTTCGATAAATTGAATATCGTCGATGAGCAGTAAGTCGACAGAACGGTATTTATTGCGAAACTCATCGTATTTTTTGTTGGCAATCACCTGAATAAATTCATTGACAAACTGTTCGGTCTGGACGTACAGAACTTTTTTTTTCGGAAATTCCCGGATGACATGGTTGCCGATCGCCTGCATGAGATGTGTTTTACCCAGGCCGGAACCCCCGTAGAGAAAGAGCGGATTATAATTTTTTCCTTGCATGGAAGCGACAGCGACGCAGGCGGCATGGGCAAAGTTGTTGGAGGTGCCTACGACAAAGTTGCTGAAAGTATAGTTGGGATTTAAAGGCGTCCCGCCATTTTTAAACACCTTGCGACCCTCGGCCGTACTTTCAGCTTGATTGGAGACAGCCGGAGACGCTTCCGGAAGCGCTGTGTTTGCGGCGCTCTTTCCGGTCTTTATCAACGCTTCCTGTCCGACTTGAACGCTGAGTTTATAACGACGCTGACTGGCGAGCTGCAGAGCGTTTTCAATAAGATCGGTATATTTGCCGACATATTCAGCGCTCAGTTCGTTGGGAACCATAAGCACAAAGGTCTTTTCTCCATCAAAACGGGGAATGGCCGGCTTGAACCAGGTTTGAAAGGTCAATTCACTGATCTCAGCTTTTAAATAATCGCGACAAGTCGCTTGCCACAGCTTTTGGGCATCTCCAGCAGGTAGCATCTTCATCTGCCTTTCTCTAAAGTCTGAGCACCATCCTAACAGAATTATGAGTTTGAATAAAGTCCAGGAAGCAAGATAAATCAAGCATTTTGAGACTTATTAACAAAGTTTATTAACATTTTTTTGCGCTGTGGAAGAAGCGGAAAATGTTAATAAGTCATAGAGGAGATTCAGGAAGCCCTCACTGTCTTTACTTTGTGAAGACTTTGTTTTTTGATGGGTGTTAAGACTTTGTGGAAAGCTGCCTGAGAACTGTTAATTTCTCTTTTTATGAAAAAGTGACGAATTTTTCTCCACGGAATTCACAGGCTTTTCATCTGGATCATGCTTGATTCTGTGTTTACCGTCTCTGCATTTGGAATAAAAATTTCTTCATTGTTCGCAGTTTTTCAATGAGATAAAAATAGTCCCTGCATTTCAGTCTCTGTAGTCGGGAAATGCTTATTCAGAATTATTCTTCTTTTAATTCGAGAAAGAATTTATTCTGCTTCCGCCAGTCTTTGCACGAGCGCCTGTACTTTTTCCCCGGAAGAGAGAAGTTCTGCATCGGCAAGGGCGGCTTCGGCTTCATGAATCAGGGTCTCCAGCGCTGGTGCCTGCCCGCCTCTTTCCTTTAGGATGTCAGCTGCCTGCTCAATAGCTTTCTGCAGCTTTAAAGCCTGCTGCATCATGTGGTGTTCGCTTTCGAGTTGCTGAGCCAGATAGGCGAGCGGCCACTTGCGGTTGTTTTCTGTGAGTACCGCTTTGTGCGGAAAGGCTCTCAGCTCGTGACGATTTTGAGCTTCGCGCAGGGCCAGGAGAAAGGCGTTGAGCTGCTCATCGCTCTCTAAATTGAAGAGAAGAATCGGCTCTTCCGGGCAGCTCAGAACTTCGGCGTGTTTTCGCCAGTCCTCAGGGAGATCGGTGTAGCCGTATGAATCTTCGATTTCGAGGAGCAGCTCTAAAGGATACGAAAGCTCCTCTTTTGTACAGGCTTTCCCCCGCAGCCGAAGTTTTTCACCAAGCTTAAGGAGCCGCTGACTCTGCCGCTCTTTTTCGCGGACATTGTCAAAAGCTGCATCAGAAAGAAAAAAGAGGTAATCCAACATTGCTGTGTTCTCCTTTTGCACTTGTGGGCTCCTGGCAGGTTTTTTATTTGATTTTCCTGCTTTATGACTTGCACCTGCTTTATTCCCTGCGTTCTCCTTCAGGCGGCCCTGCGCTCAGAGCAGGGGTGAGAAAATTTTCAGCAGAGGTTCCAGGAAACGCAGCCAGAGGGGGCGCTTCTGCCAATCTTCCAGACTTATTTCCCGCGACTGCTGCAGTGTCTCGAAAAAGTCGTCACGGATCTCCTGGACGACCGGGTCGTCGTAGATATAGACAGCGTTCTCATAGTGCAGGAAAAGGCTGCGGTAATCCAGGTTAATACTGCCGGTGATGACGGCTTCACCGTCCAGAATGGCCGTTTTGCAGTGGATAAAGCCCGGAATATACTCAAAGACACGTGCCCCTGCCTCGAGCAGAGGGCCGTAGTTGGAGCGCGTGATGCAGTTGACGGCTTTTTTGTCGGGGATGCCCGGACAGAGCAGCATCACCTGTACCCCCGAGCGGGCCGCGCGGCAGAGATCGGACATCATGTGTTCGTCGATGACAAAATAAGGCGTGATGATGAGCAGTTCGCGTTTGGCCGTATTGAACATCGAAAGGTAAAGATCTTCAGCAGGATTGCCCTGATCCATGAGCGGTCCGTCCCAGTAGGGTACAAATACATGCTGCTTTCCATCTTCCGGGGCAAAACGAGTCGTGGATAGATCCGGGAAAAAGGGGCTGTAGCTTTTCTCTCCATGGCCGCTCTCCAGTTCCCACATGATGAAGAATCCGATGGTAGCGCCGCGGCAGGCCTCTCCAGTCACCCGCACAGCGCAGTCTTTCCAGTAGCCGTAACGCTCATAGATATTGGCATATTCGTCAGCCAGGTTGGTGCCGCCAAACCAGGCGATTTGCCCATCGATTACGCAGACTTTCTGGTGGTTGCGATAGTTGACATAGAGTTTGGAAATATAGCGGTTGACCGGATTAAAATTCTGGACTTTTACACCATTTTCACGCAGCGTTCGGATCAGGTGAGTCGGGGCTTTGGCGACACTGCCGAAGTCATCCATGAGGAAGCGAATCTCCACACCTTCTTTAGCTTTGCGGATCAGGATGTCCTGAATTCTTTGCAGAATCTGGCCTTCCGCGACGATAAAGTATTCGATGAGAATAAAATGTTCGGCTCTTTCAAGGTCTTTGAACATCTGCTCAAACTGTTCTTCGCCGCTGGCATAGTAATGGGCGCTGCTGTTTTGATAGAGGGCAAAGCCACTGCGGGAGAGGTAATGAAGCTGCAGGTGGGGGGCTGTTGAGAGCGACAAATGCTCAATTTTCTCAGTTTGCTTCTGAATATCTGGCTGCCAGGCCTGAAGCCGTTTTTGGGCCGCCTTGAGTTTGGCCTCTTTGCGGGGGAAACGGCCCTCCCGGCCCCAGAAGAGATAGAGAAGAAGTCCCAGTGGCGGGAAGCTCAGGAGCAGTACAGTCCATGAAAGCGTAAAGGCACTGTTGCGATGCTTCTGCGTAATGTGGAGAACCAGAATTAAGGCGATAATCTGCAGCAGGAGGAAGAAACCGACGCTGAGATCGCGCAGAGCGACAGATAAGATGATGAAGAGGATGAGTTCAGTAGCAAAGATCGCGATGGCAAAGAGAAGGCGGATCATGCCTGGAACTTTGAGCTTATAGCTGTATTTGCTCGCAGGTTTACGGTTATGATCGCCTGACAAATAGGGCTGGGCGGCCTCTTTACTCACCCGCGCCCGCAGCGTGTCCAGGCGTTCGCGCATCAGCTTCTGACGCTCAGGGACGTGATGTTCCTGAGGGATGTTTTTGGAGGCACTCTTTTTCTCTTCTGACTTCATATCCTGCTTCATAGACAAAATTTCCTCGCTTCTGCTTTAAAGCGGCGTCAGCGCACTAAGCCGACTCTGTGTCCCCTGCTTAGTGCTGGCAATGGGCACAGTAGCGGGTGCCGCGGCCGGCGACGAAACATTTTTTCAGCGTTTGACCGCAGTTTGGGCAAGCCTGCCCTTCTTTCTGGTAAACCGCCAGTTTCAGTTGAAAGTGCCCCTTTCGTCCCAGGGCATTGACGTAATCGCGGAAACTTGTGCCGCCAAGGCCGATGGCTTCGACAAGGATGGCCTTGAGCAGCTGCTGCAAATTGGTGAGGCGGGCCTCCGAGATGCGGCCTGCACGGCGGTCCGGTCGTATGCCGGCGCGGAAGAGGCTTTCGTCGGCGTAGATATTGCCCACCCCGGCGACCACCGTCTGATTAAGTAAAACGGCCTTAATGGGAGCCGCAGGGTGACGGCGCACCGCCTCGATAAAGGCCTGGGGCGTGAAGGCCTCTGAGATGGCATCCGGGCCAAGCGCGGCAAAACCTTTGTCGCGCCAAGTTTCCCCCCTGGGACAGAGCTTGAGCCGCCCAAATCGCCTGACGTCATCAAAGCGCAAGCCGCAGCCCCCCTCAAAAAGTAAGAGGGCACGTGTATAAGGATTGATTGATTTTTCAGGACTTTCGCCATCAAAAATAAGACGTCCTGTCATCCTCAAATGGCAGATTAAATCGCTTGCTTCAAAATGAAAGAGCAGGTACTTGCCTTTGCGGCCAAGAGAAAGCAGCTTCTGCCCGCTGAGTTCGGCACCGCCAAGTTCTTCCAGAACTTCCGGGGTAAAGGTCAGAAGCTTCAGGCAGCGGCGACCGACACAAAGCGGCTCAAGACTGCGACGTATGGTTTCAACTTCCGGCAGCTCAGGCATAGATTTCCCTGTCTTCTTCCAATTTCTGCAGCAAAACCGCTGAATCAAAATCAGAGGGCATAAAGAGTCCCTGCCTGGGAGAGAGCGAGAGCAGGCCGAGGCCTGCTCCTTCAGGGGAGGCAGAGCGCTTGAACTGACTGCTGCAGAAGCGGCGCAGGAAGAGCCGCAGACTTTTCTCAATGAGCTCGGTGCTGTAGAGATCGGCGAAAGCCACCAGTGCCAGACGACGGATTTTTCCCACGGAGGCGTGATTTTTAAGAAAATGCCAGAGGAAAAAATCGTGCAGCTCATAAGGGCCGAGAATGTCTTCTGTCTTTTGCCCGATGCTTCCATTTTCGCCGGGCACCAGCTCCGGAGAAACGGGAGTCGCCAGGATATCCAGAATGACGGAGGCCAGCTCGCCATTCTGGCGGGCAAGACGCTCTGCCTCGTACTGGCAGAGGCAGCGTACCAGGGTTTTGGGGATCTCAGCATTAACGTTGTACATGGACATCTGATCGCCATTATAGGTACACCAGCCCAGGGCAGCTTCGGAAAGGTCACCGGTGCCAACCAGAAGACCATTTTCCATATTCGCTAAATCCATGAGCAGCTGTGTGCGTTCTCGCGCCTGAGCATTTTCGTAGGTGGTATCGGCGGTTTCTCCTGTATGACCGAGATCTCGCAGATGCAGAGCCACAGCTTCGCTGATGGCAATCTCACGGTAATCGGCTCCGGCACTTTGACCCAGACGGGCAGCTTGATCGCGACCCTGGTGGCCGCTGCCCGGCCCCGGCATGGAAAGCGCGATGAGATCTTCCGTGGGACGGCTTTGGAGCAACAGGCTACGTCTGGCGGTGAGTAAAGCGAGACAGGAGTCGAGACCGCCGGAGATGCCCAGCAGCAGTTTGCGTGAACGCGTGTGTTGCAACCGCCGGGCAAGCCCCTGAGCGCAAAGATTAAAGATCTCTTCGCAGCGCTCAGCACGGATATTCTCCGGAGGGAGGAAGGGCTTGGCCGCCAGGGGCCTTCTCAATTTCTGCCGCGCACTGAGGGCCTGATCAGAAAAATCCAAAAGATGAGCGTCCAGCAAAGTCGGCTGACTCGTTCGGGTAAGTCCGCGATCCGTGGCTCGGGCTGTGAGTAGTTGAACATCGATATCTGCAGCTAAAAAAGCGGAGTTTTTCTCTTCAAAGGGCGCTCGCTCAGCCAGAATTTCGCCCTCCTCAGCAATCAGGGCATACGCACTGTAAATGGTCTCGGTTCCTGATTCGCCGCGACCTGGGCTGATCAGGGCAAAAGCCGAAGATCCCTCAGCACTGCGACTGCGGGCCAGCTCACGGCTGCGCTGTGGGCGGCCAACAAACTCACCTGAAAAAGAGAAAGAGATTTCCAGACCGGGGGCGGAGGGAAGCCTGCCATCCTCAAAATTTTCGGAGCGGCAAGTGATCGCCAGGGAGGAAAATTCAGGCAGACTGAAGCTGCCCTCTCTGAGCAGGGCTACACTCAACCCTCCGTTCAAGTTCAGGCAGGGGGGCAGTTCGTCCCAGCGTTCGGGGGGGAGAAAAGCCCGCCAGGCC
This sequence comes from Clostridiales bacterium, assembly GCA_004556455.1. Lineage (GTDB taxonomy): Bacteria > Bacillota > Clostridia > Saccharofermentanales > DTU023 > SFGY01. The sequence goes on along the minus strand of SFGY01000003.1, from coordinate 63,890 downwards.
GGATCGCGACGTGGAGCAGCCAGGGGAACGACGGCCTGAATTTCAGCTCCGCGAATCACTGCGGCGGCAGCGATGAGGCCGCAGCCCGTGCGCAGGGGCAGAGAACTGATCAGGGTGAGGCCGCTGAGCCTGTTCGCTTCGGCAAGTCGCAGCAAGGCAGCCTGAGCATCTTCGAGTAAGTCTTCCTGCAGAAAGAGGTCACCATTGCGAACGCCGCAAAGAGAAAGGGCCGGAAAAACCAGTAGATCGACGCCCTCAGCAGCCGCCTTGTGCAGGACGTCAAGCTGAATATCGGCATTCCTCACGGCAGCACCGGGAGTGCTCAGGGGGGCAGCCAGGGCCAGTCGGAGCAGGCCATCGCGCCTCAGGGTGTCTGCCTGCTGCTCCCGGAGCTTTACAGTGGGATTCGTCCCAGCTGGATCGTATTTTGTCTGAAAGCCTTTATTTTTCATCCCTGCTCTCCTTCTTCCTTCTTAAAGTGAAAAACTTTACTTATTTCGCATTTTCGGCTGTATTTTCCTTTTGTCGCAGCAGTTGAAGAATGTCCTTGATTTGAGGAGCTTTACCGTAATGCAGTGTGCCGCGGCGATAGATGGACACCGCCAGGCGGCTGATGCCCACAACAGCCAGACAGTGAATCAGCATGGGCACAAGGAACTCCCAGGCCGGAAGACTCAGCATGGAGAAGCGCACAAAGAGCAGGAGCGGACCGATCAGCGGGACAAAAGATAAGATTTTGACCCAGGCCGGATCTGGCGTAAAGGTAGCGAGGATCGTCGCGGCGACCATGGCAATAAAGATCAGGGAGAGTGGCGAAACCACCTGGTTGATATCTTCGGAACGGCTGACGAGTGAGCCCAGAGCACTGTAAATATAAGCAAAGCTGAGATAGCAGATCACAAAAATAATAATGGCCATACCGAAGGTCGTGGGTGGCATCTGGACAGAGTCGAGCAGGCCAAGTTGCTCGAAAGCGCCGCGATTTAAGAAGAAAAAGATAAAATAAACCAGGCCGAAAATGCAGAGCTGCAGCAGACCTGCCAGGCCTGTACCGAAAACCTTGCCGTTGATCAGTGAGCGCGCATCGGTAGAGGTAATCAGCAGTTCCATGGCCCGATTGCCCTTTTCACTGGCCACGGAAACAGCGGTCATCTGGCCGTAAGAGAGCAGACAGACGTAGAGCAGCATGACCAGCCCGTAGGTTGTGGCCTGAGTTTGCTGCATACTTTTACCGCTGAGGCTGGCTTGTTCAATAATTTCGATATCCGGTTCGGCAACAACGGACTCTGCGAAGTCTTCTGAGCTTCCACTGAGCAAAAGACGGGTATACAAAAGTTTCTTGCCATAGACTTTGGAAAGGCTTTCTTCCGGGTATTCGGCGTATTTTCGCCGCTCCGTATACCAGCGGAAGCTGCGCTCGGAATCAATGACGAAAATACCCTCGGTGACGGGTTTTGCCAGGATCTCCCCGCTTTTGTCCAGAAGCTCGGGCGTAGCGTTAATCAGCTTGTACTTGCTCATTTTATCGACGGCATCATCGGCCGAGGCCGGAAGGTCGCTCAGGTTGACGATATAGATGTTCTTTTTTGGGCCGGCTTTGCCCTGAAAGAGATCCATCAGGCGGGGAAAGCTCAGCGCCAGGGCAATGACGATACAGGTGATGAGGGTGCTTATGAGAAAGCTGCGGCTGCGCAGGTAATTTCCCAGCTCAAAACGCATGACCACAGCGCTGTTATTTTTTCGTGACTTCATTGGCTGCACCTCCCTGTGCTTCTTTCTCATCGCCGCTGTAGTGGACAAAGATCTCTTCGAGGCTGGGCTCAAGCACGGCAAAATGATCGATTCCCAGAGACTGGCTCACGAGTTCCTGGAGCAGCTGACGGTCATCTGAGGCCTGACTGAGCTGCAGGATAGCCCCCGTCTGGCCTTCTTCAATTGCGGTGACCTCATTGCCAATCTTGCCCCCGGCAGCCAGGCGGCGCAAAAGCTCCGTACATTCTTTGGGGGAGAGAAGCTGGTTTTCCTGGTGCAGGCGAACTTCATAGCGATCGCGCGGCCAGCGGGCGCGGATATCGCGGATTTTACCCTGAACGACCACTTCGCCATCTTTCAGGAGGGCTATATCTTCACAAAAGCTCTCAACATAGGACATCTGATGGGAAGAAAAAAAGACCAGATTTCCCGCCTGGACCTCCTCGGTGACAATATCTTTCAGCATTTTGGCATTGACCGGATCGAGGCCGCTGAAAGGCTCGTCCAGAACAATCAGCGAAGGTTTGGTGATGAGGGCGACAGCCAGCTGGATTTTCTGCTGATTGCCTTTGGAAAGGGTATCCAGCTTGTGATCCTTCAGCTCAATCATGCCCAGACGCTCGAGCCAGGAAAGCGCGGCATTTCTCGCTTCACGCGAGCTGAGGCCGCGCAGCTCACCCAGATAACACATTTGTCTCAGCAGGGAGCTTTTGGGGTAGAGGCCTTTTTCTTCAGGCAGATAGCCGATGGAAACGGGAGACTCGCGCAGGGGCTTGCCATCCAGCAGAATTTCACCTGCATCGGCACGGAAAACGTCCATGAGAATGCGGATGGTCGTGGTTTTTCCCGCGCCGTTGCGGCCGAGATAACCAAAAGCGTGGCCAGACTCAGCTTCCAGGGAAATTCCCTTTAATACATGGTGCTTGCCAAAGCTTTTGTGAATATTTTTGAGCTCAAGATGCATAGCTTTTTTCCTCTTCAATGTGCCTCCTCTGAGAAAGCACAAATTCCTGCCTACAGAATAGAGTTTTGAGGGGAGAACGTCAATTTTACCGGGCAGGAGACAAACAGCTCTTCGGCCCATAAAAAAAGCGGCCTCCCGGAGGGGAAGCCGCTCTGATGCAGCATAGGCTCAGGCCTTCACAGCGCCTTTGACGTGGAAGGCTTTGCGGCCGGGATAGCGGGCAAATTCGCCGAGCGACTCTTCGATGCGGAGCAGCTGGTTGTATTTGGCCACACGGTCGGTGCGGGAGGGTGCGCCGGTCTTAATCTGTCCGGCATTTGTCGCCACGACGATATCCGCGATAGCGACGTCTTCGGTTTCACCGGAACGGTGAGAGACAACGGCGGTCCAGCCATTCTGCTGGGCCATTTCGATCGCCTTCAGGGTTTCGGTCAGGGTGCCGATCTGATTGATTTTAATGAGTACGGAGTTGGCACAATTCATTTCAATGCCTTTGGCGATGCGCTTCGTGTTGGTGACGAAAAGATCGTCGCCGACGAGCTGAATGCGGTGACCAAGGCGTTCGCAGAGTTTTTTCCAGCCTTCCCAATCCTCTTCGGCAAGGCCGTCTTCGAGAGAGATAATCGGATATTTATTGACGAGATCCTCGTAGAAATCGATCATCTCATCGGTGGTTTTAAATTCGCCGGTCTTCCAGAACTTGTAGCCCTCTTTGCCCTCTTTTTTGGCTTCGTCATAAAGCTCGGTGGAGGCGGGATCCATGGCGATCATGAAGTCATCATAGGGTTTGTAACCGGCGGCTTCGATGGCTTTGACGAGATAAGCCAGTGCTTGTTCGTCGTGATCGAAGTTCGGCGCAAAGCCACCTTCATCACCCACGGTGGTGCTGTAGCCGTCTTTTTTGAGCAGGCTCTTAAGCGTGTGGAAGACTTCTGCGCACCAGCGCACGGCCTGTTTAAAGCTGTCGGCGCCCACAGGCATAATCATGAATTCCTGCAGGTTGACGCTGTTGTCGGCATGCTTGCCGCCATTGATGACGTTCATCATGGGGACGGGAAGGGTGTGGCCGAAAACGCCGCCGAGATAGCTGTAAAGACCGATTTCAAGAGCATTGGCCGCGGCCTGAGCCACCGCGATGGAAACGGCAAGCAGAGCATTTGCGCCCAGTTTGCCTTTATTATCTGTGCCGTCGAGATCAATCATCGTCTGGTCGATTTCGGCCTGGTCAAAAACATTCATACCAATGAGCTCATCGGCGATGATGTTGTTCACATTATCGACAGCCTTCTGCACGCCTTTGCCCATATAGCAGGATTTATCGCCATCGCGCAGCTCTACCGCCTCAAAAGCGCCGGTTGAAGCGCCTGAGGGCACCGCTGCACGGCCAAAGGAACCATCTTCGCAGATGACTTCGGCTTCGACGGTAGGATTGCCGCGGGAGTCTAAAATCTGACGGGCGTAAACTTCACTAATCAATACTTCGGGAACCATGGGTACCTCCTCTAATCCTTCCTGGGATCTTATTCTTAAATCAATGGAGTCGGATCTTACCTTACTGTCTGCTTTGGGCAGGTTTTCCTGTTTTTAAGCAGACGACCTCATCTATTATATCTGAATTTAAGGAAAAATGCCCGAGCAGCCGATAAAGTTCGACCAAGCCGAACAAGCCAGATCAGGCTGAAAAGGTTAAAATGAGAAAAAAGGCGACAAAGACATAGCAGTAAAATTATAAAAGCAACAATGCTTTTTTAGATATTAGTTTTTACGAAGCCATAAGAGCGCTATAAGGAAGCCACAAAGAAGCCATAAGGAAAGCCATCCATGGAGCCATCCAGGAACCCATCAGGGAGTAAAGAAAAGAATATGCTGCGCATCTTACTGAGCCAAAATCCCCGGCGCAATTTAGACTTCTGTCTGTCTGAACTTGCACAGTTCACAAAAGAGGGCTTTTCCCGGCGCGCATTTTTTCTGGTCCCCGAAGAGATTAAGCTGGATACTGAACGCCGCTACCTGGAGCATTTCGATCGGCGGGGGCTGATGATGGCGGAAGTCCTTTCTTTTCGCCGCCTGGCCCATCGCCTTTTCAGCGAGGTGGGCGGCCTCGCAAGTCCGAGCCTGAGCGATAACGGCAAAGCGCTTATGCTGACGCGCCTTCTGCAGGAACAGCGGGAGGATTTTCCCTTTCTGGGACGTTTTGCAGGTAAAGCGGCCTATGCGGCAGAGCTGAGTCAGATTATCGGCGATTTTATGCGCAGTGATTTGTCTGTGGATATGCTTCGCCAGGTGGCGGAAAAAGCGGCTGGCGAGGAAACCCGTGAAAAGCTGCGTGATCTCGCGCTGCTCCGGGAGCGCTATGAAGCGCGCAAAGCCCAGCTGGGTCTCCGCGATGCCGATGAAGATTTCCCACGGCTGGTGCGCCTGCTCCAGAAAGAGGCCGGACATCCCCGCCTGGCCTTTTTGCGCGAGGCCGCCATCTGGGTGGCGGGCTTTTCCCTGCTACGTGCCTTTACGCCACAGGAGGTGCAGGTGCTACAAGCTCTTAACAAGCTTTGCCCCTCGCTGACCATCGCACTGACGCCAGACTTATCTGAGGGACGATCTCAGTCTCCACAGGCGGCCACAGTTCAAAAGGAGGCGTCCTGGCTTCTCAGGCTTGAGGAGGAAGGGACAAAAGCCGGAGATGCAGGCCTCAAGCAGCTGCTGCGAGCCTTCCCGCAGGCGCAGCAGGTTTTTATCGATGAAGCGCCGTCAGCCCTGTGTCTGCCTTCTGTCGAGCTTTGGCGTTCGGCCAACAGCCGCGAGGAATTTGCGGCCTGTGCTGGCACAATCAAGCGTCTTTTAAAAGAAGGAAAACTGCGCCGCCGGGAAATCGGCGTGGCTCTCTGCAAAGAAGAAGATATGGATCTTCTGTCGGCCTGTTTCCGGGAATTTTCTCTGGATCCCTTTATTGCTGCTGCGCGACCGCTGGATGAAAGCCCGCTCCTGCGCTATCTGAGCGCTTTTTTCCGTCTGGCCGGAGGTGAGGCCAGGACAGGAGAAGTTTTGGCCCTGCTGCACAGCGGCCTTTGCGGGGGAAGTTCTCTGGAGGCAGATCTTCTGGATAATTTCATGCTGGCCTCCGGCCTGCGCTTTGCCTCTGAATTTGAGGGCGAACACCTCTATCGCCGGGTCGACGCGGCGAAGGGAGAAGCGGCAAAAACTTTAGTCGGACGCATTCTGAAACCACAGATAGAAGCAGCCAGGCAGCTGAGCCGCCTGGCTTCAGGACCGGAAAAGTCACTTTTCCTGCAAAGCTGGCTGGATGAGGCCTCCGGGATCCGCGAAAAGCTGGAAACAATGGCTCTGCAGTTAAACCGTGAGGGCGAGAGCGACCGTGCCCTCCTGATTTCCCTCTCCTGGGAAGCCTGTCTTAAGGCGCTCGAAGAAGCGTCTGATATTCTCGGTGAGCAAGACCTTTCTGTCGCCGATTTTGCTGAGTTGATTATTTCCGCTCTGCGCGGCCAGCGCCCCGGAGGCATCCCACTGGGCATAGACCGGGTTCGTGTTGGTGGTTTGCGCCAGATGCTGCTCTATCCCTGCCGCTGGCTCTTTATTCTCGGCGCGAAAGCAGGGACTTTTCCTCCCGGACTTCCGGCTGAAGGGCTCCTGCAAAACCGGGAACGTGAGGAAATTGAAGCGCTGAGCGAGCAGATCTCGCCGGAAAAGGCCGTGCATCTGCCGAACTATCGCCGTGATGCGGTGTCGGCGGGCGATGCCTTGCTTCACTTTCTCAGTCATCTGCCGAGTGAAAAGCTGCTTCTCTCTTCGCCTTCGCTGGACAGGGAGGATCTTTCAGATTTGCAGCTGCGCCTTGGCGAAGTGAAGGCTTTCAGTGAAGCCAGAAAGTCAGGAGGGGCGTCTTTGCCACAGGAACAGTCGGCCCTGCCTCTTGACTTGCCTGTCGTAGAGAAGATTTTTGCTGAGCGAAGTTTTCCAGACTGCCGCTGGCTCTCTCCGGAACGTGCAGCCATTTCTCTCGGGGGACGCCGCAAGGGCGTCTGGCAGCTCTGGCAAGAGGCTCTGGAGCCGTACTTAAAAAAAGCGCCTGCTGAGGCCGCTGATCCGCTTGATCTCCTGCGACCAGATATCCGGCTTTCCGAGGAAAATCGGGCTGAACTTGCGAAGCAGGCCCACAGCCTTTCCGTTTCGCGTTTGGAAAGCTATAACGCCTGTCCCTATCAGCATTTCGGTAGCTATCTTCTGCGTTTGGAAGAGCCTGAAATCTGGCGGCCTGACGTCCAGCACCGCGGTCGTTTTCTTCATGCCTTCATGGAAAAGAGCCTGCGTCGGTTAAGCGAAATTCCAGTGACCGAGCTTTCCAGCGAAGCAGAAATCCGTCAATTTCTGGAAAAAATGCGACGGGAAGAGCTTCATCCTCAGGCGCTGCGGCAGCTCTACGACGAACTGGCCGGGGAAAAAGGCTTCCGCGCCTATGACGATCCCGCGGTACGCGGAGGCGAAGGGCGTCGCCTGCTTGGTCTGCTGAGCGATAATCTCGCGGCGGCCTGGGACGATCTCGAGCAATCGCTCTTCCTGCCGCGGCTGCTGGAGTGGCGCTTTCCTCAGCCCGACATGCCAGAAAGTCGATATTATATTGGAAGTGGCGCGGGGAGGCGCTTGATTCGCGGGATTATCGACCGCGTGGACGAAAAGGCGAATGCCCTGCGTATCCTGGACTATAAAAGCTCTCTCCAGAGCAGTGGCGCCGTGCCAATTCTCAGGGGCGAAGAATTACAGCTGCCGCTCTATGCGGCTGTGTTGTCTCAGTGTCGGCCCTCTAAGGAAATTCAGAGCTTTGCCATCCATTCGCTGCTGGGTGAGCGCCCTCAGAGCGGGGACAAGAAGGAGAAAATCAAACGCTTCAACGCTCAGGAGGATCCGGATTTTGTGCGTCTCTCAGCGGATTACAGCAAAATGCTCGCCGGGAAAATTCTGGCGCAGATGCAGAGGGGGGATATCTCCCCGCACCCGCTGAGTACAGCAGCAGATCCACTGCCCTCAGCCTGCAGCTTTTGCGCCTACAGCGATCTCTGCCGTCTGGATCAGCGCCTTTCCGAGGCTCGCTGCCGTCGTGTTGAAGCGCTTGAGCCACTGATGCAGCTTGCGAGCAGGGGCAAAGCCCGTGCGGCGACGGAAAAACTCTTTTTGGAGGGACTCCTGAAGCTCGGCCGCAGCGCAGAAGAACTCAGCCGCACAGAAGCCGAAGAACTTCTTGCAGAGATGAACCCGTTAAAGGAGGAGCACGCATGATTCAGTGGACTGCTGAACAAGAAAAAGCCATCTCCTTTCAAAGTCAGGGGGAATTGCTTGTTTCCGCAGCGGCCGGTTCCGGCAAAACGGCTGTGCTCACCGAGCGCATCCTGCGGACTTGCCTGGAGGGAAGGGCAGCGCTTTCCGAGCTGGCCGTCATGACCTTTACGGATAAGGCCGCGGTCCATATGCGCCGCGCTCTCGAAAAGAAAATCCACGAGCGCCTGGCTGAGACAGAAGACAGCGCTGAGATTGAAAAGCTCAGGGAGCTTGTCAAAGAGCTGCCGCTCGCCCAGATTTCCACGATTCACGCCTTCTGCCTGCGCCTGATCCGTGAATATCGCCATGAACTCAGTGACGAAAAGGGCGAACTTCTCCTGGATGGTCATTTTTCTGTGATTTCCGGCGAAGACCTGGCCCAACTCAAAGAAGAGGTTCTGGACGATATGCTCCACGAAGCGTACAGCGCGGTAGCCGCTCTTGAGAAAGAACGACATGACGCTGCCCTGGGGAAAAAAGCAGAACCTGCCACGGGGAAGATTGATGTAAGCGAAGTAAGCTCGGAAAAAAGAGCTGAAGCAGACTCGCCAGGAAGAACTGAAACAGCATTGCCAGCGACCTGGGCCGGAGATGGTCTGCTGGCGCAGATAAGCCTGATGCAGGAGGCCGGTCGAGCGACCTGGCTGGATTCCTTCGCCCTGCTGAGTGATTTACTTTCAGGCGATAAGAGCGATCAGGGTTTTCGGGAGGCTCTCCTGGATTTCGTGGAGTTTTTAAGCAGCCTGCCGGATCCCAGAGACTTCTGCCACGAAGCCATGGCGTCTTTACTTGCAGAAGCTCAGGATTTTTGCTCCGGAGCAGCTGCCGCGGAGGCTCTGACGAACTTGCGCAAAGCCGCGCTGAGAGCCGCCCAGGCACAGGATGAGATTGAAGCTTTGCCATATTTTGCTGAACTCATGTTGCCTCCGGCTAAAAAATCTTCCCAGGAAAAGCTCGATTTTCAGACCTTTTATCCGATGCTCCTCGGATTTATTAATGACGTCTTAACATCATCTGTTCTGCAGGCTGGGTCGGATGTTATGAGCGTTCAGGCGGGCGTCTCAGTGGGAATTCCGCTTACTGAGTCAGCCATTCCCCAGTGCAACGAAGGTTCACCATTAGCCACTCCTACCCAGGCTCAGGCGGCAGCATCCCCCATCGCTGAACGCCTGTCCCCATCGGCCCAGGCCGTAGCGCAGAGCCAAGCCTTTGTCGCGGCTGCGGACAGCGATTCTTCCGCTCGACGAAAAATCTGGAATTCGGCAGTGGACGAGGGGAAGGCGCTGCAAAATTGGAAAACGCTCTCCCGAAATGCCAAAAATGAAGAGAAAAATGAGTTCCGCCAAAACTTTTATCACGGCTTTGGTCCGCTCCTGAACCTCCTTGGACTTCCTTTCAGCGAAGCGATCTGTAAGGAATTTGGTCTGGAAACGGCTGGCGGCCTTTTCTCTCAAACGGTCGAAGAAATTGAGGAAGCAGCCCGGGATGCGCTGCCTCTTTCGGCACGCTTTCTCGAACTCGCCCTGCTCTTTCAGCAGGAACTTCTGCGGCGCAAGTTAAAGCGCCGGCAGATTGATTTTTCCGACCAGGAGCATCTTGCTCTGCGCCTGCTGCGCCAGCCCAAAGTTGCCGCTGCCGTATCCGGGAGAATAAAGGAAATTCTCATCGACGAGTATCAGGATTCAAGCCTTCTGCAGGAAGCCATGATTCAGGCCATAGGAGCCAGGCAGATCTACATGGTGGGCGACATCAAACAGAGCATCTATCGCTTTCGCCATGCCGATCCCAGTCTTTTCGGCAGCAAGCTCGAAACTTTTGTCGCCGCGGAGAAGCTGGGAGAGCACAAAATAAATGCAGCTGAGCAAGAAGCTTCTGAAAGGCCTGTCACCCAGCCGCTGCAGAGAACCGGTGTCAAACTCCTGCTCAATAAGAACTTCCGCAGCGCGCCGCGCCTTCTGCTCTGGATCAACCGCTTTTTTGCCTCTTTCCTGACGAAAGAAAGCGGGCAGATCGACTACGACGAGAGTCAGGCTCTGCAGCCGGGACGTGAGTTGCAAAAGCTGAACGAAGAAGAGAGGAAGAAGTTTGAGCCGCGGCTTGAGCTGCGTTTTCTCTTAAAAGATGAAGGTCCTGAGACTTCCAAAGAAAATCCTGAGCCTGTCCCGGCACTTATCCCGGAACCGCTGCAAAAGGCCAATCCCCGCGCGCTCGCGCTGCTGGACACCCTGCTCGATCTCAGGAAGGCCGGCTGGTCTTATGGCGATATCGCTGTACTCTGCCGCACCAATGCGCGCTGTGAAGAAGCAAGACAAGTCCTGGAAAGCTGTGGACTTCCTTACGCCATGGGCCTCACAAAAGTTTTAATCAGCAGCGTCGAGCTTCGTCTATTACAGCAGCTTGTGGCCCATCTGGCCAATTTTGCCAGGGATTTTCCCCTGGCAGCCGTCTTGCGCTCATCTCTCCACGGGGAACCTTTTCAGGAGGACGAGCTCTTTAAGATCGCTGCTTTCCGGCATGTTGAGACAACGGATCTTTGCGACGACAAAGACGAGCTTGAGGGAGAAAGCTTGCCCTCAGCGCTGCGACCACAGTTTTTTGAACGCTTTCTCGCCTACGCTGAGAGCGGTGAAGACAGAGAGCTTCGCGCCCGCTGCCAGGCATATCTGGAACAGTATTGGCAGTGGCGGCAGATGGCCTCTGTCCTGCCGCTGGCCGATCTTCTCACCCGCATTGTGGAGCAAAGCCACTGGCTGGAAAGGCTTTCTGCTCTGCCTTACGCTGGCCAACGCCTGAATGACTGGGAAAGCTTTATCTCCTGGACCGAGGAGTTTGAGCGTTTACATGGCCCTGACCTGGCCAATTTTGCCCGCAGCCTGAATGAAATTCGGACGCAGAATCTCGCCGTAGAGGGCCTTTCACGATCTGCAGAAGAAGCGGATGCGGTGAAGATTCTGACCGAACATAATGCCAAGGGTCTGGAATTTCCCGTGGTGATTCTTTATGACCTCTCCTCCTCGCTGCGCAGCCCCAGAGCCCGTCAGAATTTCTTCCGCTATCGGGCCGAAGAAGGTCTGGCTCAGCTTTATCTGAAGGAGCAGCCGGATGGCCTCAGGCTCATTGAGGGTGCACGCAGCCGGGCTTTCCGTCTGCACGAAGACTTTGCCGAACGTTCTGAGGATTTTCGCCTGCTTTATGTGGCCATGACCAGGGCCGAAGAACGCCTGATCCTCCTTGGCAGCGGTCAGACCACGAAGATTGATGCACTGGCCGGGCAAAGTGAAGCGGCTGTCGAAGAAGGCCGGAAACGTGGTGGAGCTACGTCGCGCCTTGCTCTGCCGCCCGAATTTGCGCAGAGGACAGACAATGAGTTCAGCCTGCTTGCCGCCTGGGCTGCCGGGGAACTGCCAGGTCTGCCGGAAGCCCTGCGGGACTTGCCTTCAAGAGGGTCTTTTTCTCTTGTGAAAGAAGATTTTCGAGTGAGTGGTGTGACGCTCACTCAGCTCCTGGCCGAGCTTTCGCCAAAGCTCCTGGGGACAGCAGGCGTCAGTGCAGAGCAGGAAACAGCGGCGGGAACAGGTGACAAGCAGCCATCAGAGCTGCTCCGTGCCCTTCCGGAAGATCGAGTCTATTATCCGGAAACGGCGGCGGATCTGCTCACGCTCAGGGAGCTCCTCAGTCCCCGGCTGCCCCGCGAAGAACTCATGAACGTGCCTTCCAAGCTGACGGTGAGCGCGCTCAGCGAAGCGGAGCGGGAGACGGCAATAAGTTTATCTGCGCCCCTGGAGGGAGAGGGACGGCTGCTCGACCGTGAAGAGAGCCCGGCCGAGGCGGTGCTCTACCCGGAGGCTATGCAGGAGATGGCTCTCCTGCTGAGGCGGCCAAACGCGAGCCTCTGCACAAAGCCCACAGACTTAAGGGCGCAAGTGATAAAAGGCGGAGCCGCCTACGGAACCCTGATGCACCGGATTTTCCAGCACCTCCCTGTGGGAACTTTGCGGGAAGCTGAGCTAAAGGGAGAGCTGCCTCAGGCTTTCGAGCATTTCCTTAAAGACGAACTCCGCCTTTCGGCTTTATCCGAAGAAGAGTCTGAGTTTGCAGCCACAGCGTTGCCCCAGATCCGCAGTTTCCTTTGCTCAGAACTGGCCGCAGAGATTGCTGCAGCGGAGCAAAAAGCAGAACCAGCCTGGCGGGAGCTGCCCTTTACCCTGGCGGTTCCGGCACGTGGCCTTGCCGACCCTGAGGGCGAGATCGCGCTGGTTCAGGGCATGATTGACCTGGCTTTTCGCAGCCGCGGCGAGATTGTTCTGCTCGACTACAAAAGTGATCGGTTGCAAGGATCGAGGGCTGAACGAGATGCCGAACTGCTCCGACGCTATCGCCTTCAGCTGGCCTATTATGCGGAGGCGATTCGCCGTATTCAGGGACAAAAAGTTGGGCGCATTCTCCTTTGGCTGATCCGCGAAGGCCGGGCTGTCGACTTTTCACAGGAGATTCATTCTGAGTTGCTTTTTTAGCTTAAAACCGGACTTCGCTTTTCCCACCTTTAGCTTTCACTTTAACGCCTGAGCAAGAACCCGAGTTAGAGGCTGAATGGGCCACGATTCCACTCATTTCTTTATGACAGCAAGATGACCTGACAACGCATGTGTTCAGGGGCTAAACGTGAATTTTGTAGCAATCCTGTAACATGAACCACAATATATAGTAGTATGATGGACAAGCAAACACAAAAGAAGCTCTGCCTGCCGGATGAAGCCAAAGGCCTCCAGCACGGCTTTTAAGGGTGAAAAACGGGCTCTGATCTCTTTTTTTTAGTGCCCGAAGGTGTGTGGGAAAAAAGTCAGACTTGAAATTTATCTTCACCTGTGGTGAAATAAATTTCCTAAATGAGGAGAAGAAAGACGAGAGGAAGTTTGTTGATTCAACACTTCCGGAAAGCAGTTCAGCATAGTGAAGAGGATAAGTGCATGGAACATTTAGATCAGATCATCAGGCGTTACTACACGAAAGAACTTGAAGGACAGAACGAGAAAAGTGTTTACGACCTTTTTAAGTGGAAAAGGGTCGATGTCCAGCTCAAGGACTACAAAAACGGCCGAGTGCTCTGCGACATGAAGAATCTGGAATTTCCGGAAACTTATTCTCAGCAGGCCTGCGATATCATTGCCTCAAAATATTTCCGTAAAGCCGGTGTCAACACGGCGGAGGGATACGAGACTTCCATGCGCCAGGTCGCTCACCGTATGGTGGATTTCTGGGTAGCCGCTCTGGTCGAAGAGGGGATGATCGCCTCAGGAGAGCAGAGCAAAATTCTTTACGATGAGCTGGTTTACGGCATTCTTTCACAAACTTTCGCGCCCAATTCCCCGCAGTGGTTCAACACCGGTTTAAAGCGCAGCTATGGTATTGCCGGCCATTGCTCTGAGCTCTGGTACTGGGATCCCAAAGAAAATAAAGCGGTGATGAGCGAGGACAGTTACACGCGCACTCAGGCCTCGGCCTGCTTTATCCTTTCCATTAAAGACTCTCTGCTCGGCGAGGGTTCTATCTCAGACCACTATGTGACTGAAACCAAACTCTTTAAGGGCGGTTCCGGTACTGGAACTAACTTTTCGTCCATTCGCGCGGAAGGCGAGGGACTTTCCGGAGGCGGCCAGTCCTCTGGTCTCATGAGTTTCCTTAAAGGTCTTGACCGCAATGCCGGTGCCATCAAATCCGGAGGCACCACTCGCCGTGCGGCCAAGATGGTCTGCCTCGATATTGATCATCCCGAGATTGAAAATTTCATCTCCTGGAAAGCCAAAGAAGAGGATAAGGTCATGGCTCTCGCTAAGATGGGCTATGACGGCGATATTGACGGCGAAGCTTATCAGACTGTCTCGGGGCAGAACAGCAATAACTCCGTGCAGATCAGCGATGAATTCATGCGCAAGGTCAACAATCTCAGCCGTAATCCCGAGGCGACGCTGACCCTGAAAGGCCGCGTCGATTCTTCTGTCAATCGTGAAGTTTCCGTGCAGCAGCTCTGGGATCTCTTTAATGAATCCGCCTGGCGCTGCGCCGACCCGGCCCCTCAGTTTTCAGATACTTTTAATGCCTGGCACACCTGTCCCGCCGGTGAAGACGGCAAGTTCGGTACGCGTGAAAACCGCATTAACTCCACCAACCCCTGCGGGGAATATGCCTTCCTCGACGATACCTCCTGTAACCTCGCCTCAATCAACGTGCTGCGTTTCCTGGATATGGAAACGGGTCGCTTCGACGTGGAGGGTTATCTCCACACCGTGGCCTTTGTCCAGCTTGTCCTGGAGGCCTCCATTGTCTGGGGCCAGTTCCCGACGGCGGAAATTGCGCGCAAGACCTACAAATTCCGCACCACAGGTCTGGGGATGGCCAATCTGGCCTCCCTGCTCATGGCTCTTGGCCTGCCCTACGATTCCGATGAGGCACGCGCTCTTGCTGCGACACTCGCCGGTATTCTGACGGGTCGTTCCTATGCCATCTCGGCTCTTATGGCTGAGAAATGCGGGCCTTTTGAGTGCTACGAGCTGAACAAAAAGCACATGACCCGTGTCATTCGCAATCACTCCCGTGCCGCCGGAGAGCGCGAGGACGAAACAGAAGAGATCAATTACACGCTGCCGATCGTGGATCACCGCCTCTTGAAAAAGATGAACTTCGACCAACTTTCTTCCGTTTTGAAGGAGGTTTGGAAGGATGCTGAAAAATTCGGTAAAAACTTCGGCTACCGCAATGCTCAGGTCAGCGTCATGGCGCCGACAGGCACCATTTCCTTTGCCATGGACTGCGCCGCCACCAGCATTGAGCCTTTCTTTGGCCACGTCACCTACAAAAAACTTTCCGGCGGTGGCTACATGAAGCTTGCAAACCCGCTGATCAATCAGGGTCTGAAAAAGCTCGGTTACACCGATGAGCAGCGCAAAGAGATTGAAGACTACATCATGCGTGAGGAAAACGGCATGATTGCCGATGGTAAAATTGAGGGTGCACCCTATCTGAAAGAGTCCGATCTCAGTGTTTTCGATACGGCGAATAAATGCGGTTCCGGGGAACGCTACATTGATCCCATGGGGCATGTCCGCATGGTCGCCGCCATCACGCCGCTCATTTCCGGAGCTATCTCCAAAACGGTCAATCTGCCCCGCGAAGCCACCGTGGATGACTTTAAAGATGTGGTTCTTGAATCCTGGAAGTTGGGTGTAAAAGGAATTACGCTTTATCGTGATGGGTCCAAATTTGCCCAGCCCCTGAATCAGACTTTGAGCACCGAGGATGCCTCCAAGCGCCCTCTGTCAGATCTGAATTATGCCGATCTGCTCAAGCTTGCTGAAAAATACAAGGCGGAAGCAGCGGCTCAGGCTGAGAAACCGCTGGCCGTCTCCCGCCGTGACAAACTTGTTGGCATCCGCAGCGGGCGCACCCATCCGGCTCAAATTGAGGACATCAAAATTTACACGACGGTCAACCGCGATGAAAACGGCGAAATTTCTGAAATTTATATCACAACCGACCGTGAAGGCACGCTCATTATGGGCCTTCTGAATTCGCTCTCCAAGACGATCTCCGTCATGCTGCAGTACCACATTCCCGCCCGTCAGATTTCCAAAATGCTGCGCGGCCAGAAATACGAACCCTACGGCTTTGTCAGCCGTCACCCCTACATCAAATACGTCTCGTCCATCTCAGATCTGATTTCCAAAATTATAGATATTGAGATTGGCGATTTCTCCCGTGTTCAGGTGAAACCCAGCGCTGAAGAGGCGGAGGAAGCCGAAGCCACGGCCAGAAAACTGGCAGAAATTCGCAAAAGCGGAGACAAACCGGCCAGCGAGCCGGGCGAACCCATGACCGCCCAGCTGGGACTTGACGAATTTATCCACAAAAATGCCGTAGAAGCCTATAAAACGGGAGAGAAACTCTACGATGGCAGTACCTGTCCCAACTGTTCCTCAACCCGTATGGTTCGAAACGGCACCTGCAAGGTTTGCCTCGACTGCGGCACAACCACAGGATGTTCATGAGGGGAGAAGATTTATGCTTGCTGCTGAGTATGAGGATTTGTGAACTTAGCTGATAAGCTGCCCCTTTTCCTGAAGTGGTATGACAGAGCCTTGGACGAAATCCATTTGTCCTTGAAAACCGACGAGCTAACGTCTGCAAAAGCATATTGTTTTCAAAACTTGCAAAGCACGAGCTTGCGCCTTCCGAGCTGCAAGCTTCAAAAGGGAAGAAGAATCTGAAAATGGCCAAAGAAGAAAAAGGAAGAATTCATATTTACGCCGGTGACGGCAAAGGTAAAACAACAGCCTCCGTCGGCCTCGCCGTGCGCGCTTCGGCGCGCGGCTGGAAGGTGCTCTTCGTGCAGTTCCTGAAAGACGGCAAATCTGCCGAACTTAAAGTGCTCCGTAGCCTTCCCACAGTAACGGTGCTCTCAGGACAGAAGATCAATAAATTCACTTTTGCCATGACCCCGGAAGAAAAAGCGACAGCGAAAGCCGAGATGTCAGAACGTCTTAAAGAAGCCCGTGAGAAGGCTGAAAATGGAGAGGTTGACCTGCTGGTTCTGGACGAAGCCCTGGGGGCCATCCATGCCGGAGTGCTTTCCGAAGAGAGTGTCCTTGATTTTCTCGATCACAAGCCCTATTCTCTCGAACTCGTCCTCACCGGCCGCGATCCTTCGCAGGCTCTGATTGACCGGGCCGACTATTACTCGGAAGTCTGCATGCGCAAGCACCCCTACGAGACCGAAGGCCTGAACGCCCGCCCCGGCGTGGAATTCTAAGTTTGTAAAACAACAGTTATGCGCTTTGTCGGTTAATAATGGAAGCCCGAAATTTCGGGCTTCCTGCTAAGTTTAATGAAAATCCTTGTGCCTCTTATAATTAACATTAATTATGTATTTAATATTAAGAGAAAAAGGAAATAGAGTTTTCCATTAATTTGCTTTTCCAATATAATTAAAAAAAGATCGTCAGGCATTCAGAAGCCTGAAATAAATGATGCCGTTCTTTTGAAAAGGCTAAATTACGAGGGAAAATAACGGAAGTGGAAATACAGCTGGTGCGAGATTAAATATATAAATGAAGTGTGAGGGAGTACTAATCGACAGGCGGAGGTAAACAAATGGCTGCTTATCCTGATGAAAGCGTTGTTCATTCCTGGCTGGATGCCTTGTACGGCCTGAATGTGCATGTCAAAAAAATGTTTGGCTGTTACTGCGTCTACTGTGATGATCAGCCGATCGGCTGGCTGAGCAGTCACTGCTTCTCTTTGCGCGAAACAGGGTTAAACTATATTCCGGAAGGCGCGAAAAGGCCTCTGCCTTCAGATAGTATTCAGGAAATTGTTATTCCACTGGACGAATACAGAGCCGAATGGATACCGAAAGCTGTTCAGGACACGGCAGATATTCTGAAACAGAAAAATCTGAAAAAGAAAAAGAGGCAAAGAAGGTTATAGTAAAGAAGGCTATGGCTATAAAGTCATGATGATCCGCAAGCGCATCACCTTTTCCGGCTCCGTCCAGGGCGTCGGTTTCCGCTGGCGTGCCCGGCACGCGGCATCTCTTTACCACTGTACAGGCTGGTGCCGAAACGAATGGGACGGCACGGTGACCATGGAAATTCAAGGCGAAGAACAAAATATCGACCAGGTCATCTTGGCCATAGAGGCCGGGAGCTACATACGGATTCGCAATATGGAGGTAAGGTCACTCCCTGTGATCAACGAGCGGGGTTTCCGGACAGATTAACACTTAGATATTATTGACACCATATATGACACCATATATAATCAATTATGAAGGTATTAAGGCATGTCCCAATTCGACAAACTTCTCGAACGTATTCGATTCTTAGATAATAATATGCGCTTCAATGAAGTACGTAAGATCCTTGAAGCCTATGGATATACTATGAGCGGACCCAATCGTGGAAGTAATCATAAAACTTTTAGAAAATCTGGCTGCCACCCGATCACGATTCCAGCGCATGAGCCAATCAAGCGTGTCTACATTATCATGGTAAAAAAGGCAATAGAAAGTGAGGCGAACGATGAAGAAAACGATTGATTACTATCTCTCTCTTCCTTACCGTCTTGAAATCGTTCCCGACACTGTGGAGGGCGGTTATGGAGCACGTTACCCCGATTTACCCGGTTGTATGACCTGTGCTGATACTGTCGAAGATGTTGTCGTACATGCAGAGGAGGCAAAGCGAATATGGCTTGAAGCAGCTCTGGAAGAAGGAATTGACATTGTCGAACCTGCTGAGAAAATTGATTCGTCGGAGTATTCCGGACAGTTCAAATTAAGGATGCCCAGAAGTCTTCACAGATCTTTATCCGTTCATGCTAAGCAGGAAGGCATCAGCATGAATCAATACTGCCTGTACCTTCTGACGATGAACGATGCTGCTCATCATGCTCAAAGAACTTCATTAGAATAGTTTTCATTCGAGGCATGAACTACATTCTTCAAGTTTAAAAAGGCTTTATGATTTATTAACCGCTTTAAGATGCGTGCAAGTGGCAGTGGGCTCAGCCTCGGCCTTATTTCGATGGAGAGAGAATTCAGGATGAAAAAACGTATTTTGCTTGCCGCAATGCACCACGAATCAAACTCCTTTAACCCCATTATTGCCGGCGAAAATGATTTTCGGGTCCGGGTGGGGGAGGAGATGTTCCGGGATTTACCCCACAACAATGCTGTGCGCGGTATCAGAGAAACTCTGGAGGCAGCAGGCTGTGAGCTGGTCCCGACCCGTTCGGTTTCCGCCGTACCCAATGGGGAAGTGGACAAGGCTTTTTTTCTGAAAGAAAAAGCAGCGATCCTCGAGCAGGCCAGGCAGGAAAAAGAAAAGGGCATCGACGGTCTTTGCCTGGCTCTGCATGGTTCCATGCGCGTCCATGACTTTGGCGAAGCGGAAGGTCCCTTTTTGGAAGAAGTGCGGGCCTTGTTCCCACATACCCCTATCTATGCGTCTTTAGATACGCACAGCACCATGACGGCCAAAATGGCTCGAAATGCTGATGGATTCGTGGCGTATAAATGTGCCCCTCATACGGATCAATATGAAACGGGAGCCCATGCGGCGAAAATGCTCCTGCACGCCCTGGAAGGAAAACCGGCCTGCCATGCCTGGGTTAAAGTTCCTCTGCTGATTGCCGGCGAACAGTCCTCCAGCCTGGTTTCACCCATGAAAGATCTTCAGGCTGAACTGCAAAAGAGAGAAGCTGCTCAAGGCATCCTGGCGTCCTCGTATCTGATGGGTTTCCCCTGGTCCGATAATCCGGAAAGTTCAGCAGGCGTCTATGTCGTTGCCGAAGATCAGGAACAGGCCAATGAAGAAGCTCTGTACCTGGCCGATTTACTCTGGAAGACCCGGAAAAAATTCTGTTTTCAGACCGAAACTTATGAGCCGAAGAAGGCTCTGGATCTGGCTTTTGAGGCGATTGCCCGGGGCGATAGGACTCCCATCTATATTTCCGATTCAGGGGATAATCCGACTGCCGGGTCTTCCTCTGATGTGACAGGACTCTTAGCCTTGCTCTTAAATCATCCTGAAACCGCAAAACTGAAGGTGCCCGCTCTCTTTGGCGGCATCTATGATCCCCGGGCGACGTTGGCGCTTAAAGGCAAAGTGGGCGAAGAAATGGAACTGACTTTTGGAGCCGGCTTTGATCGAAAAAACAGTCAGCCCCTGACTTGTCGAGGTCAATGTATGGCGTATATTTCGGACTGGACGGGCTTTGGCCATCCATCGGATGTCGCGCTTTTCCGTACGGGCAATGTGGATATTATTCTGGCGGAGAAACATATCGGTTATACCGGCACAAAGCTCTTCCTGGATCTCGGACGCGATCCGGCCAGGGCAGAGCTTGTTCTGGTCAAACTGGGCTATCTCACGCCGGAGCATTCGGCTATAGCGGCCAGGAGTATCATGGCCCTGAGTCAGGGCAGTACAAATGAGGCTTTAGCCACCCTGCCCTATAAGCTCGTTCCTCGCCCGATCTATCCTCTGGATCCGGAGTTGAGCTATAAGGCCGAAGAGCATCTGCAGGCTTAGCTCAGACCCCTGTAACATGGCAATGCCGCCAACAGCAGGCTGTTGGCGGCATTGTTTTGACCTTTTTCCTTTTGTAAAGGTTAAAACCTTTGAGTACTCTGCTTTCCGTTTTGTGAAGCTTTTTGATCTTATAAGTACTCTGCTTTTGCGCATCTTTGCGTGTGAACTAACTGCTTTTACACAGGCCCACATGAATACTGATGACTTTTATGCTGCTTCACAAGTGTAAATTCTCTTTGTCGCAGCTTCAGCTTATTTTTCAATTTTCCTCAGATACTGGAAATGCGAGCCATCAACGTCGGAGAAGAAGCCCTCGTATTTTGTGGTATCCAGCAGATATTTGTCCACATAGTAGTAGAGCGGAATGCAGGCGCCTTGTTCCATCATGATGTCTTCAGCCTGGTGGAAGAGCTCAAGGCGCTTGTCGGGATCGGGCTCGACTTTTGATTCACCGATAAGTTTATCGTAATCTGCGTTGCTCCAATGCGAATCGTTATTGCCATCATGGGAAACGAAAAGATTCATAAGGCCGTCCGGATCGTGGAAGTCGACGGTCCAGCCTGCACGAGCCAGTTGGTAATCCCCATGAGCACGCGTGTCGAGGAATACGCCCCATTCCTGGGCTTCGATGCTGGCATTGACGCCCAGGACATTTTTCCAGCAATCCTGGATGTATTCGGCAATGGCCTGATGGTTCGAGCCATTATTGACCATATAGCGAATGACAGGGAAGCCTTTGCCATCCGGGAAGCCAGCTTCATCCATCAGCTTTTTGGCTTCTTCCTTGCTTGCTTCGTAATCGTCGAGATCCCACCAGAGTTTGGAATTTTTCTTATAGTTGTCGCCCTTGCTGTCGGTAAAGCCATAGGGGAGATAGCCGTCAGCGGGGATTTCACCGCCCTTGGTGATGTTGTCCACGATGTATTTGCGGTCAATGGCCAGAGAGAGGGCGCGGCGAACTTTCGGAATCTGCAGTTCCGGCACGCCTTTCTCACTGGATTCAATCTGCAGATAATATGTGCCGATCTGGGGCTGAGTCTGGAAGAAGCCGGCATCTTTCAGACGCTGAATCTCTTCTGAAGGGAAGTGAGAGGTAAACATGACCGTTCCAGATTCAAAAGCGGCCAGGGAGGCGTTGTCGTCATCCATGAAAAGCCAGGTGATTTTATCCGGACCGATTTTATCCTTCTCGTAATATTCCGGGTTTTTGACCATCACGAGTTTTTCCTGGTTCACCCACTCGTCCAGCTTATAGGCGCCATTGCTGATAAAGGTTTCCGGAGATAAGGACCAGTCGTCTCCGTGTTCCTCGATGATATCCTGTCGCATCGGCACGGTGACGCCATAGGCGCAGATTTCCAGAAAATACGGGATAGGGCTGGTCAGATGGACGATAAAAGTCTTGTCATCCGGGGCTTCAATGCCAAGAGTATCGACGTCAGCGCCCTTTGTACGAATATCCAGCGCATTGACGACATTGTCGAGGAAGGAACTGTAGTCATAACCACCGGTGACCAGACGTTTCCAGGAATACTCGAATTGTTTGGCCGTAACAGGTTCGCCGTCGGACCATTTGATGCCATCGCGGAGATGGAAAGTATAGGTCATTTTATCATCGCTGATATCGACACTTTCCGCCATGCCCGGCTCAAGTTTATTCCCCTCACCGCGCTTATAGAGCGACTCCCACATATGACAGTTCATAGTAATGACGTCGTTCCCTATTTCGGCGTTCGGGTCGATGGAGAGAGGTTCTGATCCATATTGGACCGTGATTTCGAAGGGCTCTTGGTCTCCTTCTGCTCTGACCGGACAGCCAAAAGTCAGAAGAAGGACGGCAGCGAGAAAAAACGCTGTGATGGTCGTGAACTTTTTCATCTTTTTACCTCCAAATGTATTTCCAAGCGCGTTGCGCTCAGGGAGCTTAGATTTTTTCAGGATGGTGACAGGCTGAAAAATGCTTTGAAGAAACTTCTTTAAGCTGAGGTTTCTCTTCTTTACAGATGGCGTCCGCAAGCGGGCACCGCGTATGAAAAGGACAGCCTTTGGGAGGGTGCATAGGACTGGGGATCTCTCCCTGAAGGACGATCCGATGCTTGCTCCGGCTGCTTCTTGGATCGGCGACAGGCACAGCGGAAAGCAGAGTCTGGGTATAGGGGTGAATCGGCTTTTGACAGAGTTCGCGGCTTTCCGCCAGCTCCACAAGATTGCCCAGGTACATGACGCCGATACGATTGGAGATGTGTTTGACAACCGAGAGATCGTGGGCGATGAAAAGGTAGGTAAGGCCCCGTTCTTGTTGAAGATCACTCAGCATGTTGATGATTTGAGCCTGAATCGAAACATCGAGGGCAGAAATAGGTTCATCGCAGACGATAAATTCAGGATCCACGGCCAGCGCCCGGGCAATGCCGATACGCTGCCTCTGACCCCCGGAAAATTCATGGGGAAAACGATTGGCGTGCTCCTTGTTCAAACCGACGAGATCGAGCAAAGAGCAGACTTTTTCCCGCTTTTCCTGAGAACTTGAATAGAGTTTATGGATATAGAGGGCTTCCCCTACGATATCGCCGACGGTCATTCGCGGATCCAGTGAGGCATAGGGATCCTGAAAGATAATCTGCATTTTCCTGCGATAGGGGAGCATATCGACCTGGCTGATATCCTGGCCATCGTAAATGATTTTTCCTGCGGTCGGCTCCAGAAGACGGATTAAGCTTCGACCGAAGGTCGTTTTGCCGCAGCCGGATTCGCCTACCAGGCCCAGCGTTTCACCGCGCTCAAGGCTCAGGCTGACTCCGTCCACAGCCTTCACCAGTCCACGCGTAAAGTTTGCGCTTTTTACCGGAAAATATTTCTTCAGATCAATCGCCTGGATAAGTACATTGGTCTCAGCCATGGAGTGAACTCTGCCTTTCTTTACTCAGCCGGATCATGGAGAGCCAGCAACTGACGTGGTGGCCTTCTGAGACGGGCAGTTCCGGCGGCATCCTTTTGAGACAGCACTGCATACAGTGTTCGCAGCGCGGGGCAAAAGGACAGCCCTTCGGAGGATTGATAAGATCAATCGGTGAACCCGGAATGGGAATCAGGCGCTCGGTTTCATTACTGAGGCTGGGGATGGATTTGAGCAGTCCCCAGGTGTAAGGATGCTGAGCTTCGTAAAATATTTGATCGACACTGCCGCTTTCAACGATGACACCGCCATACATGACCGAAATACGGTCACAGATTTCACTGACCACCCCGAGATCGTGGGTGATGAAGATAATCGCCATGCCGGTTTTTTCCTTCAGCTCGCGAAGCAGCTCCAAAATCTGGGCCTGGATGGTGACGTCCAGAGCGGTCGTAGGTTCATCGGCAATCAGCAGTTGTGGATTCAGACAGAGGGCCATGGCGATCATGACGCGCTGGCGCATACCGCCGGAGAGTTCATGAGGATATTGCTTCAGCCTTTTTTCCGCCTGATTGATGCCCACCAGCTGCAGCAGCTCCAGGGATCGCTCTTTCCGCTTTTCCCGCGACATTTCAGGGCAATGCCGGTGGAGGGTTTCGCCTATTTGTTTACCGATGGTGTAAACAGGGTTCAAAGAGGTCATGGGATCCTGAAAAATCATGGAGATTTCTTTTCCCCGGAGATTTTCCAGTTCTTTTTCGCGCAGAGCGCGGAGATCCTGACCTGCGAATTCGACCTTGCCTTCGAGGATTTTACCGGGAAAAGGTACCATGCCCAGGAGGCTGTAAGAGGAAACGGATTTTCCGCTGCCTGACTCGCCGACAATGCCCAACACCTCGCCTTTTTTGACCTTATAGGAAATGCCGCGGACGGCCTGAACTTCACCGGCGTAGGTAAAGAAACTGATTTTCAGCTTTTCGATATTGACAAGAACATCTGACATACAAGTACTCCTTCCTTTAAAACCTCCGGAATAAGCGACTCAGGTTTTCAGCCGGGGATCCAGAGCATCGCGGAGTCCATCTCCGAAGAGATTAAAGGCCAGAATAATCAGGCTGATGGTCAGCGCGGGAAAAAGCAGTCGATAGGGATAAGAGGAAATGCCATTCAGCGCGCTGGAGCAAAGGGAGCCCAGACTTGCCATTGGCACGGAGACGCCGATCCCCAGAAACGAAAGAAAAGCTTCGGTGAAAATCGCGCTGGGGATTTGCAGCATGGTGGTGACAATGAGCTGTCCGATGCAGTTGGGCAGAAGATGCTTGCGAATCAAAAGTGAACGGCTGGCGCCGAGTGCTTCGGCGGCGTGAATGTATTCCATTTCTTTAAGCATGAGAACCTGACCGCGGACAATTCTGGCCATCCCCACCCAATAAAGCAGGCCGTAGACGATGAAAATGGCGATCATACCTGAGCCGATGGCCTGAATCCAATGGACTCCTCTGTTGACCATATCTTCCAGCGGCCGGTCGATGACCATCTTTATGGCGATAACCATGAGGATCGTGGGGATCGAATTCAGGATATCGACAATGCGCATCATAAAGTTATCTACAGCCCCTCCGGCCAGCCCGGAGACCGCTCCGTAAATTGACCCGATGACCAGGACAATCAAGGAAGAAACGATGCCGATAAAAAGAGAAATTCTGGCTCCTATCATCGTCCTGACCAGAAGGTCACGGCCCAGATTATCCGTGCCGAATGGGTGTGCCCAGGAAGGTGCCTGGCTTTCTTCGCCCCGAATTTGCTGGTCATAGGTATAAGGGGAAAGCATAGGACCAAAGACGGCAAGCAGGATCAGGATCAGGATGATTATAAACGCAGCAATGGCGATTTTATTCTTCTTCAGGCGCCGCCAGGCATCGGACCAATAGGAGACCGGTGGCCGTTCCTGAACGACCGCGGCGCTTTCCTCAGGGCTGGCAGCTTTCAGGTCTTCTTCTGTCAGATCAGGGAAGAGACTCAGAATTTTTTCGAGTTCCTGGGGGCTGACTTTTGTTTCAGATGGAAGTGTATGAGCCATTTCTGCCTCCTAACGATCGAGCGTGATTCTGGGGTCTACAACGGTGTAAACAAGGTCACAGCAAAACATCATGAAAATCAGCAGACCGGAATAGAAAATGGTGGTTCCCATGATAATGGTGTAATCCCGGCACTCGATGGATTTGACATAATAGCGGCCAAGGCCGGGAATGTTGAAGATTTTTTCAACGACAAAGCCACCGGTGAGGATGCCCGCAATGAGCGGACCCAGATAGGTAATGACAGGCAGGATAGAGTTTCTCAGCGCCTGACGGAAGAGCAGGTTGTTTTTGCGCATGCCCTTGGCTTTGGCCGTTCGGATATAATCCTGACCGATCACGTCGAGCATACTGGAACGCATGAGGCGAATGATATAGCACATGGGGTACATCGCCAAAGCAAGAACCGGCATGATGTAGGAGGAGGGAGTGTTCAGGCCAGCAGCCGGCAGCCATTTCCAACGAACGGACATCACGAGGAGAAGTACGGTGGCGACGACAAAGCCGGGCACGGCTATGCCAATCGTGGAAAAAACGCGAACAAAATTATCCAGAAAACGATCGCGCTTCAAGGCCGAAAGGCAGCCCAGAGGAATGCCGATGGCCACAGAGAGCAGAATAGCTAAGGCTCCCACTTTAGCGGATACGGGAAACGATTTTCTGATAATTTCCGAGACGGGGCGATTCTTGGATTGAACATAACTGACACCAAGATCACCTTTCATGAAATTCTTCATATAATTGTAGTACTGAACGACAACAGGTTTATCGAGACCGTATTTGGCCCGCATCTGCTCGCGAATTTCGGGAGAAGGAGCACGCTCGCTCAAAAAAGGATCGCCCGGCACAGCCGTCATGATAAAAAAGGTCAGGGTAGCTGCAACAAAAAGCGTAAGGAGCGCTGTTGCGCCACGTTTTAAGAGGTACATCCACATACTCTTCCTCCGGAAGCCGGCGCGAAAGCCTGCGGGAGGGGGTCCTCGGGAAGGCTCTGGTCGTTTGATGCTTCTATTGTTTTGAGTTAATTCTTTAAAAATGCAGTAAAAACAATAAATTTAAAGAATATCCTCATCTTTTTGCGTATCCTGGCTCTATCCTACCTTGTGAAAAAACGTCCGTCAAGTATAAATAAAAGCTTGACACCAGTATTTATGTGGCTTAAATTCATATAAACATGTGATTATGCAAAACGCTTTTTTAAGTTTTTACTTAAATTTTAAGCGTATAATATAAAAACCAAGGGAAAAAGCGACTTTAAAGGACACATCAGCATGAGGATGTGCCCGGAGGCGCTCAAAGGAGGTATCTTATGCGTTTAGCATTCAGTTCGGTTCAGGCAGTGGAAAGCTATTTGGAAAAAAGTCAGACGATTTTGTTTGGACTTGGAAGTATCGAGAATCACGGTCGGCATATGCCGCTCGGGACGGATACGCTGATTCCGGATAAAATCATTGACCTTCTGGAAGAAAAAAGCGATGTGCTGATTGCGCCCACACTTCCCTATGGTGCGGCCGATTCATTGGCGGCTTTTACGGGGACGGTTTCGCTCGGTGTTATTGGTCTCTACGATCTGCTCTGCCGGGTTTGCGACAGCCTTTACGAACATGGTTTCCGCAAGTTTGTGATTGTTAATGGTCATGGAGGCAATGCCAAATCTCTGGAAATGCTGGGACAGCGCCTTTATAAAAAAGGCGCCTATCTGGCCGTGCTGAACTGGTGGCTGATGGCCGGTGAATTGCGTCCCGAGTGGGCGGGCGGCCATGGCGGAGCCGAAGAGACCGCCGGTGTTATGGCTGTTAATCCGGATCTGATTGTCACGGAAAAACTCCATGATCCTCTGATTATGACCGCAGATATTGCGGAAAATATGCCCAGTACAGGCTGGGATAAAGTGGAATTCCGCGGCGCTTCCGTGATTATTCCGAGACCGGTCAAAGTTTATAACAAGAATGGCTGGTATGGCGAAGATAAGCCGTTTGAGGCCTCGGAAGCCTGGGGCAGGGAAATGGTCCAGACCATGGCCGATTATATTGCAGAGTTTCTGCCGGAGTTTGAAAAAGTAGCTTTGCCGAAACCCTGAGCAGGGGACTCACATGAGTCCCTATTTTCTTTGGCTTATTTTATGATTGAACGAGATCGCATTCAGCAGGAGGCTCGCGATATGACGAATACAAACACGAAGCATAATATTTTCCCTTTAGAGGAAAAGCACATCAGGCTGCTCCAGGAACTTTCCGAAGCGCGCTCACCCAGCGGTTTTGAAGACGAAAGCGTCCGGGCAGCCCGTCACTATGCGGCTCCCTTTTGCCGGATAGAGGAGGATCATCTGCGCAATCTTTACCTCTATCCCGGAAATTTTAAGGGCAATAAACCGATCTTTTTGCTGGATGCACATAGCGACGAGGTGGGCTTTATGGTTCACTCCATTCATCCCAACGGCTGCCTCCGTTTTGTTCAGTTAGGATCCTGGAGCCTCAGTACATTGCCAGGAATGCCTGTACGTGTGCGCAACAAAGAGGGCCAGTGGATTCCCGGTGTCATCGCGGCCAGACCGCCGCATTTTATGAGCAAAGAAGAGCGGAACCATCCTTTAGTCCAGGAGATTTCACAGCTGGTCATCGATATCGGTGCCAGGAGTGCAGAAGAAGCTGAGCAGAGAAGCGGCATCCGTATCGGAGAGCCGGCCGTCGCCGATGTCTCCTTCCTCTATGAGCCGAGTTCAGGTCTCTTCCGGGGAAAGGCCTTTGACTGCCGGATTGGCTGCGCAGCTCTGCTCATCAGTCTGGAGCAGCTGGCGCAGGAAGAGAACCTGCCTTTCGATGTCGTCGGCCTCCTCTCTTCTCAGGAAGAGGTTGGAGAGCGGGGCATCAAAGTCGCCATCAACCGTATTGATCCGGATGTTGCGATTTGTTTTGAAGGTTGCCCTGCCGATGATACCTTTGGTGAAACCTATGCCATGCAAACCCGGCTGGGCAGTGGACCCATGCTGCGTTTTATGGATCAGTCCGTCATCTGCAATCCCCGTTTCCAGCGCTGGGCGCTGGATCAGGCGGAAGCAGAACAGATTCCGGCTCAGGCCTCTGTGCGTGAAGGGGGCGGCAACAATGCCGCTGTCGTCCAGGCTCAGCTGCGGGGAGCGCCGGCCATTGTGATGGGAGTCCCTGTGCGCTATATTCATGGTCCGCAGGGCCTATCCGTTGAACAGGATTTAGCAGCGACAATTCAACTGGCCTGCCAGCTTACGCGCACGCTTAAGCCGGAACTGCTGGCCACCTTCTAAAAATAAAGAATAAAGCGAGGAGGTTCTATGCTGGTTTCGGCAAAATTGCAGGAAGTCTATCCCACTCTGAATAAAGCCAGGCGCAGAATAGCCGACTGCATTTTGGCCGAACCGGAGCAGTTTGCTTTTCTTTCGCTGCAGGATCTGGCCGATAAGTCTGATTGCGCCCAGCTGACGGTACTCCATTTTCTTCGCGATCTGGGATATAAAAATTTTCTGGATTTTAAACAGCAAATTCAGACGGAGCTTATCGAAAAATTAAAGATTCATGAGCGCATCTCCATCGCCATGCCGACAGATAACGGCGATGAGGCTCTCTATGCCCGCCTGGTCAAATCGTTTCATCGCAGCATCGACCTTACCATCGCCGATAATCCTCTAGAAAAGCTACTGGCCTTTACCGGCCGCCTTATCCAAAGCCAGAGGGTTTATGTTGTTGCACATAACATCACGGAAAAACCGGCGAGAATTCTGACCAGCCATCTGATCGTCGAGGGCTGTGACGCCCGTTACCTTGAAGTGGAGAACGAAGATGAAGTCAAAGCTCTCCTGAGTTACATTCCCACGAAAAGTGTCCTTGTGGCCTATGGCATCACTCCCTATGGAAAAAGCACGCTTCATGTGTGTGAACTGGCGAAGCAGCAGGGGGTGCCGATTCTCTCTGTGACCGACCGCAAAGACTCTCCCTTAGCCGAAGCGGCGGAGGTGGCTCTGACCTGCCATGTGCGCAGCACAGAACTCTTCAACTCTCTGACACCCCTCATGATGCTGACGGAAATGCTCATGATCTTCATTTCCAAAAAGCAGCTGGCCTGAGGTCTGTGCAGGGTGAGCTTACGACCAGGCTCCGGGATGAGAGAGGGTTTCCGCACTTTTGGCGGCCCCGGCAGCCAGGCAGGCCTGAAGCGAAGCGCCTTTCAGATAATTCAGAAGAAAACCGGCAATAAAACTGTCGCCAGCCCCCATGGTATCCACGACAGGGCAGGGGACAATACCCTGGGGAATAAAGTTTTTGCCATCAAAGGCCAGGCTGCCGTGTTCGCCGCGAGTGGCGATGACGAGCTTCGGTCCCAGGCGCTGCAATTGGAGAATTCTCTCCCTCAGCTGGCTGAGGTCGGAAAGGTCGTCTGAAAAGAAAGCGATGTCCACAAAAGGTGCGGCGATGAGGGCCGTTTCACTTTCCGGCCTTTCGGCAAAATCGAAGGCGATGGGGCGCTGCAAAGCGCGTACTTCCGGCAATTGTTTTTCTATTTTGCCCCAGAGCCCGGAGACGATGAGCCTGTGCCTGGCAAGAAAAGGGTAATCTTCCGGCCTCAGGGCAAAGTCAGCCATCACGCCTTCTTCATAGTCGCCAAAAACACGGTTTCCCTCTTCCAGAGTGACATGCGTCAACGCGGTTGCTCCCTCAAGGATCTGGACGTGGCTGCTATCCACACGTCTGGCCTTCAGGGCAGAAAGCAACTCCCGGCCGTAGCGGTCATTCCCGACGGCGCCGAGATAGGAGGCTTCCGCCCCCATTTCTGCGGCGTAGACGGCGACATTTAAAGGGTTTCCGCCGAAATAGGCGTGCCCGCCCGGCTCATAATAATCCACGCAGTTGTCGCCAACACAGGCGAGGAGCTTTGCTTTTGGCTTATTCATGTTCCCGTATCCTGTTTTCTAGTACTTCACGGTCCGATAATAACGGCGCAGGCTCATATCGTGCTGATTCAGGTCTGACATGTGGGCGTCGATGCGATTCGTCACCGCATGCATAATCATGTGGCTGATGCGGCTGCGGTAAGCCGGATCCAGACCCTCGAGAGGATAATCTGCAGTATCAATGATGGTGTAATTACGATTATAGTGTTCGAGAAAGCGCTTCACGCGAAGACCCAGTTCCCGCTGAGAGTCCTCGGCGATAAAGACGGTGACCGGCGTATCTTCGTCGATAATTTCCAGCATGCCATGGAAGAATTCGGCGGAATGAATGGATTTGGTTCTTCTCCAGTGCATTTCTTCCCAATAGCACATGGCATAGGAATAGGTTGCACCATAGAGGGTTCCCGCTCCCACAAAGTAGTGCAGAGCATCAGCCTTGTGCTTTTCTGCGAAGCTGCGACCGAAGTCGTCGGCGCTTTTTTCTACAGCGACGATGCCCTCGGGTACAAAAGTGTCGATTTGCTGATAGCACTTTTCATAATCCGGGAAAACCCCTTCCAGATGCATAAGGTAGTCGGCGACCATAAAAAATTTCAGCTGTTCGTTCTGCTGGGCCGTGAGACACCAATCGACCATGTCGGCCAGTGGAGTATCCACTTTATTGACAAAACCGAGTACCTTTGCCCCTGCCTCCTGGCTTTTTCTGACAGCGGTGATCATCTCTTCGGTGGTCCCGGTGACTGAGGAAATCACGATAAAGGTCCCCTTGCCGACGCGGCGATCCCCGGTCGTATTATATTCAGCGGCATTCAGAGCAAAGACTTCACGTGCTGAACGCTCTTTCATGAGCACAACAGCCTGCATGCAGCTTGCCCAGGTTCCGCCAATGCCCAGCCAACAGACATTGCGGATGCCCTCATGCTCGACCTGATCGAGAATTCTTTCCATCTCGGGGCGAAGCGCAAGGGCTGCGCGCATATTGCTGAGAATTTCCTCTTCATTAAATTTAAGCATAGGTTTTTCCATCTCTTTTTTGTTTGATTAACAGCCCTGACGGCCTGTCCATGAGGCAGACCGTCAAGGCATAAAAGCTAAAAACAGAATGTTTTATTCGCCGACTTTCAGCTTCTGGTAGTATTCATCGTAAATGGCCAGAGCGTCACCGACATCCTTCTGGAAGAAGATGTTGGTTTTATAGTCAAAGTCAAAGGCCGGGTCGTTGCGGTAAGCTTCACTGGCCTTTTCCACGGCTTTGTCATTGGGGCAGGAATAAGGGAATTCCTCCAGGTTCTTGGCCATGACGTCTGCATCGCTGAGATAGTTCAGGAATTTGCAGGCGAGGTCAGCATGGACAGCGCCCTTGGGCATGACAAAGAGGTCAAAGCCCAGCTGGACCGGATCCTTCTTGAAAGGAGCGATCTTCAGGGTGTTCTTGTCTTTCAGTTCCTTCATGGCCCAGGAGGCGTTGCCATCAAAGGTCAGCATGCAGGAAATGAGGCCGTTGACAATGTTTTCCTGAGTGGAGCCATACGCCACGACATTTTTGTTAAACTTCTGCAGCCATTCGTAGGCCTCGGCAATTTCTTTCTCTTCTGTGGAGTTCGGGTCGTAGCCCAGGGCGACGAGAGCGATGGGGAAGAGGTTGCGGGCGCCATCGATGGAGCCGATCTGGCCGGCCATTTCGGGTTTAATCAGATCGTTGTAGCAGGTGATTTCGATCGGGCATCTTTCGGTATCATAGACCACATAAATGTAGTTCATGAGATAGGGCACGCAGTAATCACGGTTTTCACCCGTCCAGTAAGCGGGATTCATGTTGTTGACGGCGTTCGGAATTTTGTCGGCATCCAGTTTTTCCAGATAATTTCCTTTAATGAGCGATTCCATGTAGGCGTCGCAGGTCATAATCAGGTCATAGTCTTTGCCGGCTCCGGCGGTCAGCTTGGTAATGGAGTCCGCATTGTCGGACATGAAGCTGAGGTTGATCTTGCAGTTATTTTCTTTTTCGAAAGTCTTGATCAGATCTTCGGAAATGTAATCGCCCCACATGAAAATGTTCAGGTCTCCGCCCTCAGCGGCTGGGGTTTCAGCTTCGGCCTTCTCAGCTTCGCTTGCTTCGGCTTTGGATTCTTCGGCCTTTGTCTCGTCAGCTTTAGGCTCCTCATCTTTCGTCTCTTCGACTTTGCTTTCGTCGGCCTTGGCTTCCGCAGTTGTTTCTTTCTCTTTTTCAGTTTTGTCCCCGGCTGCAGGAGCACAGGCACAGAGGCTGAGCATGAGAGAAAGGATCAGCAGGATGAGCGAACTTTTTTTCATTTTCTTTCCTCCAAAAGGTGTATTTTTTCAGGATGCATGTGAGCTGCGTCCCTGAAACCCTGATCATTTGCCCAGAACTTTTTTCGGGGGGGCAAAAGATGTTTTTATGATGTCGGCAAAAGATCCGCTTGCAGGCGATTTTCTGGCGTTTTATGACGTCTCTTTTACGGAATAAGTTTCCCCCGGGAGGGTAAGCCCGGACGAGCATTTAATCCATGGCTACCGCCTTTTGGGAAGCGGCAAGTATTTCTTTTTCGGTCTCTTCCAGCAGGAGAAGATCTTTTTGGCGTTTCTTTTTCTGGATAAAGTTGACGATCAGAAGGCCCAGCACCATGAAAAGAATCATGACTGTCGTCAGAGCGTTGACATCCGGCGAGATGCCGGTGCGGTTCATGGACAGAATCAGAACCGGCAATGTTGACTGCCTGGCCCCGGCGAGCATGTTGGACATGACGACGTCATCAATCGAGAGGGTAAAGGAGAGAAAGGCCGAAGACACGATGCCCGGCATAATGCTGGGAACAGTGACTCGCCAGAAAGTCTGCAAGCGGTTGGCGCCAAGATCCATCGAGGCTTCTTCGAGCGACTGATTATCGCCGCTGATACGGCCTTTGATGGTGACCACGGCGTAGGGGATACAGAAGGTACAGTGACCGATGATGATGGTTCCCATACCCAGTTGCAGGCCAATCGTGATAAAAATAATCAACATGGCCACAGCCAGAACAATTTCCGGGACGATGATGGGGACGTAGATCATCAGGTTGATAAACTTTTTGGCCACAAAATTAAACCGATAGAGGCCAATACCGCCCAACACGCCGATGACTACACTGATCACCGTGACGATCAGAGCGATGATGATCGAGTAGACCAGGGCATTCCACAGATCCATATTTTTAAAGCTGAAAAGCCTGACGTACCAATCTGTGGTAAAGCCTTTCCAGTAATAATTGCGCTGGGCGTCGTTGAAGGAAAAGACAATCATGACAGCCACGGGCAGATAAAAAATACTATAGATAAAAGCGGCATAAATCCCGCCAAGGATGTGTCTGTGTTGGTGTTTCTTCTGCTTATCAGGCATCTTGACCGCCCTCCTCTTGCTCGGTTTTCGCCACTTTTTCGACCATTTTCCTGCAGGGATCTCCCAGCAGACGTGCGATCATCAGAACAGACATCTCAGAGGACCTCCAGATCTTCGACCCTGGCGATTCTTGTGTAGAGGAAAATCAGCAGAGCGGTAATCAGCAGGAGCAGAACGCTGAGAGCTGAGCCGAGCGGCCAGTTGCGGATGACGCCGAATTGATTTTTGATGATGTTGCCGATATAGAGCACCTTACCTCCGCCGAGCATATCCGTGACCGTATAGGTGCCGAGCGCAGGGATAAAGGTAAGAATGATGGCGGAAAAGATACCTGGGAAGGTCAGGGGCAGAGTCACTTTGAAAAAAGTTTTTACAGGCGGGGCGCCCAGATCGGCAGAAGCTTCAAGCAGAGAGTCCTGCAGCTTTTCAATGCTGGAATACATGGGCAGGACGGCGAAGGGAAGAAAGTTGGTGACCAGACCGAGAAAAACCAGCCAGTCGGTGTAGATGAATTTGACAGGATTGCTGAAGACATGCAGGCGAATGAGCAAATTGTTGACCGGGCCGTTCATCTGGAACATCAGCATCCAGGCGTTAAGGCGCATCAGGGAGTTGGTCCAGAAGGGAATCATAATCAGCATGATCAGGCGGGAGGCTGTATCAGCGGGTTTGCGGGCAATATAGTAGGCAAAGGGATAGCCCAGAATCAGGCAGGAAACCGTCGTCAGAACAGCGATGTTCAGACTTTTCATGATGACCTTGAAATAGATCATATCGAAAAGCGTCGCGTAGCTTTTCAGTGAAAAACGGTAATCGACACCGCCGAAAGCGCCGCGGCTCATCAGGCTGATGGCGATAATAAATAGCAGTGGGAGCGTGACGAAAAGAATCATCCAGAGCGAAACAGGGCCAGCCTGAGCCAGAAGGGGCAGGCGCTGATGGGTTTTTCGTCGCAGGCCATTTGTTGTCGCAGCTTCACGCTTCATGCTCTTCTTCCCCCTCTCCGCTGGAATGGATGGGCACAGAATGAGGAGGATCCCAGGACAAATAGACCGTATCCCCTTCTTTGAACTCTGAGTTATCTTCCACACGGCTCATTTTCACTTCGCTGCCGTCTGCCATCTCAATGCTGGTTTTCGTCACGGAGCCGGTATAGACAAAGTCTTTCACCCTGCCCCGGAGGTCAAAGCCGGGAAGAGCTGTTTTGGATAAGCTCAGGTATTCCGGACGAAGCGAAACAAAAATGTCCTCTCCTTCGAGGAAACCCTCGCCAGAACTCAGAAGTTTTCCGTTCTCAGTTGCAATGTCCAGCAGTTTATCGCGGACGGCTTCGACTTTACCGTGGAAGATATTGGATTCACCAATAAAATCCGCGACAAAACGGCAGTTCGGGCGTTCATATATCTCTTTAGGAGAGCCCAGCTGGAGAATCTTGCCTGCCCGCATGACCGCAATCCGATCCGACATGGTCATGGCTTCTTCCTGGTCATGCGTCACATAGACAAAGGTAATTTTGAGCTTCTTCTGCAGACGCTTGAGTTCGATCTGCATCTGTTTTCTGAGCTTCAGATCAAGGGCTCCCAGAGGTTCGTCCAGCAAAAGGACCCGGGGATGGTTGATCAGTGCCCGGGCTATGGCAACACGCTGCTTTTGCCCACCCGAAAGCATGTCCGGTTTTCTTCTTTCGTAACCGGACATTTGGACGAGGCGCAGCATTTCTGTGACTTCTTCTTTGATTTTGGCCTTGGGAACTTTTTTAATCGTAGGCCCATAGGCCACATTGTCATAAACCGACATATGAGGGAAGAGGGAGTAATTCTGAAAGACCGTATTCACATCCCTCTGGTAAGGTTCTTTATCCTCGATCGGCTCACCCTGTACAAGAATGCTGCCGCCGCTGGCCTTTTCAAAACCTGCAATCATCCGCAGCGTGGTTGTTTTCCCGCAACCGGAGGGACCCAGAAGGGTAAGAAACTCTCCGGCTTCAATTTCCAGATTGAGATCTTTGACAACGTGGTTTTGACCAAACCACTTGTCAACATGCCGGAGTGAAACGATCGAATTGGCCATACTCTTCCTACCTCGTATTCTCTTCTAAGAGCAAAAAATATCTTGCAACAACAAATCTATACTGATTTCATACCATTTTCAAGAGAGAAATCACATTTTTGCACAAAAATTTTAGAAGAAAGAGTAAGAATTGTGCTTTTTTTACGAGCGGAGGCAGGGCAGAGAGTGAAAGGATTCTTGCTTTTCTCTCTTTTTCAACGCAGGTGAAAATTGAAAAAGGGCTGAAGAGCTCACCATTCTGCTGGAGCAGCACGAGGTATGGGTAAGCGCTCGCAAAGAACTTGCGGATAGACAGCTGGAGCGCCGCAATATTTTACCTCCGGAGACAGCGGAATAGACCTCAATTCTCCTCCAGGTCGCGGTAATGCACCGTAAATTCAGCCTTATCCTGACGGGTGTAGCTTCGTGAAAATTCGACGATACGGCCCTCTTTGGTGCGCATGGTCCCGGAAAACTCCAGTACAGCCTGTTTGCCTTCCAGCCCTATGAGTTTCGACTGCGAGGGATCGAGAAAGGCAATAGAGAGAGTTTGCTGCCCAAGAAGGGGATAAATTGCATTCCAGTGATAGATATCCATGATAGAGAAAAGACTGATATCGGCAGAGTCGAAATCAGGCAGCAAATCCTCCGGGATAAAAATTTCCTCCAGAGCGAGCGCAGCAGACCCGGCATAGCAAATTCGCTTCACATACCAGACAGGAGCGGTCGGCGGTATTTCCAGCAGCCGGCTGTAGAGGGGACCTGCTTTGCGCAGGACTTTATGCAGGACTTTGGTCGAAGGGTTCTGGTCCCGATCGAGCATGGTCTGACGGAAGCCGCCGAGCGTTTCCATATCCCGCGTGAGTTTCGGGCCGAGCACAAAGGAACCCTTGCCCTGGATGCTTTGCAGTAAACCTTCATACTCAAGAGCTTGAAGAGCACTGTGGACGGCAGAACGATTCAGGCCATAGGTCTGAGCCAGGGCATTTTCTGACGGCAGGCTGGTTCCGGGGGCAAATTGCCCGCTTTCGATCTGGCTGCGAATAAGTTCACGCAGCTGAACATATAAGGGAGAGCGATCTCTTGTTTTTGTGCTCATGATCTGCCTCCCGGGAGCGCCGCTTTCAGATCAAAAAAAGGCGCCATCGTTTTGGCAGTCATCACGGTCACTGGAAAAAGAGCCCATGCCGCCATTTTCCGGCTCAGGCGCCCGTCTTCATGCAGGAAAGAGTGTGTGGTTTCATGAGGGTTCATTTCTCTTCCTCCAACGCAGGGTGCTGCAAAATTCAAGGCGGTCACTTCGACCCACCGTGCGGCAGTATTCAAATAAAGCTCCATCAGGGCTGCTGGTTTTGCTGATCAGCCAGAAAACGGTTGAGTTTTCAGGGATTTCAAGGTAATGGGCTTCTTCCGCGGAAGCGCTTGTGGCGCTGACCTTTTCCCAACCATGGCTGGGCTTAAGTCCATAATTTTTTTCCAGGATATCGAAAAGAGAGGCGCTGACGATATCGTGGGCTTCAAGATGGGGCGCCAGGCTTTTCGGAATATAGGAGCTTTCGATGAGAAGTGGAAGATCATTGATGCAGCGAAGGCGTACGATCTGATAAAGCAGCAGGCCGGCTTCGTCCCCAAATTCCCGGGCAAGACCCTCATCGGCGGCTATACAGGAAAAAGAAAGCAGGCGGGAACTGGCCTTCATGCCCTGTCTGTGGGCAAAGGAAGTGAAACTCTCAAGATCCTGGAGGTTTCTTCGGACTCGCGGGCTGACATAGGTGCCACTGCCCTGTATGGCATAAAGCTTCCCGGAGGCGATCATGTGGGAAATGGCACTGCGCAGAGTTGAGCGGCTGATCTGCCACTTTTGACAAAGTTCCCGCTCAGGCGGAAGTGCATCATGGGTCGACACATGATGCTCCAATATATAAGCTTCAAGATACTCCAGGGCCAGTTCCCGGGGGCGTGGCTCGTAAACTTCCATAGCGCATTTACCCTTCTTCCTGATGAAAATGTAGCAGGAAAAAGAATTTTATTAAAGTAAGCCGTGATGAAATGACTGACCTGGACAAAAATTTTGCCGGAGAATACAGAATTTTCCGGCAGTGTTGAGCTTAACCACAGTGTTGAACGACTGAAAAAAGCTTCTCCTGGCCTCACCCGGTCTCATCCTGGCCCTGGTGTTTTCACCTGGCCTGCGGGATTTCTGCCGCCAGTGCGTCACCGGCCTCGCTCAGAGGCAGGATACGCTGGTTGGAACTCCCGCGAAAGGGAAGAGAAAGGCTCCGTCTGGCGAGAATAAAGGGTCCGTCGATCAATAAATCGCTGGCTTTGAGCAGGCGCGAGATGTCGGAATCACTTTCAGCCATCAGGAGCAGCTTTTCGTAAACATAACCCGTATATGTAATGACATCATCTCCCCGCGCGTGGACAAGCTCGGCGAAATCAGCCATGGCGGCGGCCTGAAAGAAGGGCTCGCCACCGGAAAGCGTGACGCCGCGGTGCATTTTCGTTCTTTCGTAAATGGCGAAAAGCTCAGTGACCGGAAGAATCACGCCGCCAAGCGGCAGCTGCGTTTCGGGATTATGACAGCCGGGACAGCGATGGGGACAGCCCTGGGCAAAGACGGTAAAGCGAAGTCCAGGGCCGTCGACCAGAGAATCCTGGATCCAGGAAGCGAGGCGCAGGGAGGGTACAGGTTCATTCATGTTCGGGCTTCAGGCTGTGTTTGACACGTTCGGCTACTTCGGCCCGCTTGGCGTCATTAAAACGGTCGAGTGTGCCGACAAGGTAGCCTGTAATGCGTCGGATCCTCTGAAAGGCAGGACCGCCGTCAGTCTCCTTCCGTCCACAGCCTGGACAGATGTCATTGATGATGCCGGTATAACCGCAGACTGGATCACGATCGACGGGATGATTGACCGAGCCGTAGCCGACCCCTTTTTCTTTCATATAGAGAATGAGTTTTTCAAAAGCCTCGAGATTATTCTGGGGATCACCGTCAAGTTCAACATAGGTGATATGACCGGCATTGGTCAGGGCGTGATAGGGCGCCTCCGTTTCAATCTTCGCGGCGGCGGAGATGGGGTAATACACGGGGACGTGGAAGGAATTCGTGTAAAAGTCGTGATTCGTGATTCCCGGCATGAGGCCATAACGTGCCCGATCCATTCTTACGAAACGTCCCGACAACCCCTCCGCCGGTGTGCCCAGCAGCGTGTAATTGAGAATTTCCTCACGGCTTTTGGCATCGCAGCGAGCACGCATATGAGTAATAATTTTAAGACCGAGTTCCTGACTTTCCGGACTTTCGCCATGGTGCTTTCCGAGCAGCGCCACAAGGCATTCAGCGAGGCCGATAAAGCCGACGCTCAATGTGCCGTGACGCCAGACGCGCTCCAGATCATCGTCCGGCTTTAATTGATCGGCTTCGAGCCACAGTCCCTCTCCCATGAGGAAGGGGAAATTACGGACTTTCATGCGCTTCTGAATCTCAAAGCGATGGCGGAGCTGACGGAAAACAAGGTTCATGGTCTCATCGAGAAGTTGAAAGAATTTTTCTTCTGAGCCACGTGCCTCAATGCCCAGACGAGGCAGATTGATTGAGGTAAAACTCAGGTTCCCCCTGCCCTTGGTCACTTCTTTCTGCGGGTCATAGATATTGCCCATCACGCGCGTGCGACAACCCATGTAGGCCACTTCCGTATTGGGCTGGCCTTCCCGGTAGTACTGCTTATTAAAGGGTGCGTCCAGAAAACTGAAATTGGGGAAAAGCCGTTTGGCAGAGACAGCTATGGCCTTTTTAAAAAGAAAATAATTGGGGTCACCGGCATGACTGTTCACGCCATCTTTAACTTTGAAAATCTGAACGGGGAAAATCGCTGTTTCGTGACGGCCAAGACCATCAGCGGTAGCCTTTAACAGCTCCTCTATCACCAGCTGCCCTGCTGGTGAGGCATCTGTCCCGTAATTCAGTGAGCTGAAAGGCACCTGAGCACCGGCACGGGAATTCATCGTGTTAAGGTTATGAATTAAAGCCTGCATCGCCTGGTAGGTGTCCCGGCGGGTTCTGTCACTCACGATCCGAAGCAGCTTGGAGAATTTATCTTTCTCCGCGAGACGTCGATTTACTTCGGCGAAATCACAGGCCAGCAGCGCTGCTTTCTCTTCCTCGCTCATGAACTCATCGAGCTTGCCATCGGCATAAGCTTCGTAAGAATGAAGAACATCTGCCATGTGTTTACGGCATGTTTTATCGACGCCTGGAGCCATGGCAAAATCAAAATCCGGAATCGACTGGCCGCCGTGCATCTCATTCTGATTGGCCTGAATGGCGATACAGGCAAGTGCGGCATAACTCTGAATACTTTGGGGCGGGCGCAGATGTCCATGTCCCGTGGAGAAGCCTTTTTGGAAAAGTTTCTGCAGGTCAATCTGGCAGCAGGTGGCCGTCAGCATGTAAAAATCTTTATCGTGAATGTGGATCAACCCGTCCTCATGCGCGCTCCGGATATCGTCCGGCAGAACAAAGGCGTCAATGAAAGCCTTGGAGCCTTCAGAGCCGTATTTCAGCATGGTTCCCATGGCGGTATTCCCGTCAATATTCGCATTTTCACGTTTCAGATCGCTGCCTTTTGCGTCCGTAAAGGTCAGCTGCTTGTAGGTCTGCATTAATGCCCCGGCGTAAGAGCGGCGGCGGGCATGATCGGCACGGTAGAGCATATAGGCTTTGGCTGTTTGATGAACGCCGAAGCGCATCAGCTCTTCTTCCACCAGATCCTGAACTTCTTCAACGCCCGGATTTTTTTCTGGATCAAGCCGTTTCACCACATTGACGCAGATTTCATCCAGCTCTTCCGACGTGAGCG
The DNA here is from genome assembly GCA_004556455.1 of Clostridiales bacterium. GTDB lineage: Bacteria > Bacillota > Clostridia > Saccharofermentanales > DTU023 > SFGY01. The sequence continues at coordinate 23,557 of SFGY01000003.1, read as the reverse complement.
TTTCACTCGGAATGGTCCGATTGGCAAGCACAACGGCCTGCCTGATTTTGAAGGCGTCAAAAGGCATCAACGATCCATCTCTTTTGACAATACTTCTGGGGGTAAGTGACATAACTCTCGACATAAAAAAACTCCCTTTCTCGAGAAAGAGAGCGTAAAACGGCTGTACAGCCGTTCACCCGCTCCCGCCATGCTCCGTGGCACGGGGTCCTTCAAGGCGAGTCTTCTGGCTTCGCTCCTATTTCGCCCTTCCCGGAAAATCCAGTGGTTCTGCGAAAATCGATAAGCGTTACAGCGGCGGGACCGCGCAGGTTTTGCACCTGCTTCCTCATTAAGCGCGAACACCTTGAAAGCACAATATCTTGTGTTTCTATAAGAAAATAGCGCACATGTGGTGGTGTGTCAAGGAGAAAAAAGATTTAACAAATCAAGGCTTGACAGAGATAAATTTTGTTTTTATACTCGCTGTGTCAATTGACTAGTACACTAATACAATAATACACTGCAGCCGGCAGGAGTGATCAGGAAAGGAGTCCACAGGATGCAGGATTTTTCATCGGGCGCCCCCATCTATCAACAGCTTCTGGATAAATTTCTCATCGCCATTGTGCAGGGAAAATGGGAGGCTGGCGGAAAAATACCTTCCGTTCGTCAACTCGCCCTTCATTTTGGCGTCAACCCCAACACGGTTCAGAAATCCCTGCAGGAGCTTGAAGCTACGGGTCTGGCTCGGTCAGAGCGAACCACGGGCCGCTTTGTTACAGACGATCCTGGCAAAATCGAGGATCTTCGTAAGCAGCTGGCCCTGAGGGAAACCCGGAAATTCACTGAAACCATGGCGGCTCTTGGTCTGAGCCCTCCGGAAACCAGCCGTTTGATCGAAGAAAACTGGCCGGAAGCGAATGCCCGAACCTCGGTCGAAAATTTAGACCCGGCTCAGAGGACAAGCGCAGCTGATAAGGCAAGTCTGCTCAGGGAGCCTGACCAGGCCGGACAGGGAAACCCGGTCGATAAGGCCGGAGGCCAGGCAGAGGCAGAAAATAAAGAAGGAGAACGTAAATGAGCCTGATTGAAATTCATGCTTTAAAGAAAAACTACGGAAACTTTCAAGCCCTGAAAGGGCTGGATTTGAGCTTTGAAGCCGGAAGAATCGTGGGGCTTCTGGGTCCCAACGGTTCTGGAAAAACCACCCTTCTCAGGATCTTGAGTGCCTATGATATGAATTACCAGGGAGAGGTGCTGATTGACGGCCAGGCTCCAGGCCTTCATTCCAGAGCCATCACTTCCAGCCTCCCGGATAAAGCGAATCTGTCGCTTTCCTGGACCCCTCAAAAAGCCATCGCGGTTTACCAGGACTTTTTTGCCGATTTTAATGCCGATAAAGCCCAACGTATGTTGGAAGACCTCAAGATGGATCCCCGGCAAAAGTTGGAAGCGATGTCGAAGGGCATGCAGGAAAAAATCCAAGTGGTGATGACCATGTCCCGCGATGCTCAGATTTATCTTCTCGATGAGCCCATCTCGGGAGTGGATCCGGCGGCCCGCAAGGTCATCCTCCAGATGATTCTTGAAAACTACTGTCCCCAATCCCTCATGATCCTCTCCACCCATATGATCCGTGACATTGAGCCGATCATTGACGATGCCCTCTTTCTCAAAGAGGGAGATCTTGTTCTCCACGACCAGGCGGACGCCATTCGCGCCCGCGAAGGGAAATCGATCCATGAACTTTTTGAGGAGGTTTTTCAATGATCAGCAAACTTTTTAAACGGATGTTTCTGGAAGTGATCAGCCCTATCGGCTGGTGCATCCTGTCCAGCTGGATTCTTATCTTCCTGCCTTTCATCATGGGAGGCTTTTTCAGGGACAGTCAGGTGGCAGGTGTCGTGACCGTGCTGGCCTTGCTTGGTCTTTTTGCCGTCCACATTGCCATCTTCTTCAATACCATAGGAGGGGACTATCACAATATGGAAGGAAAACGAGCCTACTTTTACCGTTCCCTTCCGGCGACCGGCTTCGCCTTCACGACGGCCCGTGCCCTCTATTATCTGGCCTATGCCCTGATCACCATGCTGTCGCTCATTCTGCAGGCTGTTGTTATTTTATCCCTCCTTTTTCGCATGAAGCTGGCGGAAAGCGGATTCAGCCTCTTTTTTTCCAGAATCAGAGCAGTTCTGAGCACGATCTTTATTCCCCGGAATACCGGCCTCTTTCTCCTGAACATTCTGCTCGGCCTGCTCGTGATGCATGCTCTTATCGCCATGTCTATCAGCGTTGGCTCAATGGGCTGCTTCAAAAAGTTAAAGCAGGGCGGTCCCTTTCTGGTCTTTTTTATCAGCCAGCTTGCCGTCGATCAGATCGGAAAATGGATTATGCGCAGTCTGAATTTTTCCTCGTTATACGACAAAGATTTTTCCCTTGCCTGGGGAGACTTCGCCCAGGGACAAATTCAGTCGGGAAACCTGTCTGAGGGTATATACATGGTTCTGATTGATGCTCTGCCCATGACCCTGTTCTGGGCTTTCATCACTGTCATCGCCTGGGTGATCACCATTTACATCACGGACCGGAAAATATCACTGGCCTGAGCACCGAACACGACGCCTTATAAGCCGCGCCTGGACGAAACAATCTGGCTGCAAATCGTCCGTCCATTACGCTGTTTCTGAAATGGAGATTTATAACAATGAACTGGATCAACGCTTTTGAGCTGATCTGCTATGTCATCACCTTCTTTCTTCTGGCCGATATCGTTAAAAGAAAAAACTGGCAGGAACTCTATTTGTTTTTTTCCGCTGCCCTTGCCGGCTTTATGCTTGAACTCTTAGCTGTCCGCCTGACGTGGATTTACCACTACAGCGAAAAATACTATTTCATCATAGGAACCGTACCTTATCAATTTCCTTTTTTCGGCGGCTTAATGTGGGGCGGAGTGACGGTCTGTGCGTTAAGATTGTCCAAAAAATTCGCAGCGGATCCCTTTAAGCGTGCTCTATTAACAGGCTGGCTGGTCGTCTCCATGGATCTTCTGCTGGACGTCGCCGCCATTCGCCTGGACGGGGGGTTTTGGATTTGGGAGGGAAGGCCCATTACCCTTGAGATCAACCACCATATGTTGATGAGTGTCATCTGGGTCAACTTCCTTGGATATCTTTTTGAAACGCCCGCGATAGCGTATTTTACCTTGAAATATCAGGAAAAACAGGAGAAGTCTGCGAGATTGCAAAAGGCAGATGAGAAGCCTGTAAGCGATCAGAAGAGACGGGCGCAGTCCGTAAGCTCAGTAAGCCGAAATCTCCTGGCAGCACTCCTGATAGGCCTGGCCGGTGTTGCCTTTGTCGCTGTGGCCAGCTCACTTGCCCTTCTCCTGGATGGAATTAGCGACGAATGGTTCAGCTGCCTTTCCTTTATTCTGATCTGGATTCTCATTCTCGTGGACCTGCTCAGCCAGCTGTATCACAAGAGAGAAAAAATAAGTTTCAGAGGAAAGAAGGATTGGGTTCTTTTTAGCTTTTGGGCGGCGCTTTACGGCTACTGTCTTGCGGCTCTCTGGAAGCTCGAAATCCTGCAGAGCCGCCCTCTGTATGCTCTGCTGTCGATTTTACTTGCGACAGGGACGCTGACACTTTGTCTGATGAAGGTTGACGAGGAGAAAGGCTGAATGACCAGACGCCCCTTTGATTCAGGCAGAAGTAGGACGTTTCAAAAACGATGAACTCCTGCAGAGCAGGAGCTTCCCCTCAACGCTGTTCCGGAGCCGGAATAAACATGAGTAAAAGGATGATGAAGAGAAGGACGCAGGAAACCCACAAAGTCTGCATTCCCCAGAGAGGGACCAGAATGCTTCCCGTGCCTGCTCCCATAGCAAAAGCAAAGATGACTCCAAAATAATGGAGGGAACGATGAAGGAGTCTTTTTTTGCGGGAGTTTTTGTAATGGACAAAAGCCTCGACACCGCTCCTCAGATTTCCAATGCACATGGTGCTGGCATATTGGTAGGAGTTGACCTTGCGGAAAGCCTGAACCTGCATGGCGCAGGAAAAAGAAACCAGAGCGTTAGCCAGAAGATTCAGCTGTGCAGGGAAAAATCCGACCAAAAAAAGCAATAAAATTTCAATCGCTAAAACACCCTGCCTCCAATGCAGCATTTGGGCATTTTTGAACTTGTAACGCAAAAATTCTGCTGTAGCGACACCCATGGCAAAAAAAGTAATCGGAACGAAATAACGAAGAACGGCTTCAGGTTTTCCCTCGAAGAGGTTTTTGCTCAAAAGGACGATGTTTCCGGTTTGAGCATTCGCAAAGACTTTCCCCCGGGCGACGTAGGTGTAAGCGTCCTGGAGGCCGCCGGAAAAAGAGAGCAGGGCGGCAGTTAAAAAGGACTCGGACATTTGCCGATTTAAAAAAACTTGCTTGGATATTTTCATACTCACATCATTATCTCGCATCCTTTAAAAAAGTATACGCGCGGATGCAGTCGAAGGAGGGCTGTTGCAGGAGTGATCGACTATCCCAGATCTGCAGGGAACAGTCGGCGTTGAGCTTGGGCGTCAGAGGGAAATGGCGTCCCTCTTCGTCTTGCAGCTGATAACTTGCGCCTTTGCGGCAGAGGCCGCAGGCCTGAGAAAAGCCGATGGGGCAGAAGCGAGTGAACATGGCCTCCAAAGGGCCCTGGCAAAGGATGATCGGCTGTGTCGGGGAATCCTGGAAGCGCTCGGCTAAGTTGCTTTGCTCCTGGAGCGTGAGTTCCGGTGAAAGCATGACGCCGCGATAGCCGCGCTCGGCAAAGTAAGCGTAGCTTTTGCTGTTGGTGACCTGTCCGCCCTGCCAGAGAAATAGATCCAGATCCAGCCCCAGTTCTTCTTTTAACTCTGCCATGCCGCTCGTTGAACTGACAAGAGCGGTTAAGCCCTGCCCGGTCAGAGCGCTGATCGCCTCCTCAGGACTGCCGGGGCAGGACCAGGCTCCCAGGGGGTTCAGATAGGCGCCCAGGCGGGCATTTCCCAGATCCTTCCAGAGCTTTTTCAGTCCACCTGTCTCAGGGTTTCCTGCACAAAGATAAAGCTCTTCCAGAGGCAGAACGATGAGCTCACCTTCTTTCCCGGAAAGACCTTGGAGGGAAGCTCCTGCCTGGTAATTGGGGAGGTTGAGGATGCGCTTAATGGGGGTGGGGTGGGTTTTGGCAGGCGAAAAGCTGAGCGATGCTGCAGGGAAATGAACTCCGGGAACTTTCAGGCTTTCTTCTGGCGCTATTCCCGGGTCCTGCGGCGTGTCGGCCGGAGCTTTCGGTGTGCTTTCAGACCTTTGTAAAGTTTGCTCCGAAGAAGTCAGGAACCTTTGCATCGTTTCAACTCCAAAAGCGGGCATGGCAAGTGTTTTTCCCGACGCATGCAGCGTGTCGTTTGAAGTATCTAAGGGAGTTTCCGGCACTTGCAGAAATTTCTCCAGCGCTGCCCGGCGAAAAGCGTTGATCGCAGAAATGCGCCAGTGCGGAGCCTCTTCCGGCGATAAATCTGTGCTGAAATGGCTCAGCACGTAGGGGCTGTCGCCCAGCTTGGCTAGCTGCTCTTCCAGTCGTGAGAGTGTCAGAGGGCCAGGGGTCTCTTCCGGTGCTGAGGGCAGTTCCTCAGAGCTGAAAGAGAGTTCTTTCCCGGAACTTTTGAGCTGCAGGATAAAAGCACTGCCCTTTTTGCTGAGGTGGAGGCTGAGCGGCATTCGTGCGTTCCTGCGCTGGGCCTCTTCGGGAACATTGGGCTGCTTCTGCTGCCAGACTGTCAGAGGGAGGTGGAGAGACGCAAGAATGCGGGGATGAAAACCTCGCAGCTCAATTTCGGCCCCGGGAGATTTTCCTGCTTTTGGAACCGCGCTGCTTCGCTGAACCACGCCAACCGGAGCGCTGGCAACGGTTTTGCCGGCTTCGTTTTTCAGGCTGATCTGGCTACCCGCTGAGGGCAGGTAAGCATTTTCATGCGGGCTGTAGAGCAAAACGCCCTGCGGGGCTTTGATGCGACAGACTTCTCCTAAAAAATAGCCCCAGTGGTTCACTCTTTCAGGGCTTAAAAAATCAGCGGAGCGCTGCTTTTTCAGAAAGGCGGTCTGAAAGGAGCCGCCGCGGTTAAAGGCAATTTCCAGATTGCGCTGCCGATCGCGGGTGAAAATATCTTGATCAGGCAGACCCTGGGCGATTTCCTCCAGGGCTGTTTTTATAATCGCGGTGACCTGGGCCTGATACTCGCTACTGCGCAGTCGGCCTTCAATTTTCAGCGCGTCGACGGGAATTTCGGCCAGCTCTTTTAAATAGGGGAAATAACTCAGATCCTTCGGCGAAAGCCAGGCAGCACGCTCCCGCACGACCTTGCCATCCCGCAGCAAGCTGTAGCTTTTGCGACAGGGCTGTGCGCAGCTGCCACGGTTAGCGCTGCGACCGCCAATGCAGAAGCTCATATGGCATTGACCGGAGACGGACATACAGGTGGCTCCGTGGGTAAAAACCTCGACCTCTATGCCCAGGGCATGGGCATAGTCACTCAAATCGCGGATTTCTTCCAGACTCAACTCGCGGGCCAGTACAACGCGGCGGACATGGAGGGCCAGAAGTTCACGTATCTGCTCGCGTGTCCCCACACTGCACTGGGTACTCGCGTGGAGCACGATATCCGGGAAATGCTCATGTAAAAGGCGCATCAGACCCTTGTCCTGAACGATAAAAGCGGACACACCGGCCTGCCTTGCGAGATCGGCAATTTCCAGCGCACGTGCAAACTCGCTGTCCTTCACGAGGATATTCAGTGTGAAATAGATTTTGACGCCCTGCTTACGGGCATCTGCGACCAGCTGAGGCAGATCTTCCAGGGAGAGCTGAGCTTCCGAAGAGCGGGCGTTCATATCGCCTGCCCCGAGATAAATGACGTCCGGCTTTTGTTTCAGGACAGCCTGAAAGCCTTCTTTGCTGCCCACAGGGGCCAGAACTTCCATGTTCTCTTCTCCTTTGTGCTATGATCCAGGAAGTTTATGACTTTTATTATGGCAAATGTCGCAGGAAAGGAAAAGCACACGCGATGGAAGTCAAAATCCTGGTCTATCTGATCACGGCGCTGGCCGCACTCGGCCTGCTCGCTTACATGTCGAAAAAATATAAACTGAGCCGCTACCAGCTGATGATTTTCTTCCTGCTGACGCTGTTCTGGTCGGCGAATGTCATCATCCGCGCTTACCGTAAATCCTACGCGCTCAACCCCCCGGAGGCAGGGGGGCTGGGTCTGGATTTTGCAAAGGCGGCCGTGATCGCCTCAGGCTATGGTTTCATTTCGATTTTTGCCCGGGCCATCGTCCTCTTTTTATCTGACCGCTGGCAATCCCGGAAAAAAGTCATCCTGCTGGGGCTTATCAGCATGGCACTCACCGGCCTGTGGGTTCTGCTTTCTCCGGATTTCAACTCCCTTCTGGCGTCCAGCCTGGCACTGGGTCTGGGCGCCTCCATGCTCAGCCTCTTCAATCTCTTTTTCGCCGAAAGTTTTGAAGAAAAAGATGCCCTCCTTTCCGTTTCCATTCTCTCCGTGGCGCCCCTGCTTGCGGAGTTTATCATGAGCTCTTTCCAATATGCTTTTACTATAGAGGGGGAAGAAAACTACCCGGCGCTCTGGCTTTTATCCATCCTTTTTTCCCTTCTTGCCCTGGTTTTTTTATTTTTTGTTAAAGAAAAGAAAAGTGAAAGGCTTTCTGCGGCAGGGAAAGGAAATATGAACCGGGAAGCCTTCCTTTCGGTGATCAGGGACAAAAGAAGCTGGCTCTACGCTTTCCTTGGAGTGATCATTTCCCTCATCCGTTTCAGCACCTCCGGTTCCAATATGATCACTTATTTTCAAAGCGATCTGGTACAGATGAACGCCCTGATGGTGGCTTACAGCGATTTTGTTTACGCCATCGCCCAGCTGCTCGCAGGCGTTTTAATCGGCACGGTGCTGAGCCGCCGCTTCGGCCTTAAAAAAAGCCTCCTTCTGGGCATCTTCTGCGGCAGCTTTTTTAACCTTTTGCTCCTGCTCAGCCGCGATCCCGCCCTGCTCTTTTACACTTCCATGCTGCAGGGTTTTTCCTACGGCATCACCTACAACGCCCTGATCGGCCTGACCATGCTCAGCGTGGAGCTGCACTTGCGCGACATGAGCATGGCATTTTTCCAGACCTTCTTCGCCCTGGGCATTTTTTATGGCGATATGATTTATAAAACCGTGGCCGACCTGCTCGCCGGGAATTCCGTCGAAGCGACCTACCACAACGTCTTTTTGTTTATCTTTATCCTCTCCCTGCTGCTCCTCGCGCTCGTTGCCGTCGCCGTCAAAGACACGGTGGCCATCAAAGATACGGGGGCGGAGAGAAAAAGTGAAGAGCCTGCGGGTTCTGGCGGCGCAATAGACCAATGATGCCAGGCAACAAGCGGACAATATAACCAAGGATCTGCAGGCGTAGAAAATGCAAAGGGACCCCGTATGTTTTCACTTCTTCTCGCCATTATTTATTTGTCTTTTATCAGTTTGGGACTGCCCGATTCGCTGCTTGGCTCCGCATGGCCGAGCATGTATCCGCAGCTTGACGTTCCCGTCTCCTATTCTGGCATTGTTTTTATGATTATTTCTCTGGGGACGATCGTCTCCAGTTTACAGAGCGATCGACTGACGCGCCGAATGTCAACGGGAAAGGTCACCTTGATCAGTGTGGCCATGACGGCTGTGGCGCTCTTCGGTTTTTCCGTCAGCCAGGCGTTCTGGCAGCTCTGTCTCTGGGCCATCCCCTATGGTCTTGGCGCAGGCAGTGTCGATGCATCTCTCAACAACTATGTCGCCTTGTATTACGAAAGCCGACACATGAGCTGGCTGCATTGTATGTGGGGCGTTGGTGCAGCCACCGGTCCCTATATCATGGGCTATGTGATTTCTCATGGCCGGTCATGGAATGAGGGCTATCGCTGGATCGCCCTGATTCAGGCGGTGCTGACAGCGATCCTCTTCTTCACCTTGCCTCTCTGGAAGCAGCGTCCCAGGGCGACCGACGCATCTGGCAGTGACGTCGAAGCGAAAGCGCTGTCCGTTAAAGAAGCTTTGAAGATCAGCGGCGTAAAAAATGTTTTGTTTTGCTTTTTCTGCTACTGCGCCCTTGAACAAACCACCGGCTTATGGGCAAGCAGTTACCTGAACCTGTGCAAAGGCGTTCCGGCAGAAACCGCTGCTTCTTTTGCCAGCATGTTTTTTATCGGTATTACCATAGGACGTGCACTGAACGGCTTTGCCGCCATAAAATTCAATGACAGACAGTTAGTTCGCGTGGGACAGATTTTAATCGCCTGCGGCATCGCCGTGATGTTCCTGCCTCTGGGAGCCAGCATTTCTCTGGCCGGATTCGTATTGATTGGTCTGGGTTGTGCCCCCATCTACCCCTGTCTCATCCACGCGACACCTGGCTATTTCGGCGCAGATAAATCGCAGGCCATCATCGGTATACAAATGGCCTCCGCCTACATGGGGACCAGCCTGATGCCGCCGCTCTTCGGCCTCCTGGCCCAGCATATCAGCATCACCCTGCTGCCCTTCTATCTGAGCGCCATTTTGCTCGTCATGGCACTCATGCACGAAAAACTGATCTCGAAAGTCAGCCGGAAGAGCCAGGCATCGTGTTAAGCTAAAATGACTTCGCAGGATATTTCCTGTCAGAACCAGAAAAGAGGACGATCATGAAAACTGCCATTCTGCAGATGAATAGCGGAGACTGCCCTGAAGAAAATTTGCAGTCCCTTGAGCGCATGGTGTGTGAAGCGGCGCAGGCTGGTGCGCAGCTTGTGGCAAGTCCAGAGGCTAGCCTCTATATGGGCAGAAACAAGGGGAAATACCTGGAAATTCCCGGAAAAAGCGCGGGCCTTTGCCGCTGTTCGGAACTTGCCCGAAAACTGGGAATTTTCCTGCATCTCGGCAGCTGCTACACGTCGAGCCCGGATCCTGAACGCTTTTATAATGAAAGCTTTTTCTTTGGCCCGGATGGAAAGATCCTGGCGCATTATGCGAAAACCCATTGCTTTGATGTCTCCATTCAGGGACGGATTTATCGTGAATCCCGACATATTGTCCCGGGGAACAAGCTCGTGACTTGTCCGATACAGGTAGGAAACGAACATTTTGTTCTGGGTTTTGCCATCTGTTATGATCTGCGTTTTGCCGACTTATTCCACGCCCTGAGCCGCAAAGGAGCCAATATTTTTCTCGTGCCCTCAGCCTTCACACAGGCGAGCGGAGAGCTTCACTGGCACATCCTGCTTCGCTCTCGTGCCCTCGATTATGGCTCTTATGTTCTGGCGCCGTCTCAGTGCGGAAAAAGCAGTGAGGGCTGTTCTTATGGCCATGCGCTCATCGTGGATCCCTGTGGACGCATTCTGGCTGAGGCAGGTGAACAGCCAGAGATTATTTATGCCGAACTCCGGGAAGAAGAAATTCAGAGGCAGGAAGAAAGCTTCGGCGTCCGCAAGAACCGACGGAATGATCTTTATATTTCTTAAATCAGCCTTTCTATTTCTTAGATCAGCTTTTCATGGATAGATCAGCCGTTTACAGATCGTTTCCTGTACGCCCGGATTTTAAGAGAGCTCGTATGAATGGGGCGAAAAATTCAGCGGGGTTTTTCCAGGCGCTGACCAGCCGCGAAGGCTGAACAATGTCCAGTGGACAAATAAAATTCGCCAGCGTATACTGCACATGAAATCCGCAGAGGATTTCCTAAAATTTCATATATTGACGAATCTGCCCAAGGGTGCTGTCAGCTTTTAGTCTGACACTGAAAAGGGAAGCAGGCGAGAATCCTGCACGATCCGGTCACTGTGATGGAAGAGCAACCGCAGAGCCATTGTTCGAAAGAATGAGAAGGCGCGGCATGTGAAGAAGCCTAAGTCAGGAGACCTGCCCCTGGGTAAACCGAGAATCTTCCGCAGAAAGAGACTGGTTGCCCGCGCATAGCTGGGTGTTCTTTTCGATTATCAGCTGTTTTTAGCAAACTGTCATCGATTTGCGGAGAAAATAAGTGATAGCGAAAGGACACAAGATGCAACGTCAAAGCTTAACTATTTCAGAGCGGTATGCTCTTTCTTCGCACCTCCGAGGGCCCCTGGCACCGGTGGTGTTTCTTTTTTTATTCACTCAGAACCATATGATATTTTGCTTCTTTACGGTCTGGCAGAGGGGTTTTGAGGTGTTTCGGTGATGCCTGAAATATTTTTAATTGCCCTTGTAGGCTTTTTTATCGTCTTTATGGTTCTGCTCCTGATCTGCGGCGCCATTAAGGGCATGGGCTGGATTCTGGGAAAACTGGGGAAGAGCGACCCGGATAACCAGCGTATTCCGGCGAGCCCATCGGTTCAGCAAAAAGTGTCTGCCATACAGCAGTCGGACTCTGGTTCAGCAATTTCTGATGAATTGCTTCTGGCGCTCATCACTTCTGCGCTTATGGAAGAAAACGGATGGAGTGGCGAAGAATTCCAAATTTTATCTATTGAAGAGCGAGCGGTGTAAGCCGGTCATTAAGCAGAGAAAACAGTGAGGGTTTTATGAAATATTGGGTAAGCGTCAACGGGAAAAAATACGAAGTCGAAGTCGAGCGCAAAGGGGACTACACCCCTCTGGCCAAATCTTACGAAAGTGCGGCTCCTAGGCCTGTTCCTGTAGCAGCGGCTCCGGCAGCCGCTGCTCCGCAGCTCTGGGAAAAGGAAGCAGCAGAAAAAACGAGCGCGGAGGCAGGAAGTCTGAACAGTCCTTTTCCGGGAAAAGTCCTGGAAGTAACGGTGCAAGTGGGACAAAAAGTCACGCAGGGCAGCACCGTCCTGATTCTGGAAGCGATGAAAATGGAGACTGAACTCGCCGCACCGCTCTCCGGCGCTATCCGGGAGATCCGTGTCAAAGCCGGGGATAAGGTCGATACTGGCGAGCTGCTGCTTCTGATTTCGGCGGAGTAAGCGCATGGACGTTCTGGCTATTTTTCAGAAAATGTGGGAGGGCTCAGGCTTTGCCGCGATGCAGTGGCAAAACATGCTGATGCTCCTCATCTCTTTTGTCCTGCTCTATCTGGCCATTCATAAAAAGTTTGAGCCTCTGCTCCTCCTGCCTATTGCCTTTGGCATGCTCCTGGCTAATCTGCCTGCAGGCCATCTGATGTACGATGCCGTGGCAGATGGAGGAGCCTGGTATCAGTCGGGCATTTTGCAGATTATCTACAGCGGAGTGAAGAGCACGGTCTTTCCCTGCCTCATCTTTCTCTGTGTCGGCGCGATGACGGACTTTGGTCCCATGATCGCAAATCCGCTCAGCATTCTGATGGGTGCAGGGGCTCAATTTGGCATCTATTTTGTCTTTCTTGTCGCTTCCCTGAGCGGCGTTTTTACACTGAAAGAAGCAGCGGCAATTTCGATTATCGGAGGTGCCGATGGGCCGACGGCCATTTATTCCGCGCTCATTATGGCTCCTCATCGCCTGGCTCCCATTGCCATTGCTGCTTACTCTTATATGGCTTTGATTCCGCTGATTCAGCCTCCAATCATGAGATTGATGACCACCAGCAAAGAACGGAAGATCCGTATGCAGCAAAAACGCAAGGTGAGCAAAGCGGAAAAAATCATCTTACCCATCTTTGTGACCGTGCTTTGCTGCCTGATCCTTCCCAGCGTCGCCCCTCTTCTGGGCATGCTGATGCTGGGGAATCTGATCCGCGAGTCTGGCGTGGTCGAACGTCTGCGCGATACTGCGGAAAACGCTCTCTGCAATATTCTGACGATCTGTCTCGGCGTCACGGTCGGCGCCACGGCGGACGGCGAGGTTTTTCTGCGTCTGGAAACCGTATTGATCATTCTCATGGGCCTGCTGGCTTTTATATTTTCGACAGTAGGCGGACTGCTCATCGGCAAGCTGCTCTCCTGGCTGACGCATGGAAAGATCAACCCTCTGATCGGCGCTGCCGGGGTTTCCGCTGTGCCGATGGCGGCCAGGGTGGCGCATCAGGAAGGGCAGAAGGCCGATCCTGAAAATTATCTCCTTATGCACGCCATGGGGCCCAATGTGGCCGGGGTCATCGGTTCAGCCGTTGCCGCCGGCTTCTTCCTGGCGCTCTTAGGCTGAGAAAGTTAAAAAACTCCGCGCACAGGCGGGGAGAATATAGAAAGAAGACAAGATGAAACGATATTCCATGCCGACCAGTTTTGAAAATCTGCCTCTTCTTGGTCAGAGCGCTGTCCGTCCAGATCCAGAGAATGAAGCAAAGCTTATGGCGGTAGAGGCAGAAATCCACCGGGAAATTCAGCAGGTGACAGCAGCGGGGCGGGCGGATGCTTCCCTCAATGCGGACGGTCAGCTCACAGCCCTGCAGCGCATCCTGAGCCTTGTGGACCAGGAAATTTTTCTCCCTCTCAATTCACTCTACAACCCGGAGGATAATGCCAACGGCTCGACGGCTATCCTCAAAGGTCTCGGCAAAATTGAGGGGCGCTGGGCGCTCATTGTGGCTTCGGATAACAAAAAGCTGGCCGGAGCCTGGGTACCGGGCCAATCAGAAAATCTGCTGCGTGCCTCGGATACGGCGAAGCGCCTGCGCATCCCCCTGGTTTACCTGCTGAACTGCAGTGGAGTAAAACTGGACGAGCAGGAAAAAGTTTATGCGAACCGCCGCGGCGGCGGAGCCCCTTTCTATCGCAACGCAGAACTCAATCAGCTGGGCATTCCTGTGATCGTCGGCATCTGGGGAACCAATCCCGCGGGTGGCGGTTATCATGCCATCTCCCCCACCATCCTCATCGCCCATGAAAAAGCCAATATGGCCGTGGGCGGGGCGGGCATCCTGAGCGGCATGAACCCTAAGGGCTACATCGACGAGGAGGGGGCACAGCAAATCATTGAAGCGAGTGCGAAGAACAAGTCAGCTCCTCCCGGGTCCATCGGTATCCACTATGAAAAAACAGGGTTCTTCCGAGAAGTTTACGCAGAAGAAGAAGGAGTCATTGAGGCCATTCGCAAGTATCTTTCTTACCTGCCTGCCTACCATCCTGACTTCTTTCGTGTGGCGGAACCGATGCCGCCACGCTTCGAGGGCAAGGAGCTTTATTCCCTCCTGCCGATCAATACGAAAAAGGCTTATGACGTCAGGGAAATCCTCGCGCGCCTGCTCGATGGCAGTGAGTTTGCCGAGTATAAACCCGCTTATGGGCCGGAAATTCTTTGCGGCATGTGCCGACTGTCGGGTTTCCCGCTGGGCCTTGTGGCCAACAGCGGGCAGCTGCTCATGAACTATCCAGAATACCGACAAAACTCGGTGGGTCTGGGCAGCAAGCTCTACCGTGAGGGTCTCATCAAGATGAGTGAATTTGTGACCCTCTGCGCCCGTGATCGCCTGCCGATCATCTGGCTGCAGGATACGACCGGAATTGATGTCGGTGATGAAGCAGAAGAAGCAGAACTTCTGGGCCTGGGCCAGTCTCTGATCTATTCCATTCAGAATTCAGATCTGCCGCAGATGGAAATCACCCTGCGCAAGGGAACGGCAGCGGCACACTATGTTCTGGGAGGACCTCAGGGCGAGACGAATGCCTTCTCTCTGGGAACGGCGGCCACAGAGATCAATGTGATGAACGGGGAAACGGCCTGCTGCGCCATGTACTCCAGAAAGCTCGTCAAAGAGAGCAAAACAGGAGAGGATCACAGCGCGACGATCGCCAAAATGAACCAGATGATCCAGGACTATAAAGACCGCTCAACGCCGCTCTTCTGTGCCCGCAAAGGTCTGGTGGACGAAGTGGTCGATCTGGACAAGCTGCGCAGCTACATGCTGGCTTTCACGGAAGCCTGCTACCAGAATCCGGACTCTATCTGCCCGCGGCATCAGATGATCCTGCCCAGAGCCATCCGTGAATACCACAAAGGAGAATGAGATGAATAACAAATTGCTCAGTCTGCAGGAGGCCATCCGCCGTTATGTGAAAGACGGTGATATTGTATCGCTCGGCGGTTTTACAACGAACCGCAAGCCCTATGCGGCGGTGCATGAGATTTTGCGCCAGGGGCAGAAGGATCTGATCGCAATGGCCGGTCCTGCCGGTGGTGACTGGGATCTGCTCATTGGGGCAGGCCGGGTTAAAGCTTACATCAACTGCTACACGGCAAATTCCGGCGTGACCAACGTGTCCCGCCGTTTTCGCAAGGCCATCGAGACAGGTACCCTGCTCTTTGAGGATTATTCCCAGGATGTCGAGATGCTGATGATTCACGCAGCTTCGCTGGGATTGCCTTTCCTCCCTGTGCGCATGATGCTGGGTTCCGGCCTGGTCGATGAATGTGGTATTTCAGAAGAAGTTCGTGCCAGTCTTCCCAAATTAGCGCCGAAAAAATATGTCATGATGGACAATCCCTTCCGTCCCGGCGAGAAAACGGTATGTGTTCCCGTACCCCGCATCGACACGGCGATTATCCACGTGCAGAAGGCTTCGCCGGACGGAACCTGCCGCATTGAAGGCGACGAATTCCACGACGTGGATATTGCCATAGCTGCAAAAAATCTCATTGTCACCTGTGAAGAGCTTATGAGCAACGAAGAAATACGACGTGAGCCGGAGAAAAATTCCATTCCGTGTTTTATTCCGAAATGCGTGGTACACGCCCCCTATGGAGCTCATCCCGCCCAGTGCTACAACTACTACGATTACGATAATCCCTACCTCAAAGAGTATGACGCCGCCAGCAAGACGGAAGAAGGCTTTGCTGCCTTTAAGGCCAAATATGTTGACGCCTTCAAAACTCATGAAGAATATCTGGATTATTTCGGCTTTACTTATCTCAATCGCCTGCGTGTAACCTCCGGTTACGGCTATACCTTTGACTTTGCCCTGGAGGGCGCTTCGCAAAACAGTAAGGAGAAGCAGAATGTCTGAGAAATTCGCTTACACCAACAAAGAGATGCAGGCCGTGGCCATTGCCCGCTGCATTCGCGATGGGCAGATTGTCATTGTAGGTACGGGGCTGCCCCTGATCGGGGCCTCACTGGCCAAGCGCGCCTATGCGCCCAACTGCTCCCTGATTGTGGAATCAGGGCTGATGGACTGCCGCCCTATTGAAGTGCCCCGCAGCGTTGGGGATAACCGCTTCATGGCACACTGTGGCACGCAGTGGACGAATATACGTTTTGTCGGTTTTGAAACCAATGCCTGGCTGCACGATGACGAGCGTCTCATCGCTTTTATCGGCGGTGCACAGATTGATCCTTACGGCAATGTAAACTCGACCTGTATCGGCGACTATCACCGGCCCAAAACCCGTTTTACGGGATCTGGCGGGGCAAATGGCATCGCGACTTTTGTCAACACCATCATCATGATGCAACACGAGAAGCGCCGCTTTATGGAAAAAATTGACTACGTGACCAGTGCAGGCTGGATGGACGGTCCGGGCGGCAGAGAGCGCGCCGGTCTTCCTGCCAACCGCGGTCCGAAGATGGTCGTCACCGATCTAGGCATTATGAAATTTGATCCCCAAACCCGGCGTATGTATCTGGCCCATTATTACGAAAGCTCAAGTCCGGAAGAGGTGATTGAGAATACCGGTTTTGAGATTGATGTCTCTAAAGCCACGATGACGCCTCCCCCCGAACCTGAGATCATCCGCCTTATCCGTGAGGAAATCGATCCGAAACAAAGCTTTATCGTCATTCCTGGGAAAGAGGGCTGAGATGGACGAAGTGTACACGCTGGGCGTCGACGTTGGCTCTACGGCGAGCAAATGTGTGATTCTCCGTGATGGCAGAGAGATTGTGGCGCTTTCTCTGGTTCCTTATGGAGCAGGGAGCAGCGGCCCTGGACGCGCCATTGAAGAAGTCCTGGAAAAGGCCGGAAAAACGACATCCGAGATGGCGGAAATCCTGGCCACGGGTTACGGGCGCAAGCAGCTCACTATCGCAGAGCAGAGCATGAGCGAACTTTCCTGCCATGCCAGGGGGGCTCATTTTCTCTTTCCAGGGGTGCGCAGCGTCATTGATATCGGGGGTCAGGATGTGAAGGTACTCAGCATTGGCCCCAACGGGATGCTGGAAAATTTTGTCATGAACGATAAATGCGCAGCTGGAACAGGGCGTTTTCTGGACGTCATGGCGCACATTCTTGAATTACGGACAGACGAACTTGCAGATTATGCGGAATGCGCTCAGAAAGAAATTATCATCAGCTCTACCTGCACGGTCTTTGCCGAATCCGAAGTGATTTCCCAGCTGGCCGCAGGCTGTGACAAGGCCGATCTTATTCGAGGTATCTGTGTGGCCATTGCGTCCAAGGTTGCCGGACTTGCCCGTCGTATTGGCGTCCGTGATGAACTTGTGATGACGGGCGGAGTCGCGCATAACCGGGCTGTACGCAATGCTTTGGCAGAGGCTCTGGGGCATCCGATCAAAAGTCATGAATACTGTCAGCACGTCGGAGCCCTGGGGGCTGCACTCTTTGCCTGGCAGCGCTGCCACAAGCTGGCAGCTGAAAACTCAAATTGAGGAAAGGAGACAAGGGTGGCTGAACAAAAAGGAGAGTTTGCAGAAAAAAACAGAGAGAATCCTTCTGCAGACGGTGAGAAGAAAGAAGCCAAACTCATGCTGCGTGAGGTAGTGGCAAAGGTTTATGAAGAAGCCTTTGAAGCGAAGGCAAGAGGCGAACTCGTAGGCTGGTCCGCATCCAAGTTCCCGGCCGAGATCTGTGAAACCCTGGGGCTGCATGTTGTTTATCCCGAAAACCAGGCGGCCGGCATTGCCGCGCGCCATGGAGGACAGCGTCTCTGCGAAGCCGCAGAGGCCATGGGCTACGACAACGACATCTGCGGCTACTGTCGCATCAGTCTGGCCTATGCGGCCGGGGTAGAGGCAGAAGAACGACCCATGCCTCAGCCGGATTTCGTCCTTTGCTGCAATAACATCTGCAACTGCATGACCAAGTGGTACGAGAATATTGCCCGTATGAAAAATATTCCGCTCATCATGTTTGATGTTCCCTACAACAACACGCCTGAAGTTTCTCAGGATGCTGTGGATTACATGAAAGGCCAATTCTACGATGCCATTCAGCAGCTGGAAGCCATTTCCGGAAAGAAATGGGATGAGCAGCGTTTTGCAGAGGTTTGCCGCAACGCCAACCGCAGTGCCAAAGCCTGGCTTAAAGCCTGTTCGTATTGTTCGGTGAAACCCTCCCCGCTGGCTGGTTTCGACCTTTTTAATCACATGGCGGACATTGTCACGGCCCGTTGCCGTGTCGAAACAGCGGAAGGTTTTGAGCAGCTGGCGGAGGAATACGAAGCCGCCGTCAAAGAGGGACATTCGACCTGGCACTACGATGAGAACTACCGCATTATGTTCGAGGGCATACCCTGCTGGCCCGAATTAAAGAAACTCTTCACCCCTTTGAAAAGCAAAGGCATCAACACCACAGCCGTCGTCTATGCTCCGGCTTTCGGTTTTGTTTATGACGACCTGGATGGACTCATGCGCGCCTATTGCAAAGCGCCGAACTCTGTCTGTCTGGAAACCGGGGTGGAATGGCGTGAAACCCTCTGCCGTGAAAACCAGGTAGATGGAGCGCTGGTTCACTACAACCGCAGCTGCAAACCCTGGAGCGGATATATGCCCGAAATGGAACGGCGTTTTCGTCGTGATCTGCAGATTCCTGTGGTTTCTTTTGACGGCGACCAGGCTGATCCGCGCAACTACTCAGACGAACAGTATCAGACCAGGGTAGAAGGTCTGTTTGAGGAAATGGAAATGGCCAAAGGCCGGGGGGAGGAAAACTGAGATGGCGAGCATCAAAGAATGCCTGAGTGAATTTGCGCACGTGGCGAGACATCCCGAAGAACAGTTAAAAAAATATCGGAGTCAGGGCATGAAAGCCATTGGCTGTACCCCCTATTATGCCCCTGAGGAGTTGATTGAAGCAGCAGGTATGGTGCCCTTCGGGCTCTGGGGCAAAGCTGGTGTGCCGAAAAAAGCCAGGGAATATTTCGCTTCCTTTTATTGCTCACTTGCCCAGATGAACATGGAAATGGCGTTGGATGGAAGCCTCGACGGCCTTTCTGCGGTACTTTTCTCCGTTCTATGCGACACTCTCCGTCCGGCTTCTCAGAACTTCAAAGTGGGTGCTGATATTCCCATGCTGTTCCTGGCTCATCCCCAGAATCGACGTACCGGCTACGGTGTGACCTATTTCGCCCAACTTCTGGAAAATCTTTGTACGGAACTGGAGAAGATTTCTGACCGCCCCATTGGCGAAGAAGATATCAGAAGGGCAATCCGCATTTACAACGAAAACCGACGGGAAAAGAGGCGTTTCTGTACCCTCTGCGCTGAGAAAGCAGGCCTGATCTCTGCGGTAGACCGGCATCTGGTGATGAAAGCCTCTTATTTTATGCGTAAAGAGGAACACAGCCGTCTTCTCAGAGAACTGAATCAGGCTCTGGAAGCAGCGGCAGTTCCTGATTTTTCAGGTTTCCGTGTTGTCACATCGGGGATCCTTCTCGACAGTGAAAAACTCCTGCAGCTCTTTGATCAATATCAACTGGCCATTGTCGGAGATGATCTGGCCCAGGAAAGCCGCGGTATTCGTGTTGATGCAGCTGAAGAGGGTGACCCGATCCGCGCTCTGGCCTTACAGTTCAGCCGCCAGAATCAAGACCCTCTTCTCTATGATCCCACCATTTATTCCCGCAGCAGCTATATTAAACGCCTTATTCGCGACAGCCATGCGGACGGTCTGGTTCAGATCATGATGGTTTTCTGCGATCCGGAAGAGCTTGAATTCCCCGATCTGAGCCGAGCCGTGAGCGAAGCGGGGGCGTCGTTGCTGAAGCTTTCCTACAGTCATGAAATGGTGGATTTTGGCCAGGCTGAAACGTCTCTGGAAACCTTTGCGGCCATGCTCTCGGAGAAGAGGGAGATGGGAACATGAGCGATAACATCATTCGTTTTGAAGAGCTGCCGTCCACGAACGATTACCTCAAAGAAAAGGCTCAAGAAGGACTACCGGCCTGGACGGCAGTCCTTGCCAATGGTCAGAGCCAGGGACGCGGCAAACGGGGTAGAAACTTTTTTTCCCCCAGGGGCAGCGGACTTTATATGAGTGTCCTGCTGCGCGAGCTGCCTCTCTCTCCTGATTCCATCATGCTCACCTCGCTGGCTGCTCTGGCTGTGGTCCAGGCCATAGAAGAGGTCGTTTACGTCAGCCCGGCCATTAAGTGGGTCAACGATCTTTATTTGAATAATAAAAAAGTCGCAGGCATTCTCACGGAAGCTGTGGCTTCTCCGCAAAGTGGCAAGCTCGACAGTGTGGTGATTGGCCTGGGGGTCAATCTTTATCCTCCGGAGGAGGGCTTTCCGGAAGAACTGAACTCAAGCGCCGGGACTTTACTGAGCAGAAAACCAGAAGGCCTTGATCTCAGTGACCGATTGGCCCAGGCGTTTCTGAAAAATCTTCATTACGTCATAGAGTGCAAAGACCGCATGCGCCTGCTCAGGACCTATCGCGAACGCAGTCTTTTGATCGGTCACAAGGTTTTACTCCGTGACGGAAACAGTGAATGTCGGGGACTAGCTGCCGGTATCAATGAAAGCGGCTGCTTGCTTTTAAAAATTGGGACGGGCGAATTACGCAGCTTTAACTGCGGCGATGTCAGCCTTCTCGCCTGAGGAGGCATGACCATGCCAGAAAATGAAGCTTTGAAACAAAATAGCTTATTGCAGAAAGAAAAAACAGAGCAGCATAGCAGACTGAGCGGCTGGCTTCAGATGGCTCTTCTGGCCGCTATTCTGTCCGTATTCTCGCAGATCTCCATACCTCTTCCTGGCGGCGTTCCCATGACCCTGCAAACCTTTGCTCTGGCTTTTATCGCCTATTGGGCGGGTTCAAGCCAGGCTTTCCGGGCTGTCGTCCTTTATCTCCTGATGGGAGCATTGGGACTTCCGGTTTTTGCAGGTTTTAAAGGTGGATTCCAGTGTTTTCTGGGACCGACTTCAGGTTTCCTCCTGGGCTTTGCCGCCATGGCTTTGGTGACCGGACTCTCGCGACTGCGTCCCTCCCGGACGCTTGGGATCATCTGCGGACTTGCCGGTCTTGCCTGCTGTCATGCCATGGGACTTTGTGGTCTTATGCTCGTCCTGAAACTGTCGCCGGCACGAGCCTTCATGGTCGGAAGCCTGCCTTTTCTTGCGAAGGATGTTTTATCGGTGGCCGCAGCCTGGACAGCTGTCGGTCAGCTTGACAAACGCCTTTGTTTTGCATCTCTTAAACAGCTGGCCCTTCGGTTCTGATGGCCCTCGTCGGCTCTTTGCTGCAAGCGGCGCAAAAATATGACATGAAACAAAAATATTGCATGATAAATTAAAAGGAGTGCAATCAAATGAAAGTATTTTGTTATGGTGTTCGTCGGGTAGAACGTCCCCTCTTTGAAGAGATCAATGAGCAATTCCACTATGACCTGGTCCTGACAGCACGCTACCTTGATACCGAAGAATCGGCACGACTCGCAAAAGGCTGTGACGCCGTTCTGCTGCGCGGAAATTGCAAGGCGAATCAGCATAATCTGCAGGTTTTTAAAGAACTCGGCATTCCTTATCTATTGACGCGGTCTGTCGGAACCGATCACATCGACCTGAAAGCAGCACATGAGCTGGGATTTCAAATGGCCAGAACGCCGGCTGCTTCTCCCTATGCGGTGGCAGAGCTGGCGGTCAGCATGGCCTTCGCACTGCACAGAAGGCTGCCCTATATTGTCAGCCGCACACATATGGGTCAGTTTGAGACAGATCCTGATATGTTCAATAACGAAGTGAACAGCAGTACCATCGGCATCATCGGCATTGGCAGAATTGGTCAGATTGTCGCCAGGGTCTTTTCCAGCCTCTCGGCCCGTGTTCTGGCTTATGATCCTTATCCGCCCAAAGGCGTTGAAGAATTTTGCGAGCTGGTGGATAAGGAATACCTCATCCGCAACAGCGATATCATCTCCCTGCATTGTCCCTACATCGCCTCTCAGGGAAAGGTTCTGGGAGAAAAAGAATTTGAGATGATGAAAAAAACAGCCATTGTCATCAACTGCGCCCGGGGTGAGCTGGTGGATACCGAAGCCCTTTACCGTGCGATCTCTACGGATCAAATCTACGGTGCCGGACTGGATACTCTTGAGAACGAATCCAAGTTCTTCTTCAAGATGCCTGAAGAATACGATGAAAACATGACCGTGATTCAGGGCGTGAAAAATCTCTACCCACGCGTTATCTCCACGCCGCATCTTGGTTCTTACGCGGTGAAAGCGACCAAACAGACCATCGAAGCCAGCTTTGAAAATCTGCGAAAAATTGCTGCAGGCGAAGTCTGCGAAAACGCGATATAAGCCTCGCGTCTTTTCCTTTATTAACAGGAAGGCAGCAGGTTCCTTATGGACCGGCTGCCTTTCTCTTCTGTAAAAAGTTGGAGATTTGGCTGCTTTCTAAATGAAGCAGACACTTTGCTATCCTTCCAGACGGCTATAATAAGAAATCAGCTTCATTAAAAATCATTGAAAGAGGCGAAAGCGCATGATTCAGGATATTGCCCCGCATGTTTTCTATAATACCTAATCAATCCCGCAGTAATTGTTGGCGTTATTAACGACGACCGCCTCCTCGTGACCCGCTACCGGCAGGGCTTTACCCTGGGCGCCCTGATCGCAGGTTTTACAGAAATCGGCGAAACGCTGGAAGAAACGGTTGCCCGCGAAGTCATGGAAGAGGTCGGCTTACGGGTTAAAAATATCCGCTATTACAAATCTCAGCCCTGGGGTATTGCTGAGGATCTTCTGGCCGGTTTTTACTGTGATCTCGACGGAGATGCCACCATACATCAGGAAGAGAACAAATTAAAAGAAGCGGCCTGGCTCAGACCGGAAGAGATTGTGCTTCATTCTCAGGACTACAGTCTCACCAATGAAATGATGAGCCGCTTTAAAGCCGGGGAGCCCTGCTAAGGCGTGCACAATCTACCAAATCACAAAGCAGAAAGGGTGCCCGACCGGGTCGATCAGGGTGACCCAATCATCCGTTTGTTTTTCTTCGTTATGACCAAACTGTGCTTCTGCCAGTTTTGCTCCACAGCTCAGGGCGTGTTCGACAGCAGACTTCATTTCTTCCTGGCTGCTGACTTCAAAATCCAGATGCTCCTGTTGCTGCTGAAAAGATTTTTCCTCGGGCCAGACAGGTCGCTCATAAATCTCATTTAATTGAATGAGAAGCCTGCAGCCTCCATCAGGGGACGAAACCCTGCCGCATGTGGCTTCATTGATAAAGTCAATCTTCCAGTTCAGAAGTTTTGCATAAAACTCCGTCAGGAGCCTGACATCTGGACTGTCCAGGACGACCGCATCCAAGTTAAATATTTTTCCACAGTGACACATTTGTCGCTTATTCCCACTCGTTGTTGGGCATCATATTTAACGGATTTTGCTTCATAAATTTGATACCTCATTTTTTTGATTATTTGATGTGTCCATATTATCCA
>SFGY01000022.1 GCA_004556455.1 Clostridiales bacterium | reverse complement strand
GGCATACTGATCCCAGTAAGGTGCGCCGAGGCCGGTAAAAGCCGG
Source organism: Clostridiales bacterium (assembly GCA_004556455.1). Taxonomy (GTDB): domain Bacteria; phylum Bacillota; class Clostridia; order Saccharofermentanales; family DTU023; genus SFGY01. The sequence continues at coordinate 20,650 of SFGY01000022.1, read as the reverse complement.
AACAACATAGCAGCCATTCGTATCCGGAACCTGTTTGGCAATGTATTCAGAATCAGGTGAAGTGTCGATAATACGCATCTCATCACGCAGCCACTGAATGGCAGCGCCAGCTACAAAGATGGAACCTTCAAGGGCGTAGTTGACCTTTCCGTTGAGACCCCAGGCGATTGTGGTGACCAGACCGTTGTTACTGTATACAGGTTTTTCGCCGGTATTCATGAGCATGAAGCAGCCTGTTCCGTAGGTGTTCTTTGCTTCGCCAGCATTGAAGCAGGCCTGTCCGAAAAGCGCAGCCTGCTGGTCGCCCGCGGCTCCGCCGATCTTAATCGGACTGCCGAAGAAGCTGGGATCAGTCTCGCCGTAAACACAGCTTGAGGGCATGGGGGTGGGCAGAATCTGTCTGGGGATGTCGAGGATTTTCAATATTTCTTCATCCCAGCAGAGATCGTTGATATTAAAGAGCATCGTGCGGGATGCGTTAGAATAGTCGGTGACATGGACTTTGCCTTTGGTTAGTTTCCAGATCAGCCAGGTTTCGACGTTGCCGAAGAGAATTTCTCCCTTTTCAGCGCGTTCTCTCACACCGGGCACATTGTCCAGAATCCATTTAATTTTTGTTCCGCTGAAATAGGCATCAATGACAAGACCGGTCTTTTTACGGAACGATTCCGTGTAGCCTTCAGCCTTCAGCTGGTCGGCATATTCGGAGGTTCTGCGGCACTGCCAGACAATTGCGTGGTAGACAGGTTCACCGGTCTCTTTATCCCAGAGAATTGTCGTTTCACGTTGGTTGGTGATACCGATGGCGGCAATATCTTCGGCCTTCGCGTTGATTTTGCTCATCGCTTCAACAGCAACGCCAAGTTGCGTGGACCAGATTTCGTTGGCCTCATGCTCAACCCAGCCCGGCTTGGGGAAGTACTGGGTAAATTCTTTTTGTGCAACCGAGCAGGGCTCGCCCTTTTCGTTAAATAAAATACAGCGGTTACTCGTTGTGCCGGCGTCCATCGCCATGACATATTTCGGCATAAATTGCTCCTCTCGACAATTTATTGGGGCAGGTTTTCTGACCTGAGCCCCGGACTTCTGTTCTCTTCGTATGGATCAGATCGCCTTACGTACCCCCTTTCTGCTTCGCGGTTGTTTTATCTGCTGAGAGGGATGAGTTCTTTACCTGTCAGCAGATGGCTTTAACTCAAGTGATGGCTTTACTTTAAGTAGAAAAATTTTTTAACTTAAGTAAAAAGCCTTACAAAGACGTCTGTCTTTGCTTTGCTGGCCTCTTTTCTTAAGCCAGCGCGATTTCCCCATTGGACTTTGTTGAATATTTTGATAACCCTGTCACTTTGTACACGCAGTGTGTATAGTCCACATGACTTTTGCTTTTTCACGCCAAAATGTCAGATTCTGCGAATGCGTATGATTCTGGCTTTGCCAAAGTGTGCAACTGTCTCATCGCCAGCCTTAGCACGAAAGAATGTGTTGACTTTGCGAGCAGGCGTGGCTTAGCTGTGACTAAAAGGCTTAAGCTTTTTCCCTCTACTTAACTTTCATAGGTATCCGTGGAATCCGTGTGAATAAAATATGCAAGTCTCATACGGAGAAAAAGCAATAAAAAAGAGCAGCAAACCCCCTTCATGGGGAAATCCGTTGCTCAAAATCTCATGAACTTCCTTAACTTGTGTAGAATATAGCAGAACAAAAATAATAAATCAAGATGTTTTTGGATGTTTTGCTGAAAAAGTTTTTTAGCCGAGGCTGAGATGCCTCATTATGGTGAATCTGAACTTGATCTGCTCAGATTTTACAAACTGAAAAATTCACCTAAAATTATCTATAATTATAAGCGCTTTTATGAGCGAATTTGTATGCTTTTCTGGCGATTAGATTAGCTCTGCTAAATTTGATAAGTTTGCATGCTCAGGCCGCGGAAACAGGAGAAGCATAAGAGAATAAGTGATAGTTTATTGGCAGAAAGTTTTTCGTAAGTTTCTGAAAGAAGGTGGAAGCAGACTTGAAAAAGTCTGGAAGAATCGGAAAGAAGTTTGAAAGCAGTTAGAAAGAAGTCTGATGGAAGCCTTGAAGAAGCAGACGTTAGGGCAAATTATGCACAATTGGCAAAAAAAGCTTACAATCATACCGTGCAGAGAAAGTTTTTGCCGGAAGGCTGTAAGCCTTCCAGCAATTGTTCTGAAGAGCTCTTAGGAGGAATTTATGAGATTTTTTATCGATACGGCTGATGTCAATGAAATCCGTGATGCAGCGGCCATGGGCATTGTCGCAGGCGTTACCACGAATCCGAGTCTGATTGCCAAATCCGGGCGTGATTTTAAGGAAGTCATTGAGGAAATCACGAGCCTGGTGGATGGCCCTATTTCCGGTGAGGTAAAGGCGACAACGACTGACTCGGCTGAGATGATTGCAGAAGGCCGTGAAATTGCCGCGATTCACCCCAACATGGTGGTCAAGATCCCGATGACCGGTGAAGGGCTCAAGGCCATTGCCGCTCTGTCCAAAGAGGGGATCAAGACCAACTGCACGCTTATCTTCAGCGCGAATCAGGCATTACTTGCTGCCCGTGCCGGAGCGACTTATGTTTCGCCTTTCCTCGGCCGCCTGGATGACATCTCGGAGTCCGGCATCGAACTCATCGAAAAAATTGTCGCCATCTTTGGTCAGTATCCCGACATCGATACCCAAATCATCGCGGCGAGCATCCGCAATACGACCCATGTCACAGAATGCGCTCTTGCCGGTGCAGATATTGCGACTGTGCCTTACAAGGTTCTCATGCAGATGCTGAAACATCCGCTGACCGATGCCGGTATTGAGAAGTTCAAGGCCGATTATCTTAAATCTCTGGCCTGATCTCAGAGCTTTTGCCGCTGTGCAGAAACGGCCCCCTTCTATCCAGGGTAACGCGCTTGCATTCAAGGCTGGAGATCAGGGATCTCCGGCCTTGATTTTCTTTCCTGGTTTTGAACTAAACTTCATACTTCACTGCGCTGTTTCGGCGCTTGACGCAAAGCGTTGAACTGCGTATACTGACAGCGTTTTAATCCCTTTCGGGCCTGAGCAAACAATGGTTTTTCACTGGACGCTCCAATAGCCCGAGAATCATATTCACTGCCAGTCGATGTATTTTCCTTTGAATGAATGTTTGTCGCTTCCATTTTGTTTTTTATGAGCAGCAAAGCTGCTGCTTTAATGAAGCTTGGAATGGCGTGTCCATCTGTAAAAGGTTCGGGCTTTGACCTGGCGCGGGATGATTCAATCCAAAATGTTGCTTCATTGAAGTAAGAAATGGCCTGCCAAGTGACGAAAGCGTGGTTTTCAGCTGGCTCAAAGTCATCAGACAGGCTGTCGCTTCGCGAATGAAGCGAAAAGCAAATCACAAATCCTGAGGAGATTTTCATGGCAGCAAATCGTTTTGCCGACAAAACCAAGGCTGATCTGGTCGCAATCGCACGTATTTCCGGTCTCTTAAAAACAACGCATTCCTATAAGATGAGCAAGGCGGAACTGGCCGAGTTTCTGGAACTGTCTGAGCGCGGCGAGAAAGAAAAAGCTTACGCTCTGGTAGAAAAAGCGACAGGCAAAGCTTTTTCGCCTTCTGAAGAAGGCAAGGTCCGTAAAGGCCGCAGGGCGGCAAAGCTGAATGCAGACGCATCTGCTCCGGAAGCTAAGACGGAACCAGCAGCTACGACAGCTCCAGAAGACGAGCCAGGTCAAAAAAGAGGGCGTCTGGTGTCTGTGACAGAGAATGTGGCAGAGAATGAGACAGAGCAGGGGAACGATACCTTTTTTCAGCATGAGCTGCAATCAAACTCTGAAGGCCTGAGTGAGGACTCCGGAGCTGACCATCCTGAGCAAAGAGGACGGGGCAGAACGAGCCAGCATAAGCGGCAGAAATCTGCGGCGAAAAACAACGGAGCAGCGGAGATCAATACTCCCACGGATTCTCAGAAAGACCGTGCTTCGGCCAGGCCAAAAGCGAAAGAAAAAGCCTTTCAGAAAAAAGAGAACGGCCGCAGTGAACACAGAGAAGGGAACAGCAAACGCACCCGTGAGTTTCAGCCCCGGGGAGAGAGTAGAAACGGCAATGACAATGGGACTGGCAGAAGACAGTTTAATGACGTCACTACAGCACAGGTAAAAAGCCGGGATATGGATCTTTGGGAAGTGGAAGAACGGCCCGATGACTGTGCGGAAGAGTGTTCTGGATCTGAGCTCAGCAGCAGAGCTTCCGCTGACAAGAACACTGGCCGTCACAATAACAAATCCGACTTTAATGAAATCAGCGGGGGCATCCTCGAGCTTATGCCGGACGGCTATGGCTTCCTTCGTCTGGACAATTTTATTCAGGGCCCGAACGATCTTTATTTACCGGCGCAGTACATACGCAAATTTAACCTGCGCAATGGGGATTATGTCTGCGGCCCGACGCGTCAGCAACGTGAACAGGATCGCTATCCTGCCCTTTATTATGTCAAAGAGGTGAATGGGCGGGCGCCGGCAGAAATGATCCGCCGTCCTCATTTTGATCGACTGACCCCCATCTATCCGGACGAACGCTTTGTGCTGGAGACCGAGCGCAACGAGCTTTCCACCCGCATCATCGATCTGGTGGCTCCGATTGGTAAAGGTCAGCGCGGCATGATCGTTTCGCCCCCAAAAGCTGGTAAAACCATATTGTTGCAGAAAATAGCCAACGCCATTACGACAAACAATCCTGGGGTCAAACTCATCGTTCTGCTGATCGACGAGCGACCTGAAGAAGTGACGGATATGCAGCGCTCCATCAACGGTGCGGTGGTCTATTCGACTTTTGATAAAACCCCCGAAAACCATGTTAAAATCACTGAACTCGTGCTTGATCATGCAGAGCGCCTGGTGGAGCTGGGGGAAGATGTGGTCATCCTTCTCGATTCCATTACCCGCATGGGCCGGGCCTATAACCTCACGATTACACCCACAGGCCGTACCCTCTCCGGGGGCCTCGATCCAGGAGCGCTCTATGGTCCTAAACGCTTTTTCGGAGCGGCTCGTAACATCGAAGGTGGCGGCAGTCTCACTGTGATTGCTACAGCGCTGATCGACACAGGTTCCCGTATGGATGAAGTGATTTTTGAAGAGTTTAAGGGGACGGGCAACATGGAAGTTTATCTGGATCGCAAACTCTCAGAAAAACGCATCTTTCCGGCCATTGATATCAACCGCTCCGGGACCCGTCGTGAAGAACTGCTGCTCAATCGCAAAGAATTGGATGCGGTCTGGGCCATTCGCAAGGCTTTTGGTCAATTGGAAACCAGTGCGGTCACAGAAACGATCATCAAACTTCTCCTGCAGACGCGTTCCAACGAGCAGTTTATCTCATCTGTCAATGTTTCCATGGGGGATAAAAGCCTTTTTGATGCCATGCGCGGCAATCTTCCCGCTGCAACTCAGCGGGTTTCGGAGAGCAGCTGGCGAGAAGCTTTGCGCGGCTCAACGTTCCTCGGAGAGGGCCGAAAAAGCTAGGTTCATCGTGCCTTGCACATTATTCTATCTGGCAGGAAGAAAAGGCATTCCGGAAAAATTTCTGTCTGATTATCTCCTTGTAAGTCCTAAGTAAATTATGTTAGATTTAGTTGGATAGCTCCTGATGCTTTCGCCTAGTTTTGCGAAATGGGGAGCCGCGGAGGTTGACGATGGCGATCTCATTTACAGACTTTTTGAGTTCTGTACTGGCGAGTTTTCCCCTCGCCCTGACCACGCTTCTCACTTTGGGCGTCATACTGGTGAACGGTTGGACCGACGCACCAAATGCGATCGCAACTGCGGTTTCGACGCGGAGTATCGGCATCAGATCAGCCGTACTCATGGCTTCGTTGATGAATTTCCTCGGTGTCGTGGCCATGACGAGTATCAACCGTAAAGTTGCTGTCACTATCATGAGCATGGTCGATTTTGGCGGGTCGCAAGAGGAAAGCCTGCTTGCCCTCTGCGCGGCTATGGTGGCGATTGTGGTCTGGGCCAGCGCCGCATCTGTTCTGGGTATTCCCACAAGTGAATCACATGCTTTAATCGCCGGCCTTTCGGGGGCGGCGATTGCTTTGCATGGCAGTCTTGAAGGGATTAACCCCAGTGAGTGGGCAAAAGTCATCTATGGCCTGATTCTCTCTTCTGTTCTGGGCTTTTTCCTGGGCTATGTCGTCTGTGCCAGCATCAAGTTATTCTTTCACAGACTGAACCGCCGCCGGGCGGAATCTGTTTTTGCAAAATTACAGGTGTTGGCTGCGGCTGGTACTGCTTTTATGCATGGCGCTCAGGATGGGCAGAAGTTTATTGGCGTCTTTATGCTGGGTCTTACACTTTCGGCCGGAGGTACAGAGATCGTCACGGAGTATGCAATCCCTTTATGGCTTATGTTGCTATGTTCCATCGTCATGGGTCTTGGCACGTCTATCGGCGGTGCGAGGATTATTAAATCTGTGGGTATGGATATGGTCAAGATGCAGACCTACGAAGGCTTTTCGGCGGATCTGGCAGGGGGCCTGAGTTTGCTGGTCGCCTCTGTTTTCGGTCTTCCGGTCAGCACGACGCACACCAAAACGACGGCCATTATGGGCGTGGGCGCGGCTAAACGCATCTCCAATGTCAACTGGCTGGTCGTTCGTGACATGAGTCTTGCCTGGATTCTGACTTTTCCGGGCTGTGGGCTCATAGGCTACATCATGGCCAAATGTTTTCTGGCCATCTTTTAAATTGTAAGGAATAAATGAAGCGGAAGCGCGTTGAACCGAGGGGGAAACGATGACAAATCATAAAGAAAAGGATAGCGGTGTACGGGAGGCTCAAAGTCCGGAGAACAAGCTGAAGGACGAGAAGATCAGCAAAAAAGAAAAGGCAGACATGGAAAAAGAACAGAAATCAGCAAAAAAAGAAATGAAGTCCATATTCAAAAAAAACAAGAAGAAAAACGACTATTTCGCCATGCTCGCAGAAGCCGGGGATTACTGCCTGGAAGCGGCCACAAAGCTCGACGAGATTGTGCGCCATTTTGATCCTGAGAAACTGGAAGAGCTCTCTGCTCAGATGCATGATATCGAACATAAAGCCGATTATGCCCACCATCAACTGAGTGAGAAACTCTCCAAAGAATTTATTCCCCCGATTGAGCGCGAAGACATTGCCGCACTGGGCGACGAAATTGATGACGTCGTGGATGCTCTTGAAGACGTCGTCGTGCGCTTTCATATTTTTAACATCCGGGAGCTGCGTGAGGAGGCTGCAGCCTTCAGCAGTATCATTTTGAAACAAAACCAGACGCTCAGCGAGCTGATTCACGAATTCCGCCACTTTAAGAAGTCGAAAAATCTGAAGAAACTGATCGTTGAGGTCAACCGCCTGGAAGAGGAAGCGGACAGCGTTTATTTCTCCGCGATACATCGCCTTTTTATGGAAGAAAAAGATCCGATCAAAGTGCTGGCCTGGACCGAGATTTTCCGCCGCATGGAAGCCTCCTGCGACTATGCCGAGGATGTTTCCCAGCTGGTTGAAACCGTGATTATGAAAAACAGCTGAGCTGGCCTCACTGCAGGGCAACACAGACACAGAAGCAAGCCGGCCAAATCAGGCCGGCTGTTCTTTTAAGCTGCGGGATTGCTCGCGTACCATCTGCGCATAGATTCTGTCGAGAGCCATGAGCTCGTCGTGTGAACCTGCTTCGACGATCTGACCGTGGTCGAGGACATAAATCCTGGAGGCGTGCTGGATGGTGGACAGTCGGTGGGCGATGAGCAGCATCGTGCGGTCCTGTCCCAGGCGAGTGATGCCCTTCTGAATCAGCGCTTCTGTTTCCGAGTCGATATTGGCGGTGGCTTCATCCAGAACAAGGATGCGCGGATTCTGAGCCAGCGCACGGGCGAAGGAGATCAGCTGGCGTTCACCGGTCGAGTAGCCATTGCCATGTTCACGGACTTCACTCAGAAGGCCGTCTTTGAGGCGGGCGATTAGAGGCGCGCCACCGACCTCTCTCAGCGCTTCCTCGGCGTCTTCAAGGCTGATGTCTTCACGTCCGAGAGCAATATTGCTGTAGAGGGTGCCGCTGAAAAGATAGGGATCCTGTAAAACAATGGCCATCTGGCGACGCAGGCTGAGAAGGGGATAGTCCTCCAGCGCTTTGCCATCAAGGCGGATCTGTCCGCTTTCCGGCCGGTAAAAACCCATGAGCAAATTCATAATCGTGCTTTTGCCCGATCCGGTATGACCTACGAAGGCCGCGCTGTCACCGGCAGGAATGTGGAAGCTTACGCCATTGAGGACGGTTTCGTCCTCAATGTAGGCGAAGTGAATATTCTCGAAATCAATTTCACCCTGAACCGGCTCCAGTTCGCCACTCGTTTCCTCCCCCGGCGTCTCGCGCAGCAATTCAAAAATATGATCGGCGGCGCCTCTGGCACGCTCCAGGTCGCCGACACGCTGCATGGCCTGATTGACCTGATTAAAGAAGCGCGACATATAGTTGACGAACAAATACAGGCTGCCGATGGGCACGATATAGGCGCCGCTGATACTGCCATAGCCAAAGTAGGCGAGAATGGCCGCCATGGTCAGATATTCAAAAGCGGAGGTCATGTTAAAGGCGCTATAGGCCCAAAGCTTCGTCAACTTGAGATTGATTTTGTAGTTTTCCTGATTAATCTTTTCAAAATCTGAGGCGATGCGCTCTTCACGGCCGAGGCTCTGAATGACCTCCATGCCCTGGATATTCTCGTTCAGCTGTCCATTGAGTTCGGAAAGGCTGCGCCGGGCCGCATAGTTCCATTTGGCGGATTTTTTCTGAAAATCACGGAAGATCAGCCAGAGTAAGGGCAGAGGCAGGAGAGCAAGAAGAAAAAGCCTCAGATCGAGCTGAGAGAGCGTGAGATAGATACCGATGCCATAGATGGCTGCGGATATGAGACGCACTAAGACGGCGGAAAAGAGGAGTTTGACGGCATTGCTGTCATTGGTCACCCGCGAGACAACTTTGCCTGCAGGGAGACTGTCGAAGTAAGCAATCGGCAGCTTCTGCAGGTGGCTGAAGACATCCAGCTGAATCATCCGGGCGATGCCGTTGGCACTGCGCTGCAGAAAAATCCCGGAGGCATAGCGAAAAATGGAGGAAAAAAGCATGGCCAGCAGGTAGATGGCGAGCAGTCGGAATAAGCGCCCCGTCTCGCTGAGCGCATGGAGTTCCTGGATTTGTTTATTGAGAATTTCAGCGACCAGAAAGGGCGCAAACAAATCCAGGGCGACGCTGGCTCCTTCGAAAAAAAGGCCGGGGAGAAAGCTGCCACGCGCTTTCCAGCAATAGCCCATGAGTTTTTTACGGCGGAAGGCTGCATCGATGGGAGGTCGCTTTTTTTTGTTTTCACTCATTCTTTTTTCCTCCCTCTGCAAGTTCCTGCTGCTTGTATTGTTCGGCATACCAGCTGCCATGAGCCAGGAGTTCAGCATGGGTGCCGCGGTCAACAATACGTCCCTCCTGCAAAACCAGGATTAAATCGGCTGAGCGCACAGCGGAAAGACGGTGGGCGGCAATCAAGGTGGATTTACCCTGACGCTCGCACTTAAGGGCATCCAGAATGTGCTTTTCGGTCATGGCATCGACAGCAGAGAGACAATCGTCCAGGATGAGCAGGGGAGAATCTTCCTTCATGAGGGCACGGGCGATACAGATACGCTGCTTCTGTCCCCCGGAGAGTGCGATGCCCTTTTCTCCGGCCTGGCTGTCCAGACCCTGAGGAAGCTGGGGCAGATCCTTACGCAGATCAGCTATGTCAAGGACTTCCTGAAGCCGGGTTTCCGCCCGGCCGGAAGCGAGATCTTCGTCGCTTGCGCCGAGCAGAATATTGTCGCGGATGCTGCGTGAAAAGAGAAAACTATTCTGCGGCACATAGGTGATCGCGTGATGGAGCTCAGCCCGCCTGATGCGCGCGAGATCGCGGCCTCCGAACTCAATTTGTCCTTCGGGGAGCGGATAAAAGTGCAGGAATTGCCGCAGCAGAGTGGTTTTCCCAGAGCCGACCGGGCCGACCAGACCTAAGGATTGTCCTGCGCCAAGTTCAAAATGGATGTCTTCCAGGGCGGGGTTTTTCGTTTTGCTGCCGTAAGAAAAATGAAGGTCGCTTACTTTGATGGACGCGCCATCCGGCATGGCCATGGCTGTGGGCGAGTCCGTGACGGCAAGGGGCTGGTCCATGAGTTCCTGGATCCTTTGCATGGAGGCAGAGCCCATCTCCCCGGTGTTAATGGACTCACCGATGGCCATCATCGGCCAGATCAGCATATTGAGGTAAAAGGTAAAGGTGATCAGCCCTCCTGTCGTCAGATGTCCCGCCTGAATTTCACTGATTCCCAGAGCGAGGGCAATGACCAGTGAAATCGCCGGGACCAGACGGGATATCGGCATGTACATCTGAGAATAGCGCACCGCACGCATATTTTTTCTAAAGAGCTGATCGGCACGACTGTGGAAACGCTCCTTTTCGCTCTCCTCCAGATTGTAGGCGCGCACGACGCGGATCCCTGCGATACCTTCCAGCACGGATTCATTCATCTCGTCAAAGGCCGCCTGTGCCTCATCGTAGCAAGTATAAAGTTTCGTACCGATGCGGCGTGAAAAGAAAATCAGCAGGGGCAGAGGAAGAAATGAACCGAGGGTGAGTTTCCAGGAAATGGCGAGCATAAAGAAGAGCAGGGCCAAAGGCCAAACGGTTGAATCAAAAATGGCCATCATGCCGAAGGAGAGAAACTCCCCTACGCTCGAGACATCGTTGGTGGCTTTGCCCATGATACTGCCCGTACTGTTGGCCGCGTAAAACAGCGGTGATTGTTTAAGCAGGCGAGCGAAAATCTCGCGGTGCGAGATCAGAGCGGCATCATCTGAGGCACGGTAGATCACATAGCCCCAGATGTAACAGGCCAGATAATTGATGAGAATAATCAAAAGCATCAGGGCAATCGTTCGCCAGAGCTGCGGCAGGCTCATCTGACCGGCTAAAATAGCATCGCTGACGCGCCCCACCATGCGTGGAGGCAGCATGTTCAAGCCATAGTTAATGAGCAAAAAGACGACGCCGATGGCGTAGAGCTTTTTATAGTGTTCAAAGAACCATTTGAATTGCCTGAAAAAAGTCTTCAATGTGCTCTCCTTAAGCCATTTTTCGGTATTTAGCCTATCAGGGCATTTGATTTTACTGCTTGTTTCGATGCAACCCATATCACTGCTTGCATCACAGTTTGCCTTTAGTCATGTTGACATGACGTCATAAAAAACTAATCTCCTGGCCTGAAGTTTAGCTTTTCTTTTTCCGTCACGATGCTGTCGATGGGCATATCGTAGCGCCCGCAGGGAATTTCCTCCTGCTCCTGAACGGCATAGGCAAGGCCGATAACCGGGGTTCCCGCTTTGAGACGCTTTAAATATCGATCGTAAAAGCCTCCGCCATAGCCCAGCCGGTGGCCGGATCGATCAAAGCCGAGCAGGGGGGAGAGAACAAGATCAATATCGGCCGGGTCAATAAGCAGATCCGTATCTGGGTCCGGGGCTAAAATACCATAGCGATCGGTCTTCAACCGTGACAGATCACGGGGACAGAAGGCTTCCATATGGCCCGCCTCAAAGGTGACGGGAAAGGCAAAACGCTTACCAGCTGCGGCGGCATCGCTGAACAGAGCCTGAATCTGTACCTCTTCGGCCATGGGCATAAAAGCAAAAATGATCTGCGCCTGTTGAAAAGCTTCCTCGGTCTTCAGACGCTCAATGATCCTTAAAGAAGCTTCCTGACGGTACTCCTGGCCCAGAGCGGCACGCTCTTTTTTTATTTTTGCGCGCAAGGCTTTTTTCACAGCGCGGATGTCTCCCTGTGCCCTGTCTTGCCGGTCTGTTGCAGGCCTTGCTGAGGGATAATCACCAGAAGTCCATCGACTTGCCGCAGCAAAAGCTGATGTTGGTCGACTTTCTGCCGAAGAGGGAAGATTGGCAGCACGACGGCCCATAGCGGTCCTGCTGCTTGCTGAAACATCACCAGGTGCTTCACATTCCGACGATCGACGGCTTGCTGAAGGTTCTTCTGCCAAATGACTCATATGCAACCCTCCCTCTCAAAGCTTCCTATAAATTTTTCTTTGCATATTTCTTTGTGCCTCTGAAAAGCAATGTTTTTATTCTAACACACGGCGTTTCTTTCCATTATCGTTTGTCGGGAATTGATTTGAATATAAAATTTAGTTAATTAAAAATTGAGTCGAATAATAAGTTAAATATAATATGAAAAGGCGGCTTTTCTGCCAGGCTCATTTTCCGTTAGGCTAAGTGAAGAAGCAGGCCAGGCAAAGAGGACAAACGTGGCGGGGAGAAGCGGACAACTTTAACTGGGCTTATAGAGCAAAGGCCAATATTAAGTCAAATTTGACTACCCCACCTATCCTGTGATACAATCATTCAGCATTCGAGAAAGCCCTCTTGCTCGTGTGGCGGAATCGGCAGACGCAACGGACTTAAAATCCGTCGAAGTAAAATTCGTGCCGGTTCGAGTCCGGCCACGAGCACCAGTTTTATCCTATGATGGACTCGAAGATAGAGCCGTAAGCCGTGGCAAGAATCCGCCAGGCGGGGCGAATGTCAAATCAAATATCGCGGAGTGGAGCAGCTGGTAGCTTGTCGGGCTCATAACCCGAAGGTCGCAGGTTCGAATCCTGCCTCCGCAACCAAAGCAGATACGGTAATTGATACAATTTATCAGTTACCGTATCGTTTTTTATGACTTAAAAAGCTCCGTCGGTTCGGTATCCAAACATGGCGCTGTTCCATACCTGACTTTCCTCAAAATTCTTTTTGACCTGCTATTTCTGATTCTCGCTTACGGAGAGGCTTTTCGCAGTATAGTCAGATAAACGTGGCTTGACGCTGTACTGTAAGACAGAATGACTGGATGGATGAAAGAAATTGAGCTTCTAAAAACTACTATTTCAACACTAAATATGTTATTATTTCAGAGATTCTATATAAAGTCAAGGAAAGAGAGGTGAGCCGCGAATGAATCCAGTGTTAAAATACAGGGGCGGGAAATCGCGGGAAATCCCCCGCTTTCTCCAATGCATCCCCGATGATTTTGACCGCTATATTGAGCCGTTTTTCGGCGGAGGTGCTGTTTATTTTTATCTTGAGCCGGAAAACGCTATCATTAACGATGTCAACGGCCGGCTTATGTTGTTCTATCGTCAATTACGCGACAGTTACCCGGAAATGCGTGCCCAGCTTGATGAACTACAGCGAAAGTATGAAGCCAATCAAGCCGCATTCAAGAAGCTTAAAGCGCTGACCCCGGATGAACGTGTTCCCAATGCAAATGAAGATTTATACTATAAAATGCGGGAAAACTTCAACCACCCTGACGGTAGTTATCTGGATGGAGTTATATATTTTTTTATAAACAAAACAGCGTATTCGGGGATGATTAGGTATAACAGCAATGGAGAATATAACGTACCGTTTGGCCGTTACCCAAACTTGAATACACAGTTAGTTACAGAGCAGCACAGCCAACTGCTACAAGGGGCTGAACTTTATAATCTTGACTATCGGCAGGTATTTGATATGGCGGGAGAAGATGATTTTATTTTTCTTGATCCGCCGTATGATTGCGTTTTCAACGACTATGGAAATATAGACATGATGAATGGTTTTGATGAAGCAGAACACAGGCGTTTAGCGGCAGATTTTAAGAATCTGCCTTGTCGTGCTCTTATGGTTATAGGGAAAACACCCTTGACAATGAAATTGTACGGCGACTATGTTTTTGACGAATATTACAAGAATTATGCCGTAAATATCAGAAACCGTTTCAATAACGATAAAATGCACATCATAGTCAAGAATTATTAAGTTAGGAGTGCGGAGTTATGGCATACTTGAAGAATAAAGCTCTTTTCTTTACAACGTCACCCCGCACACCGTCAAAAATGATACCTGAAATCCAGCTATTGAGCGAACATTTTAGCGGGCGCAAGTGGAACAAGCCATCACAGATTGAGTTTATCGACCTTTTGGCACAAAGCGGTTTTTTTGAGGGATGCGGATCTTTAAATAACAAAGATTTTAGTGCAAGGGACAGGATAAACAGAGCGCCAAAGGCATTAGGTTTTGTTGACTTGTCCCCACGCATAGAATTGACTGACGCGGGTAAAGCGTTGATATATGGACACAGGTCGCAAGAGGTTTTCTTGCGACAATTATTGAAATTTCAATTTCCGTCCCCTTACCATGTCGAAACCAATAATATTAAGGGAACTTTCTTTATCAAGCCGTATTTGGAAATCATGCGGCTTATTCGTGATTTAGAAAGCCTTTCTTTTGACGAATTAAAAATTTATGCCCTTATGCTGACAGACTACAGGCAGTATGACACGGTAAAGAATGCAATTCTTAATTTCAGAGCAGAGAAAGAAGCACACAAAGGGCAGTACAAAAAATTCGTTGAAGAAAAATGGACTGACGCACTTATGCAGACATATTCCGAGGATATAGACGCAGGCAAAACAAAGACAAGGGAAACAACAGACAAGAGTTTGAAAAAGTTTCTGACTACAAAGAAAAGTAATACAAGGGACTATACAGACGCTTGTTTTCGTTATTTGCGTTATACGGGGCTTGTTTCAATTTCCCATAGGAACCGCTCAATTTCTTTCTATCCTGACAAGCTGAAAGAGGTTGACTTTATCCTTGAAAACATAGACAGACGACCTGTTTTTGTTGATGATACCGAAAGATATAAGGCCTATCTCTTTGACGCTACAATCCCTGTTTTGTACGTTGATAATATCGCTAATGTTACTGACCATCTTATGCGCATTAGTGATTATACGCAACGGCAACTTGCAGGCAAGGATATTGAAGAATTAAAAGATATGCGTGACGCTATTGTGGCGGAACGCAAAGAGGCCGTTATCAAGGCACAAGTAAACGAAATAAAATCTTATGCCCTGTATTCGGAAATTATAGACACCTATAATGAAATCATATCTGACGGCTACTATGACGCACCGTTAATGTTGGAATATAACACATGGCGGGCTATGACTATGCTTGATGGCGGTAAGATAAAAGGCAATTTCAAATTTGATGATATGGGGCAACCGCTTTCTACTGCATCTGGAAATATGCCTGATATTGAATGTGATTATGACGACTTTGTTTTGTCTGTAGAAGTAACTATGCAACAAGGGCAGCGGCAATATGAAAGCGAAGGCGAACCTGTAGCACGCCATTTTGGACAGATGAAAAAACGAACGGGAAAAGAGACTTATTGCTTGTTTATTGCACCGTCAATCAACAATGCGAGTTTAGCCCATTTCTTTGCATTAAACAAAATTGGCATTTCATACTATGGTGGAAAAACAAAAATCATCCCTCTTGAATTAGGCCAATTCATGCGACTTGTGGAAAATTCCTATAATTATCGTAACCACCCGACCCCGTGTAATATCCGGCAGTTTCTTGATGAAGTTATGCGCCAAGAGGAAATCGCAGTCGATGAAAATGACTGGAACGACAAGATACAAGAATGCGTCACCCAATGGTTAGTGGCATAATCTATGTTTTATCATCCATGATCTTTCGAGTGCGTCCTGCAACACGCGATTGAAACCATCTCTATTTTTAAATGGAGGAAACTCCACCCGCGTCATCGTCTTTTCAGGCAATGCTGTTCACCTCTAACTTCCACTTTACTCTCAACTTTGTTGAACAGACTTTTGAACAGCATGTTTATACAAGCCGTTATCTCTGTATGAAAAGACGACATTAAATAGGCTTTGTATATAGCCTCCCATTTTTCTGCTTTTTAAAATATTTACAGTGCTTAGATGATAGGCAGAATCCGAACTGCTTATGAAGTCCGGTGCTCATTCCACCGTCAGGTTGACAAGAGTATTAGGAGGTTTTCGGATGAATATTAAAGAACAAGTCATGAAAAAGGGCTTTATCAGTCTCTTATATTGGATGTTAAAAGATCCTGAAAATAGAACCCTTCAAATTATGGATAAGGTAGACGCCCATTTCGGCGATAAGCCAGACACCTTCGAACGTCAGCGCTGGTGGGTTCGCCATGTTCTGGAAGACAAGGACAGTCCCATGCATGAGTTTGTGATGGAGCTGTTAAAAAATACTGATGCGGATATCCTCGTCACATTCTTTGTCAACTTTTTCTTCAATGCCAGTCTTCTGGGGAACAAGCTCCGTAAGGAAGCGCAGGAAAAATACCACTGCAACATTCCCTGGGCCATTTTGCTGGATCCGACTTCTGCCTGCAACCTGCGTTGTACCGGTTGCTGGGCCGCTGATTATGGTCACAAACTCAACCTCAGTTATGAAGAGCTGGACAGCATTATCGAGCAGGGGAAAGAGTTAGGCGTTCATTTTTATATCTTTACCGGCGGCGAACCGACCGTCCGCAAAGACGATATTTTCAAACTCTGTGAAAAGCACAGTGACTGCGAATTTCTGGCTTTCACCAACGGCACTTTGATTGATGAGGAGTTTGCCGACAAGATGCTGAAAGTGAAGAACTTCGTGCCAGCTATTTCAATCGAAGGCTTTGAAGAAGCGACAGACTCCCGCCGCGGTGAAGGCGTTTATCAGCGGGTGCAAAAAGCCATGCAGATCATGAAAAACAAACGCCTGGCTTTTGGTAATTCCTGCTGCTATACCAGTGCTAACTATAAATCCATCACTTCGGAAGAATTTATCGACAGTCTGATCGATGCCGGCTCACGTTTTGTCTGGTTCTTCCACTACATGCCAGTCGGCAAGGATGCTCCGCCGGAATTACTGCCGACAGCTGAACAGCGTGAATATGTCATCAATCAGCTGAGATCCATTCGCGGCCATAAGAAGAGCTTCCTGATGGACTTCCAAAATGACGGTGAGTTTGTCAACGGCTGCATCGCCGGAGGCAAAGAGTATTTCCATATCAACGCCAACGGAGACTGTGAGCCTTGCGTTTTCATTCACTACTCCAATGCCAATATCCGGGAGAAAAGTCTGATCGAAGTCTTGCAGTCGCCCATCTTCATGGCTTACCACGACAATCAGCCCTTTAACGACAACCATTTCCGCCCATGCCCGATGCTGGAGAACCCGGAAAACATCGTGAAGATGGTTCATGAAACCGCTGCCCGTTCCACTGACCTGGAAGCACCCGAGCCTGTCGAAGATTTGTATGAAAAAACCAGGCCCTATGCCGATCAGTGGACAGACCGGGCGAATGAGCTCTGGGAAGAGAATCTTGTCCAGAAGAAAGCCGACCGTGAGCGGGTAGATAAACTCATTGAAGTCGACAAAGCGGCCCGGAAAGCTCATAAAAGCCGCTAAACAGACCCGTTTATGTTTTCCCAAAATGTTCACGTCTCTACCCGGCGTTGACGTTTCTCCTCAGCCCCGGTAGAATCAGCTTCAATTGAAGTTAAGTGCCCTCGGAGATGAATTCTTGAGTTTATCAAGTGACATCTCGGGGATAATAGGGAACCGGGTGTAATTCCCGGGCGATCCGGTCACTGTCATGGCCAGCGAAGCGCAGATTCCATTGCCGCAAGGTGAGAAGGAGCGACGAGCGTTACGGCCTCAGCCAGGAAACCTGCTTAACTTACAGGTCAGGAAACTTCCGCAGAAAGGGACCTGCCGGGTGCTGAGATAAAAGCCGATAGGATCTGCCTGCTTTGCTACAGCTTGTCTGTTATCGTTGACAACTTGTCTGTTGCCGTTGCAAAGCAAAGAAAGCAGATTTTTCAAGCAAGTTTTTTCATGCTCTCTGGACTTCGACTTCTGGCGGAAGGAAAGAGAGGTTTTTATGTTCGCTCGAAAACGCGTATGCAAAGCTCTGGTTTTTCTCTTACTCTTTAGTTTCTTGAGTGGCCTTCCTGTTTTAGTTCAGGCCAAGCCCGAGGAAAGTAAATTTGTTCCGCTCACTCAGGAAGAGATTAAGGATCATCCGACAACCCCGGAATCCACGGAGGAACAGTATCCTCTGGAAGAGGAATACCAGAAGATTCTGGATGCAAAGCCGGAAAAAACCAGCTACCCCTTTACCCTGAACACCTTCAATGCGGCGAAGGAAAGGGTGGAGTTTGAGGTCAAAAAGGTGCCGGAAAAGGTTTGGGTGCAGAATCAGAATAACATTGAAGTGATGTTGGCTCTTGGCCTTGAAGATCGTATCGTCGGAGCCTGCGGGATGGACGATAAGATCGATGAAAAGTATGAAAAGGCCTTTGCTAAGCTGAATTACTTTGATCGTCGTCCCACACGTGAAGATGTGTTGCAGCTCGAACCCGATTTTATCCTGGGCTGGTATTCCACCTTTGATGAAAAGTATATCGGGGATGTGGACTTTTACCATAAGCGCGGCATTGGGACGTACATGTCCTTGAACAGCGCCTGCCGCGGCAGAGTCCCTCAATCCATCTATCATGAATGTGTCGACATTCTGACCATTGGCAAGATCTTCGATGTGCAGGAAAAGGCCCGTGAGCTGGTCGATGAAATTCTCGAAGAAAAAGAAAAAATCAACGAGTATTTGAAGGACAAAGAGCGCAAAACCGTGGCTGTGCTGGAGGATGAAGGCGGAACCTACCGCGTTTATTCTGAGCAGACGCTGGGAGGCAACATCGCCATCAATGGTGGCTCAAACCTGGTGGTTGGCAAAGGGGCATACCGCGGGAACATCAGCGCAGAAGATCTGATTCTGGCTAACCCTGAAGCTATATTTATGGTCTGGTATGACGGCTATGAACTGGATGGCAAAGAGATCAAAGGTGAAGATCTGAGCAAGATCATCACAGAAAATCCGAAATTTGCTTCGCTCCAGGCGGTGAAAAACAATCAGGTCTTTGCGGTGAATCTGACCGGTATTTATTGCAGCGGTCTGCACACCCTGGATGGCATTCTTGCTTTCTCGAAGAATCTTTACCCGGAACTTTATGAAGAAAAGTAAGTTGAAAAACCCTTTATCTGCAGGGGCGCGGAAAACCGCGCCCCCTTATTTTGCCATGCTCATCCTGCTGACGCTGCTCCTGCTTTCTCTGCCGGCCGCTGTGACATTGGGTTCAGCTCCCATCCCGCCCGGAGAAATCTACCGCGTGATCTGGTATCACCTAACGGAAAGCATTTTAGGCGCTGGTAAGGGTTTGGGGGATGCAGCGCGCTATGGACAGGGTTCCCTTAGCGATATCGTCTGGTTTGTTCGTCTGCCTCGTCTGGTACTGGCCATTGGGGTCGGCTCCTGTCTCTCGGTCAGCGGCGCGGTCATGCAGGCCGTGGTGCGCAATCCGATGGCAGATCCTTATGTTCTGGGCATTTCTTCCGGCGCCTGTCTGGGAGCGATCCTGGCGATTGTTTTTGGCCTGGGTACAGTCTTTGGCAGCGCCGCCGTGGGCAGCATGGCCTTTATCGGAGCTTTTGTCATCTCGCTTTCCGTGGTGGCTCTGGCCAATCTGGGCGGCAAAGCAAACTCAGTTAAGCTGGTCCTGGCGGGTACGGCGGTTTCTGCTATTTGTTCAGCAGTGAGCAGCTTTCTGCTTTATGTGATCAATACATCGAGTGGCGCTGTTGAATCGGTGATGCGCTGGATGCTCGGCAGTCTGGCGGCTGCGACCTGGGAAAATAATCTTATGATCCTCCCTGTGGCATTAATCGGCTTGCTCTTTTTCTGGAGCCAGTACCGGGCGTTAAATTTAATGCTCCTGGGAGACGAGGCGGCAATGACCCTGGGCATGTCGCTGAAGAACCGGCGAACGATGTATCTGCTCGTGGCGTCACTGCTGGTTGGCTTTGCCGTATATAGTGCGGGCATTCTGGGCTTTGTCGGGCTGGTGATCCCGCATATGGTGCGCCTCTTATTCGGCAATGAGCACAAGCATCTCCTGCCCTTGACGTCCTTACTGGGTTCGCTCTTTCTTCTCTGGGCCGATGTCCTCTGTCGGGTGATTATTCCGCGTACAGAACTGCCCATCGGCATACTGACTTCACTGATCGGTGCGCCGCTTTTCATCATTTTGATGGCTAAGTCAAGCTACAGCTTCGGAGTGGACTAATGGATATTCAAGTAAACAATCTGTCGATCCGTCTGGGCAATAAGCAGATTCTCAACAGCGTCAGCCTCCAGGCGCGGGAGGGCTGCTTTACCGGACTCATCGGTCCCAATGGCTCAGGTAAAAGTACACTCTTGAAGTGTATCTACAGGGTTCTCCAGCCGGACTCCGGCCAAATCCTTCTGGGAGGCCGCGAGCTTTGGGGCATGTCGGTTCGTGACTCGGCAAAAGCGCTTGCCGTCCTCGCGCAGGACAGTGACTTACCCTTTGACTTCAGCGTAGAAAAAATGGTGCTGATGGGCCGTTATCCCTATAAGAATGCTTTGGAAAGTGATTCCGCCCTGGACTATGAATGGGTCGAAAAAGCCCTCAGGCTGGTGGATCTTCTCGACTATCGCGAACGTATGTTTTCCACTCTGTCGGGAGGTGAAAAGCAGCGCGTGCTTCTGGCCCGCGCACTTGCTCAGGATACCCCAATCCTGATTTTAGACGAGCCGACCAATCATCTGGACATCAAATACCAGCTCCAGGTCATGAG
>SFGY01000140.1 GCA_004556455.1 Clostridiales bacterium | reverse complement strand
CGGGCCTGGTTTTTATGCGCTTTTTCTCTTGGTCGGGTAATCCCCGCCTTCTTTCTCTCTTCGCCCTTTTGTTTTAGGACTTGTTTTGCTCATCCCTATCCAGCACCAGTTGCTCAATCTCGGCACAGAGGTTCAGGGCAGACGGCTCGTACTTGGCACATTCTTTCAGGTCGGAATGAGCCTCGTATAACTCCTCCATCAGCTCCCAGAATACATCCGGCGGTTTTGGCTTCGGGTGAATACCCCGGCAAAGCTGGCGGACATATTCACTTTGGGTCAGTCCACACAGGGCGCTATTTCGTTCTAATTTCTCTTTTTCTTCTTCGGTCAGGCGTACTCTGATACGTACTTTTTCTTCTTTCATTTTGTCATCTCCATTCTTTAGTAGGGGTATTCAGGGGCGTGCCCCTGAGTGAAGTCCGCATGCCGCAAGGCTGCGGATCCGGATTGTGGGGCCCACAATCCGATGCTCGTTATTCCTGTGGACGGCATCTCTGCGGTCATAGCGGCTTCTTGAAACTGTCCTTCTGTCTTTGCTGGTTAACGGCAGTCATCGTTTCCTTTGCCTTCCTGCGCCTGTCCTCGGAATAGGGGGCGGTCAGCCGGACGGAGAATCGTCGGCGGTCTATCTCGAAGGTCAGGCAGCCGCACTCGTCATCGTCCGTCAGGCGGCAGTGGGCGGGATATTTTACCGCATAGGCCGCCAATCGATTTTTCAGGTCGGTGTTGTAAGTACGGATGTTGACTGCGCTGCCGGTTTCGTCGAACCATATCTCGGTCAGCTTGTTTTTCTTCTTGATTCCTGTAATCATTTTGAATTTCACCTCATTTCGGATCGCATTTGTAAAAGGCCTGTTTTTGCCGGAAAAAGCCCCGTTCAAGACCGGCAGAATTCACGGATTTTCTAATAGAAACGCCGCAGACGATGCGGAGGCCGTCCAGCGTTTCTGCAAAAGGAACTCTGCGAAAATCCGCGGTCTTGACCGTAAAGTAGCTTTCCCCACAAATAGGAGAAATCACGGGTGTAAAACGGAACTGTTTCTTGAAAAATTTGCGGATTGTTTGCCGTTTTCTCCGAATGTCGTTTTTCTATCCCTGCCCCGGAGTTTCACCGCAGCGTCGCCTCGCTCACTCCCTGCCGGAGAGGTGTCATATCCCATTCGGACGGTCATTCAGTTTTCAATTTGCCCCTCAATTGGTAGGCAGCGAGAAGGCTCATTTATTAACCCCCTCAATAATCAACTGGGAACTTTTTTGCCGTTTGCACGAAAGAATTTTTGTAAACTTTTTGTGAACGGCGGCTATAACGATAAAAAGAGCCGGTACACAGCACATCAAATCAGCGGGAGATGATCTCTCGCCATATCTTTGATGAAACTATGCACCGGCTCTGCTTTTCAGAAACCTTCAATGTCTGCTTTTTCCGCTCCGCTGGCAGACTCAGCAACAGGAGCGGCGCAGCCGCAATCTCTTTCGGCGGCTGCCTGTGTTTCATTTCAGATATTCAATTGTGGACTCTGCTATGAGAGTCAGATATAGTATAGCATATAGAACGCTTGTTCGTCAATGGGCTTTTAATGCTTTTTCGCTTTGAGGGACAGGAATAGCTTAAATGCGTTCATGAAGAAAAGTACATATCCATAATGTTAATCTCCTTTGGAGGATTCGTTGCAAAACGTTTTAAAATGTTTTGCAAAATGTTTATATAGCACAATTCCTAAAAAAATTTGCAGTGGGAACAAACCGAATATATTCCTATAATCCATTCATGCCCACCCATTGAACTGCCAGAGCTGTCTCGCCAGCTATAGTCCGCTGAAGACTGCAAGTCCTCCGATATAAACAGCATCCCATCCCAACATTGATCTCCTGTAGTTCCCCAGTTATCCTTGAAAATTCCTGCTTTTCGTGATACCATCAAAATATATTACCTGAATATTGTTTATAGGGATGAGCAAAACAAGTCCTAAAACAAAAGGGCGAAGAGAGAAAGAAGGCGGGGATTACCCGACCAAGAGAAAAAGCGCATAAAAACCAGGCC
>SFGY01000139.1 GCA_004556455.1 Clostridiales bacterium | reverse complement strand
AAGACTTCTCCCCTTGTGGTCTGTTTGAATGAGTGTTTTGTGTTCCCACTTTTTGCTCACGAAATAAAGTAACCCCACAATCGCAGGAAGTACTGGTGAAATCGCCTGTCCATAATAAATGCCGGGGAACCCCATATAGAGCGCAAAAGCCAAGAGCCAGCTTACAGGCAGACGCACGATAACCGCGTCCAGTAAAGCGTTAATCATAGCGACATTTGCCGCACCTACGCCAATAGCAAAGGAATCCAGCGTGTACATGGCGGCATAAATCAGACTATTGACGCTGCAGCAGATACGCAGATAGTAAACGCCGTTGTTTACCGTTTCCGGGGTGCTGCCGAAAAGCAAAATCAACGGTTCAGCAAAAAGCTGTACGCCAATTACGGCAACGAGCGTTACGGCAACATTCATCACTAAACTGATTTTTACCACCTTTCGGGCGCGCCCGATTTGCCCGGCTCCCATACACTGGCCTGCCATCGCCGTTACGGCCTGTCCAATAGCCCAGCAGGGCATAGCGGCAAAGGTATTGATCTGCAGCCCCACATTTGAGGCAGCAGATACAGCAGTACCAAACTGATTGAGCATACCCGCCACAAGCAGATAGGCGGTGTTGACTACGGCCATCTGGATTGTTGTAGGAAGGCCGACCTTCACAATGGCGGCCAGCTTATCCCATTGAAGCGTAAACTTACTGTGATTTTCCGCAGAGAAGAATATCCTGTGCCGCTTCAAATAGAATAGGGAAATCGCAAAGGAAAGTCCCTGCGCTGTAATGGTTGCGTAAGCCGTTCCTGCTGTTCCCATTCCAAAAGGGCCCACCAGAATAATGTCCAAAACGATATTGATGATGGTTGCAATTCCCACAAAGCAGAGGGAAGATTTAGAATCCCCCAGCCCCTTGAGCACAGAGCAGACAGCGTTATATCCAAAGACGAACACAGTCCCGCAACAAATAATTTTCATATAGCCGCAGGCGAGAGTATGAAAGTTTTTCTGTAAATAGCTATTAAGCATTAGGGAGAGTATGAAAGTTTTTCTGTAAATAGCTATTAAGCATTAGGTCTTCTATGATAAAATCTATTATCATAAGGAGGCCTATTATTATGGCAAGAAGAGAAAAACAGCCCGTACACAAAGTAGTCATGACGGAGGGGAAAAGGAACATCGTCCATCAGCTCCTGGAAGAGTATGACATCCAGACTGCGGAGGATATCCAGGAAGCCCTCAAAGACCTGCTGGGGAGCACCCTGAAGGAGATGATGGAAGCGGAGATGGATGAGCATCTCGGCTATGGGAGGTCAGAACGGTCGGATTCGGATGATTACCGCAATGGCTACAAGCCCAAGCGGATCAACAGCAGCTTCGGGAGCATGGACATCCAGGTGCCCCAGGACAGGAAGTCCACGTTTGAACCCCAGGTGGTAAGAAAGCGCCAGAAGGACATTTCCGGCATTGACCAGAAGATCATATCCATGTATGCAAAAGGCATGACAACCCGCCAAATCTCGGATACCTTGATGGACATTTATGGTTTTGAGGCTTCGGAAGGGTTCATCTCGGACGTGACGGACAAGATACTGCCGCAGATTGAAGACTGGCAGAACCGCCCGCTGGAGGAAGTCTATCCCGTGGTCTACATCGACGCAATCCATTATTCCGTGCGGGAGGACGGGGTAATCCGCAAGCTTGCCGCCTATGTCATCCTCGGCCTTACGCTGGAAGGTAAAAAGGAAGTCCTGAGCATACAGATCGGGGAGAATGAAAGCTCCAAGTACTGGCTCTGCGTTCTGAACGAGTTGAAGAACCGCGGTGTGAAGGATATCCTCATTCTCTGCTCGGACGGGCTCACGGGCATTAAGGAAGCCATAACGGCGGCATTCCCGAAGACGGAGCAGCAGCGCTGCATCGTACATATGGTACGGAACACGCTGAAATACGTCTCCGACAAGGACCGGAAAGCATTTGCCACGGACCTGAAAACCATCTACCATGCCGCAAACGAGGAAAAGGCGCTGGAGGCGCTGGAGAAGGTGACGGAAAAGTGGACGCCAAAGTACCCCAACTCAATGAAACGCTGGCATGACAACTGGGATGTGGTATCCCCCATCTTCAAGTTTTCCATGGAGGTCAGGAAGGTGATCTATACTACCAACGCGATCGAGAGCCTCAACTCTACCTACCGGAAGCTCAACCGCCAGCGGAGCGTGTTCCCGGGGTGGACCATGCCCATCCGCAACTGGGGGCAGGTCTATGGGGAACTGTCCATTATGTACGAAGGCAGACTGCCGGAATAAGAGCGCACAGGCATAGGTGTACACCTATCCGGAAAGGAGCTTTCCATGTATGGATTTTCAAAATACGATGCTCAGGACAGGTACGACAGCTATAATACTGTACAGGTGAAGTTAAAACTGAATATGAAGACAGATGCAGATATCCTGGCCTGGGTCAGACAGCACAAATATGGCAGGGACACTTCCGTCCAAGGGGCCATCAAGGCCCTGATACGGGAAGACATCGCCAGAGGCCAGGCCGATGGGACACAAGGTTAATCCCTCTGCATTTTACATTCGTTGGCTGTCTGCAGCTCTGACAGGGATTCCATGATAGACAGGTAATCGATCCCCTCCACAACAGTCCCTGTGCCAGGGTCAAACAGTTCATCGTCTGCGGTGGCTTTCGGGTCATAGGATTTCAGTTCACTGTCATACCAGCTATAGATATCACTGTATAAGTCGGCTGCATGATCCAGCAGGGACTGCAGTCCATTGATCTTTGCCCTGATATCTTCAGGTACAAAGGGATCGTCTGTTTTTAGCTTCATGGCACACCTCCTGATGTTTTCCTGTAAGAAGTGTACCATAATTTGATGGGATTTTCCAATACATCTTGACAGAATCCAAAAGCATCCGCATCCGTATAGTAAAGGTAGGTGGTCACGACATCCACCTACCTTTCTCATTAACTTATCATAGAAGATCTCAATTTACAGACTTTTTTTCATACTCTCTTCATCAAGGTGTCATAGGTAAGCGCTCAATAAAATAATGGCTATCTTTTTGTAAAGCATCCAGCTATAGTTAAAGCAAACTGTTCCAACTTCAACTTTTTGATTTGATCCGGCATCTCTGCTGTATCATTTCTGACCAGGGCATCAGATCTTCTATACCTTCGGGCTCATCTTTGTAGTCCGGCATATAGAGCAGTACGGTCTCCAGATACGCGTAGATGTTCAGATTGTTAAGTTTTGCAGTCTCCGCCAGGCTGTAGATGATGGAACTGGCCTGAGCACCCTTTACGGTATCATGGAACAGGAAATTTTTCCGTCCTACCGCATAGGGACGGGCGATGTTTTCTGCGATGTTATTCGATATGGAGCACCTTCCGTCCAACAGGTAGTTCTCCATGTATGGCTTCTGGTTCTTTGCATAGGTCACCGCTTTGGCAAGACGGCTTCCTCCCACTGGGTTGACGGTTTCAAGCCATGACCAATAAGCCTTCCATATGGGAGGCTCGGTCTCCAGCCGCTTCGTTTTCCGGGTCTCCGCATCAAGGTCCACATACTCTTTTTCCAGTTCGAATAACTGGCTGCAGTAATCAAAGCCAATCTCTGCAGGAGTCTTATCCGGGGTCTTCTTCGATTCCCCAGGAAGTGCGTCATGCCAGTACCGCCTCATGTGGGCAAGACAGCCGCACCGGATGACATCTTTCAGTTTATTGCAGCCGCCGAAGCCGTCGCAGGTAAGGTATCCGGAAAATCCTTTCAGGAACTCCTCCGCATGGTATCCGCCCCGGCTGGGCTGATAATCGTACAAGCGGATCGGCGGCAGCCCGTCGTTCCCAAGGTATCCGGAAAATCCTTTCAGGAACTCCTCCGCATGGTATCCGCCCCGGCTGGGCTGATAATCGTACAAGCGGATCGGCGGCAGCCCGTCGTTCCCAGACCCATACAGCCACATATAAGACTTGGACTGTGCCGTTTTCCCGTTCTCCTTTAACACCTGGCAGGGCGTTTCGTCCGCATGGATGATGTCCCTCTCCAGCAGATGGTGGCGGAGCTGCTCATATACCGGCCCCATATAGTCCATGCCGCACCGAATGACCCGGTTTGCCAGCGTTGCCCTCAGAATCTTTACGCCCAGCTGTTTCCAGTCCGCCTCCTGACGGTAGAGCGGGATACTGTTCACATACTTCTGGTACATCACATAAGCGACAGTGGATGGAGAAGCAAGGCTGTGCTTGAGCAAGGGACTCGGTGTTTCGGCTCCAACGATAACAGAAGCGCCGTCTTTCTTACATTCCGGGCAGCCAAGGACTTCCTGGACATACTGGATCCGTTCCACTTTTGCCGGGATGATCCGCAGTTCTTCACGGACGACTTTTTTACCGATGACTTCCATCGGGGTATTGCAGTATGGGCAGTTCCTATCCTCATCCGGCACCGTGCAGGGAACCTCCACTACAGGGAGTCCCGCCAGAATCTCTTCCCTGGTGGCTTTCGCCTTCTTTGTCTGGCTTTTATACCCGCTGACAGCCTCCTCCAGCGTTGGTTCCGGAACGGAAGGGTCCGCCTCTGCTTCCGCTTCATTGAACAGATCCATCTGTCCGGGGAACACATCCGTTTTCGTCCTTTCGCTGGAAGACGCAAACAGCTTTTTCTTCAGATACTCAATCGTTTCGTTGAGGTTCGCAATCGTCTGGTTCAGCTGAGCGGTCTGTTCCTCATGGCTTTTCGTCAGCTGTTCGATGGTAAGCCGCTGGCTGTCCACCAGCTGGCGCAGGGATTCAATTGTCTCTTTCTGAAGCTTGATGAGCGCTTCCATTTCTGACTGCGGCATCGGGTACCACCTTTCTTTTCCTGGTTCCCATTATACCAGAAATCCCGCAGGGAAGCGAATTTCACACCGCACGGTCTCCGTCATTCTGACGAAGCGAAAAAGTGGAAAACCGCTGGCTT
>SFGY01000138.1 GCA_004556455.1 Clostridiales bacterium | reverse complement strand
AACGAATCATAAAAAGATTTTCGGAAAGGAAAACAGAGAGATGGCAAAAGGACGCGGAGGCTTCCCCGGTGGAGCCAATATGAATCAGCTCATGCAGCAAGCTCAGCGCATGCAGCGCAAAATTGCAGAAGCCCAGGAAGAGGCGGCTCAGATGAAAGGGGAGGCCGAAGCCGGGGGCGGCATGGTCAAAGCTGTCGTCAATGGTGAACACCAGCTCGAATCCATCGAAATCAAACCCGAAGCTGTCGATCCGGAAGATGTGGAAATGCTTCAGGACATGATTACTGCGGCGGTTAACGAGGCCATGCGTGACCTCGACAAGAAAACCGAGGCGATTATGGGACAGGCTACTGGTGGTCTTAATCTGGGAGGCCTGGGCTTTTAATGGCCGCTTATTCTCCCCTCATTGCGAAACTCATCACTCAGCTCGGCAAGCTTCCGGGGATAGGGCAAAAATCGGCTCAACGCCTGGCCTTTCATATCTTAGATATGAAGCAGGCAGAAGTTGAGGAACTGGCTCATACCCTGATTGAAGCGCGTAGCGGGATTCATCTCTGCCAGCGGGATTCATCTCTGCCCGGAATGCTGTAACCTTACCGACAGCGAAATCTGCGATGTCTGTGCCAACCCGGGACGTGACAGGAGCACCCTCTGTGTGGTTGAAAGCCCGCGCGATGTGGCGGCCATGGAACGTATCCACGAATATAAAGGGCTCTATCATGTGCTGCATGGGGCCATTTCCCCCATGCAGGATATCGGTCCGGAAAGGCTCAAGCTGCGCGAACTTCTGACCCGTCTGCAAAAGCATTCCGAGGTCAACGAGATCATTCTGGCCACCAATCCCACTGTCGAAGGGGAGGCGACCGCCCTCTACATCGCCCGTCTGCTGAAAGATTCCGGCATCAAATGCACGCGTATCGCCCACGGTCTGCCCATGGGCAGTGACATCGAATACGCCGACGAAGTGACCCTGGCCCGCGCCCTTTCCGGTCGCCAGGAGATGTAAATGGAGTCAGGGAAACGGTATTAGGGCATCAATATTAAAGATAAGTACGCTGAAATTGCGTACATTGAAAAAATAAAGAATATGGTGGGTTCCCTCACTTGGTAAAAAATCCATAGCAAAGACTTTTATCCAGGATTTCATTGTCAGTGAGTTCTCACGCTCTTTTTCGCCCGGACACAAGGGAGCTGTCTCAAAACACGAAAGTGTAGCGAGACAGCTCCTATTCTTATGCTCAAAAGGCAAACAAGCAGTCATGAAAAAGGAGCCATCTCTTTTGAGACAGCTCCTTAGCTTTCATAATTTTTCGCAACTTGCTCTTAAAGTCTTATTTTTCGAGCTTTCCCTGCAAAGCGCTCATCTCTTTGGCGGCATCGCCCAGCAAAATGAAGCCGACGAGCTTATCGCCTTTATAAACCAGCTTTTTGTAGCTGTAGGCATCCTCGTCCATCGTAATCTCGAAGCGAATACCGTCGCCTTCTTCGGCCGGGTGTTCGCCCTGCGAGACAATACGCGTTTTCATGGTATTGACGACATAGGGGGGCGTGATTTTGGTAAATTCGGCCTGTCCGCCCGCAGCATTCGTTCCGGCGACTTTACCCTGCTGCATGGAAATCGACCAGAGACCGAACCAATAGCCGTCGTCGACCTCGCAGAGATCACCGGCCGCGTATATATCTTTGACGGAGCTTTCCATGGCCGTGTTGACCTTAATGCGGCGTCCGATTTCCAGCCCTGCCGCCTCGGCAGCTTCGCTATTGGCACGAACGCCAACCGCCAGCTGCACGGCATCGCAGCTGACGCGGCGACCATCCTTCAAAACAATCTCGGAAACCTTGCCATCTTTTCCATGTTCGATCGAAGCGGTGTCTGCATTGACAACAACTTCTATGCCAAGCGATTCCACATAACGGCGCAGCAGTTCTGAGCAGTCCGAATCCAGCTGACGCTGCAGAAGCTGGGGCGAACGCTCAAGAATCTTCACTTTGACACCGGCCTGCTGGAGCTGCCAGGCGGCCTCCATACCGAGCAGA
>SFGY01000137.1 GCA_004556455.1 Clostridiales bacterium | reverse complement strand
GCGCTATCCGGCGATTCTGGATATACACGGCGGCCCCCGTACGATTTACGGAGAAATCCTTTTCCACGAGATGGAGTACTGGGCGGCCAACGGCTACATTGTGCTTTTCTGCAATCCCCACGGCTCGGATGGCCTGGGCGACGCTTTTGCTGATATTCGGGGGCGCTATGGCGAAATCGACTACGAGGACATCATGGCCTTTGTTGACCGCGTGCTCGCCCGCTTCCCCCAGATCGACCCGCAGCGCCTTGGCGTCACGGGCGGCTCCTATGGCGGCTTTATGAGTAACTGGATCATCGGCCACACAGATCGTTTTGCGGCCTGTGCCACGCAGCGCTCCATCATGAACTGGACGAGCTTTTACGGCGTTTCAGATATCGGCTACTTTTTTGCCACCGACCAAAATGCCACAGATACCTTCTCCCAGACCGGTTTCACGAAACTCTGGGAACACTCCCCGATGAAGTACATCAACGCGGCCAAAACGCCCACCCTGATTATCCATTCCGATGAGGATTATCGTTGCCCGCTGGAACAGGGGCTGCAGCTTTACACAGCTCTGGTGGACCGCGGCGTCCCCACCGAAATGGTGCTTTTCAAGGGTGAGAATCACGAGCTCTCACGCAGCGGCAAGCCTAAGTCCCGCCGCGAACGCCTTGACCGCATCACCCGCTGGATGGATCGCTACCTGAAAGCTTGAGAAAAGAGGAGCTTTTATGCTGCACGAAAAAGTCGATCGTTTTGCCCAGATGCGCGTGGCTCCGCAGCCGGACAGTCAGATCAGGCGCATTGTTGCGGTGATGTCCGGCAAGGGTGGCGTAGGCAAGAGCAGTGTGACGGCCTTGCTGGCCTCGGCTCTGCACGCGGAAGGTCTTGCTGTCGGCATTCTGGATGCCGATATTACCGGCCCCTCCATTCCCCATCTCTTCGGTGTCGAGGGCAAGGCCACGATCGTGCGTGACGGCATCATGCCAAAACTAACGCCCGGCGGCATCAAGCTCATGTCCATGAACTGCTTTCTCGATGATGAAACGCAGCCTGCGGTCTGGCGGGGACCCATGATTAACGGCATGCTCAAGGAGTTCTGGTCCAAGGTGCACTGGGGGCCGCTCGACGTTTTGCTGCTGGACCTTCCTCCTGGAACCGGCGATGTGCCGATCAGTCTCTTTCAGATGATTAAAGTCAGTGGGCTGCTCGTGCTCACCTCACCACAGAGCCTCGTTTCCATGGTCGTCGAAAAAGCTGTGCGCATGGGCCGCATGATGGATGTTCCCGTACTCGGACTGGTGGAGAACTTCGCCTGGCTCAGCTGCCCGCACTGCACGGAGAAAATCTCTCTCTACGGGCCGTCGCGCGAGCCTGCCCCTGGATCCGGCGCTTGCCGAAAAACTTGACGCAGGACAGGCTGAAGCCATCACGGACGTTCTGCCACGCGCTCTGCTCGACGCGGTGCGCGGCACAATCCAATAAACTTTCCTGGAGAACATATGTATACAGAAACTGTCGATAAAATCGCCGCTGTGGCGGCCAAAAAAGTCCGTTTCTTTAAGGCGCAGGGGCCGGTATTTTTCGTCCACAGCATCCTTGCGGGCATTTATATCGGCCTCGGCGTGATTATCCTGCTCGTGGCCAACGCCTTTATCCCCGCTTCTTTAAGCCCCGCGGGAAAATTTCTGGGAGCCGCGGCCTTTGCGGCGGCCCTCTCGCTTGTTGTCATGGCCGGAGCGGAGCTGTTTACCGGCAACAATCTGATCATCAGCCTGGGCGCGCTGCGCAAAAAGATTTCCTGGAAGGAGGCCGCTGCCTTCTGGCTGATCAACTGGCTGGGGAACTTTCTGGGCTCTCTGCTCATCGCCCAGCTCTATGCCGCATCCGGCTTAAATGCCGAACCGATCGCAACAGCCATTCAAAAAACCGCTGAGGCTAAGGCGGCGCTGGCGTTCGGCCCCCTCTTTTTCCGGGCCGTTCTCTGTAATCTTCTGGTTTGCCTGGCCGTCTGGTGCGCGCAGAAAATGAATTCGGAGAGCGGCAAGCTCATCATGATTTTCTGGTGTATTTTTGTCTTTGTCGCGGCAGGATTTGAGCACAGCATTGCCAATATGACCTTTTTCTCGCTCGGCCTCATCGAACAGGCTGTGACCCCGGAAATCGCCCTGCAGCAGGTGCTTATCGCCACGCTCGGCAATTTCTGCGGTGCTTTCTTCCTGCTCGCGCTGCCCTACAGTCTGGAAAAGTCCCCGGACCCGGAAAAAACGGCCTGAAATAAAGAAAGGATCCACGATGGAAAGCCCTAA
>SFGY01000136.1 GCA_004556455.1 Clostridiales bacterium | reverse complement strand
GGGAAAGTGCTGCGGCACAAGGGTTAGGGGCTCTGTTCCGCAACCTCAATCGTCGTCTTTGGCACTGCCGTGCCAAATCCTCGTTTCGGTTGACGGCTGCCAGTCGCTAGCTGCCTTCGGCAGCTGCATCCACTGGATGCGCGCTCCTTCTCGCCGCCCTATAACCCCGGCAGGCACCGTAGGGGAGTAGGTGCCCAGTGGGCACAACCGCCGCAGGCGGTTAGCGACCCGCAGGTGTGACACGAAACGAGCGGGGACTACGGCAGTAGTCCCTGCGACGATTGAGTGGCAGCAGTGCCTCCTGCACCTCCACTTTTTTGACACTCTAAGCGGCGGGCCATATGGCCCGCCGCTCAGCCTGTCAAATAAGCCCCATTGCAATGCAGCAGTGGGGCTTCAAGCATGAGAAAAGCAAGGAGCGGAAGAAAGGCTGCCACTTGTGGATGGCAAGTTTCTTGAGATTCATCGCAGCAAATTTGAGCTTGACCCATGCGGTTACTGCGGTCAGCCCTCGATAGGGTGTATAACGCATCGCGTGTTTTTCTTTTGCGTCCGCAAAGACGCGTTCGATCGTCTGTGAGCGCAGCGCGTAGGTTGCTTTGCCCAGCGGTGAATGCCGGACGTCCTCCGCACGCTCTATGTAATCGTGCCAAACGTGGCGCGTAACCGTTTTGGTACATTGCTGGCTTTGTGTGCAGCGCCCACGAACAGGACAGCTTTTGCAAACGTAGCTTTTGCTCTTGTACTCCCGATAGCCCTCACGGTTGGTGGTCGCGTAGCTCAGAACCTGATTTTGCGGACAGAGAATGCAGTCATAATACTCGTCGTACACATATTCATACCACGGGAGGTTTTCCTTCTTCGTCATCGGACGCTTATAGGGCAGCGACGGAATTCTTCCGCTGTCGAAGATTTGCTTGCAGATCCAAGGGGTTTTGTAGCCGGCATCCGCCGTAACAACCTGCACCTCAGGGTAATGCTCGGTCAGTCGTTGGAATACCGCGTCGAACGCGACGCTGTCGTGGACATTACCGGCCGTGACCTCCGTTTCCAGCACGTAGCCGCGCTTATCGCAGACGGTATGCGCTTCATACGCAAAGCACTTTTTGTGTTCTCCCTTATGAAAAACGCCGCTTTCCGGATCCGTCGTCGATTCGATCACCGTCTTTTCCTTCGGCGGTTTATCATTGTCATCATCCTTTTTCAGCGGCTTCTTTCCGTGTGCTGAACGATCTGCTTCAATCTCCTCGTCCAACTGCTCCTGATACCGCTTTGCCGCGATGGGAATCTGCTTCTGAACGTGTTTTTTCAGATTGGCGTTCGCCTTGATGTGCGTTCCATCCACAAACACGACCTCCGGCGAAAGATATCCTGCGCGGGAGACTTCCTCCAGTACCCACCGGAACACCCCTTCGATCACTTCCGCAGTAAAGCGGTGACAAAACGCATAGCTGATCGATCCCAAAAACCAGCGATACGCCACATTCACTTCCGCGTCTTTCATCGTTTGCCGAAGCGAGCGTATTCCGAACAGATGCTGAATCAGCACCAGCTTGAACAGCACCACCGGATCGCAGCTGGGGCGGCCATTGTCCTCGCAGTACAAATCCTTCACCAGATCGTAGACGTGCGTGAAATCCACTGCCGCATCGATTTTTCGCAGCAGATGATCCTTCGGCACCAGCATATCCACACACAGCATCTCGATTGCCTGCCGCTGTTCTTGCTCTCTCTTCAGCATCTTCATCACCTGCTCCTATTATATCAAAAAAGGCCGCGATTCGCGACCTTTTTTGACAGGCTGCTGGTTTTCTTTGAGAAAACCATTTCGGGCGTGGACGGCATTACCCATTGCGGCATTTATGTGGGAGACGGTTTCATGCTGCACTGCGGGTCCCCCATCGGGTATGCCGATCTGAGGGACAGCTACTGGCAACAGCATTTTTTTGGATATGGCCGTCTGGCAAGAGATTGACACACCGCGAAAAAAGGAGATTGAGATGCAAAACAAGTTGAAGAAGTATACCGAGGAACGAAACAAAATCGCTGCCAGAATGGCGGCGTTAGAGGAGCGCCGAAAGGCGCTGGACGCGAAAATCGTGGAAGCGGAAAATCTGGAAATTCGCGCCATGATGCGGAGTGAAAATCTGTCGCTGTCCGAACTGATGGAGCTGGTGCGCGCCATGCAGGAAAAGCATCGTATCACTTATGCTGATTTGATTTTGGATGAAAATAGGGAGGAAACAAACGATGAAGAACACGAATGAACGGATGCGTCTTATGGTATCGTTTTTAGGTCTATTGGTCCTACTTAGTACTGCATTTTCCATGGCAGTGATGGCGCAGGCGGAACCGATCACGCCTGAAGACTACGATGGCCTGGTCATTTTGGAAGACCCTGCGCTTCTGGGCGATTCGGAGGATGAAGGAAAAACGGAGTCGCCCGCTACGGAACCGCCTGTAACTGAAGTGCCAGCGACCGAAACCCCCACGACGGAACCAACTCAGGAACCAGAGCCGACCGACATGCCCACGCTGGAACCGACTGCG
>SFGY01000135.1 GCA_004556455.1 Clostridiales bacterium | reverse complement strand
TAATCCAGCCTCATAAGCCTTAATTCAAGCTTATTAGCCGAACCATATCATCCGAACCTTTGGCCTATCGGTCATGGGTTCGGATTTATTTTATTCATCAAGCAAACGGTCTTCGAAAAATGATCGTCAAACACACGGTTTACAAATACAGGACCTTCAAATATATGGACTCTGATAAACAGTCTTCATCGTCAATTTTTCCTCCCCATTTGCGGGTCAGACCAGAGCTGATTATAATATAGCCGTTGATCCGCCATCAGCAGCGCAGACGTGGTGCAGGTTGACTTGCATTCAGAGCGGTGCAGGAAAAACTTGCATCCTGAGTGAGGCAGAAAAACTTGCACCCGGAGCGGTGCAGGTGTGACTTGCATTCAGAGTGGTGTAGGAAAAACTTGCATCCAGAGTGATGCAGAAAAACTTGCATCCAGAGCGGTGCAGGAATGACTTGAGATCAGAAAGGAAATAAGTACAATTCCATGACAGAAACCGATCCTGGGGGTCCTCTTATACGATTCCTCCTCATGACTGTTCCTCAACTGACTATGGGCCTTTTGCTCAGCCTGGTCTTTGCTCTTTTTTATGCCTTTGCCTCGGCTCTCGAGGCTGCTGCTCCGAAACTGAGGGGCGATGTTCTCAGCGCAAATAGTGAAGAAGGAGAGGGGCATTCGGCGCAGCTGCGCCAGTGGGCCAAAGACCCACGCCGTTTTCTTCTGGTTATACGCTCGTTCAAGCTTTTTTCTCTGCTGATGTTTTCTGCCTGCGTGATCGTCATGGGGCTGAACAGCGGCTCGCTAAGGCTCCAGGATTTTCTTTTTCTTTGAGCCGCTCACCCGGGCCGCAATGGCTGTGAGCGATGCCATTCTGCGTAGAAAAGGCTTTGATCCCGGTGAAGAGGATGTCCTGATTTCCGAGGAAGAGCTGCGTGAACTGATCGAACGGACCGAAAAATGCGGCCTGCATGAGGAGGAACATTCCCTGCTGGAGAATGTCTTCTCCTTTGGCGATAAATCTGCCGGAGACTGCATGACGCATCGTGTTGATCTGGTCGCGGTTGAAAAAAACACCAGTCTGCCCGAGCTGCTTAAGCTGCTTGAAGAGGAAAAATTTTCGCGAATCCCGGTTTACGAAGAGGATATCGACCACATTATCGGTCACTTCCACAGCCGCGATCTGCTCCTGAGTGTGGCCAGCGGCCGCACGGGCGACGATTTCAAACTCGAAGACATTCTGCGCACCATCCAGATCACACCGGAAACTGCCAAAATCTCCGCTGTTTTCCGTCATATGCAGACCACGCACAGTCATATGGTCGTCGTCATCGACGAATATGGCGGTACGGCCGGCATTGTGACGATGGAAGATTTGCTCGAAGAGCTGGTTGGACAGATTCAGGATGAATATGACGAAGAAGAGCCGGATGTGCAGAAAATAAGCCCCAACTGCTGGCTTCTCGAAGGGGATACCTCCCCGGAGGAACTGGCGGAAGCGACCGGTGTTGAACTTCCTGCGGAGGAATATGACACCATTGCCGGCTTTATTCTCGACCGCCTCGACCGCATCCCAGATCCCGAAGAAGCCGCTCAGGTCCGCTACCATAATGCCCTCTTTACTGTGGAAGCGATGGATGACCGGCGCATCGAAAAGGTCAAACTTTGCCTCTTAAGCGAAGAGGAACTCAGGAAAATAGAAGAAGCTGAAGCGGTCGAAGTCCCCGGTGATCTGATATAATAATCAAGTACGCTCTGGCAAATGAGCTGCAGTTCGCTGCAAGCTAAGCTCTTCCGGTCAGATCGAGGTCCTTTTCACGCCCGGTGCGTGGGTTTGGGACAGGTCTTCCCGGTGCGTGGGCGTTCATACTCAATCATACGTTAGTTTTCACGCTTCGCGCGTGTGACAGGTCAGGTGAAAAATGAAAAACAAAAACGAGCAGGAAAAGTGGAAGTCAGAAGAACTGCGTGAACAACGCAAAGAGCGCAAGGCGCGAATGACCACAAAAGATGGCCAGAAAAAAGCCATCCGCAAGAAGACCAATCTGCTGGCCATCGTCGCTGTTCTTGTGGTGATCGCTGTGCTTTGCGGGCTGTTCTTCCTTTTTAGAATCAATAACGGCTATTTTGAAAAAACCAAAGTGGCGGCAAAAGTGAATGGCGAAGATATCACCGCAGCCGAGCTCAACTTCTACGCCGGCACTCAGCTTTTCTCCATGATGCGGATGCAGGCGTTTACGCCCTCAGGCCAGCGTATTCTGGCACGTCCCATGCCCGCTTTTAACCAGCAAATCAATGGCGAATACAACGATAAGAGCGTGCGCAACATTATTCTCGATCAGCTCAAAGAAGATCTGCCCAAACTCAAGTTCATGCAGGCTCAGGCCAAGGCTGACGGTCTGGAGTTGAACGAGCAGCAGAAGCAGGGCCTCGACAACTACATTGCTCAGAT
>SFGY01000134.1 GCA_004556455.1 Clostridiales bacterium | reverse complement strand
GACACAAGAAAAATTTGAGTAAAACAGTATGGAAACAGCTAAGTGGGCAGCAAAAAGGCAACACCAACCAAAGCCCTGCCCCGGAGTTTTTTGAAACAGGGCCTAAACGTCAGAACGGCAAGCGATATGCTTAGCCCTCCGGCGGGATATACAGGCGGTTGTCTTTCAGCAGTCGAAAGACCAACCGGACCAGTTTTCTGGCAGTTAAAGCGAGTGCGCGTTTGTGCTGGTACTTGTTGACCTCATGGTATTTGAGGTCATAGTAGCGCCGGAACTCGGAGTCGCATCTTCTCACGGAGTTGGCGGCTTCCAGCAGGTAGTAGCGGAGATAGCGGTTGCCGGATTTAATCATTCGGGAATGCTCCGCTTCAAATTCACCGGACTGATTTTTGTGCCAGACAAGACCAGCGAACTTGGCGACAGAGGCTTGGGAATTGAAGCGGCGAATGTCGCCAATCTCGGCGATAATACCGGCGGAATAGACCTTGCCAATGCCAGGGATAGACGTCAGCGTGTTTAGGATAATTTCAAATTGCTGTTCAATAGCCTTGTCCAAAACCTTGACTTGCTCTTTCAAAGCCCGCATGGAAGCAATAGAGACTGCCATCGCCTGATTTACAGAATTGTTCACAGTAACAGGCAGGCGGTAGGAATCTCTTGCAGCGGCCCGAATCGCTTTTGCTTTGGCTGCCGGATCAGCGAAGTTCCTGCCCTTTTCATCAAGGAAAGCAGTCAGTTCCTCCAAATCAGCATTCGCCAGGTCATCCACGGTCTCAAAACGCTCCATAAGCGCAATGGTAGTGGCGCTGGTATTCTGAATATCCTTGTCCTGGGCCATGCCGGAGCATTTGAGGAATAAGTAGTTGGCAAACCGCTGTTTCTCACGGGTCAGATTTTGGATAACGTCAAATCTGGCTCTGGTGAGGGTCTTGAGCGCCTGGTAGCGGTAGTCGTCCATATAGACCTCCTTGGCAATTCTGCCGAAACGGAGATGGTCGGCAATCACAAAGGCGTCCACGAAATCGTTCTTGGGTAGGTCTGGGTAGGCTTCTTTGAACTTCCGTACCTGCTTGGGATTCAGGACATGAATTTTTCGCTGGAACCGGCCAAGGCTGCCATCCTCCCGGAGGGCATAGACAAGGCTGTCCCCGTAGATGGAGGTGGCCTCCAGGCCAATCACCACATCGCTGAGCTGCATGGAACGCAGTGCCGACACGATTCTCTCTGACAACAGTTTAGCACCGCCAAGGTTATTCTGCACGGAAAAACTGGAGTGCTTGCTGCCGTCCGGTTTCATCAGGTAGGCCACATTGTTTCTGCTGCTCACATCAATGCCTACAAAAAGTGGATTCACAATTTTCACCTCCCCGCATGGAGATTTCAGGCCAGCAGGCTTTAAGATACCCATGATAACCGGAGCATCCGCAACCTCGCGTATCAGAATCATTCCAGAGAAGACTAATGCGATAGCCCTCACTGCTGAAAGGGCGGCCTTACCTCTGGCAAACAGCCAATGAGTTTGCAGCTGACTTCCGGAACAGGGGAACGGACTTTCCTTGAAGCAGCTACAGCTATTGTATCACGGGTATCCCAAAGCCTGCTGATCGTTAAAAGTGAACTAAGCAGACACACTTTAAACTGTCTGCAAATCTTATTATACGAGGGAAGGTCATCGATCAAAACGACCAAACAGATTTTGAGCAGCCATTGAGGATCGGTATCCCGCAAAGAGAGAAAAGAAAGGAAGAAACACCTTGCTCGCCGCACTTGACCATATCACACGCTATTTCGGCGATACGCTGATTTTCGATTCCGTCTCCGCCTCGATTGAGGACGGCGACCGTATTGGATTGATCGGCGCCAATGGAATCGGAAAATCCACCCTTTTGAACGTGCTGTGCGGACAGCTTGCGCCGGACGACGGCGCAGTGAGCGTCACAAAGGGCGTTCACATCGGCTTTTTACAGCAAAACAGCGGGCTTTCCCGTGAAAACACCGTTTACGCAGAGATGCGCGGCGTGTTTGCGGAGCTTTTGGAGACAGCGCAAAGGCTTGCTTCGCTTGAACAGCAGATTGCCGCGTGCACCGTTCACGACGAGCGCTATCAGGCGCTGTGCGAAGAATATTCAAATCTGAGCGCCTATTTTGAGGCGCGCGACGGCTATCATATTGATGTGAAGATCCGTACCGTATTAAACGGTATGGGCTTTGAGGAAAAAAATGACGGCCTCATTATAAACGCGCTGTCCGGCGGCGAAAAAACAAGGCTTGCGCTTGCAAAGCTTTTGCTTGAGGAGCCGGAGCTTTTGGTGCTTGACGAGCCGACAAACCATCTCGATTTCCGCACGCTGATGTGGCTTGAAGACTATTTGCAGAGCTATAGGGGCGGTTTGGTTGTAGTTTCGCACGACCGCTACTTTTTAGACCGCATGGTTACGAAAATATGGGAGCTTGAAAGCAGAAAGCTTTACGTCTATCCGGGAAATTACACGCGCTACAAAACGCTGCGCGCCGAGCGCGTGAAGCAGGAGCTGCGCGCATATGAGGCGCAGCAGAACAAGATTGCTTCCATGCGGGAATATGCGGAAAAAAACATCGTGCGCGCCTCTACCTCCAATATGGCGAAAAGCCGCCTGCATCAGCTTGAGCATATCGAGGTGTTGGAACGCCCAAACGAACGCACGCCCGTACCGCATTTCTCGTTTACCTACAGCCGGCGTCCGGTGAAGGATCTGCTTACGGTCAAAAACCTGACCGTATCTGTCGGCGCGGG
>SFGY01000133.1 GCA_004556455.1 Clostridiales bacterium | reverse complement strand
GAACAGGTCGATATAGAACCCTTCTTCCCATCCATCATCGTCGAGGTCGTCATCTTCAGTTAAAAAGTAATGCATATCCAATAAATCAGAATCGGTCATGTCCTTGACCAGTTTGGGTGTCATTCCTTCTGGAGGATTTTTGATATATTTTTGTCTGAGTTCATCCACATGTTTTTGAGCCCTCTCTTTTTTGTTTGTTGTCTTTTCTTTCTTCCTCCCAATTCGGTGTGGGAGGGATTTTTGTTACCATTCACAGCCCAATGTCAGTTAGTTAAGATTATGGGTTAGATTCTCGATAGGGGTCTAACCCATTTTGTTTGCCCAGCATGGGCGTTTTCTAATGGGTGAAAGTCCCAAGTGCGCGTAGGCAACAACGAAGCACATAGCCGAACAGCAAGGGTGTCCGCCGTGAGACGGAATCTGAAAGAAGCTGTAAGCAAACCTCTGACCTGACGGACAGGAACCGCATATAAGGCTCGGAAATACGGATAAGGTGGCAAAAGGCACTGAAGTCCAAAAGGTTGCCGGAAGTACGAGTAAATGCGGCAGGTACATGGAGGAAAAGAACACGCACCTTAACTGGGGAGGTCTCACAGGCGGTCTCATTAGCCGTAGTAACAACGAATTGTGAGAAGTCAGCAGAAGCCATAGTAGTGAGGAAGTTCCTGTAATGGGGACGGAGCGAAGGGCTGAACAATCAATCAGTTGAAGTACGTTCCACTTCGTAGCCGGAGCATACGCCTGTCGATGACTTCAAAGGCGGCAAAGGCAAAAGGGGCAGAAAGGAAACAACGCATGGACACAAGCAGTCTCATGGAGCAGATATTAAGCAGGGATAATCTAAATGCGGCGTATCTGCAAGTCGTAAGGAATAAAGGAGCGGCAGGCGTGGACGGGATGACCGTTGAAGAACTTGGCGCATATCTTTCGGAAAACGGCGAAAACATTAAGGAACAGTTGCGGACGAGGAAGTATAAGCCGAAGCCAGTCCGCAGGGTGGAGATACCCAAACCCGATGGTGGTACAAGAAATCTTGGAGTGCCAACAGCAGTAGACCGCTTTGTACAGCAGGCGGTGGCACAGGTGCTTACCCCGATATTTGAGGAGCAGTTTCACGACCACAGCTATGGATTCAGACCCAAGCGGTGTGCACAGCAGGCAGTCCTTAAAGCATTGGAAATGATGAATGACGGACACAACTGGATAGTGGATATCGACCTAGCGAAATTCTTTGACACAGTAGACCATGACAAGCTGATGACGATTTTCGGACGGACAATAAAGGACGGAGATGTCATATCGGTGGTAAGAAAGATTCTGGTCAGCGGCGTAATGATTGATGATGAGTATGAAGATACGGTAGTCGGCACACCGCAGGGTGGAAATATCTCGCCGCTGTTAGCAAATATCATGTTAAATGAGCTGGACAAAGAACTGGAAGCAAGGAGGCTGGATTTCGTCCGGTATGCAGATGACCTTATTATAATGGTCGGGAGCAGACAGGCGGCAGAGCGGGTAATGAAGAGCGTGGCTCGGTTTATAGAGGAAAAGCTTGGACTGAAAGTGAACGCGGAAAAGAGCAGGGTTGATAAACCAAAGGGCATTAAGTATCTGGGGTTTGGATTTTACTATGACTCATTTGCCAAAGGGTACAAAGCCAGACCACACCCGAAAGCGGCAGCAAAGTTCAAGGCGCAGATGAAGAAATATACAAGCAGGAGCTGGGGAGTGGGCAATGGTTATAAAATTGGGAAACTCAACCGGCTTATCCGAGGGTGGATAAATTATTTCAAAATCGGAAGCATGAAAAGGCTGTGCGCAAAAATGGACGGACAGATTCGGTATCGACTGCGCATGTGCATATGGAAACACTGGAAAACGCCAAAGAACAGGGAAAAGAATCTTATCAAACTTGGTCTGCCGCCAAATGCGGCACATGGCATTTCATATGCCAAAGGATATGCCAGAGTGTGCAGAAGCTGGAATCTCCACATTTGTATCAGTAAAGAGAGACTAGCTAAGTTTGGTCTTGTATCCATGGAAGACTACTACGCCGAAAAGGCTGTTACATGTTAAGTTGATTGAACCGCCGTATACCGAACGGTACGTACGGTGGTGTGAGAGGTCGGAAGGCGAAATAATCGCCTTCCTCCTACTCGATT
>SFGY01000132.1 GCA_004556455.1 Clostridiales bacterium | reverse complement strand
GTCAATGCCGGTCTTGGCCTGGAAGTTTTCGATGGTTACAGCGGCGAGACCCGTGCCCTCAGCACCCTTTCCGGTGGGGAAAGCTTTCTGGCGTCACTGGCGTTGGCTCTCGGCCTTTCGGATGTGGCGAGCCAGGAACGCGGCGGCATCGGCATCGAGACGCTCTTTGTCGATGAGGGCTTCGGCAGTTTGGATCGTCAAAGTCTCAGCGAAGCGGTCGCCGTGCTTGCAGAGGTGAGCAACGGCAAGCTCTGTGGCATCATCTCCCATGTGGAAGCCCTGAAAGAAGAAATCCCCCGCCAGATTCTCGTGCAGAAGGGTCGTGGCGGCAGCCGCATCTGTCATGAAGGTGTCGGATAAAACGATCAATGACGCGAGAATACACGATGATGTTTTACGGTCTTACACGGATCGAGCGGCTATGGCCGCTTTCTGCCCGGGCGTGGAGCTAAAACTGCACAGTTTTTGTTATCCCTTGTAAAAACAAATGAAGAAGACTTGAAGTTTTTGCGCGCTTTAGATAGACTTTAGCCATGCATACAGCGTGAGGGACTTGTCTCG
This sequence comes from Clostridiales bacterium, assembly GCA_004556455.1. Lineage (GTDB taxonomy): Bacteria > Bacillota > Clostridia > Saccharofermentanales > DTU023 > SFGY01. The sequence continues at coordinate 1,506 of SFGY01000132.1, read as the reverse complement.
TTCCTCTCGTTTTTCTTGCCAGGTGATAAGAAATCAGAACGAGATCCTCGCGTAACATTCTCAAGGAGGAACCCATAACATGCACAAAAAACTATTTATTCCGGGTCCTGTCGACGTTCGTCCGGAAGTCCTGGAAAAAATGGCTACCCCAATGATCGGGCATCGTACTACTGATGCGAGCAAACTGCAGGAACGCATTTCTGACAATGTTCGCAAACTTTTCCACACCAACAATACCGTTATCCTTTCAACTTCTTCCGGCTCAGGCCTGATGGAATCGGCTATTCGCTGCTGCTGCAAAAAAGGTGCGGCAATCTTTTCTGTGGGTTCCTTTGGCGACCGCTGGTATGACATGGCTATGGCCAATGGCAAAGTGGCCGACAAATTCGACTCCCCGGATGGCCTGCCCACCACCCCCGAAATGGTTGATGAAGCGCTCAAAACGGGTAAATACGATACCGTCACCGTGACCCAGAACGAAACTTCTTCCGGCATCATGAACCCGGTCGAAGCGATCGGCGAAGTGGTCAAAAAGTATGATGACGTTCTCCTGCTCGTCGATGCCGTCTCCGGCGCCGCTGGCTCGAATATTGAGGTCGACAAATGGGGCATTGACATGGTCATCACCTCTACGCAGAAGTGCATCGGGCTTCCTCCGGGAATGTCCATGGCAACCGTCTCGGATCGTGCCTACGAGCGCGCGAAAACGGTCGAGCAGCGCGGCTTCTACCTTGACCTTGTCAAACTGGTCGATCGCGTGAAAAAAGATTATCAGTATCCGAGCACGCCCTCGCTCTCTCACATGTTTGCGCTCGACTATCAGCTCGATTACATCATTAATGTTGAAGGCCTGGAGAATCGTCTGGCCCGTCATGCCAAGATGGCCAAAATGGTTCAGGACTGGGCTGTGGAACATGGCTTCAAGCTCTTCGCCCGCGAGGACTGCCGCTCCATGACCGTCACCTGCATCTGCAACGACGAGTCCTTTGACTTCAAGGCGGTCAACGCTGAGCTCGGAAAACGCGGCTTTGCGATTTCCAACGGCTATGGCAAGAACAAGGGTAAAACCTTCCGTATTGCGCACATGGCCGACCACACGGTGGAAGAGATGCAGGAACTGCTCGACACCCTCAGTGACGAACTTCTTTTTAAAAGGAGAAAAATATGGCCATTATTCTTGCCAACGACGGCATCGCCAAAGATGCTCAGAAAAAACTTGAAGACCTCGGTTATACCGTAGATACCAACAAATACGAAGGCGATGCGCTGCTGAAACGCCTCGCTGAAGTGGACTGCATCGTCGTCCGCTCCGCCACGAAAATGCGTGATGAGCAGATCGATGCCGGCGCCGCCGGTAAGCTGAAACTCATCATCCGTGCCGGTGTGGGCCTCGACAACGTCAATGTCGATCATGCCAAGAGCAAGGGCGTGGTTGTCCGCAATACTCCGGCAGCCTCCAGTGCCGCCGTCGCAGAACTGGTGCTGGGTCAGATTTTCACCCTGGCA
>SFGY01000131.1 GCA_004556455.1 Clostridiales bacterium | reverse complement strand
CAAAGATTTTATCTTTCCGCAACTTATAAGTAGTGTACCCAGCAGCACGGAGCGCATCTAAAACAGCAAATTTGTATTTAATCGGCAAGTGCCCCCCCCCTCCTTTCATACATATACTATATCACAATTAAGCACACAAAACAAGTGTATATATTAAACAAGTCAAGCACATAAACTGTGTGCATATTGTCAATGGACAAACACACAGAATGGGTGTATATTATGATTACAGCAAGGGACAAGAGATTGAGCGAAGGTCGATAGCCAACGCGACACCGTAAGAGCTGGAACGGAGAAGCTTGAAAGAAATTCCCGATGGGATAGATACTCAGAGCCACCAGCCGCCGATCTCACCCGCAAATTAAGGAGGATAAAACAATGAGCATCAACGAAATGGACAGCAAGATCAAGGAGCTGCGCGAGCTGCGCTGCATGGCGGACGAACTCGCTGGAGAGATCGAAAGCATCACGGACAGCATCAAGGCCCACATGGACGCGGAGGGCGTGGACACCATCAGCGGCACGGATTGGAAAGTGACCTATAGGGCCGTGACTTCCTCCCGCATTGATACCAGCGCATTGAAAAAGGCGCTTCCCGATCTGGCGCAGCAGTTCACCAAGACCACCACGGCCCGCCGGTTCTGCATCGCATGAGAAAGGCCCCATGTCCCAGCCGACCAAAGCAAGAGGACAAGGACACGGAGCCACCAACCACCACAGGGAGGCCGGTACTGCCATTGTACCGCCTCCCGCACAGAAAAGCAAGGAGGAAATAACAATGAGCAAAAACAGTGCAATTATGAAATTCGGTGAGATGCTGACCCATGCGGCAAACATTTACGCCGTGGGAGCGGCTGGGCCGTCCTTTGCGTGGGCCTCCCCTGATGACATTGTGATCCTGGGCAAAACCCCGGATGATATTAACGGGCGTGTGTGCCTTGTGAGCCTTCCTGACGATGAAAAGAGGCGTTTTGTGCGTCTGTATCGGCACGGGAACACGATAAAGACCTATTACATGGACGATTACGATTGTAGCGGGGAGTATCCGGCTAACGGCGTAGAAGTTCATGGGGAAGTACTGGCAATCGTCCACCAGTACGGAGTGGAGCCAGAGGCCCCCAAAGCATCCACGGCGTGGGAAAAGCGTGTGAAAAAGGCATTGAAGGGCCGCTTTATCCCATTCAAGGATCAGGAGCAAATTTTGAAACGGCACACCAACGCCGGACGCTGGACAACCCTAAACGTGGCCTATTGTCTGGGCGCAGAGGCCGGGAGAAAGGAGGCCATGAGCGATGACAAAGGCAGAGCGTGAAATGATGGAACGCATCCACGCCTACGGTATAATCCTATCACTCGACGAGGAGCAAGCAGGACTTGTCCTCGCGAGGATTAAGAAAATGTTAGCGGAGGAGGAAGCGGAGGCGAAACTTCTGACAGGTAAGGAGGTGTCCGCATGAAAGCATACCTAAAAGACGTCTTAGGATTTGCTGCAATAGCCTTTTGTGTTATCGCAACAAATGCGATCATTCTTTTCGTTGTATATCTAATCTGCGGAACACTTGAAAGCGGAGCGGCAGCCATCCTATTTTTTGTTCTCAGTTGCTTTGTTGTCCCTGGCGAATCCCGTATATTTGATTTTTGAGCGGAGAAAAAACATGAGAAAAAATGAAAGTGACCTTATACGCAAGAAGCTAAAAGAAACCATCCTGAAAATGACGCCATATCAGCAAGATTTAATGTTAGCGGTTGCAGAGAAAATGAAGGAAAATAGAATCGCCAAATTAGGCCCACGCTAAGACAAAAGCCGCTCGAAAGGGCGGCTTTTCCTTGTCGGTATGGGTTTTTGTATGGGTTTTTCGGAATTGGGAAAATCCCCTCAAAATACAAATGGCTTGAAAAATTGCAAACATAAAGCAAAAACCGCTCAAATCAAGCGATTTAAGCGGTTAATGTTGGAGCTGCTGGGCAGATTCGAACTGCCGACCTCATCCTTACCAAGGATGCGCTCTACCGACTGAGCTACAGCAGCAAATGGCGACCAGGAAGGGGTTCGAACCCTCGACCTCCGGCGTGACAGGCCGGCGTTCTAACCAGCTGAACTACCTGGCCATTTACTTACCTCTACGTTCTGACAAAGACAAGTTCATTATAACATTTACAAACCAATTTGTAAAGTATTTTTTATGGCAGGGGCAGAAAGACTCGAACTCTCGACACGCGGTTTTGGAGACCGCTGCTCTACCAACTGAGCTATACCCCTATGTGGTGGGCCTTCGGGGACTCGAACCCAGGACCGACCGGTTATGAGCCGGCTGCTCTAACCAACTGAGCTAAAGGCCCAAGTGATTGTCTATCCCTGATTTGAAAAAGGAAGAGTGCCGCCACCAGAGTGGCGGCACTCCTGGCTCCCCCTGTTGGACTCGAACCAACGACACCGCGGTTAACAGCCGCGTGCTCTACCGACTGAGCTAAGGAGTGTTGGCGCTACCTATCTTCCCGGGCCGTCTCCAGCCAAGTATTGTGGGCAGAAGCGAGCTTAACTTCCGTGTTCGGGATGGGAACGGGTGGACCCTCGCCCTAATCAGCACCAACTGCTGTATTGCAACTGCTTTCATACAGTAACAAACTTTTATGAATTTGTCAATCCGTGCCGAGTGGCACGTCCAAGCGTTTTGCGCAGCAAAACCTTGCCGCAGGGCGAATTCATTTCGCCCGAGGATTTTTTGTCCTCAAGGGCTCCCGAAAAAGCATCGCTTTTTTGGGATGGTGACCCGTACCGGATTCGAACCGATGTTAACGGCGTGAGAGGCCGCTGTCTTAACCACTTGACCAACGGGCCATGTCTTCGTCGTGGGGTTCCATCTGGGCGGTCTACCCACCCAGATGGGTTGGTACACCTTCAGGGACTCGAACCCTGGACACCCTGATTAAGAGTCAGGTGCTCTACCAGCTGAGCTAAAGGTGCATGTTCTTTCGCTCATTGCATTCTGGCCCGTCTTCAGACCGAACCTTCAAAACCGAACAATGTAACTTCCAAAGCTCCTCTCAAGGCCTTGCCTGCTTCTTTCGTAGGTCAAGCCCTCGGACTATTAGTACCGATCAGCTGCACGCATTACTGCGCTTCCACCTTCGGCCTATCAACCAGATCGTCTTTCTGGGTCCTTACTCCTTAAAGGATGAGAGATCTCATCTTAGGGGGAGTTTCACGCTTAGATGCTTTCAGCGTTTATCTCGTCCGTACATAGCTACCCAGCTGTGCCCTTGGCAGAACAACTGGTGCACCAGAGGTACGTCCATCCCGGTCCTCTCGTACTAAGGACAGCTCCCTTCAAATCTCTTACGCCCGCAACAGATAGGGACCGAACTGT
>SFGY01000130.1 GCA_004556455.1 Clostridiales bacterium | reverse complement strand
GTGATCATCTTTATCCTTCCCCTACTCGTTGCTCGCCGCTCCCAGCTTTTTCTCATGGGCTGCGGCAGTCAGCGCATCAATAAAAGGATCCAGATCACCAGCCAGGACCTGATCCAGCTGATAGAGCGTCAGACCGATGCGGTGATCGGTCACACGGCTCTGAGGAAAATTGTAGGTGCGGATGCGTTCAGAGCGGTCGCCGGAACCGACCTGAGCTTTGCGATCAGCCGCAATCGCCGCATCCTGCGTGTTCTGTTTAAGTTCCAGCAAACGTGAACGCAGAACCGACATGGCGCGATCACGATTCTTGTGCTGCGAGCGCTCGTCCTGGCAGGTCACCACGATGCCGGTCGGCAGATGCGTCACCCGAATGGCCGACGAGGTCTTGTTGACATGCTGGCCGCCCGCGCCGGAAGAACGGTAAATATCGACCTTGATGTCGTTAGGATTGATTTCCACATCGACTTCATCCGCCTCCGGAAGCACCGCCACCGTCACCGCAGAGGTGTGAATACGCCCGCCCGACTCGGTTTCCGGGACGCGCTGGACACGATGTGTGCCGCTTTCAAATTTCAATTTGCTGTAGGCGTTTTTGCCATCCACCGAAAAGACGATTTCCTTAAAGCCACCCAGCTCAGTTTCACTGCTGTCGATGGTTTCCACGTCCCAATGGTTCTTTTCTGCATAAGGTACATGCGCGTCAGATCCGCAGCAAAAAGAGCCGCCTCCTCTCCGCCCGTACCAGCGCGAATTTCCACGATGACGTTCTTTTCATCGAGGGGATCCCTGGGAATCAGGGCGAGGCGTATGGCCTCTTCCTTCTGGCGGCGCTCATCCTCCAGCGTGGCGATTTCTTCGTGAGCCAGTTCGCGCAGCTCGTGCTCATCGGCCTCGGTGATCAGAAGCTTATTGTCCTCAATCTCCTGATCAATCTCCCGAATGCGCCGGATATCCTGTACCAGAGGTTCGAGATCGGTAAATTCCTTCACCAACCTGACGTAACGCGGCGGATCCGCAACCACAGCGGGATCGCTCATGAGCATATTCAGCTCTTCGTAGCGCGCCTCTGATTTTTTCAAAACTTCATCAGCCAAGGCCATTGTCTTTCCTCCCGGGAACTTGAAATGCGAGAACACGGTCGTGACCCGCTGCATCGCGGCGCGAAATGACGGCAGAGCCGCGGCCCTGCGGCCAATCGGCGAAAATCTCCCTGATAGCGTCCTCCTGAGCTGCGCCGTGTTCCATCAGGAGCCAGCCGTCCTCTTTGAGGTATAGAGCCGCAGAAGCGGCCAGACGGCGGTAAAAATCGAGGCCCTCCTCTCCGCCATCAAGCGCAAGATGAGGCTCATAATCCCGGACTTCAGGCATCAGATAGGAGATTTCCGCACGGGGAATATAGGGTGGATTGACCAGGATAAGGTCAAATAGAGTTTCTTCTTTCTCCGGTGGGAAAAGATCGCAGAGCGCAAAGCGGCAGGATTTTTCGAGTCCGAGCGCCGCAGCGTTTTTCATTGCGGCATAGATGGCTCCCCCGGAAAGGTCGCCTAAAAACAGAGACGCGACCCCCTTCTGCCGCTGCTCAAGCTCCCAGAGCAGGGAGAGCCCGGGGGCAGCGCTGCCACAGCAGAGTTCTGCAAGCTCAAGCCGGGGCTTTGCTTCTGAGCTGGAGGCTGAGCTTAATTCCGAGCTTGATGCTGAGTTTTTTTCTGAGCTTGATTCTGGCCGTGAAGCTGAGCTTGATTCTGCTTTCGATTCCGGCCCGGATTTTGAACGAGGCTGCAGGGGCAGGCGTGATTTCAGTAGTTCCAGAGCTGTTTCAACCAGCAGCTCCGTTTCCGGCCGGGGAGCCAGGCAATCGGCATTCAGCACGAAGCGATGTCCGCAAAAAAAGGCCGAAGCAAAAATAGAACTCAGGGGTTCCCGAGCCGAACGCCGTTCCAGAGCCGCAAGCAGCTGCTCTTCCAAGCCGTCAGAAAGTTCCTGACCGGGGTGAGCATACTGCTCGGCAAGAGTAAGTCCTGCTCCCTCAAAAAGCAGCATACGTGCCTCTCTGCGAGGATCTTCCAGGCCTGCCCCTTCGAGCTGCCGCGCAGCCCGGCTGATATAATCTGTAATGGTCATCTCTGCCCTGCTTTCCCTTACCAGCGATCACTTTGATCTCCGGGGATCACGGCCTTCATCGCCACAATGGCCACTTCTATGATCGCCGCATCCGGCTCCGCCGTGGTGAGGCGCTGCAGCAGGAGTCCCGGTTTACTGATCCATGAGGCCAGACAGCTGTCACTGCGTCCCGCCCACTTGATGATCTCATAGGAAATTCCGGCAATCACGGGCAAAAGCAAAACACGAAGCAGCGCATTGATCAGCGGAGAATACCAGCCCACCAGCGAAAAAACAAGGATCGCCACAAACATCACAAGAAACATGAAAGACGTGCCGCAGCGCGGGTGAAAGCGTGACTTTGTGCTCACATTTTCTACCGTGAGCTCCTCGCCTGCTTCATAACAGGCAATGGTCTTGTGCTCTGAGCCGTGATACATCCACACACGTTTAATTTCCTTCTGCCTTCGCGTCAAAGCCAGATAGATCACAAAGATGGCAATGCGCAAAGCCCCCTCCACCAGATTAAGAGCAAACTGCCC
>SFGY01000129.1 GCA_004556455.1 Clostridiales bacterium | reverse complement strand
CAAGAAGGCTGGCCAGGAAGCCCTCCATGCAGGCCTTACCAGGAAGGAGCTCCACGAGGCGATCGAGGCGCCGATCAAGGCAGCAGGCTATGTGACGCCTCATGGCTTCGGCCACTCATTCGGCCTCGATATCCATGAGCTGCCGTTCATCAATGGAAACGACGAGACGCCGTATGAGGCGAGGACGATAACGACTATCGAGCCGGGCATCTATGTGCCGGGACTTGGCGGCGTGCGCCAGGAGGATGACTATCTCATCTGCGACGGTGGCTACGAGCGCCTGACCTTCATCACGGACCATCTGATCGAGCTTTAGCGAGCATCTGAGCCTTTCAGTGCAGCCTGTTGCTTCGTTTCCGAGGCCGGTCACGGGACTCCAGGATACCGAAATCTCTGGCCGGCCTCGATAAGCAAGCCGTATGTCTCGATATGCCAGAGGCTGTACGCCGTCCTATGCTCGCCGCCTATCACGGCATCCTTCTTGCAGAACCAGGCTTCGTCCTCCACCACATCGCCTTTATACGGCTCAGGCCCATACGTCCTTTCCGTATAGATGCTCTTGATGAGCGTCAGATGCTTCATGCCGCTTGCCGATGGAAGATGGAAGATGCGGATGGAGGCTCTTTCGTGTTTTTGATTCTGAAAGCTGATTAATATATTGCCAAGCATTTTCTGAAAAGATGTGGTGCAAGAGAAAGACCATGCACGACCTGATCCGATCAGAAGGGTCTTTCAAGTCATTGGAGATCAGCGAGGACTGGCGAACCGAGTGATTTCAATGCCAAGAATGGGCATAGTGCGAATTGTGTTCCAGGTGGCAGCGGTTGCTGCGGCATGCATGGCTGGTTACTTCGCTTATCTGGGCGATGAAACGAGTCGCATGAATTGTCTCTGGGCCATGACCCTTTTCTTGTCATTGCACTTGTCCTGGATATTCTTGGCTATATTTCAGATAGGAAGAAATAGACTCTCCGGCAGTTTATCGGAGTGCAGATTCGGCATAGAACCAGCACGTAGTGCAGAAACAAGACAGCAGATATGGCAAGGCGTCTTGCTAAGGAGCCACCCCACGCCGTCTTTATCTGGATTCGGCTCCGACAAAGCATTCCTGACCGGAGGAAGGACTGCGGGGCTCTGCGCTGAACGCTTGGAATTGCGAGGAAGGCTATGGCCGGTGCTTGCCTCGAGGATATGCAGGGTTTTTATGTCCCCTGTAATGCGTCGTCACAGAATGCAGTCTCTGCATAGCCAGCGTCAAGCACGCGCAAGACATTGGTCTGCTGTGGAAAGCAATATGTGCTGGTTTTGGCTGCTGTCCAGATGAAAAAAGCAGCTTGCCGCCATCTGGACTAAGTTTCAGAGCATTCGGGAAGAATGCTACCAACCTTGAGATGCATGAAATGAATGGATGCCATCATGAAAGCTGAGCTGCATGACATGAGAAGGCCCCGTGATGCCATTTAGCCTATGCGGCATCTCGTGAAGCTGGTGCCGCTCATTTTGCTTGACGTCGTCCTATCCGTATGTGCCAACAATTGTGCAGGCTGGACGCAGTTCAGTACAGTTGGTTCGCGCAGCTCGGGATTATCCTTCGACTAAGCGATGGCCCTGTGTTGCTTGCTTGGACTGTACTGATTGAAGGAATGCAGATCGAGCTGAGCAGCAGGCGTCCCATCTCTCATGCCTGGCATATATAGCAGGCTAAATGCAGATTTGTCGTACGAGTGAGGCATCTAGAGGAGGAGCCATGGCAGAGATATTCTTCAACATCTATGCAGCAACAGCCATGTCGTTCGGAGTCATCGGCGGCATCGTCCAGCTTGTAGCAAATATCCTCATCATCATTGTCTGCATGCGCTGGCTGAAAGAACGGAAAAGCAAGTGAGGTCTGCGGCAATGCAGCTAGCATGCCCTGTCCGGATGTCCGCCCCAGTATGGCCAGCGAATTGGGCTGGAGATGCTGGTATCTGCCGCAGGTGGAACCGATGGAAAGAATCCAG
>SFGY01000021.1 GCA_004556455.1 Clostridiales bacterium | reverse complement strand
GTCATTTGAATTTAAGAAGCCTCTCCTTGTGAAAAACTCCTTCTTCATACTTGAAATCCCTAACGAGCAGGATACCAACAATATGACAAATATTAGAAGGACGCTGATAGTGAATATCACAAATACCTTTTTCATGAGCAGAACCTTGACATGTCAAAAACGAAAAAAGACTATATTATTTGCTTAAATCTAAATAAAAGATGATGTCTGATTTGCTTCCTTTCCCCCTGTGTACGTATACACAAGGCTTCCTTCATTTGTAAAGTCTTTTTCGTCAACCGGCCTTTGGAGTCGTAAGTGGTTGTCGTTGTGTTCCCCTTGGCATCACTTACAGCCGTACCTTGACGATCGACGATGCAAAGAAGTATATCTGCAACTTTTTGACCCGCCGCACAGGCTGCCATCAAGGAACAGCAGAACTGAGCTTCACCTGAGGGCATAGAGGACAACGCGTAAATTGAACGGACACACCGTCTCCGTGAGGCAGTGTGTCCGTTGTTTTTGGTGATTGGGGTTGGAACGAATATCCCGGGTTGATTTTTTCCTGCCCACAGCCAGACGCCGTGTCTGCAGCTCCAACAACGATCCTGTGAAAATAACCTTGCCAAGCGGGGCCGGTCAGTCGTATACTTAATTATGTCTTTGCTTTAGAAGTAAGGCGGCAAAGTAAAAGGGGTGATGCTCCATGAGCAAAGCTGTAGTTTTGTATGTCGTTCTTTTGGTTCTTTTGGATACGATTGCCATTAGCTCCCTGCGTAGATTTTTATATGATTTTTTAATTGGCGCAGGAAATCGGAAAACCGCAAGGAAAATCTACAGGCAGCGATCCTTAAAAGATCGTGTTTTCCTGGGTTTTATCAAATCTTTCCTAAAAAGTCACAGATCAGTGTTTGATGTGTATCATTGGATCTATTTGGTGGAGTTGGTATCACTTGTCCCTCAATATGCAATCTTGCTTGCAGTTTATGTGCTGTATGGCGTGCAAAACAACATCCTCATTTTTTCCCTGATTGCAGTAAAAGGTCTGCTCTGTCTGGTTATCCGTTTTCAGGTTGATTCTCTGATGAGATCAAGATACAGGAATGGAAAATAACGATACGCACAGCACCCCTTAACAGACAGCATTTTGGAGATAATGGGGGCAAAATGTCCCCCTGATGATAATAAGGAGAACGCTATGAGAAATTCATATTTGAAGGAAATGGACGCATTCATGGCCCAGAACTGGAAAGACACGCTGGAACGGCAAGGCTTCTTTCCTCTCCGCGACTGCACAGAATTTGTCCGCCTGACGGGTGACGGCATCATGCAGATCATCATCTGTTCCGGCTTTGTTTATCCGGAAATCCAGTTCTATTCCCAGACCTTATCCGAGTATCTCTGGTGCAATTACCGCAGCCAGACAGATATGACGTCTTATGCATTAAATCATTATATCCACCCCTCCTGGCTCATAGGAGAGCCCTTTACACAGGAAGCCCTCGATATGAACCGGCAGATGGAGGTCACATTGAAGCTGTTGGATTCGATTCATACGGCAAAGGATATCCTGACCATCCCCCGCGAAAAAGAGCTTACCTGGCCGGAGCGCCCCTGCCTCTGGTACGACATCGGCGATGCTGAGGGAATCTGGAAAGCCCTCGAGCACTCGACCTGTGCCAGATCCGCTTATTATCCGGAGGATGATGTCCGGCCGGAAAAATTGACGCGGGATTACTGGCGTTCCTGGAAGCCTATGATGGCCTTTGTGGCCCGGGAATGCCTGGCCAAGGAGGATCTGCAGCCCCTGGCGGACTTTGCGGAGGAATCCAGGGCGTTTAACCTCAAGTACCTAAAACGCTATATGCCTTGGCTGCTCGATTGAGAGTACCGGCTCGGCATGGAGGAGACTGAAGAAATCTGCCGACTTTTCCCCTGAGATTCTGAAGGAGGCCGCATATGCTTAACGAAATCTGGGCCAATATTTGCGAACAGTGGATTCAACCTGTGAGCGGTAAGCGGTGGGAAATCATTATATTTGCAATATTCTATTTTACAGTCGTGGATGCCGGGGTATTTTTCGGCTTTTCATTTATACATATAGTGACATTTATTCCGGGCACTATATTTGTGCCATCCGAACGAAGAAGATACCGGTTCAAATAGTGGCAGCTTATCGGATAGAGAAAAATCCGAAAATACAGAACACCCCGCCGGAAATCAGCCGGCAGATCAGAAAATGCTGCTCCACCGTGCCGGCCTATAAAGCGGGCCGGTAGCAGTGCAGCACATAGTGCTCCATGCAGCCGGGGCGGTAGACATTCCAGAACGCCTCCCGGGTCAGGTTTTCAACGGCCCTGTAATCGTCCTTGGTTTCGGGGCGAATGGTAATTTTCTTTTCTGCCATTGCAGTTTCTCCTTATTTTTTATCCATAATTCTGTCAATGCGTCCGAGGCCCCAGGGAGCCGCCGCATGCTTCGTCCGCCGCAATCCAATCGTCCAGGAACCGCATCTGCTCCGGCGTATGGAACCAGTGCTCCCCGCCGGGCATAACGGTGAGGTTCGCGTGATGGCGCCGGGCGAACACCGATACGGTTTCCAGGGAGGTCAGGTTGTCGTGTTCGCCGTACAGGATCCGCGTCGGGACATTCCATGCTATCGGGTGTTGCCGCACATAGAGAAGATAATCCCATGAAAGCGTTTCCCCGAAATCAGTCGGTATTTCACGCTTTTGGGCAAGCTCTTGTTCCGTTACATGCGCCCACTGCATCATATTGCCGATGAGGCTTTCCATATCCACCACCGGGGAGATGAAGCAGGCCCGGTCCGCCAGCGTCTCATCCAATGCGGACATGGCGAAGAACGCGCCGATGCTGTTGGCGATCAATGTAAGGCGGTCACAGCCCTGCCGCTGCCCCGCGAAAAAGGCCGGAAATTCCTCCCGGGCCTCCCAGGGCGTCCGGGAACGATAGTCGAAGCCGATGACCTCGCAATCCGGAAAGAGGGGCTTGTAGTGCTCGGCTTCCTCCGCCGCGCCGCCCTTTCCGTGAATGTAGAGAATGGATTCCTTCATTTTCTTGTCTCTCTTTCTCAGAACAGTGGAATCTCACCGTCAAAATGCTTTGCTCTTTCCCAAAGCGGCCCTTTTGCGCCCATGGTGAAGGCAATATCGCTGCTGCGGATGGAGCGGAGCCGCATTTGCGGCATGGGATAACGCTCACTCCCCGGATGTTATTCCTGCGCTCTGTACCAACCCAGCGCAGAACGCAGGTTCTCCACGCGCACCCGCTGGCCGCCGTGAAGCATCATGTCCAGCATATCGTCCTCCTCCGGTGTGCGGTCGTCCTTTTTCGATAGCCCTTTTCCTGCGGTTCTGACCATAAGCTCCATCATGGGACGGTAAATGCCGTGCAGCTTTTTGATATCAAAATTGCCCTGCAGCGTAAAGAGCGGGATGCTTGCGGGAATGCGGTTCTTTTTCCGCACCTCATCTGTCTGCGTCCCGGTTTGTCCCATGCCGACTGCGCAGACGGCCCGCACCTGATAGCGCTTGGCCGCATCGGCATAGCCCTTGACGGAGCCTGCCATGATCCAGCCCAGATAGATGATCTCCGCGCCGGAGGGGACCTTCTTTTTCGCCTCCGCCAGAGAGCAGGCAGGAAGCCCTGTTTCCTGTGACAGCAGTCGGGCATAGCGCTCTGCGCTGCCGGTATTGGTGGTGTAAATGATCGTTTTCACAAAATCCTCTTTATAACGCCAGCTTGTCAGATTCAATTTTGACAAGCTCTGTAGTCTGATTCGATTTTGGCAATAAAGCGGTCAATGTGCGCGCTGAGCATGGGTGCAACGCTGTCCTTGCCGCCTGCGCCGTCGTAAACACTGTAAAGCAAAAACATGGGGCGGCAATACGCCTGATACGGCGCGCCGAAGGCATGCACGAGATACCGCTCCTCCTGCAGGATCTGCAGGTGCAGCATGACCATGGCAAACACGGAAAAGCCCAGGGTCAGCAGGTTTCCGTACAGCAGCAGAACGCCGGCATACATGAGGTCAAAGCCCAGAAACGCTGGGTTGCGGCTATAGCGATAAATGCCGGTGGTGACCAGCTCCGTCCGGTCCTTGTCCGGGATGCCCGCCCGCCAGCTGTCCTTCATGCACAGAACCGACAGCAGGAAGATGCCATCGCCCAGCAGTCCCATGAGAAAGCCGGTAAAGCGGGCATTCGCAGGCAGGTGGCTCCACCCAAAGGCAATGGACATCAGCTGGGCCATGGGCGCGCCCAGGGTCGCAATGCTCATCAGCACCTCCACCGTGTGAATGGATTTTTCCTTTCTGCGCCCGATCTGCCGGGTCCGGATGCCCCGGCGCTTCTGCGCCAAAACCTTCCCAAAGTAAATGCCGTAGAATACCGCCAGCACAAGAAGTGCCGGCAGGGCATAGGGGAGGCGTTCCTCCCAGAGATCACTCATGTTTCGTCCGTCCTTTCCGCTGCCTGTGGCGTCCAATACCGGGCGCCCCAATGGGCAAAGTCCCACTCCTGCATATAGGCATTGCACTCATAGTCGACGTAGTAGAGCGTTCCGCCGCAGGGGACAAAGTTGGTGGGATAGTAGTCGATGTTCAGCCCCGCCGGGTACAGGCGGCCGCACATGGCCTGCATCTGTCTGAGCCAGCCGGGGTTCATCCGTCCCGCTTTAAGCAGCTCCGCCACCGTCTGCCCGGCGATGTATTCCTTCAGAATGCGCTCCTGCGGGATGTCCGCCGCCAGAAGCCGGGGCATGGGAATGCCCAGCTTCCGCTTCCGGCAGCGTTCTGGTGAGGATCAGGGTGTAGGCCACCGCAATCACAATCAGGATACCGAGATGCAGCAGGCGCGTTTCCGTGGGAAGGCTCGCGTCATTGGCAAACGTGCCCAAGGTATTGATGGCCGAGTGGGCGAGGATGCAGGGGATCAGACTGCCGCCGCGATAAAAGATCGTGACCAGCAGGAAGCCCACCGCAATGGCAAACACGATCTGGCACAGATTGCTGACCAGGTCCATACCGCTGCCGTTGAACAGGTTGATGATATGCCCGATGCCGAAGGTCACGCTGGAAATGATGACGGCGGACTTCACATTGTCCCTTGCAATGGCCACGAACAGCAGGCCCCGGAAGATCACCTCCTCCAGAAATCCGACGCAGAGCATACACACGATCCGGCAGACCGTTTCCGCCGGGGCGTAATGCAGCGCCGCGCCGTTCCAGAGGTTTCCCGATGCCAGAACGACCAGCGGCAGATAGCAGAGAAACCGCCGCGCAGGGACGGGGGATTTACAAAGCCCGTATCGCTTCAGCAGGCCGTTCTTCCGGATAAAGGCAAAAAGAGCGAGCGCCTGTAGGATGCAGAACCCAGCGCTGGCAGCGTATTCGACGCCAATGGCTTTGTTCAGTGGATTTGCCAAAGATTGCAGAACGCAGTAAACCACGATCCACACCAGCGCAAAGGTCAGCTGGTTTTTTTCATACAACGTTTTCATTTCACTTTCTCCCGTGCGGTCAGATGCAAAGCAGCCCAAAACAAGAGACGCAGTACAAGCTGATTTTCCCGGGCTGCACTGCGTCTAAGCGTCTGGCATTTTGATTTCTTCCATTTTTCCGTTCCTGAATCGGATCACGCAGGCGTATCTGCACTTCGGGCAGAACAGAGGGAAATCCTCCAGCACCGTGTGCGCCCGTATCTGCGTTCGCGTTTTCCCGCCGCAGCGGGGACAGTGAAGCCACTCCAGCAGCCCGTCTTTTCTGTCCGGCTGTTTCATGTCGTTTCCTCCTGCGCCGCCAATATAGCGCCCCGATACGCCCGCTCCAGCTGAGAATGGATCAGCTCCTCGTCATATTTCAGCGCATTGTTGGCGATGATGCTGGCATACCCGTGGGCAAACAGGAAAACCGTCAGGAAAACCTTTTTCGTTTGCTCCAGACGCATATCCAGGGCTTTCTGCATCGCGGAAAGGACCGGGAGCAGCTCCTGGGCGTCGATCAGCTCCAGCAGGGTCTTTCCGCTGAAATAATCCGACTGAAACAGGAATCGGAACAAATGCGGTTCTTCGATGGCAAAGCGGATATAGTTCATACCGATCCCAAGGGCAGCACCCCTTGGCGGCTTTTTCATATTCATCAGATATTCCGAATGATATACGTCTGCCCTGGCATAAACCGTCCGTTTCAGCTCCTCGATGGTGGCAAAGTGATACATGACGGGCTGCGTGGAGCAGTGCAGTCTTTCCGAAACGGTCCTTGCGTTGATGTTTTCCGCTCCTGCCTGGCGGGCAATCGAAAAGGCTGCGTCGACGATCATTTCTTTTGTGACCTTTGCTTTTGCGGGCATACCCACGCCTCCATATATAATCCAGATTATTTATAATCCTAATTATACGTCAGAAATGGGATTTGTCAATCGGTTCGGAGGAAAATTTATAAATCGCCGTTTTCTGCCGTTATTCCGTTCCGCCGGTATACTGCACGGTCAGGCGGCTGCGGAGCCGTTTGGACTCCTCATCGAAGCCAAAGGCGCATTCGGACACCTCCGTCCCGGCGGGGACGGTCAGCGACAGCAGATGGCTGCAGCCGCGCAGGGAAAGGCACCCGAAGGCCGCGCCGGACGCGCTGACGATCCGGGGAATATCCCCCCGGAACGCGGAGCTTTCGATCCGTTCCACACCGGCGGGGATGTGCACGATGCTGCCGCCGTCGTTCCCGGAGACGTCGACGCTACCGCTCTTTATCACGCGGACCCCCTCCGGAATGACGATCTCCGTCAGCTCCGTGCCGGAAAAGCAGTCGGCTTCGATCCGTTTCAGGCCCTCCGGCAGACGGATGGCCCGGAGGCCGGAGCCGTGGAACGCCTCCGTTTCGATGGTCCTGACGCTTTCCGGCAGGTTGATCCGCCGCAGGGAGCGGCAGTTCATAAACGCCCCGGATCGGATGGCCCGGATTCCCTGCGGAAGCCGGACCGATTCAACGTCACAGCGCCAGAACGCCCCCTCGCCGATCTCCCGGACGCCCTCCGGCACAATCACATCCACGTCCTCCCCCTGATACTCCGTCAGAACGCCGTTTTCGATTTCAAAATCTTCCATCTGTCATATCCTCCTGTGGTTTTCCGCCCATCCATGGGGCGCGAAGCCCGGGACCGTTACGGTTATCGGCGGCAGGGATTCCGGAAAAATGCAGCCCGAATCCCTGCCGCCGATTTCCGGAACCGGCGCTTGACATCCTACCGCTCGGTAGGTATAATGGAGAAAATTCGGAACGCAGGAGGAGCAAGCCATGACGGCAAAGGGAAACACCAGGCAGGAAATACTGGACGCCGCGCTGGAGCTGTTTTCAGTGCAGGGCTTCGAGGCTACATCCATCTCCCAGCTGGCGGAGGCGGTGGGGATCCGCAAGGCCTCGCTGTACAGCCACTTTGAGAACAAGCAGGCCATTCTGGACACGCTGCTGGAAACCACCCTGGAGGAGTATGACAAGCACTCCATCTTCGCCCGGGCGGACTGGGACGACCCGGACTTCACCCGGAACAAGGAGGACATGACCCCGGAGGCGGCGGAGCGGCTGTGCCTGGGCCAGGTGCGCTATATCCTCCACGATCCCCGGATCAGCCGGGCGAGAAAAATGCTGACCATCGAGCAGTTCCGGAACCCCCGGATGGCCCGGCTGCAGACCCGGCAGAATTACACGGGGGTGATGGCCTATTTCACCGGACTGATGGGGTTCCTCATCCGCCAAGGGAAGCTGACGGCCCACGACCCGGAGGTCATGGCGGCCCAGTTCTGCCTGCCTATCTCCGTGTGGATCAACCTCTGCGACCGGGAGCCGGACCGGGAGGCGGAAGTGATGGACCGGATCGGGCGGCACATCCGGCAGTTTTTCGCCCTGTATGCCTGTCGGCCGGAAACCGGAAAAATAACAGAAAATCGGGAGAAATCAACATGAACGCACCGTTTGTCATCGTGCGGGCCCAGGCGGAGGACGCCGCCGCCCTGCTGGAATACCTGAAGATCATCGGCGGAGAGACGGATAACCTGAGCTTCGGCCCGGAGGGGGTGCCTTTGAGCGTGGAGCAGGAGGCGTCCTATCTGGGGATGCAGGCCGCTTCCACGGACCATGTGCAGTATCTGGCAAAGGTGGACGGCCAGATCATCGGCACGGCCAGCCTGAACCGCAAGCCCAACCGGATGCGCCACCGGGGAGAGTTCGGCATCAGCCTGAAAAAGGCGTACTGGGGCTGCGGCGCGGCCTCGGCCCTGACGGAGGCCGTTCTGGCCTTTGCCCGGGACAACGACTTTGCCCAGCTGAACCTGGAGGTCCGCAGCAGCAATGCCCGTGCCATTCACCTGTATGAGAAATACGGCTTCCGGAAGCTGTGCACCTTCCCGGCGTTTTTCCGGCTGGAGGGGCAGGACGTGGACTTCGACCTGATGAACCTGGACCTGCGGCAGAGCCGGGAGGCAGACCCGTGCAGATAACGGTGCGGGACGCCCGGCGGGAGCTGGACGTGTGGTCCTTCAACCGGGGCGCCCAGGCGTTTTATGAGGCCGCGGGCTTTCAGGAGTACCGGCGGCATATGGAGCTGCGGCTGTGACGCCCCGGCAGACCGCAAGCCTTTTCTGACAAGCTGAGGGACCCGGCGTTTGCCGGGTCCCCGCTTTGTTTATCAAATTATCAAAGAGCCGCTTTGTGCCCCGTCACAGGGCGGCAAACAGCGCCGCGCCCTTTTTCCGCAGCCACCGGTGCAGCACCGCGCACAGCAGCAGGTTGGCCGCTGCGAAGCAGGCTGCGTATCCGGCAAAGCCCAGCCGCCAGCCGGGCAGCAGCAGGAAGCCCGCAAACAGCAGAATCGTGTAGCCCATGCCGCCGAACAGGGTCAGCATCACCGGCGCGCTCTGCTTGATGGGCATCAGCTGGTCGGTCCAGGTCAGCACCGGCATTTTCACCCCCAGGGTCAGGCCAGCCAACGCCCCCAGCAGGGCATAGGACGCGGCGAACACCGCCGTGACCAGAAGCCCCGCCGGGCCCAGGGGATAGACCATGGCCGCGCACATCACGCACAGCAGCAGCGGCGGGACCGTCAGCAGCACCTGCATCCGCAGCTTCGCCCGAAGGGCCTGCCACGGCTCCACCGGAAGCGACTGCATGAGCCACAGGCTCTTTCCCTCCAGGGATACGGAGGGGGCCGTCATGAGGTTCAT
Source organism: Clostridiales bacterium (assembly GCA_004556455.1). Lineage (GTDB taxonomy): Bacteria > Bacillota > Clostridia > Saccharofermentanales > DTU023 > SFGY01. The sequence goes on along the minus strand of SFGY01000021.1, from coordinate 7,404 downwards.
GGACGCCAGGCCGCACAGCAGCACGCACAGCAGCACTGGGACGCTGCCCTCGGTATCCGCAAACAGGGCGTCCAGCATGACAAAGAGGCTCCCGCCCTTCCACAGCACGGCGACGGCGCAAATGGGCATCAGGAAGGTCCCCAGGCCGCAGTTGAGCATATAGGCGGGGTTGGCGGCAAAATGCGCCAGCTCCCGTTGCAGCAGCGCCCCGTCCACGCTGCGCCGCCGCAGGGCGGTCTCCCGGTACGTCCGGCGGGCGGTTTTCCCGGTGGAGGTGGCGATATGCAGGAAGCTGCGGGAGAGCAGCACCCACATCAGGCCGCACAGTGCCGCCACCGCCGCCGTGACCGCCAGCATGGCCGCCCCGCTGCCCGTGCCCACGCTGCCGAACAGGTACAGAGGGTAGGCGCGGCTCCGGATCTGGGCACCGTAAGTCCCGGCGTTGGCCAGCAGGTCCTGAAGGACGCTCTGGGCCTTGAAATAGACGAAGTAATACAGGCCGATGAACACCAGCGAGGCCAGCACGACGACGAGGCTCTTGTTCCGGAGCTTCTGGCTGATTTTTGCCGCCACCCAGCCCAAAGCGCAGGAGAGCACCAGCACCGCCAGGGAGATCAGCAGGGCCAGCACCAGTCCGCCCAGAACGGCAGACGCCGTGACCCCCACGGTGACCCAATAGACGACCACCGCCGGAAGGATCACCACGGCGGAGTACATCAGGCCCATCAGATACACCCCGGACAGCCGGGCCGCCACCAGGCTGGACACCGGAACCGGCATGGACAGCAGCAGGTCGTTGTCCTTGGGCAGATACAGCCCCGCATAGGTGTTGAATATGCTGCCGAAGGCCCCCAGCAGCACGGCGATCCCGCCCGTCAGCGCAAAATAGAGCCAATCCAGGCCCGCCGCCGCCAGCGGCCCGCAGAGCTTCACCGCCAGCAGGGTGAAAATGCCGCCCAGGATGCCCGCCATCAGCAGGACGAACAGCCCGATATACAGGGCCGTGGCCAGCCGGGAGCGGGCCTTGTTCTTCTTGGCGTCGTAAAAATAGGACCGGAAAATCTCAAACAGCTGCTTTTTCAGCAAGAGCTTCAGCATGATTCGCCCTCCAGCTCCAGGAACACGTCCTCCAGGGAGTCGTCGCCCTTGACCTCCTCCATGGTGCCGGAGCGGATCAGCCTTCCGCCCTGGATGATGGCCACCTTATCGCAGAGCTTCTCCGCCACCTCCAGCACATGGGTGGAGAAGAAGATGGCCCCGCCCTCATCGCAGACCTGGCGCATCATCCCCTTGAGCAGGTGGGATGCCTTGGGGTCCAGGCCCACGAAGGGCTCATCCATGAGGATCAGCCTGGGCCGGTGCAGCCAGGCGGAGATAATGGCCAGCTTCTGCTTCATGCCGTGGGAATAGGCGGCGATGGGCTGGGTCAGGTCCTCCGTCAGCTCGAAAAGACCGGCGTATTGGCGGATGCGGTCCTGCCGGTCGGCGGCGCTGACGCCGAAGATGTCCGCCACAAAGTTCAGATATTTGATGCCGGTCATGTAGTCGTACAGGTCAGGGTTATCCGGGATATAGGCAAAGGTCCGCTTGCACTCCAGCGGCTGGGTCCGGATGGACTTGCCGTCCACATAGATTTCCCCCTGGTCGAATTGCAGGATACCCGCCACGGATTTCAGGGTGGTGGTCTTGCCCGCCCCGTTGTGGCCGATGAAGCCGTAGATCTCCCCCGGGGCGATGTGCAGGTTCAGGTCGTCCACGGCCTTTTTCTCGCCGTAGGCCTTGGATAAATGTTCAATTCTGAGCATCTCGTTCTCCTCTATTCAGCAGCAGTCGGATTTCGTTGGCGGCTTCCTCCGCCGAAACGGTGTCCGTGTCCACCCGCAGGTCGTGGGTCTCCGTCTCAAACCGGCCGTATTTCCGCTCCAGCATAGCGGCCACCGGGGCGGGCAGATTCCCGTGCATCCGCGCGGCAAACCGCTCCTTGATGGCGGCAAGGCCCGCCGTCACCAGCACCCGGACGCAGCCCTCCGGCAGCAGGGCCAGCTGGTCCTTTTCGGAAATGACGTAGAGGATCGTCTCCTCGCCGCGCAGCTTCTTCTGGAACAGGGCCGCCGCCATGCTTTCGCTTTTGGCCAGCTTCAGATAGTCCTTTCCACTGAAAACCTCTGCGGAAAGCGACGGGGCCAGCGCCGCAGCGATGGTGGATTTCCCTGTGCAGCTGTCTCCGAATAATGCAATTACCATGATCGTTCGTCCTTTCTCTCGTTTCACCGGCTCCCCGGCCCGTCTGTGGGGGAGGAGATCAGCGTGATCTGCCGCTGACGGCTCCCTTCCTTCACGCCGATGTCCATATACTTCAGGGCCGTCTGGTTGATCTCCGTCAGAAAGCCGGTGAATTCCTCATCCGTCAGGGTCAGGGTGCAGGTGGTCATCAGCAGCATATCCCGCCTGGGGTCGGCCCCGCCGCCGGAAAAATATCTGGCAAAGGAGGCGCTGAGGCCCAGAAGCGCCGTCTGCACCGCCGTGCCGTCGTCGTCGATCTCCAGGGCGCTTCTGTTCAGGCTGTAAATGCTCTCCACCGTGCCGCGGATGCGGTTCTCCCCCACCACCGTGAGAATGCCGTGCTCCGTCAGCAGCTTCATGTGCCGGTACAGGCTGGCGCCGGGAACATCCGGCAGGGCCTTCCGGATCTCCTTGACCGTGCCGGTTTCGTGAAGCAGCAGATACTGAAAAATCCGCTGCCGCACGGGATTCATGACGATCTCCGCCAATTCCATATGGTACTCTCCCCTTTCATCGTTCTACGATTCTATTATATTCTCATTTTTGAGAATGTCAAGGTATAATTAGAAAAGTGTCAGAAATTAGCCGGGTAAATTCCCCGCGAAAACCAAAAGAAAACCTTGAAACCGTTGTGGTTTCAAGGTTTTCTTTTGGTGGAGATAAGCGGGATCGAACCGCTGACCTCTTGAATGCCATTCAAGCGCTCTCCCGAGTGATCGGTTAAGCACCCCCACAGGCATCTGGGGCCATATCTCCATCAGAATCCACCCACACGCATTTCTGCGATTATTTTAGCGTGTTTTGGAACTGTTGTCAATTGGAGAGGCTGAATGAGCGCACTGTCAGGCAGTGCTTTTTTCATGAAACAATGTCCTGTGCTGCATACTCAACTTCTGTTTCCAATCCGAGTTCGAACTGTGCGAAGCTCATGTTGAACTCGATGTGCAGGCGATAATCGGAGTACACATCCACTCTCTTGATGATGTATCCTGCGATCATCTTCTTCACATCCATGTCGCTGCCATCGAACATCTCGGACCATTCCATGATGCGGCGGTAATCCGCTTTGATGGCTTCGATGCGCTGATTGCTTTTCTCGACTTCCTCATTGAGTTCAGTCAATTGAGCATTGGCATCCAGCATCCTGGTACGGGCATTGTTGACCAGCTCCGACAGGACTTCCATCGGGAACGCACTCTCACCCTGCACGGCTTTGATGATCTCCAGCTTCAGTGATTCATATTCCTTGGCAGCCTTAGCAGACTCTGCTTTGGCGTCCGCAAGGCGCTTCTTGAGACTGACCATGGCACTGCGGTGGGTACGGGAGATGATCTCGTTCTCCTCTACAGACCGCATCCGATCGAATACCTGATGGAGAATGTCGGTGACCATCTTGTCCAGAATGTGCATGGTGTAGCCAGTCTGCCCATCGCAGTTACTGCGCTTGCGGGTCTTGTTGTAGCACACATAGCGGATGCGCTTGCGGCCAACCTTTTCACCGGCAGCGTTGATCCGAGTTGTCCCATTGGTGGTCAGCGTCAGACGCCCGCCGCAGTGTCCGCAGAACACATTGCCGGACAGTAGGGATTGCCCCCTGGTGTTGCGGGGCATGGTTCGCAGCGCATTGCACTCATTGGCTCGTTCAGCCATGAGCTTTTGCGCCAGCTCGAAGTTCTCCGGTGAGATGATCTGCAAATCAGGGAATGCTTTAGACTGTGTACTGCCGCTCCGAAGCACGCCAGTGTACATGATATTATGCAGAATGTGACCGACGGTAGCTTCATGCCAGTTCTTTCCGTCACGGGTCTTGATGCCCATCTCAGACAGGAAGTTGGCGATTTTAAATCTGCCGTAACCGGAGCCGACGCACAGGTCGAACATCATGCGCACGACCTTTGCCTCATCAGGATTGATCTCCAGTTTGAAGACCTCATGCTTGCGCTTGTTGTATGTGCCGCTGGGTACCAGGTCATAGCCGTAAGGGGCGGAACCGCCACGGAAGCGGCCTTCCTGTACCATCTGCCCGAGGGCAGCCTTGGTACGCATGGAGGTTTTCTGACTCTCACCGTCTGCCTGCCAGAAGCGGATGTAGTTGGTGAGACGGTCGACATGCGTGTCGATTCGCTGTTCACCTTCGTTGACGCTCCAGAGCTGAATGCCGTGGTTGATGAGCCATTCGACCACGAAAGGCGTTTCTTCGGCTCGTCTGCCAATACGGTCGAACATGAACACCAGCAGAATATCGAATTTGCCCTGTTCGGCATATTCCTTGATGAGTTGAATTTTATCACGGTCATTGGCGCTGACCTTGAAGCCTGACACGCCGTTTTCCTGTTCCTCGTACACGATGGTCCAGCCCATCCGCTCTGCGAACTCACGGCAGGCTTTTCTCTGCACGGGGATATCAGCTTGATTCTGGTCATCGTGGTCGACCTGCTTGGTGGTGGAGACGCGGTACGGACAGCATACTCTGTTCTGGATGCTGAGTACATTTTGATAAGAACAACAAACTCTTTCAGCCATAATGTATCCTTCCTCTCAATGAATGATTTAGAAATGTGAGAGGTTCAGATACACCTTTTCATGTATTCACTTTTCAAAGTACACGGCATTTTGCCACCTTGATTATCTCACATTTCAGGTTGAATAGCTATCAAAACCTCGAAATATAAGCAACAAAGAAACGGCCTCCGATCCGGTAAAATCGCGCTTGAGCAAAAGACTTTTTGCCCAAGCGCCAGCTTGCCGAGAATAGAAAGCAGGCCGCAGCTTTAAACTGCAGCCTGCTCATAATGACAAAAGAATTTTATTTTTCCTGCTCTAACCGATGGAGTTCTGCGTGGGCTTTTTCAAGTTCTTCTTCCAATTCAGCAATGCGCTTCTGATCTCGACGAAATATCTCACGATTTATTTCGTCCGATTTCTGATATATCATAACCATGAGCATCAGAGCCGGACGCACATCCTCGTCAGGGATTTTGACGACAGCTGCGCCAACAGCCTCTTGACCGCGATTCTTTACCAACTGCTCCAAATCATCTCTGGTAACCATTTTGTTTTTTCCTCCGCAGTTTCTCAATTCCACTTCTCGGTGTGCTTCTGACGCTCCAGATATTCCTTTGATTCTTGCTCATCGGCAGGCCGCACTCGCTTTTTGCCGCAATCCGGGCATTGGTCACATCCAGTTTCCGCTTCGAAGGTATAGTGGCAGGCGTCACAGGTATAGATTTCTTTGCTCATCGTACTTCTCCTGTGGTATGACGGACTGCAATATATTTCTGATTCCGGCTATTGGGCTTATCAGGAACTGTCAACTGGAGTTCTCCTGTCTCCAACATCGGCTTCAGATATGCTTTCAGAAAATGTGCTTTGTTTTTCATTCCGCAGGCTTGCATCAACTGTTCGCGCGTCTGAGGGGCATTGAGGCACAGAGAAACAATCTTACTCCGAATATCTTTATCTGGAGTGTTGACTGGTATGGTAACTGGAGTGGTATCCGTTCCAGTCGTGTCAAAATTCTCGTCGGACCGATAGAAAACAACCACGATTCCGGACTTCAAAACCTCAAATTTATATTTGCATCCAGCAGCGTCACACGCTTCAGCAATACGCTTCAGTCCAGTACCAAAGCTCTCAACATTCTTGGAGTAATAAAGTGTCTGTGCAATCAGCGGGTTCCTGCGGATAGGGCGCTCTCGACCAGAGATGAAGTCCTCCGGCTCATAGCCTGCCGGGAAAGTACCGGGGTTATAAATCTCAACACGGTCCTTGTATATGGAAACCTCGTTGTTCTGTCCGGTTCCGTATTCCTTGTGGCAAAACGAATTGATCAGCGCTTCACGGACGGCATCCACAGGAATTTCTGGGATTTCTTTGCGTTGCAAAGATCCAAACTCTACCCGCCAGCGGATATTTTTGAAAATATACTTTTCGGCACGGTCAACGAGTTCGAAGATCGTTCCATGTTCACGCTGAATATCCAAAAATGTGAGCCGCTCCGTTCCGGCGAATACCGCCATTTGCAGGTCATTGTAAGGTGTCTCACCGAACAGGACCATGCCTGCGTTCAGCAGGTAGCTTCCCGCAGTCAAGCTCAACTTACCCAGCACCGTATCCCTGTCGGAATAATCAAAGCTGATTCTGCCGAACTCTTGACCGCGGTGGATATACTCTTTGAGAGAGTTCTCGTCCACCGAGCTTGTCAAGCACTCAGAAACTTTGCGTTCCCATACACCTTCGCTGCTTTGCCGCTCCATAATGTAGTCGGTCAATTCCTGCTGGGACATTACCTTATCTTCATCCGCAACACGGATTCTGGCCACATTATAGGCAAAGTATGGTGTGTTGTGCCCTTCAAAGCTGACATGGATCTACTGCACATCTTAACATAATGCGTCGGATATAAAATGAAAAGCACGCACTTATGGGTCGCACTTCTGTTCATCAGCGGCGGTGCTGTTATCGGCACAACGGTTGTAAGCCGAAAGAAAAAGTACAACAGATAATAAAGCGAATAGGTCTCAAGGCGGCTATCGGAAACGGTAGCCGCCTTTACATTTTTTTGTTACTGTATCCATGATGCCTTGTCTAATGCATTGGATCTCCTTCCTTTGATGATTTTTCACTGAAAGGTTATCGTTGCGCCAAGATACTCGCCGTGGTATAATAAAAGTGAAAGAAATTTGATCACATGAATCAAATTGCCACTTTGGGAAGCGATGCAGCCTTCAGCATCTTTTCCTACGGAGATCGGGTCATTCGCTTCAAAGCGCCGTATTCATTAGAGCGATATACCGCCGTTAAGGAATGGGACAATGGGTATCTTGTGGTCATGGCCAAGTACCGCCACACCCCGCATCCCGAGGAGGAATACATTGGCCTCCTCCCGATATTAAACGGTCTGTATATCAAACGCCCAGGAGTTTTTGAAGCCGATCAAGGAGGTCGCGATTGCAAATGGTTGCTATTAAGCAGGTCGCCGATGATGCGGATGTTATCATCTTATAAATACCTACACATATAGATATAGGGATGAGCAAAACAAGTCCTAAAACAAAAGGGCGAAGAGAGAAAGAAGGCGGGGATTACCCGACCAAGAGAAAAAGCGCATAAAAACCAGGC
>SFGY01000128.1 GCA_004556455.1 Clostridiales bacterium | reverse complement strand
CATGCGCTCGCGGGCAAGGTCGATCTTTGCACGGAGCTCATCGGTGTGGGCATCGACCTGCGGACGGAAGTCATTGATCTTGTCGGAGACGACGCGCGAACCACGCTCGTAGGAATCGACTGCGCCATCCCATGCGTCATTCATTGCGTCTGCTGCCATGGCACGGCTCTCGGCACCGGAACGGGGAGCGAGCAGAAGGCCCACGACCGCACCTACCGCAGCACCCAGCATGCTGCCGACAACAAAACCAAGACCCGCGCTCTTCTCGCTCATGTCAAATCCTTTCCATGCAGGTGCGCACCACGTGCGCAGACAATCCAAGGCTCTGCGGCATATTGCCGCCCTGTCTGGCAGATTATACCCATCCCTATCATAGCTAAGCGAGGCGAACCCTGCCAGAAGGAAGCAGATGCGGGCAGGCGGTCTGAAGCAGAGGGCTTTCTTTTGATCGGCTGCGATTGAGCGAGCGACGATGCATTGTCTCAGTGCTCAATATCCTTGCTGATATTTCTGGAGCGGGGTATAGCAAGAGCGATGGGCCCGGGATGACCGCTGATTCAAGTCACCGGGCCTAAATTTGTAGCTAGGCGAATCCCAGATGGAAAGCAACCAAGCCGACCAGCGGCCAATGGATCAGCATGAGCGCAGGCGAGCTCTCAAGCCCGTGCGGCAAAAGCAGGTCGAGCATCAGCATCTATCTTGCTGAGGTCTGTGCCATAGTGCCCGACCTCGTCGAGAAGCAGAACGTGAGACGACTTCTGCGAAATCCAGGACATGGGACCGAAGAGCTGCTCGATGCATTCTGGCCCCATCTTTCGAGCCCCATCACGCGCAGAATCAGGCTTCCCAGGCGTCCCAGCATGGATGCTCTCTGCGAGGCAGGAGCGCTGCTTTCCGGAGAGAGCGCGCTTTCCTTTGTATCGGACCTTGCCCTGGACGATTCCTGCCTCACTATCGCGGTCACCAGAACAAGCCTGCCTAAGCTGCAGGAAGCGTGTAGCACAGGCTGGATCGAAGCTGCCTGGTATGAGCCATGCCCGCTTGAGGTGGAGGTATAGGCATACCCTATCGACAGGCCTTCCGACATTTCATTTCTTACAACAGAGCTGTCAAGCATTGATTTGCTCAACCTGTATGTCGCATGCTCGAAGACACCATTAGACGACATCCGCTATCAAGATGCTCTGGCTCAGCTGAAGGAGAAGATATGCCACCTGCAACAGGCATCGGGAATAGCGTGCATAAGGGCTTAAGGGCGCCTGCCCACAAATAACTGACGCTATCCTGATTAAGCGGCTGATATATATGGTAAACTACAGGTAGTAAGCCCGCCCGACCTCTCAACGATGCACACTGGCGGGTCTTTCCATATCTAGAGATACTGGAATTAATCCCTTGAAATACGAGAAGCCTTTCCTCACACTTGATCAGCAGGTGATCTCCTCATAAAGCAGCGCGGAATGGATGCTGACCGAGCATCGCTGATTACGCATCTGGCTGATGTTGGATATTATCGGCTCTCCGACTACTGGCATATATTCCGTCTCAAGAATGACGACCGTTTCCAAGCAGGAACTCCCTTCAACCAGATTTGGACCCTCTATACCTTCGACAGACAGTTTCGGCTTGTCGTTCTGGATGCAATCGAGCGTGTAGAGGTCTGCTTGCGTTCTCGTCTTGCGTATATGCTTGCCGAACAAACCGGACCCTTCGGTTTCATGGACCGCAAAGGTTTACCGCGGCTATCGCAGGAGCGCTACGAGCGTTTTATTAATCGTTGCTATAGCGCTTACGAACAGTCAAAAAGAGGCGAACCTTTCTCGAAGCACTTTAGCGATACGTATGGTGATGAGCATGCCCTGCCATCATACTGGATGCTCGTCAATATGATTGATTTCGGAACAGTCGTAACTCTCTTTGACACTCCCCACGGCTAAAGCTGGGGGATTCTCGCTTCGACGCAGATAGCCTTCCTCCGCCTTGCGGCGGAAGCTGGTCTTACGCCTGCTCCACGAGCGTTCGGGACGCTTTCGCGTCCCC
>SFGY01000127.1 GCA_004556455.1 Clostridiales bacterium | reverse complement strand
CCCGGAGGCCGCCCCCATTCTTGCCGAAGAAGAGCTGCGCCAGTGCCTCTCTTCGACGGAGGAGGCCGAAGCTTACGCGCGTGAGCTTCGCGCCCATCCCGCGCCCAGTGGCCGCCCGCTGCTCGTCCACATCAAACTCGATACCGGCATGGCCCGCCTCGGCTTTTCCGCCCGCGAAAACGATCAGGAGAAAACGATCAACGCCATCTCGGCTGCCCTGCAATTTCCGGAAATCAAGGCCGAAGGCATCTTCACACACTTTGCCACCGCCTCCGCTGAGGACACGCAGTACCGTGACCTCCAGTTCAGCCGCCTGATGGCCGTCATCCAGGGCTGTGAGCAGCGTGGCATCCACTTCGCCATCCGCCACTGCGCCAACAGCGCGACCATCGTCAAAGAACCCGCTTATGCCCTCGACATGTGCCGCGCCGGGATTATCCTTTACGGCGGCATCGACGGCGACTTTATGCGCCGCGAGATCAAGCTCACCCCCGTCATGCGCTTTGTCGCCAGAATCAGCACCGTGCGTGAACTGGCAGCAGGGGAGAGCATCAGCTATGGCCGCATCTTCACCACCGAGCGGCCCATGCGCATCGGCGTCGTCGAAGCCGGTTATGCCGACGGCGTGCCCCGCATCCTCTCCAATCGAGCCATCTTCAAACTGCACGGCAAAGAAGTGCGGGCCCGCGCCGAAACCATCTCCTACGAACTCTTCTGCGGCGTCGCTCCCCGTGTCCCCAGAATCATTATCGACTGAGCGCTATTTGACCAATCTGACCCTCATTCGGCACTCATCAGTGCCATTTTTGGCACTGGTAGCACCGTTTTGGCATTCATAGTGTCATTTAACGATATCATACAGTGAGGTTAACAACGTGAACAGCGATCCTTTTAAGGCTTATATCAAAGAAACTGACCCAGGCAAACGAGATAAAGGCTATGCCTGGCATACAGCCATTGGTCTGCAGGCGGTTGACGGTCTTAAGACCTCAGATTATTTGCGGCGCACAGCCCTGAGAAACATCGTAGGTGAAATTTCTTTTGAAGAAGCTAACGCCCTGCTGCAAAGCTACTATAAAGAAAATCCTGCTCAGAATACGCAGGATCGCACCGAGGAAGCAGATAAAGTTTCAGCCAGAATCGCTGAACTTTTGTCTGAGCTGGCCTTTAGCTTTACACCGAATGAATATCTGTCGATCCATCGAAAGCTATTCAGGGGAATCTATTCCCATGCCGGTCAAATCAGAGATTACAACATCACCAAAAAAGAATGGGTGCTGAACGGTGCGACGGTGCTTTACGGTACAGCAAGTGAATTGAGGGCTACTCTGGACTACGACTTTTCCGAAGAGAAAAAATTTTCCTACAAAAATCTCTCAATGGATGAAATCATTCATCACCTGGCCGTTTTCGTATCCAGACTCTGGCAAATCCATGTGTTCTGCGAAGGGAACACCAGAACGACAGCCGTCTTTTTTATCAAATATTTACGTACCTTAGGCTTCGACGTGACCAACGATATTTTTGCTGAAAATGCATGGTACTTCCGCAACGCTCTTGTTCGGGCAAACTACAACGATCTGAAAAAGGGCGTTCACGAAACCACGGAATATCTGGAACTTTTCCTTAGAAACCTCTTGCTGAACGAGCAGCATCCCCTTTTAAACCGGACATTGCATATCAGCGGAACCTTCAAAGACATGGAAAAACCGGATATTAAGAGTGTTGAACCGGATATCGAAGGAGAGAAACCGTACATTAAAAACGAGCAAACGGATATTGGAAGCGCGAGACCGTATATTGTAAGCGAAGATCCAGAAATTCAATTTCGTTACAGGACACAGTTCAAGCACGAGGACTTTATGCTCATGGCTCCGGCGAGATATGCGCCCCTCGAATTTAATATGATGAAGATTTTGCTCACAAGCCAGGGTTTTCATGTCAACGACCACTCTTTTGAAGCCAATTTTCATTTGAAAAGAGAGGATGGCAGCTACAATCTTCTGGCCGAACTTCTGGCAGATCAAAATATGCTGTCCCTCATTTTTGTTAAATTCCGCGGGAAAGACAAAACGGCCATTTCGCAAAGAAGCGACTACGGCGGTCAAAGCCTTTTGCTGGCTTATCAAAAAATGACGGCCAGGCTGGCCGCAGAAAATATTTGCAAGACAGACACTACGGTGCGGCCGCGCGTGGATAAATTTCTTTACGATGCGGATGCCGTCAATGAAGTTCTGGTCAACATGCTCGTCCATAACGACTGGACCATCAGCGAACCCCTTGTATCCTTTTTTACAGATCGTATTGAGTTTACATCCCATGGTGGCTTGCCTCATGGGATGACGGAAGAAGAATTTTTTAAGGGCATCAGCCAACCTCGTAATGCCGGTTTGATGAGAGTGTTTCTAAGCCTGGGACTGGTCGAGCATACAGGCCATGGCGTGCCGCTTATTGTAGAAAAGTATGGGCGAGAGGTTTTTGATATCCGCCCCTCTTATATAACAGTAAACATTCCCTTTGACAAAGACGTTTTGGCCTCAGGCTCCTATGATGACACCCGTCCTGCAGCTTATGGCCTCAGGGATGCAGCGAGCGACGCTTATGGTCCTCATTTCCAGGAGCTTTACGCCAGGTCGCCGCTCTCGAAAAAAGAGGAGGCGGTGCTCATGGAACTCATCAGGAATCCTAAAGCAACGTACGCCGAAATAGCCGAGCATACAGGGATTTCCAGAAGAAC
>SFGY01000126.1 GCA_004556455.1 Clostridiales bacterium | reverse complement strand
TCCTTTAAACTACTTAATTACATTCATTTAAAAAGAAAACCTATTCACTGCCTGTCCTGTGGACAGACAGATATGCACCTCCCACCGCAAGCGGCGGGCCCCGACCAGAGCCACTTTAGTTACAACACACAAAAACAACCTCCGGAAAAACCCCGGACCAGCGCAGAACTGAAGCCACAAAGCCCCTCCCTCATAACTGAAAAGCGGCCCCGCCCCGGCCCAAAGGGCCGGAACAGAGTCGCTTTTAATTATGAATGTTGTAACTATACTCCGTCATCGCTGTCAGTGTTCTGGCTGGAAGTCCTCAGTACACGCTCGTAAGCGGCCCTCACGGCCCGCTAACGCGGAGATACGCCCCGACTTCGGGTAAACCCTCGTCGGGACCACTCCGACCGCGCACAGAAACTCTTTCATGGCTAAAAGCGGGTATGGCTTAGCAGGGCGGGGATGGGTAAGGTGAAATCTATCAATCAGTACCGGCTTACGCCGGGCTTCGGCGGTTTTACTCCGGTATCACATGTAACCACAGCGTGCCGCCTTCCATGCCGCTGACGCGACATCAGTAATCTGTTACTTTGTGTATATCATTTGCTATATATCGTCACTGTGCTATTGTTGTAAAGCAAATGATATACGGAGGCTTTATGAAATCAGATGTTCAGCTCAACCTCAGAGCTAGAGAATCACAGCGGATACTCATTGATACCGCCGCAGAAATTCTTCATAAGTCACGTACAGACTTCATTCTTGAAATGGCCTGTAAAGCTGCGGAAGATGTTATTCTTGACCGGCGGGTGTTTAATTTTAATGACAGGCAATATGAAGAGTTCATCGAAATGCTTGATGCTCCGGTTGCAGATGAGCCTGCCATCGAAAAATTACTGGCAAGGAAACCTCAATGGGATGTGTAACAGCACCAGAACCTTTATCCTCATTTCATCAGGTCGCTGAATTTGTCAGCGGTGAAGCTGTTCTTGATGACTGGTTAAAGCAGAAGGGGCTAAAAAATCAGGCTCTCGGAGCCACCCGGACTTTTGTTGTATGCAGGAAAGGTACGCAACAAGTAGTCGGTTTTTACTCACTGGCTACTGGCAGTGTCAACCATACAGAAGCTACAGGCAATCTTCGGCGCAATATGCCTGACCCCATCCCTGTCATTATACTTGCACGACTGGCTGTTGATGCGTCATTCCGTGGTAAAGGGCTTGGTGCGGATTTACTACATGATGCAGTTCGTCGTTGTTACAGAGTGGCCGAAAATATCGGTGTACGTGCAATTATGGTTCATGCACTTACGGAAAGCGCAAAACAGTTTTATATCCATCATGGCTTTACACCATCAAAAACTCAGCTGCAGACATTGTTTCTTAAACTCCCTCAATAAGGGAGGCTGACATAATCAGTCAGTCCAGGAAATAGTCTTCATCCCCATTACCGTCTTATATCACTGGCGCTGACATCAACTCAGTTTTATCGCCATTTTCCGCAAATCTAACAGCCGGATTTTCCGGTAGTCGGTTCAGTACATCACGATATGTTGAATCCAGTTCTGTTGCGATTGCTGACAGAGTGGCACCAGGTATTGATGGTAATCCAAGAGAGCGGCAGATTATTGAACGCAGAGCTTCCTATTCCTTACCTTCGATGAGTCCTGCCCGGGGATCTGCATAACGCCAGCTGGGATTGACATAAATATCCCGTTTTTTCAGTGCATGAACCGCCCCGGAAATCCTGGAGACTAAACTTCCTGAGAAAGAGGTAAACAGGATGACTAAAAATACTCGTTTTCCCCCGAAGTCCGTCAACGGGCAGTTCGTATGGTTCTGGAAAGTCAGGGCGAATATCACTCACAATGGGCGGCAATTTGTTCCATTGCTCCAAAGATTGGCTGTACGCCAGAGACTCTGCGTGTCTGGGTTCGCCAGCATGAGCGGGATACCGGGGGCGGTGATGGTGGACTCACCACCGCTGAACGTCAGCGTCTGAAAGAGCTGGAACGTGAAAATCGTGAACTGCGCCGCAGTAACGATATCCTTCGCCAGGCTTCCGCTTATTTT
>SFGY01000020.1 GCA_004556455.1 Clostridiales bacterium | reverse complement strand
TGGTTCGTGGCCGTGGGCGGGTATAACACCCAGTATTGCGACCGCCCCATCCTCGACCAGCACGGCAAGACCTGCCGCAGCGTGGGCGCCCATGAGACGGCGAAACGGAAACTGCGGGAGGCCGCCGCCAAGGAGTATGCCCGCACCTATAACCGCCTAAAGGGCCGGAAGCAGCGGGGCACCATCTCCACCGATGAATGGAATTGCATCGTCGCCGTGGCGGAGGAGCTGCGCGCAGCGTTTCAGGCAGGGGAAATGGCGGAGTCGGAATATTGCCGGAAGCTGAAGGCGCTGTGAGGCGGAAAAGAAGGTGAAAAAGGCGCTGCCCCCGGCCAAAGTACTGGCCTGGGGCAGCGCCTATTCTTTGCTTATAGCGTGGCAGATTTTGTGCCAATTTACTTCGCCTTGCTGGGGTGCCCTAAGACCCGTTTATCCAATCCCAAAGAATCGATTAAAGAACGCCATCAATTTATCAATTATGGCCTGTTTTTTAACTGTGCGGTTCCCGCCGCCAAAACGGGAGATCGGCGGCATCAGCTTGTCAATGTCTGTGCCCGTCGTTTTGACAGAACCGTCACGGAAAGCGCTGTCCATAAAGCGGCGAGTCTCGTCGTCTTTCAGGTTTTCCTCCTGAATGATTGCAACAAGCTGCCGTTCCTTTTCCTCGGCAACAAAGGTGCGCCATTCCAGCATCACATCTGATACATCGTTGATTCCGGCAATGAAGGTTTCGATCAGTGCCTTCTTGCTACGTAGTTCTGGGCTTGCATCTACTGCCTTCTGGATCGTAATGAGAATTTCTTTATCGTCGCAGTGGGAATCGTGATACTTTTGGACGAGCATCAGAATGTAGTCGATATTGATCTCGATTTGTTTGATGAGCTCGATCTCAAAGACAATATCGTTCGTGATGTCCTCTTTTTCGCCACCGGGCTTACGGTTTTTCCATTCGTCCCGCAGATCCTGATAGCGGCCAAGATAATCCTGAAAATCCCGCTCGCTCAAAATTTCGCTTCCGGCAAACTCGTCGAACGAAGTCAGCAGGTTGCGCATACGCAGAATCGCACCGAACAAAACGATAAACTCCTTCTGCCGCTGTTCGCCGGTAATGCGTTCCTCTGTCAGCGGGAATTTCGTTGTCAATTCCTCAATCATATCCTGGTAGCCTGGGTGATATTTTCCGTCGGCATCCTCGTAGCCAAAGTAGTAATCCTTATAGCCGCGCATCAGGACGATACCGCCCGCTTCCTTATCGCCAAACAGAGAAATTGCATCGTCGGTACGCTTTTGCAGATTGCGGAAGCAAACGATGTTGCCGAACACCTTGATGGAATTGAGAATCCGGTTGGTGCGGGAATATGCTTGAATCAGCCCGTGCATTTTCAGGTTTTTATCCACCCACAGCGTATTCAGCGTCGTGGCGTCGAAGCCGGTCAGGAACATATTGACCACGATCAGCAGGTCAAGTTCCTTGTTCTTCATCCGCAGGGAAACATCCTTATAGTAATTCTGAAATTTGTCCCCGTCTGTGGAATAGTTGGTGTGGAACATCTGGTTATAGTCACAGATGGCAGCATCCAGATAATCACGGGAGTTCTGATCCAGTGCAGAGGTGTCCTCCGGATTTTCCTCGTCGAGGATACCGTCCGTTTCTTCTTCGTTTGCGCCATAGCTGTAAATGACGGCAACTTTCAGCCGCTTCTGCGGATTTTCCGCCATTTGCCTCTGAAACTCGGCGTAGTAGAGCTTTGCAGCATCCACGCTGGACACGGCAAAGATGGAGTTGAACCCGCTGACCCGCTGCTTCTGCTTGATTTCCTCGATCTGCTGCTTGCTGCCGGCAGAGGCAACCTCGGCGATATTCTGCAATACGCTGTATGTATAGGTTTTATCACCCCGGTAGGTCTTCTGGTCAAAATGCGTCAGAATGTAATCCGTGACCAGTCGGATGCGTTCCGGGGCAAGAAACGCCTTTTCCCGGTTGATGTCCCAAACTTCCTTGTCGTCAATATCCGGCTCGGCATCCATCGTTTTGATGTAGTCCACCCGGAAGGGCAGTACATTTTTGTCGTTAATGGCGTCCACAATGGTATAGGTGTGGAGCTGATCGCCAAAAGCCTGCTCTGTCGTGCGGAGTGTGGGATTCTTGCTCACGCCTGCATTGACCGCAAAGATCGGCGTTCCGGTAAAGCCAAAGAGGTTGTACTTCTTGAAATACTTCGTAATGGCTTGATGCATATCCCCGAACTGACTCCGGTGGCACTCATCAAAAATGATAACAACTCGCTTATCAAAAACGCTGTGTCCGGCGTTCTTTTTGATGAAAGTTGCCAGCTTCTGGATGGTGGTAATAATGATCTTGGCGTTGTCATCTTCCAACTGACGCTTCAGCACCGCTGTAGAGGTGTTGCTGTTGGCAGCGCCCTTTTCAAAGCGGTCATATTCCTTCATCGTTTGATAGTCCAGATCCTTGCGGTCCACAACGAAAAGCACTTTGTCAATATAGTTCAGCTTGGTGGCAAGCTGCGCCGTCTTGAAGGAAGTCAGCGTTTTGCCGCTGCCGGTGGTGTGCCAGATGTAACCACCGCCTGCCACAGAGCCGTATTTTTTATAATTGTTGGCGATCTCAATGCGGTTCAAAATGCGCTCGGTGGCGACGATTTGATATGGCCGCATCACCAGCAGCATATTTTCCGCCGTAAATACACAGTAACGGGTAAGAATATTCAGAATGGTGTGCTTGCAGAAAAAGGTCTTGGTAAAGTCCACAAGATCGGGGATAATGCGGTTGTTGGCGTCCGCCCAGAAGGAGGTGAATTCAAAGCTATTGCTGGTTTTGGACTTCTTAGCCTTCTGCGCTTTGGCGTCCTTGATGTGATTGAAACGGGTGGTATTGGAATAGTACTTCGTATTCGTGCCGTTGGAGATCACGAAGATCTGCACGAATTCATACAGCCCGCTGGACGCCCAGAAGCTATCCCGCTGATAGCGGTCAATTTGGTTGAAGGCCTCCCGAATGGGAACGCCCCGGCGCTTTAGCTCGATATGGATCAGCGGCAGACCGTTGACCAGCACCGTCACATCATAGCGGTTATCGTGAGCAGCGCCCTCCTCGGCGGAGATGGCATACTGGTTGATGACCTGCAGGCTGTTGTTGTGTATGCACTTCTTGTCAATAAGCTGGATATTTTTGCTTTCCCCGTTATCCCGGTGGAGCACCTGCACATAGTCCTCCTGAATCAGGCGGGTCTTTTCGAGAATGCCGGAGTTGGTGTTTGCCAGCACCTCGTTCCAAAACCGCTTCCATTCGCCGTCCGTAAAGCGGTAGTTGTTCAGCTTTTCCAGCTGCGTCCGCAGATTGGCGATCAGGTCAGCCTCTTTATGGATGGTCAGGCGCTCATAGCCCAGCTCGCAAAGCAGACGGATAAACTCCTTTTCCAAGTCCGCTTCGCTCTGGTACGCCTCCGAGCGCTTCGACTGCGGCTTGTATTCGGTGACGACGGTGCTTTCTGCACTTTGCGATACGATGTTGAAATACGGCACGGTCAGGCCCCCTTTCCGTTCAAATGTTAATCTCGTTGTCATACCCAAAGAGGTTTGCCAAGCGATCGGATGTCGAAATTATGCGATAGTTAAAAGAAAAATGCTCTTTGTTTTTGCGGTAATACAACAGGGCTGCTTCGCAAATGTCTTGACAGAGCGATACGATATCGATAGAGATCGCTTGTTGCTGTGGGGCACCATTTTCGTCAAGCTCGATGCAATGTTCTATCGGCACACGCGAACAGCTCGATGCCGGACGCCAGATCAGCGAAAAATGCGTGATGTTTTCCTCAGTTCCAACGACTGTCGGGTTCGATTCGTGCAGCATCGCACAACGCAGCTTGTAGACCACATTGCCGCTGACCAAAAACCTTTTTGAAGTATCTCCGGTCAGTTCACTTTTGGGAGCAAGAACATGATCGTCGTACCAGCTGGTGTAGCGATTGCTAACGCTCGATTGTGGATGGTACACTTTTCCGCAAGTATCCGGCAATGTCAGTGCCATTGTCAGCGCTGCGATCTGAAGATCGTTTTTCAGACATCGTTCGATCTCGTTTACTAGATGTTCTATCATATCTTTTCCTCAAATGACAATAGCTTGTCCCTGTAGTATTCGTATTGTTTCTGCCGTGCTTCGATTTCAGCGGGCAGGCCGGAGGAAAGGTCAGTGCAGATGGCATCGAAGTTGTCGAGAACATTGACAATACGGCTTTGAACATCAAGTGACGGAATTGCCACTTGGAACTTATTGAGCATCGGTCTGCGGATTGACGGCACTGACCCTTGATACATTTGCTGACCGATATATTTTGGGAAAGTGGCAACAAAGTAGTGGTACAAATATTTTCCCAAAAGCCCGTCTGTTGCAGGATGAATTCTGTAGGCTCTTTGATGGAGTGCATATTTCCCGTTGATATAATGGAACACCTTTCCAACGCCTACGCCGTCTCCTGCGGTGATAATTGCCTCTTCGTCATACTCATATTCATCTTTAGCAAGTGGCTGCTGAGAACGAACAAAAAATGGATAACAACCGCCCTTAACCGCATCATCGGTGTTGCTTGACCCGGTTGAAATGTCTGCGATCTCAGCGAGCGTCTTCCATACAACATCACTTGTTGCCCCCCCTCGGACATCGCCGAAGGTTAGCAGCTTATCCCGATAAAACTCATACTGTTTCTTTCTCGCTGTAAGCTCCGCTGTAAGCTCCGCTGTAAGCTCTGTGAAATTGTCCAGTATACGGACAATTTCACGCTGCACCGGCAGCGGCGGGACGGGAACCCTAATAGCCTTTATATCTGGCACGCTTGAGTGAACAACCTTACTCTTAACTTTTCCCTTGCTCTTTTGCTTTTGTGCGTCCAATGTTGAAAGCGCATAGGACAAATATTTGGGGTCTTCGTTGTGCTTAAGAACAACAATATCACCACCAGCCAAACAGGTTTCGTGACCAATATACGCACAGCACTTTGCGATGTCCTCTACACTTTCACCTGTAATAGCGAAAAGAATATCCCCATAGCCAAAGTATTTCTTGCTTGTTAAAAGAGTCTCATCTGTGTGTGACACACAATTTTCAAACCATACACCGTAAGTAGTATAGATTTCCCCATATCGAACGCACGGCGTACCGCTTTCACGAACTTGGTCTCTCGTAATACCAGCCCCACGGAAAATATCGGTAGCAATTTCTCCAAGGGTTTTATAAGCTACTCCCTCTGGACAAAGCTCCTGAATGAGTTCATCAAGTACGGTCATTTTGTTCACCTTCTTTAGCCGTGTATGTTGCGCACAACGTAGCAAGCGTGTAGTAGTACATATCTTCTTGCGTTTTTATCAGGCATTCGTCAAAAATATCAGTCACCTGTGTCGTGCAGAAAGAATGACAAGCATCTATGATAATTCGCATAGTCCAAAATGTCATCTCCTGCTCGTCGCAGGTTCCGAGATTGCACTTCTTAAATACCATATCTACCGGCGGCTCAATCTGATTTTTATCAAGACCTAATTTCTCTGCGTTCAGATAACTCCATATATAAGAACTAAGGGGGGACGCATTGTCGGAAAAACGCCAAGAGACCTTTCCTTGACATTCTGAGCTGTTGTGCCATTCGCTTTTTTCGGGGTCTTCAAATATATAAGGATTAACATCGTCAATTTCAACGGCTGCCCAACGTTCAAAGGCTCGATGAAGGTATTTTGCACCATCATAGAGAATACTGCGGCCAAACTCATACCGTTGCAAATCAGCCTGCAATTTTTCCAGCGCAGCCCAAACCTCATCCATTGATAATTGGATATCTGGTATATTTGCCTGACAGAGAATCTCCCTCTGCTGTTTTTCAGAGCAGCGCATAAATCGAGTAGTAATATTGCGGCAATGTTTTCTTTTGAGCTTTAATTTTGCAGCAAGTGCAGCAAGTGGGAGATAGTCTACTTCGTCATCATTATCGATTAAAAACACTCTTGCCGCCTCGGCCAAAGCCGCCTTTTGTGCTTTTTCTTCTGCTGCTTCGTGCTCCTTTTCGTGACGGCGCTCGAGTTTATAAATAACTACTGTAAGAATAACGCTGACAACCAACGCAATAAAATCAATTATCAATCCGATAATGTCGCTATGTTCAAGAACCCAACTGTATATTGCCACCTTGTTACCCCTCAATCTCCCCAATAATTCGATCAATTTCCTCTCTCAATTTCTGTTCCCGTGCGACGATTTCCGCAATTTCTGCATTCAACTTTACGATGTCGACCTTCTCACGGGTATCCTCCTGTTCCACATAGGTGGAAACGGAAAGATTATAATTGTTCTGCTTGCTGCCAACTTCGTCGTTCGGCACAAGGTGGGCAAAGTGCTGCTCGTCCTTACGCTCTGCCACAGCGGACACGATGCGACGGATATTGGCATCGGAAAGCCGGTTGTTCTTCGTAACCTTCACAAACTCCTTGGAGGCATCCACAAACAGAACGGCGTTGTCTGTCTTGTTCTTTTTCAGCAGCATAATGTCCACGGAGATCGTGACATTTAAGAACAGGTTGGAGGGCAGCTGAATGATGGCATCCACAAAGTTGTTATCCACCAGATACTTGCGGATTTTCTGCTCGGCCCCGCCACGGTACATAATGCCGGGGAAGCAAACGATGGCCGCCGCACCGTTGGAAGCCAGCCACGAAAGACTGTGCATAATAAACGCCATATCGCCCTTGGAGGCGGGAGCCAGCACTCCGGCAGGCGAAAAGCGCGGGTCATTGATAAGCAGCGGATTCTTATCGCCCTCCCACGGCACGGAAAACGGCGGATTGGACACGATCAGCTCAAAAGGCTGGTCGTCCCAATGCTGCGGGCTGAGCAGGGTATCCTCCCGCACAATACTGAACTTGTCAAACTCGATGTTGTGCAGGAACATATTGATGCGGCAGAGGTTATAAGTGGTCAGGTCGATCTCCTGCCCATAGAAGCCACGTTCGATATTATCCTTTCCCAGCACTTTTTCCACCTTCAGCAGCAGAGAGCCGGAACCGCAGGCTGGATCATAGACCTTGTTGATCTTCGTTTTGCCAATGGTGCCGAGGCGGGCCAGCAGCTCTGAAACATCGGCAGGCGTGAAGTACTGCCCGCCTTTCTTTCCGGCATTGGCGGCGTACATTCCCATCAGGTATTCGTAAGCATCGCCAAACAGGTCGGGGTTGATGCCGTCGGTGGAAAATAGCGGCATCTGCGCTACACCGTTCAGCAGCTCCACCAGCACCTTGTTGCGCTTGGCAACAGTTTCGCCAATTGCCTTGCTGTTCACATCGAAATCGTCAAACAGACCCGCAAAGTCGTTTTCCGCATCGCCGCTGGCGGCACTGCTTTCAATGTGGTTGAATACCCGCTCCAGCGTTTCGTTCAGGTTGTCATCCTTATCCGCACGAGCAAGGACATTGCAGAACAACTCCGAAGGCAGGATGAAAAAGCCCTTTTCCTGCACCAGCCCTTCTCGGGCAGGCTCCGCACCAGCGTCGGACATCTTGGCGTAATCAAAGTCCTTGTTCCCGGCGGCGTGTTCGCCCTCGTTGATATAGGCAGTGAAGTTCTCCGAAATGTAGCGGTAGAACATCGTGCCCAGCACATAAGATTTGAAGTCCCACTCCGCCACATGACCTGCGTGAACAAGGTCGGTGGCGATTTTATAGATACGGCGGAATAGCTCGTCCCGCTCCTGATCTTTCTTTACATCTGCCATTGCATTTACTCCTTCTGGGCAATCCACGACGCTTCGATTTCATCAAAAGGGATGTTGTTTTCTTCACAAAATGCCTTGATTTTTTTCATTGCCGTGATATTCGGCTTGGTTTTGGCGTTTTCCCAACGGTTTATCGTTCCAACGGATACATTCAGCGCTTTTGCGAAATCCTCCTGCGACAGCAGGGCTTTCTTGCGCACGACCCGTATTAACTCACTTAAAGGCGTCATCAAACAGTTTTCCTTTCAAAAGATTAACAGCATTATATCATACACCTATCATTTTCTCAACACCATTTGGAGAAAAGAGAATATCAAAATACAGAGGCGCAGCCTTCGGAGCAATCCGCTGGCTACACCTCTTTCTTGCACTATGGAAAAGGCCAAGTAAAGCCTCTCATCTCCCTCTTTTCTTCACATCCTCATCAATACGGCGTTTCCAGTCGGCGCTGAGAGGTTGGGCCGCTCGAACGCTGCACACCGCCTCGCTGATGACCTCGTAATTCAGCGCCGTGCCCGCCTCGTCGCACTTGTAATTCACTGCACGATCAGCGCCGATACCGAAGCGTGCCGCCTCCTTGGCCGCGTCGATGTTTGCGCCGAGGAACAGAAATTCCCAGCCGTATCTCTCCTTCTGCCGTTCAATCATACGGCGCACATGTTCGTAATCGTAGCGGCGGCTGGCGTTTTCGCAGCCGTCGGTGGTGATGATGAACATCGTCTTCTCCGGCACATCCTCCCGGCGGGCGTACTTATGGATGTTGCCGATGTGGTGGATAGCGCCGCCCACGGCATCCAGCAACGCCGTGCAGCCGCAGGTGAAATACTCCTTTTCCGTCAGGGGCGGCACCTCGCTCAGCGGCA
Source organism: Clostridiales bacterium (assembly GCA_004556455.1). Lineage (GTDB taxonomy): Bacteria > Bacillota > Clostridia > Saccharofermentanales > DTU023 > SFGY01. Next base: position 9,251 of record SFGY01000020.1, on the reverse strand, counting down.
GGCGGTCATGGATGACCGTGCTGTCGTTGGCGAAAAGCACCGTGGAGACCACCGCCTCGCCCGCCTCCTTCTTCTGCTGGGCAAGCATGGAGTTGAAGCCGCCAATGGTGTCCGTCTCCAGCCCCGCCATAGAGCCGCTGCGATCCAAAATAAAAACCAATTCCGTCATAAAAAGCCCTCCTTCGTTTGTCTGTGCTCACATTGTAGCGCATCCGAAGGAGGGTTTGGTCGCCTGTGGGGCGACATTTATGTTACATTTTTGCATCTTTACAGTTTCCCCAGCCGCTCCAACCGGGACTCGATCGCGCCGGAGGTGCGGCCAAAGTGCGTACAGAGGTCTTTCTTTTTCATACCGCCGTCGAACAAGTGGCATAGCTCATCGTCCAGTTCCTCCGTCCAAGGTTTTCCGTTGTTTTCGGGCAGCGGTTTTTTCCGTCTGCGGGATAGTTCCTCCACGGCGCAGTGCAGCGCCCGCACGATCTCCCCTTTGTTGCACACGTGGTCATCCGGCAGGACCTCTCCCGTCAAAGGGTCAATGCCGTCCGCCAAAACTGTCAGCAGTTCTTTTGCCCGTTGCACATCCATGATGCTTCACCTCTTCTTTATTTTTTCAGACGTTCCGCCCACTCGGCTTCTTTGAAGCCGACCAGCATGAAGTCATTGCCCACCAGCAGCGGGCGCTTGACCAGCATTCCGTCTGCTGCAAGGAGCTTCAGCATCTCGTCCTCGCTCATTTGGGGCAACTTGTCCTTTAGCCCCATAGATTTGTATAACAGACCGCTGGTGTTAAAAAACTTTTTCAGCGGCAGCCCGCTGCGCCGATGCCACGCAGACAGCTCCTCATAAGTGGGATTTTCCGTCTTGATGTCCCGGAATGTATAAGAGATGTCGTTCTCGTCCAGCCACTTCTGCGCCTTCTGGCAGGTAGTGCATTTGGGGTAGCAGATAAAAGTCATGGTTCACGCTCCTGTTCTATTCAATAATTTCATCACTTTGAGGATTCACCGGCTCATGCTCAAAATATTCCAACCAATCTTCGTAGCTGAGGCCCTCAATGCTGCAAATTACAACACAGCTCCAGCGTTCCTTAAGACTTTTCCCGTCAAATATTGGTGCATTGACCATCTCCTCCGCAGTTTTAAAATCGCACCCACCCACAATATCACAATAACCTACCCAGTACGGCTTGTCGTACTGTGGTAAGTAGCCGAGATAATGTTCTTCCTCATTGGGGTCATCACTGAAATAAAAGCAGGTTTCGTCTATGTTCATGCCGGCAGTCAACTGCCGAAAGAAGAAATCCCAAGCCATTTGATTATTCATTATTTTCACGCTCCCAGCAAACTCTGGTCGAACGCGAACAGCGCCTCGTTGATCTTGAAAATGTCATAGTCCCGCTGCATGATGAAGTACTCGATGATGACATCAAACTTGCTGCTGGGGCTCAGGGCGTAGCCCGCCCGGGCAATGAGGTCGCGGGTCTCCGGCAGGCTCAGCTCCAGCGCGATGGCGAAGGCCACCGCCGTGGGCTTGGAGGGCTTGTAGTCCGGGTTGTTTCGGATTTTCGAGAACAGCTTGCGGTCTATGTTGGCCTTCTTGTAGACCTCGGTGTCCTTTTTGCCGCTGCGGTCGATGAGCTTCAGCAGCGTCTCCGAAAACCCGGCGTCCAGATGCGCAAGCGCCTCGTCCAGCCCGGAGGCCGCCATGGGCGCGTCCTCGTAGGCGGTCAGCATCCGGCTTTCAACGACGCCCATCCGGCGCATCCGCTCCCGGCGGGAATCGGTGTGGGCATCCACATAGTGGTCGTCGATGTATTCGGCAATGTCGGCGAACAGCTTGCCGCTGATCTGGTAGGCGGCGCGGTCGAAAATGACGAGGTAGACTGTCATGTCGCTGCCCAGCAGGAACTGGCCGATGGTGTCCGCCGCCACCCGCAGCGCCTGGTCCTTGGGGTAGCCGAAGATACCGGAGGAGATCAGCGGGAACGCCACCGTTTCGCAGTTGTGCGCCTGGGCCAGCGCCAGGCTCGTCCGATAGCAGGAGGCCAGCTGTTCCCGCTCGCCATGCCCGCCGCCTCGCCACACAGGCCCAACGGTGTGAATCACATACCGGCAGGGGAGACGATAGGCTTTTGTGATCTTGGCGTCGCCGGTTTTGCAGCCGCCAAGCCGTCGGCACTCGGCCAGCAGCTCCGGCCCCGCCGCACGGTGGATGCAGCCATCCACGCCGCCACCGCCCAGCAGAGATTCCTTCGCCGCGTTGACGATGGCGTCTACGCTCATTTTCGTGATGTCGTTGCGAACGATGATAAGGGGCATAGTGTCACCAACTTCCCATGATTAAAATTAAGTCAATGTGTGTTGCCCTCAACCTTTTCTGCTTCGGACATTTCTTCCCAATCCCCAAGATTTCCGCACCTGCGAAGGTAATCGTGGCCGCCATCCACAGCGCACGAGCCACAGCTGCAAAACTTGAAATCATGGACGGTTTTGCTTTCGATGACATCTCCACATTTTTTGCATCTGATTGCGTTTCTAGTAATTCGCGGCATAATCAATCCCTCTTTAGCGCATTTCTGATTTTCTCTTTTTCCCCACTGCCGTCTGTACGGAGGCGCAGCAGCGGAACGGCACACTTTTCCAAGATGGAGTTCTTTTTCATATCTCGCTCTGCCTGTTTGCTCTCGGCCTTATGGAAGGCAGTGCCGTCTACTTCGATGGCCAGCACGGGGCGCTTATCCATCTGATTAAACAGCAGAAAATCCACATGGGTCAGCGGATTGTGGGCGTATTTGCGTTCTTCCGCTGCCAGCGGTTCATAGTCCTTCACCAGCGTCGCAAGTGAAACATGCTCCGCGCAGCCGATGGAGGAAAATGCCTCCTCGGCCAGCACTTCTTGAATCACGGAGTACATGAGATTCTCAGAGTCATACTCAGATATCCGCTTATGTTTTTGTAGGTAAGCCCTGCGCTGCTCGGCATAGCCTTGATGCCGCTGCGCTTTCATTGCATTTGTACCGAGCTTGCCCTTGATAGTCGGTTCGGTAAAGATGTCCGTATCGTAATGCTCATCCAGCACGTTGTAGGTAATATGCTGAATAATTGCAGTAGCTTTTTCATCATTGATCAGGGCGGCTGCTTTGATAATGAACTCTTCCGGATTGAACTTGAACTGCTCAAAAACGGATTTCTCAAGGCCGGTCAGAATTGCAACGACTGCCTTTCGCGTCAAGCCTGTCTCTCCGACCAGCTTGCCGATCAAATCATACTTCACGCTGCTGCCCACGCGGATTTGCTTGCTGCTGTCATAAGTAGATGACTTTGACTTTGAGAATGCGCTTCCGTCAAGAAGCGAATCCTTTGACTTGATCTCATCCATTGCGCCGGTTTCAACCTTGAAGAATATCTTCGGCACATGAAGATTCTGGTTGAGGGATGCGATGGCTTTCTTCACAAGCTCATCCGTATCAAAGTCCACCACATACACGGATTTCGGACTGATGCGCTTCCAGAGCGCTTTGAACTCCGGCATGGCAAGCTTGTCGGGATCAACTTGCAGCTCCACATTCTTGTCACGGGCGTTCTCCGGCTGCATAGCGCGGCTGTCATAGACGGAATCAAGAATATTGATCACAGAATCGCGGCTGTCCGCCACTTCCTCCGCAACCTGAATCGCGCCGTTTGCTTTGTCGGCATAATATTTGTCAGTCAGTACACCGCGCTTGACATATCCGTTGGAGATCAAATCCTCGAAGATTGCTTGCGCCGTATCGCCGTCCACAACCTGTTCGTTGCCTCTGGCATCCACAATGACCTTACCCTTGAAGAGGTCGGCAGTAACCGCCACAGGGCGTCCGGCAACTGCATCGGCAAGCTCAGTCTGCAAGCCCTTTGCGAAGCTGTCATAGCTCTCACTGGCGATAACGGTCAGAACATTGATGGACTGCACATCATTTCCAAGCACGTTGGCGTCCATGGAAAAGCTGACGCTCTCGCTCCAAGTGAGAAAGAATCGTTTCGCGGATCTGAATGCGGCGGAGCTGGTCTTCGCTGACCTTGCCGATCACATCTCCGGCAAAGATTTTGATACCGTTCAGGAACTCTACGGAGTTGTCGCGTCCGTCGATAGACTTGACCACAAAGCCTTCCTTATACTCGTCGAGCTTGCCAGACTCGCCGGAGTTGTCATAGAGGTTGTAGCCAATACCGACCGTGGCGGTTTTCTTGCGAAGTCCCTTTGCTCCAATGTAGTCAAACTGAATGGTTGCTGTCGGGTCAGCTTTGGAAAGGTTGATGCTTTCCAGATAGACAAAGCCATCGGTTGCCGTGCTGCCGGACTCGGTGATGCCCTTGACGGCAATCTTCTTGACCAGCCGCTTATTGTACGCTTCCATCGCGTCAAGGCGATAGACCATGTTATAGATGCTGTCCGACTTGTGTGTTGCGGAATAGCGCAGCGTCAGCAGTGGGCAGAACTCCTTCAGTCGTTCCTTCGTCTGCTTACCCTCCACCGACTGCGGCTCGTCGATAATCAGAATTGGGTTCGTCTTTGCAATGATGTCAATCGGGCGACGGGAACGGAACTCGTCCAGCTTCATGTAAATACGCCGCGCGTCCTTACCCTTGGCATTGAACGCCTGAGAGTTGATAATCATAACATTTATGGAGCTATCCGACGCAAAGCGGTCAATTTCCGTGAGCTGGGCGGAATTATAGATAAAGAACCGGATCTTCTTGCCGTATTCCTCTGCGAAATGATCCTGCGTCACCTGAAAGGACTTATAAACACCCTCGCGGATGGCAATGCTCGGCACGACCACGATGAACTTACTCCAGCCGTAGTGCTTGTTCAGCTCATTCAGCAAACGGGTATCCGAATAAGGCATAGGTGGACGCTTGTCCTGGCCCAACTTCATATCGTCAATATTGGACGGCAAATAAGAGCCACGAATCAGGTCAAGCCACTTCTGCACCTCATTTTCGTACACAAATTTAGCCTCATCACCCTTGCCCTTTGCGGAGAAGAATACATTGAGGTCGAACTCGTTAAATTCACCCTGCATCGCAATCTGACGGATGCTATCAGGAATACGGTATGTAAGCATGACCATACGAGGTAATGCTGCATACGGATTATTGGAACCTACCCAATTTTCCTTTGCACGCTGTTCATCAGAATAGGTCCAGTTGTAAATCTGATCCTCGATGAATTCACCGCTGTTGATCGCACGGAAAGGCGTGCCGGAGAGAAACAGATAGTGGCTGGCGGTAATGGGCAGGAATGTTTCGTTGTAGGCGTTACCCGCTTCCTCTAACTGATACTTCTCCGCATCGAAATCGGCTACTTCTTCATCGTCCGGGTTTTCAAACAGCTTCTTCGCATTTTCGCGCCATGCGCCGAAGTGGTATTCATCAAAGATGACCAGATCCCAGTTGTCTGTGTGAATAAATTCGTTTTTCGCCTTGATGCCGCCGGATTCGTTCGTACCCAGTAAATCCTGGAACGAACCAAAAACGACGATAGGTTTTGATTTATCCGCGCGGGCATATTCCCGGTCGATGTTCACATGGTTACCGGTAGCGTCTTTATTAGAGATAAACTGCCAGCCATCGAAATCCACATGGGTCATAAGGTCTTCACGCCATGCAGATTCCACTGCCGGTCTGAAGGTCAGCACGAGGATTCGCTTGAATCCCATTTTCTTTGCAAGCTGATAGGATGCAAAGGTCTTTCCGAAGCGCATCTTGGCATTCCAGAGAAACTTCGGCGGTCTGCCGGGATCTTCCTTCGCTGCGTAGGCATAATACTCCATCGTGCGCTTTACAGCCTGATACTGTTCAGGGCGCATTTTGAAGGTGGCCGTGCGGCTGGCATCGGTGACAATGCCGGTTTTCAGTTCAACGATGGCGGCTTTGACATCCGACACAGAGCAGTTAAACCATTCGTTGCGGTCGCTGCCCTCGTTCATCTGACGAAAGCCCTTGCGACGGAGGATGCGGTGCACATCCTTATCTGTGAAGATGGAGCCGTCAGGACACATGGCCGACTCGGTATAAAGGATATTAGCAGTCAGACCGCTGGTGTGCATCTGCTCGTTGATACGGGTAACCGCATCACGGTCGGTATAGCCGACCTTCACATAGCCTTTATGTGTGGTGACCTGCGGAAGGTTATATACATAGATTGTGGGTGTGACAGCAGGACGCTGTACAAAAAAATCCATCGCCATGTCTGTTCACCTCACTCCATAGCCGGAATCGTTTCTTCAATGACAGCGATTTCCTTTTCAGTTAACGAATATTTTATATATAACGCCTGGTCATTCCATACTTCGTCAAAATCCTGTATGGGCACAAACTCGTAGGCTTTGGGGGGCATATCTTGCGTAGAAGTTTTCGTTGCGATTAAATATCGAACAAACTTGGTTTTAAGATATATAATTAGGTTTTCCGCTTGATCTACAGTCATTTTCCCTTGGGGGGGAATGGCCACAACATAAGTGTTTGAACTACAAGTATTGGGTTCACTCATTTTGGGTTTCCCAAGGATCGATCCTCCAGGATTTCCGGATCTAGGAATTATAACCTTATACTCGTTAATTGATCCTCCGTTCTTCGGAACAGAAGAAGCCTTGGCTTCCACGATTGCAGCCTTCTTGCCGACCCATGTGAACTCGTATGCCTCGTCTCCGTCCACCACATCCGGCGAAAGCATCTGTTTCAGCAGCTCAAAATTGACCGCCCGTTTGTACACCTTCTTCTCCGGCGTACTGTGTTCCTCGTCCAGCATCTCCGTGATGCAGTTTGGAAACAGGGCAGCAATGCGGTCTATGTTCTGCGCCGTCATATCCGGCGATTCAAATCTCATCTTATCCATTAGGTTGTGCCTCCTGTTCATTCAATTCCTTATCGAGCTTGGCTGCTTTTCGCTTTCCATACATGATTTCATAATATCTTCCGCTCAACTCTTTCTTCACATCAAAGACAAGTTTGGGCTCTGTTGCCTTGTAATGGCATGAAGAAATCACATTTCCATCGTCATCATACTCGGTTGGAATATCTTGTTCGGTAATTCTCAATAGATAACCTTGCAATTCACCCACAGACTTCTGCATAACAGCATCGTTTTTTCTACTTCCATCAAGATACCATCTAAAATGCCGTACATGATTTGCAACAGCTTGGTTGAAATCAAGAATCGGTTTGTAGATGCTACAATAGATGTATTTCTGATTATGCGTTATTTTCTCAGAAAAGAAACTCATATTGCCAAAATCTGCATCCCATGCAATTTTGTCAAATTCGCTGTATTCAAGAAAAAAACGGATTTTCTCTTCAAGCGTCATGTGCTCTTGGTATTTGTTAGCAACGGTTAAAATCTGCCGTGTATGGTACAGAAATCTTTCTAAAGTCTTTTCTTTTTCGTGATTATAAGACATTATAGAAGTCAGTATCGTCAGAAAAGCACTCCCAAATATGCCGAGGCAAACATTTATCCAAAAATCAGTTTCTGTGCAAGGCAGAAAGTAGTGCATAATCATTGCCGTAGCCAATGACGCCGCTGCAATAATCATAGCAACAAAGGTCAATTTTTTATATATTTTCAATCTGCTGTCTCCCTTTCCTTTCTCAGCTTTTTTAACTCCGCATTCATTTCCATCCGCCGGTTCAGCTGCTTCTCTTTCTTCATCTTGTTTTCCAGCACGGAAATCTGCTTTTCAAGTTGCTTCTTCAGCTCTTGGTATGCATAAATCGAAAAACAAGCCGCAGCGATAGACAATTTGCTTCCTGGCTGAATACTATCTTGCAGGTCGTTTTTGACGATGTGATTGATATTGTCGATGATTTGCATTGGCTCACCTCGATAATTAGAGCTTTGAAGTAGTCTAGTTTCGACATTGCACTCAATGCCCCGCCGCATAAAATAAAAACGATAAGGATTGCTCTTAAATTCCCTCGTGACGCTGACCTTGCGTCATAGTGCGTGCTGCCATAGCGTTTGTTGTGCAAGCCACTCGTGCAGGAAGTGATTATTCTTTGCTTACAGCTGCTCAACTTTTGAGCCGCCACCCACGCAAAAAACACTTGCATATTAATCTCCCCACAAATACAACTTGATTTTATATCACTTTGGTGATATAATTTGCGCAGAGATACTTAGGAGGATGCGGAAATGGATCAGAAAATCACCCTGTATCACGGCTCTGAGCAGATCGTAGAGGCTCCCGCCTTTGGGTTGGGTAGGCAGAACAACGACTTCGGGCTGGGCTTTTACTGCACGGAAAGCGAAGCGCTTGCCAAAGAATGGGCCGTATCCTCTCTGCGCAACGGCTTTGCCAATCGTTACAGCCTTGATACGGAATACCTAAAAATTCTGAATCTGAACAGTCCGGACTATACGATTCTGAACTGGATCGCCGTTTTGGTAGAGCACCGTCTGTTCTCTATCAATAATCCGGCCGCGCAGCGGGCCAAACGATACTTGATCGAAAATTTCGGCGTCAATGTCAACGCCTATGACTTGATCATCGGCTACCGAGCCGACGACTCCTATTTCGACTTTGCGGCGTCTTTCTTGAATAATGGAATTTCCGTGCAGCAGCTTGCAAGTGCTATGCGCCTGGGCAAGTTGGGCGAACAGATCGTCGTCAAGTCTAAATACGCCTTCTCCCTGCTGCATTACGAGGGATTTTCCATCGCAGAAAGGGAAAAATATTATGTTCTCCGCAAGGCGCGAAACGACGAAGCCGATCAGCTTTATTCGAAAATGCTCGATGAGGCGACTGACGGCCTGTACATGCTTGACATTATGAGAGGAGGCATCCAGAACGATGACCCACGCATACCAAGAAATGTATCTAAATAATGCGCAGGCCTTGCTGGGCGATGCCTTCGACTATGCCATCAACGCATGCGGAATCGCCGGAGGCAGCTTCATGAAACTGTTTTCCGTCAGCTCCGTCAGCAACCGAATCGAGAACGGCGAAGCTGCCTATATTATGGGGAAAAGTGGAATTGAAGCGGCTGTTGATGTCCTGGTTGAGACTACGGGCAAAGCGCCGACGGTCAAACCGAAAGCCAATTTCAACCGCTCCAGAGAGTATTGGATCGGCTGGGCCGTCGCCTACTACCAGTGGTTCTCCGGCAGGAAGTTCAGCGATATTTTTAAGGTCCTCTCGTTTGAAGATTTAGAGCGGATGTATGCGCCTCTCCACGAAGCGGACATCAGCAAGTTCGCCGATATTGCCGATG
>SFGY01000125.1 GCA_004556455.1 Clostridiales bacterium | reverse complement strand
GTGCAAAACGCAGACCCTTTGCACTTTGCACTTTCGCACTTTCACAAGAATTTGCGTCAATAACTCAAAAAAGCACTTGACAAAACGCTTCATGGGGAACGCATCAGGATATTGCACCGTTTGAAGATCCGGTTTTCCAGAACAACGTAATTCTGACGAAAACGGAGCTGCTCATGATGAGCAACCGACCGAAGAATCCCGGCAATGCCCGGAACAAGAACGTCCTGATTGTTGGCGGTTCTGGAAGTGGCAAGACACGGTTCTGGCTGAAGCCGAATCTTCTCCAGATGCATAGCTCTTATGTGATCACAGATCCGAAAGGCAGTGTTTTGGTGGAATGCGGGAATGCACTTCTGCACGGTGCGCCAAAACTGGATGAGAAAGGCAATCCCCTGAAGGATAAGAAGGGCAGGGTGATCCGGGAACCGTATATCATCAAAGTCTTCAATACGATCAATTTCAGGAAATCGATGAAATACAATCCCTTTGCCTATATTCATTCGGAGAAGGACATCCTGAAGCTTGTTACAGCGCTGATCGCCAATACGAAAGGAGAAGGAAAAGCCGGGGATGAGTTCTGGACCAGTGCGACACGTTCGCCAGCGGTAAGAAGCTGACGGACACGCAACGTATGTTGCGTGGATAACTGATAGTTTGACAGGTGGAATGACGGGGTAACGCCCTGAAACGCCTGCCCTCGGCGGGTATGCATCAGCCGTAAAGGCTTTTGTGTGAAGCCCCGCGACAACGGCCGAGAGCAGCTGTACCGGCAGCCAACGCCGGCGAAAGCGCCCCAGAGGTGGGGTGTGCTGCCTATAGGCCAAGGGTCTATAAGATGCCCATGGTTAGAATGTCCGCCTTGGCGGGCGGACTGACGAACCCGCGAATGTACAGGTCTAAAAGAAGACCCGGTAGAAATGCCGGGGTGCGTTAAAGCGCAGTCGGTGTGGTTTAGTAAAAATTTTTCCTATGAACGACCATGCTGTGTTACAGGCACAGGCAAGCCGACAGGACTATAGTGGGAACCTAAAGGCGTGTATGTACAGATAGAACTATTGGAACGTGGAAAGGTACTGGGTTCCGCAAGGAATAGCCTGACGAAGAAAAAATAAGCAGGCGAACCGGTGCTGAAAAGCCGTGATCGAACCGATGACAGCCCCTGTAATGGGGGGACGAGGGATGGTCACCAGTCGGTTGGTCTAAACAGGCATTATTCAGTCCAAGATAAGGATTCGAATAAGACCAAAAGGGTCACTCTCTGAAAGGAGGTGATGCCTTATGCCAGGAGAAGCAAAGAGTCTATGTGTTGACGACCTTCGGCATGCAGAGTATTACGGCATGCAACCGGTCTTTGATGAGCTTTACCGAAAAAGCAAAAATGGAGAAATATTCACAAGACTGATGGACATCATCCTCAGCCGGGAAAATATCCTTCTTGCCTATCGGAACATCAAGACCAACGGGGGAAGTTACACGGCAGGCACAGACAACAGAAACATCACGGACATCGGGAGAAGAACTCCCGAGGAAGTCGTGGAGAAAGTGAGGTTTATTGTCACAGGGAGTCGGCACGGCTACCGGCCCAAACCGGTCAGGCGTAAAGACATCCCGAAACCGAACGGCAAAACAAGGCCGCTCGGCATCCCGTGCATCTGGGACAGGCTGATACAGCAATGTATCAAGCAGGTCATGGAACCTATCTGTGAAGCTCAGTTCAGCGACAACAGCTACGGCTTTCGACCGAACCGATCGGCGGAGCATGCCATTGCAAGAACCTATTCGCTGATGCAGGTGACGCATCTTCACTACGTCATAGAGTTCGACATTAAGGGCTTTTTCGACAACGTGAATCACAGCAAGCTGATCAAACAGATATGGGCAATGGGAATCAGGGACAAGCAGTTGATATTTGTAATAAAGCGGATTCTGACAGCGCCGATTCGCATGCCGGACGGCACCACTATCCTACCGGACAAAGGCACGCCGCAGGGATCCTTATGCCGAGCTCCACATAAGCCGCCTTATGTAGAGCGAGATATTATGTGGAGTTAATTCTATTCAGTATTCAATTTATGCGTCATATAA
>SFGY01000124.1 GCA_004556455.1 Clostridiales bacterium | reverse complement strand
CCCGGGTCGCCCGGTGAAGGCGAGGAAGAAGGGCGTGAAGGGAGCGAAGAGCGTTGCTGCCTAGGCTAGCCCCTTGTCACACAAACTACCGAAGCCTCCAATATCGCCCTCATTGAGCGTCGGTGTCATCGATTCCCCGTAGATGCGAAACATCGGGAACGCATAGAGGGAGAGGAGCACTGCCGCCGCAAAGGCGGCCGCCAGCGCGAAGGCGATATTGCGGTGGAGCGTATGGCGGCTGAGCTGCGACTCGGTACGCGCGAGCTCCGCTTCCACCGCCTCTACGGTCGGAAGTGTCTGGACCGTCTTCTCGTCCTGTGCCCTCTGCACATCGCTCATCAGGCAATCGCCCCCTCAGAAGAGGAGAGATTGTCTGCATCCTCAGGCTCTGCCTGCGGGACCGTGCCTTCTGCATCCTCCGTCTCCGGAGAATCGCTGGAAGCGCCATCGGCCTTCCGCACGGAGACGTTGTAGCCGTAGAGATCGATGGCCCGCTGTGCCGCTACAAAGACGCCGGCAAGCCGAAGCGATGCCTCGGCCAGGGATTCTGAATCGTCTATTGCGATGCGCTTGTCTTCGAGCTGCTGCTTCGTCTCTGCGAGCTCCTTCTTGAGGCGCTCGTTTTCTGCCATAGCGTCTTTGAGGAGCTCCAAGATCTGGAGCCTTGTCAGCTTTGAAAGATCAGTCTCAGGTGAGGTACCAGAGGCCGCGCTTGGAGCGACCCCTCCCCGAACGGTTTTTGCGGGGTTCATGCGTCTATTTGCTCTGTTCGCAAGCAAACTGCTCATCAGAACACTCAGACCCCCCGGGACTGATTTAGTGATATTCATATGACTGTATATCAGGCTTGCCTACATGACGGCACTGGATTCTATTACTTGACACCTGCCCGTTCAAGCGGCTTTCAGCAAGAAAGTATCGAAAATTTCAGCTTCGGAAACAAATGATACAGTATGCGCTCCGAATGACCTTATTTTCTCACGGTTCGTTTTCTCATGGTTCGGCATAATATCGCTTCCATGTTGCCCCATCGAACGGGTAGGATTTCATTTCTGCCATCATCTGGCTTCTAGCGTGAGCAGTCATGAGACTGTCTGCTGTTACTTATCAGAAACAATGCTAAGTTGAATGTAAACATATTGCATATGTATGCCTTATGTATGCATATAACAAATTACTGTCAGATTCTATAAACGAAATTGTGATAACGTTCTCATAGATGGCAGCAAACGGAGAACAGAGCCATCCCACGCAAAAGAAGCATGCCGGCACTGCTGCATTATGAAAGCAGTGCGCTTTCGGGCATCCGTCTTGTATGCAGGCATCAGATGACCGCACGGCATGGGAACGCTGTTGCCAAGGCCGCCTGGACGAGTGCCATGGCATGGAGCCCATCAGGAATGCTCTGATTGCTACTTGTTGAACTTGGCAGGGTCTATCCCGCCGGCCACGATATGCAGCTTGCAGTCTTTCTATCTCTTTGGCTGGCGCGACTGCCTGAATACCTCAGCCATCCGCTTTGCGCTCTTGCTGTCCAGGACCACAACCTGGCCGATGCTCGAGGTAGCCATATGCCGCATCCCTCATTGACGCTGTTCACTACGCTGTGGCTGTTTATACCCCCAGCCTTTCTGGAGCAATGCATCAAGCATGTGCATATTTAGTGTCTGAACTGGTGTTTTGTAAGAAATCTGTTAGATGGAATCCTGCATCTGGCTCTATATCTATTGATCTAAGTTGTAATTGCTTGGTACTTAGCTTTATTCCAAAATCAGCCATATACCGGCACTCCTCATCCAGAAGCAACCCCCTGCCCGACAAGCGGTCCCAAGCGGTGCTGGCATGCGGGTCCGCCACTTCTCGCTAAGCCTCTATCCGTACTGACCACCACATCCGCCAGACCAGTACCCAGGCTGCTGGCACATAGCAATGGAGCCGCCATCCCTTTCAGAACAGCGGCTCCGCAGCTAACGGGAAAGCCAGCTTCTCAGAGCACGTCCTTGAGGTCTCCTCTGTCACATGCTTCCGCCAGAAGATGGGCAAACACCTTGTCTCCGTGCAGCCCGTCATGCTCGAACTCGTTCGTGACCCAGGCATGGGAGACGCCCACGCGGGAGAGCGTATCGAG
>SFGY01000123.1 GCA_004556455.1 Clostridiales bacterium | reverse complement strand
ATGGAGTCGGCATAGGATAGCGGCAGCAATTCCGGATCCAGGACGGCCTCCTCGTGCCAGACAGGAAGGGCCATTACACCAACATTGCCGACACTACCGGCATGACGCTAATGGCAATGAGCACAGCCTAGACAACATCATCACGTGGTAGCCAGCAACACTCAATAGCTAGGCTGTTAGCGAACTATGACCTAGCGTGGCTTAGCGTGGCCTAACGTCCTGCGTGGCTTTGCGCACGCGCCTCCCATCAGGTATCTCTCTGCCTGTCCCGTCGAATAGACGCGACTCCTTGGGCCTCGTTGCGATCCGAGGGCACCAGATGCAAGACGAGAGGACGGTAGGCCACCCCATGAAAGACGACATCCTCCAGATGCCACGAGACGCGTTCCCGACGCCCATCGGAATATCGGATAATGATGCCGAAAGCCGCGAGAATGCCGGGGCGGAGATGCTAAGGATCTGCGGCCTCCTCGACATCCGAAGCAAGCGGCCTGCCCGACTGCCTCATGGACGTGCTGCAGGTTACGAGATTTCTTAGTCTACGACGCTGCTAACCCACCCAACAAGCGCGTCATAGCTTACCGATCCATCCGCAACGCCTAGCATAGCTTTGAGGAAAACTGCATGTTCTGGCCTGAAATCAATGCCAGACATTCTGAGATACGTACCGAGCAGGGCAGCGCCCGTTCTCTTATTCCCATCGATAAACGGATGGTCGGATATGATGCCGAAGGCGTATCGGCACGCCTTATCGATAGCGCTTGGGTACAAGTCTGCGCCATCAAAAGTTTGGAACGGTTGCGCCAGCGCTGAATCGAGAAGTCCCTCGTCGCGCAGGCCGGCAAGTCCGCCGAACCGCTCGATTGCCGCCGCATGGATGACCAAGACCTCTTCTTTGGAGAAGGCCATAACGCTCATTTAGCAAGCTCTTCGAACACGTCAGCGTATTCATCCATAAAGTCGACAGCAACATCGGTGGCGCTGCTGCTACTCCGAGCCGGCTGAATCACGACCCAAGGCTTGTTGTTCTTCAAGATGGTGACCGACCTTCCAGTCCTGTTCACCTCTGCCGTCACGCGTGAAAAGTTGTTCTTGGCCTCTGCGAGCCCCATCGTCAAAGCTGCCATTTCCGACCTCCTAAATACTATCCAGTATTTTAGCCAGTATATAAGGCTATTTCAAGTAATAGTTTAGATGGTAATCTCCTGTACGGCTATCAGGCAATCACGATCGGCGGCTTTGTGGGTGGATGGTTCTCCATTACGAGCAGCTTCCTAAATTGCTTAAAAGTGGTCGCAGGGTTATCGGCGGTGGCAGCAGACTGTACCCCTATGCAGCCATGCTAATGTCCGCAAGAATTAAGCACGGATACACGGCAGCGTCCTGAGGCTGCAACGATTGCGGAAGAATTGTCACTCTCGCATTGCTATTGCCGGTTTTCAGGGCCGAAAAAGGGCCCTAAATGGCTTGTCTCGCGCAGTGCGAAGAGTGACAGACGCTCTTTCAGGAAGCACTCACGCATTCAGGAAGCGATTTAGGAATAGATTCGCGAATAGCTTCCTGAATGTTTGAAGATAATCCTGCCGCTCATGTAGTGGGTATAGATTTACGGCTTGCACATTCATGGTTTGTATCCGTAGAAGTTCAGCACGAATGTACAAGCACAATGTAGAGCCGCAACGATTGCGGAGGAATCGTCACTCTCGCATCACTATTGCCGGTTCTCGGGGCCGAAAAGGGCCCTAAATGGCTTGCCCCACGCAGTGCGAAGAGTGACAGACGCTCTTTCAGGGGGTCCGAAATCGCCGGAAATCGCGGTTTTGCAATTTGTCGCTCTTTACTTCTGCCTGCGGTTTTGCGAAACAGAAGGCACAAAACGGGGTGACTGCCCGATGACTGCATGGCTCGGCCCAAAACGCCAGTGCGGCTAAAGAACGCGATGAAGATACTCTTCTCGCTTTGGCATGTTGGCATCCAGCCTCCTTTCTCGGCAAGAGGTCGCAACGCGTCATCCCAGCGAAGACGGCCGAAGAGTGCTTCCGGATCGTGTCGTAGAAGTTGGTGTAAGCACCTGATTGCCTGAAGGCACTCCTGCGGGAAAGAAGGAGGCCTCCGTCCTAGAATCTGGAATCGCGACATTA
>SFGY01000122.1 GCA_004556455.1 Clostridiales bacterium | reverse complement strand
CTGATTCTGATCCATCTGCAGCAAAGTGAGCAGCAAAGTGGGATCGATTGAGGACATGGTATCCGCCGATGATCCGGGCGTCATGCCGGCGTTGTTTTCCTGCGCTGCAACCGTGTGTGAGGGTAAAAGCTCGAGTGGTTTTTGCAGGAGAGCTCTGAGTTGTTCCCTGATTGTGAGAGTCGTTTTATCCGTGCTTACAGGAGAATTACAGCTTTTTTCATTATAGTGATCCGCGGCGTATGACAGACCCGAACTATCGTCCTCGCCAGGAAGAGGCAGAACCTTGCTCCCTTCAGCGCTGTCCGGATCCACGGGATTCTCTGGAGGCAAAGGTGCATCGGGGATTTCTGGACTCTCATGATTTTCTGAATTTCCTGGCTCTTCAGGGTTTTCCGGCTTTTCGGAATTCAGAGCATCTTCATTTGGAATTTGATTTTCTGGCAAGAGAACGTCAGGCTCAATGCCTGTTTCAGCCTGGGATAAAGTATTCAGTTTCTCCTGAATACTATTGATCAGTTCAGCCAGCTTTTTCAGTAAGTCTTCGGCCTGAGCGATGATGGATTTTAGCCAGTCCTGAACCTCGGGCGGGATGCCCTGGCCGTTGGATAAAATGGACAAGGCGGCGTTGAGGACGGACTGAACCTGATCGTAGAGTTCCTGAGAATAAGTAAGGAGCTGATAAAGGTTGCCTGCTGTAAGTTCTGTCACCCCTGAAGCGTTAATCCTTTGCACGAGGGCGGCTATTTCCATCATGGCCGCGCTGCTGCTGTCCAGGGTCTGACTCAGGGAACGCACGACATTCAGCACGTCATCCTTGTTAAGACCGAGTTCATCCAGACCTTCCGGAAGCACATCTTGCAGCTGATCCTTGAGATTAAAATTGGCCAGACTGCTGGACAACATAGAGGTCGCCGATTGCAGGCTGACGCCCAGTTGCTGTGACAGACGGTTGGCCATATCGCTAAAGAGCTTATCGATGTTTTCCTGCCGTTCTTTCTCTTTCTCTTCCAGCCTGAGGAGTCCCTCTTCGGTTTTGTGCAGCTGCTCCTGTGCATCGCTGCGGCTATAACGATAGAGAACCTGACCAGCTTTAACAAAATCGCCTTCTCTGACCAGAATATCTTTCACGACCAGACCGTAATCTGAGCTGATCAGCTGACTATCCCTCGCCTCAACCTGAGCGTTGAGATTCAACGTCCGCTTAAAAGACGCCCGTTCAGCGTGAACCAGAGAAACCTGCGGTCTATGGATATAAGTCTGCAACTCCTTATAACCCCAGACAGCCCCTGTGACGAGTATAATAGCTAAAAGCAGAGAGAGGGTTTTTTTGACTTTACTGCGCTTTTTTTTGTTCAGATAGGGTTCTTTGATCATAGATCTGTCCTCTCTCATTTTTCTCAGAATTCTGGCTTTCCTCCCTGCACAGAGGCAGCGAGGTCAACGCTCTTATGTGATGAATTTTTCCGCCGTATCAGCACTGCTTTTTCCACATCGCCTACCGCCTGGACATTGCTTGCTATACCGACATAGTCCATAGCAGTTACTGTCGCAGAATCATCTGCCGTAACTTCAGTCGAAGCAGAATTTGCAGAAATAAACTCTGCCGAAATAGTCCTTGCAGAACGAGTATTCTAAACGTTTACAGCTACTATTGATTCTGTTAATCTTAGGCCATATTTTATAATATTCAAGAAATACTTGTAAAAGCAAGGAGGTTAATGAAATGAAAGGTTATGCCATGCTGAGCATCGGGAAAACCGGCTGGATCGAAAAAGACAGACCGGCCTGCGGTCCTGACGATGCGATTATCCGCCCCCTGGCCATGTCGCCCTGCACCTCGGACGTTCATACCGTCTGGGCTGGAGCTCTGGGTGAACGCCACAACATGATTCTGGGGCACGAAGCCTGCGGGGTCGTGGATGAAGTCGGCTCCAATGTCAAAGACTTCAAGCCCGGCGACCGCATTATGGTCGCGGCCATTACTCCGGACTGGCAGTCCATCGCGGCTCAGGAGGGCTATCCTATGCACTCCGGCGGTATGCTGGCAGGCTGGAAATTCTCCAATTTCAAAGATGGCGTTTTTGGCGAGTACTTTCATGTCAATGATGCCGATGGTAACCTCGCACATCTACCTGAGGGCCTCTCTCCGGAAGAAGCCTGCATGCTTTCGGA
>SFGY01000019.1 GCA_004556455.1 Clostridiales bacterium | reverse complement strand
TCGAGGACTTTTGTTCCTGCATCAGCTTCTTTGCGGCAAACTTTTTTCATCGCCGTTGTATTTTCCGCCATAGTGCAAAGTCATAGTGATTTAATTCCCCCACCGCCAAACCGCACTTAATCAATGCCGGTATTATTCTTTATTGGCTATGGCTTTGAGCTGTTTTTTTGCTTGCTTATTCTCCAAACACAGTAATATGCAAATAAGGATATCAAAGGCTACAAAAGCGACACAGACTATAACTTGACTGAAATAAATTCCAAACATCAAAGATATAATCGGTATGATAATAGAAGCATAAAAATATGTTGGCGAAAAATAAATCCAATAATAGGGTAAAAAATGTGCGCCAACAACAATGGCGTACACCATAATCATTTTATCCGGAACAGCGTACATTGTCCACAGAACAATCGGAAGATACATTAGCTGATTGAGGGCAGCCACAACGGAAAGACTGCTAAATGGATTATCTTTACAGAACATATCTACTTTTAGTATTTTTCCGAAAAGCATTCCGACTGGCATAAGTAATGCAGAGCAGCACATAGCAATCATGTTCTTTGCGGAAACATTCAAATCCGTGAGAAACGCAATCAGCATAATTGTCCATAAAACAGTGGACGCCATAATGAAGGGCAGCCCTTTCTTTTGCTTAACAGCAAATTCAACTTTTAAGTGGCCCAGTGCCTGATCTTTTGATCCGTTTTCAGACATTCCCATTCTCATCTCCTTCATACTGGCATCTCCTTCATACTGGTTTTCTTTAGGCGCTTGTAAGCAAAAATATTATAGCAAAAAAATGTGAACGATTCTACCGTTCAGCAAAAGAAAAACGTTAAAAAAAGCGCTTGACAAAACGCTTTATGACCAACCATTCCAATTTTAGCATAGCTTTTTGAATTTTTCTACCGCTTTCTCACCTCGCAGACGAAAAATCCGTATTTTTCCGCGCACAGCGCGAAAAAATCTCCACTCTTAAACCCTTGACCGTCCGGATTTTTGCCGCTGCCTTTTCGCCGCCGAAAACGGGGAACAGAATGCAGCCCTTACAGCGCAGGAAAGCGTGTGAATATGGAGTATTTACCCCTGCCGCAGCCTCTTTTACGAGGTGGGCAGGGGTTTTATTATATTCCCTGCCACCAAAACGCATTTTAGCCGTCCACAGAGTGCATTTTCAGCCTTTTTCTCTGCCTGCTTCCCCTTAATCATATAGCTTTTCCCTGCCCCTAAAAAGTTCCTCTTGACAAAAACCCCAATTGCGGTGTTTTTTCTTTTCTGCGTTAGGTTTTGGCATTTCCTCGTTTTTAGCGTGGAAGAAAGCAAACAGAAGAATAGCAAGCATAGGAAGCGGGTACCCACTTCCGTATTTTGCCCCGCAAAATGGCTTGTTGGGAAGTGTCCCAAACCCTCTATGAACGGAAAGGAGCGTTAGAGCATGGACGGACGAAAAAGGACGGTGCAGCTAAAGTTTCGCGTGACGGAAGCCGAGCGCGATTTGATCCTTGAAAAAATGAAGCTGATACCAACACGGAACATGGCGGCGTATCTGCGGAAAATCGCAATCGACGGATATATCATTCAGATAGACCATAGCGACATAAAGGCAATGACCGCCGAAATACAGAAGATCGGGGTCAACGTCAATCAGATCGTGCGGCGCGTGAACAGTACGGGCAGCGTCTATCAAGAGGATATAGACGAGATAAAGGGGGTGCTGAATGAGATATGGCGGTTACAAAGATTAAACCTATTAAAAGCACGTTGAGCAAAGCCCTCGCCTATATCCAAAATCCCGCCAAGACAGAAGAAAAAATGCTTGTGTCCTCGTTCGGCTGTTCCTATGAAACGGCAGATATTGAGTTTGCATATACCCTGTCGCAAGCGTTGGAGAAAGGCAACAATTTAGCCCACCACCTTATGCAATCCTTTGAGCCGGGGGAAGTCAGCTATGAAAAGGCGCATGAGATAGGTCGTCAGCTTGCCGACGCGGTAACAAAGGGGCAGCACGAATATGTTTTGACTACCCACATAGACAAGGGGCATATCCATAACCATGTGATTTTTTGTGCGGTCAATTTCATAGACCACCGCAAATACAATTCCAACAAGCGGAGCTATTACGGCATACGCAACATCAGCGACAGGCTGTGCCGGGAAAACGGCTTGTCAGTCGTTGTCCCCGGCAGGGGCAGCAAGGGAAAGAGCTATGCGGAGTACCAAGCGGAAAAGACGGGTACAAGCTGGAAAGGCAAGCTGAAAATTGCCGTTGATACGCTTATCCCGCAAGCGTCAGACTTTGCCGATTTTCTGCGGCTGCTGCAAGCTGCGGGCTATGAGATAAAGCCCGGTAAATACATATCTTGCCGCGCACCGGGGCAGGAACGCTTTACCCGTTTGAAAACTCTCGGCGCGGATTATACAGAGGAAGCCATAACGGAGCGTATCAAGGGCAGGCGCACCCGCGCTGCCAAAGCCCCGAAGCAGGAGCGCGGCGGTATCTCCCTTGTTATTGACATTCAGAACAGCATCAAGGCGCAGGAAAGCCGGGGCTATGAGCATTGGGCGAAAATCCACAATCTCAAACAGGCGGCGAGGACGCTGAACTTCCTCACGGAAAACAGGATTGACAGCTATGCAGAGCTTTCCGCAAAAATCGCGGAAGTGAACGCGGCAAGCGAGCAGGCGGCAGGCGCATTAAAGGGCGTCGAACGGCGGCTTGCGGATATGGCGGTCTTAATCAAGAATGTTACGACGTATCAAAAGACAAAGCCCGTGTATGACGCATACCGCAGAGCAAAGGATAAGGCGGCATACCGCGCCGCCCATGAGAGCAGTATCATATTGTTTGAAGCCGCCGTAAAAGCGGTCAAGCCCGCGTTGGTCGGCGGCAAGCTCCCCAACGTCGCCGCGCTGCAAGCGGAATATGCAAAGCTCCAAGAACAAAAAGAAACGCTGTACGGCGACTATGGCAAGCTGAAAAAGCAGGTCAAGGAGTACGACGTTATCAAGCGGAACATCGACAGTATTTTACGGCGTGAAAGTGAGCCGGAGCGGGGTAAGGAAAATGTGCGCGGATAAATGCGGATTGTGTGGAAATCCCCGAAAAAGCATGGTATGATGAAACTATCCCAATGTAGGACTGCTGAACGCTATCCATATTTTTACGAAACAGAGGTGAGGTTATGACGCGAGGTGAGATTTGGAAAGACTTTTTTAAGAAAACGGTTTTGACCGTTCTGATTGCCGGGGTGCTGTTTTATTGGGCTGCACTGGTATTCACAAAGGACGGGGCAACGAACTACTTTTATGTGTGGCTGTGCTGCGGCATCCCCTTTGGCATACGCCGTATGTTTGTATGGCTTATCCCACGCGGCTTCGACCTTTCCGGCACGGTGGGCGTCGTTGCGCTCAATTTCATTGTGGGCGGCTTGATCGGCGGCGTCATTCTGATATGGCGGCTTGCGGTCGCAGCATGGTATATCCCTCTGACGATATATCGGCTTCTAAACGTCGGCAGGGTCGGCGTAGCAGAAATCGGCGAGGAATAAGCAAAAAAAGAGAACGGGGCGCGGCAGCCGATGATGGCCACCTCGCCCCGTCTGTTCGTGGGTGCTGCTTTAAGTGTCTGTTACGCAGTAGAACACTGTTTTTTCGGGTTTAGGCATAAATCCCCTGTCATGCTCAAATCGCGTCTGAAAAGCGGCATGGCGCAAGGGCTTTTTCGCGCCTACTGCGTAACGCGAGCGCGTCGTTTCCGCATCCGCTCGGCGGCTTGCCTGCGGGTGATCCGCTTGCGGCAGTCCGGGCAGTATTTGACGCTGTTTGAGGTGGACGCAAACGCCGCGCCGCACTCGGCGCACCGCCGCCTGTCCTCGGCTTGGTAAAGCTCCGCGTAAAGCAGCTTGTCGGCGGGAAGTACAGCGTTTTGAAACCATTTGCAAAGAAGCGAATAGGAAATGAGCTGCGGACAAACGCACTCGTCCCCATCGTCCAGCAAAATGCAGTTCCCGCCCATACAGTTGCAGCAGGTTTTCTTGATAAGGGCGTTCGCTTTGCGGCTCTGCTGCGGCGTCAGCCGTTTCAGCCCGCTCATACTTCGTCGGCGGCAGATACGGCGAGAGCGGCAAAGTCGGCGTCGCTCATGGCGCGGAGCTTTGCAAGGGTACGCAAGGCAAGCTCGCGCATTTCGCCGTCCATATAGGGCAGCGCACCCGACATTTCCCCGATAAGCTCCCTGCGCGTATCGGCGATGTAGATGCTGATAAGATTTGTTTCCTCAACGGTAAATCGGTTCATGCTCATACCTCCATTTCGTGATTTTTTGTTTTCGCCGCCCGCTTCGGAGCGGCTTTCTTCTTGTCGGCGGCAAGCTGCGCCCGGATAGAGGGGCGGGGCTTGCGAATATCCCGGTCGCGGTTTTCGTTCTTGTCGATCAGCGCATAGATGCCATGCCTGCCCTCAATTTTGGAAAAGGTCAGCGTCTTGTAGGGAAGCAGCGAGAAAAGGCGGTCAACGTCCCGGCTCGACGCAAGCATCATAAACGCCGGGGCAAGCTCTGTCATGTAGTGGGTTTTGTTCGGGCTGTTGGGGCTGTACTGACGTTTCATTTCGGCAACAATGCGCCGCGCTTCGGCTTCAATCAGCCCGTCGCGCAGGGCGGCGATATGCGTCTTGAAGTCCCCCGGCGAAAGCTGCTCACGGCTGCGCCGTTCCTCTTGCAGAAGATCGCGCAAGGCTTCGGGGGTGTTTGGCTGCACCTCAAAGCGGAGAAACGCGCCATACTGCGGATCGGGTGAACCGCTAAAGTATCTATTTGTCGGCTGGCTGCGCTCGCCGCGCTCATAGAAAAGCGTTACGATGTCTGCGGGAAGCGCCTGCTCCCGAACGTGCCGGAAATGGGCGGCATAGTCCAGCTCATAGAGGTTTCCCCGGATTTTGCCGCGCTCCCTGCCTGTCAGCTCCACGGCATAGGCAAGAATACGGTCGCGTGTCTGCTCCCCGTGGAACTTCCATGTGTTGTATGGGCGGGTGTCTTTAAGAAAAACATCGCGCTCCCGGAAGCAATGCGTCCCGGACGGGCGGGAAAGCCACAAAAGGTTTTTGTCCTCACGGTCGGGGCTTGCAGCAGCCTCGTGAATGATCTTCTTGTCAATCTCAAAATCGCTTTGGTAAAAGCCGGTGTTCTGCTTCATCACCGCATCAAGGCAAGCCAATATATCCACGTTCTCAAACTTCTGCATACAATCAGATCCTTTCCAAATCCTGCGTTTTGCTCCTTTGCGCCTTTCTTTGGGCGGTCTGCTCCTTTGCCGCCCGAAGCTGCGCCCGGATCGAGGGCTTTTCCTCTTTGCCGCGCTCCTTATCGGCATGGATGGCGTTCGCAAGGTCGATCAGGGAAATCGGCTCACCCGCCTTTGCTTTCTGCTCCAATTCCCCGACGGTGGGCATCTGCGGCGTGTTGTTGATGATACCGTCAAAATTGTTGTCGTTCTGCTCTACAATATCCTCAACGTGCTTTAGATAATTCTGCGGCTGCAAAAACTCCGGCGTCTGTCGATAGCCGATGCTGTCAACGTAATGCGCCGTGTCCTGCCCGTTCTGATGCAGCACCACCACGTCGGAAACGGAAAGGCTGTGTCCCTTAAAGTCTTTCGGGTGGTCGAGATTAAAGCGGGTAAAAATAGCTTCAAGGCTCGTACCCGGTGCAAGGGGCGCGGAATAGATCAGGTCATAGTTCGCCGGATCAACCGCGTGTCCCGTTGCGGTCAGACGGTCGTAAGGCTCAAAGCGCAAATCCCGCGTTTCGTCGCCGCGTTTGAGCTGGTAAATGGAAAAGGTGTCCCTGTCCGGCTCCTGCGCCTTTGCATAAAGTGCCTTGACCTCGCCCTGCGTCAGCTCCCCGGCGTTCAAGCTCTGTAACAGCTCCCGGCATTTCTCCGGCGTCCCGACAAACAGCAAGTCGCCCGGTATTGCTTTCCCGTCCGGCTGCTGTTCATAGGCTTGAAGGAAAGAGCGGTCGGCAAGACTTTCGCTGCGGGGATTGGTGTGCATGGTATAAATCACGTCTTTTTCTGTACGCTGCGCCGCCTGCGCCTGTGTGCGCTCCGCAAGCGTCTTTTCGGCACGTTGCAAAACGGCATCGCTGACGGGTAGCGCATACAGCCCGGAAGCAGAGGAAAAGCCGACGTTGTTGAAAACATAGTTCACTTCACTATCTTTCAACGCGCCTGCCGCAAAATATTTCTCCCGCGTGGGTTCTGCACTCACCTTGCCATCCGCGATGTCGTAATTCAGCCCGGTTTCGATATGGGAGCAGATGTTTCCGTCTACCGCCAATGTCACATAGTACCAGCCCATATATCCGCTGCTTTGACCGTCCGCACCGTCGTTGAACTCGACGTTGAGCAGGGTGTAGGGCTTCAAGCCCTTCTGCGCGGCAATGGCATTGTCCTTTGCTTCGCGCTCCATGAGGGAAGCGAGAGCTGCTTCCTTTGTTGCGCTGACGATCTCCGGGTTGTACCGCAGCAGGGTATCGTTGACAAGCTCCCGCTGTACCGCTGCGGTCTTTGCTTTCGGCGTAAGGCGGTTGCCGAGAAACAGGGACGCGCCGTTATCAAAGCGGATGGATATATCGCTTGTACCGCGCCATTTTCCCGTGCAGGGCGACGTTTCAATCCTGCCCGCAGTACCGCCGAACGCCTGCGCAATCACTCCGATTTTCTCCTGTGTGGAAAGCGCCTCATATTTCTCTGCGATTGCGGCGGCTTTCTTCTGCAAGTCCGTAAGGGGCGGGGTGGCTTTTTCGCTCTGCTGCTCCTGCGCGGCGACAAGATCGGGCGCGGCTTTCTCGGCTTCGTGCTGCTTTTGCAGCTCTGCGATATGCCCGTCAATGCTGTTGATGATGTCTGCGGCGGCAGAGCGGATCGTTTCAAGGGAGCTTTTCAGCTCCGCAAGCTCCCGCCCGCCGCTCCACCCGGCAACATAGCCGAAAGAGTAGTCCGACGTATCAAGCCCGTAATGCTGGCAAACAGTGTAGGCGACGCTTTCCGCTTCCACCTCGCGGGTGCGGCGGTCTACGCGGGGCTGCTGCTCGTCTTTGGGAGCGTTCAGGTCAATATCGTGCAGCTTTGCGTGGGCGATTTCGTGAATGGCGGTTTTGAGCGTTTGCAGCTCGCTCATGCCCTCGTCAAGCGCGATGCGCTTGTCCTCCAAGTGATAATAGCCGTGTGCGCCGCCCTCGATTTTCTCAAAGCCGATGGGGACGGGAGAGGTCTTTTCAAGGGCTGCGAAAAAATCACTGTACTGCTCCACATCGCCTGTCAGCGCGTCCACGGCAATATCCGGCAATTCCTTTCCCTCGGTTTGGGACACGTCAAAGACGGACACCACCTTGTAGGCGGGTATAGTGATCTCCTTTTCCTCGGTGACAGGCTTTCCGTCCCTGCCGATCACGGGCTTTTGGGTCTGCGGGTCGATTTTCTCCGTTTCCTGTTTGATTTTGAACGGCGACGGGGCGATAATCTTAATGCCTTTTTCGCCTTTTTTGACGTTGCGCTGAAACTGGTTTTTCCAAGCGGTAAAGCCCGCGATAAGGGAAGCGTCGGGCTTCTGCATGGCAATCAGGAGGGTGTTGTTGAAGCTGTAATTATGAAACTTTGACATGACGCGCAGATACTCTTTGTAGCGTTCGCTGTCGAACAGCTCCGTAATGCCTTGCTCCAAACGGTCGGTAATCTCCTTGAGCTTTTCGGCGGGCTTTTCTGCGGTAAGGTTGATAGGGATAACGGGCTGCGGCTGCGGCGGCTCTGTGGTAAGCGTCGCCGCTTGCCTTGTGCCGATAGCGTCCATTTCAACCTTTTCCGGGTCAAGGCGCGTCGGCTGCGGGTAGCTCATAATACGGTATTCTTTGGGAATATCGCGCCCGTTGTACCACTCCGAAAAGGTGTTTTTATTGTTGTAAACATAGCCCTGCTCGGTGAAGCGTCCCCCGTCATTGATAGCGGCGTCGCGCCCGTATTCCTCATACATGAAATACTTTTTTGCTTCTTCGGGCAGTTCCAATTCGTCCAGCTCGTCGATAAGGTAATAGCCGTAATCTTCCTCGCTTTGGACGGTGGGATAAAGCCAGTAGCAATCAAGGTTTTGTGCAAGATTGATAAGGTCTTTCAGATTTCCGGCATACTCGCCAAGTGTTACCGCCGCCGCAAACTTTGCTTTGTCCTCGTCACGCTGCATTTCAAGCAGCTTGCCTAAATAGTTCAGTTCGTCCATGCTGCCGCTTTGGATAACGGCAAGCGGCACGTCAAACGGGCAATCCTCGGTGTTTGCAAAGCCGCCCACAAAAAAATCCTGCGGGTTGTCGGCGGTAATACCGACGCTACGCATAGCCGCGTGTAGCTGCTCCTGTGTAGCGGGCATGGAAAGCCATGAGCCGCCCGGTGCGCCCGTTTCAAAACGGCTGCGGCTGTCAATCAAGATAGAAAATTGTTCGCTCATTCATTCGCTCCTTTCAGTTCGTTTTTTACAGAGGGTTTGGGAAACTTCCCAACAAGCAAAATCCCCATTCTGCGCGTAGCGTCAGAACGGGGATTTTACGGAAAGGGTACCCCTTTCCTATGCTTGCTGCGTAAGTTCTTTGTCCCTCGCAAGCTCAATACGGTAGTTGACGTATTTCCCGCCCGTATCGGCTAATACAATGCTTCCGTCATAGGTTTTACCCGTTTTCGGGGAATACAGCTTTTTGACCTTCGCCCTGCCGCCCGCAAGCAGCGCGGCGGCGATTTTCGGGCTAAAGGCGGTTTTGCGTTCCTCGAAAAAGCGGTCATTTTTCCACATGACAAAGGCGCAGTCCTTCTTTTCGCAGTAATAGTTTTTTCTGCCCTCGCAGACGTTCCCGCCGCAGCGGGGGCATTTGCCGATCACCGCCTTTTCCTCTTTGAACAGGCCTTTTTGATTTTCGGAAAGAAACGGATAGGCTTTCACCAGCTCCCGCGCCATTTCTTCAATGCCCCGCATGAAGTCCTCCGGCTCGGCTGCGCCCCTTGCAATCTGCGTCAGAGCGTTTTCCCATTCGGCGGTAAGCTGCGGTGAGGTCAGCGTATCGGGCAGAACGCAAACAAGGTTGCTGCCGTTTTTGGTTGGGATAAGCTGTTTGCCCTTGCGCTGCACAAAGCCGGATTTGACCAGCTTTTCAATCACAGCGGCACGGGTAGCGGGAGTGCCAAGCCCCTTGCGTTCTGCGTCCGGGTCGGTGTCCGCGCTTCCGGCGCGTTCCATAGCCGAAAGCAGGCTTGCTTCCGTGTGCGGCTTCGGGGGCTGCGTGTCGTGCGCCGTAACTCTTGCGGCTGGGCTATCAAAGCTCTGTCCTTCGGTAAAGGACAGCACATCTAAAATACGCTCGTTTTCCTCGTCGCCCTCGGCGTCGGGCTTTCCTTTCAGCGTCGCCCGGTAGCGTCGTTCAAGCTCTTTCCACCCGTCGCAAAGAACCGTCTTTCCCTTTGCCGTAAACTCGGTATCGGCACAGGAAAACACCGCCGTTACCGCATCAAAAATGTGCGGCTCGGCGGCGGCGAACAGCAGACGCGCCCCGGCAAGGGTGAGGATATTTCTTTCGCTTTCCGGCAGCGCGGCAAGGTCTGCTTTCGCAAGCTCCATTGTCGGGATAATGGCGTGGTGGTCGGACACCTTTTTGCTGTCAAGCGTCCGGGCTATGTCCGGCGTAAACGCCGCGCCTTTCATAAAGGGCAGCTTGCCGACAAGCAGCGCGACGATATGTGCCGCCGTATCGCCCATGTCGTCGGTCAGATAATTGCTGTCCGTTCGCGGGTAGGTAAGCAGCCGCTTTTCGTAAAGGGCTTGTGCAAGGTCAAGGGTCTGCTTTGCGGTGTAACCGTAAATGCGGTTGGCTTCCCGCTGCAAGCCCGTAAGGTCAAACAAGCGGGGCGGCTGCTCGGTTTTCCTCTCACGCTTCACCGAAACGCATACGGCCTGCGACGCTTCGCAAGCCGTTTTGAGGGCTTCCGCATCTGCGGTGTCGGAGATCCTCGCGCTTACCGCTTCCGCGCCGCCCACATCAAGACGGACGATATGGTAGGTTTCTTTCTTGAAAGAGGTGATCGCCGCGTCCCGGTCTGCAAGCATCTTTAAGGTCGGCGTCTGAACGCGCCCCACGTTTAGGGTCTTGCCATGCAATACAGAAAAAAGGCGGGTGGCGTTGATGCCGATGATCCAGTCCGCTTTTGCGCGGCATAATGCGGACGCATAGAGGGCGTCATACGCTTTGCCGGGTTTCAGCTCCGCAAAGCCCTTTTTGATCGCGCTTTTCTCCATAGAGGAAATCCAAAGGCGGGAAAAGGGCTTATCGCACCCCGCCGCATGGTAGACAAGGCGGAAAATCAGCTCGCCCTCGCGCCCTGCGTCGCAGGCGTTGACAACCTCGGAAACGTCGCTGCGGCGCATGAGGTCTTTTAGGATTTTGAACTGCTTTTGCCTGTCTTTGAATACGGTATATTGCCACGGCTGCGGCAGGATCGGTAGGCTGTCATAGCTCCACTTTTTGTACTGCTCCCCATAGGCGGCGGCTTCCGCAAGCTCCACCAAATGCCCCACGCACCATGAAATGAGGTAGCCGCCGCCCTCCATATATCCGTCCTTTTTGTTCTTTACGCCAAGGGCGGCGGCAAGTGCCGCCGCTACACTCGGCTTCTCTGCAATGACTAACCTCATTCCTCGTCCTCCTGTTCCTCGCTGCCTGCTTCCGGCTCGTCCTCGCCGTAATCGTCAAAATCGAAATCGTCAAGGTCGGTGTCGCCCTTGATACCCTGCTTCGGCTTCATAATCTTAAAGTAGTAGAACGCGCCGCCACCGGCAAGCAGGGTAACGACAAGGAAGATCACAAGCCCGCCCGCATTGCTTTTTTCTTTCTCCGGCGGCGCATCGTCCGGCTCCGGCACGGCTTCCTTGCCTGCACATTCGGTCATATTGACAGAGCATACCGGGCAAACGGTATTGACTGCGCCCGCCTTGCATTTGTCCTTACAGGTGCAAACGGCGGGAGCCTGCGCCTTGTCGCTGCCGTCCTCCATGAGCGCCATCAGATCGGCTTCGTCCACCTGATTGAGAAAATGTACGGTGTTTTCGCCCTCGGCGGCGCGGTCAACGATGATGTAAAAGTAGTTGCCGTTTTTGCTCTGCACAATGATAAACTGCTTGTCCTCGGCGGCTTCTCCCTCAATGTCGTCAATCAGCGACAGATTACCGTCAGGCGTAAGGGGCTGCGGCTCCATGCCGCCCGTGACTTCCTCGCTATATTCGTCCTCATAGTCGTAGTAATCGCCGCCATCCGCATAGGCGGTAACGGAAAAGCCGCCCAAGAGGACAAGGGCGGCAAGCAGGGTGGCGGCTGTTTTGAAAAAGCCTTTATTCTTCATTTTCGATTTCCTCCTGTTCCATGTAGTCTGTCCCTGCGGCGGCAATGCCGGGGATCGGCTCGCCGGAAAGCAGGGCGGTAAGCTCTGCGGGGGTCAGGCGCATGGAGCGCACAAGAGAGATGATTTGCAGGTTTTCCGCTTCGGTTTTCTGCATTGCAAGCTCTTTCAGCCTGTTTTGATACTCGGTGATTTTCTCCCGTGTTTTCTGCATTTCCTTTTCAATGCGGTCAATTTTACTGTTTGTCATTTCGTAATACTCCTTTCATTTTTTACGGCAGCCGCCCGTAGGCGTAAAAGTGGTTCTTCCAATAGGTGGTGTTGACATTGGCGTAAGATATGGGGTTTCCGCAATGTATCATCATACCGTTGCCCACATAAATACCAACGTGCGAAACACCGGGGGTGTCGTAAGTGCCTTTGAAAAAGATAAGGTCGCCCGGTCTTGCCTGTGCGCCTGTTACGGGAGTGCAGATATTGCAAAGTCCCTGCGCTCCAAGCCGCCCCACATTCCACCCGGAATGGTTAATAACCCAAGACACATAACCCGAACAGTCAAAGGAAGTGTTTGGATTGCTGCCGCCCCAGACGTAGGGGTAGCCTAAATACTTTTCCGCTTCGGCGATGATCGCCGCAAAGGTTTCGTCCTCCAATGCTTCGGGCGGTATTTCGTAATAGGTTGGCTCCCGCAGGGTGGAAGCGTTCGGATATGCACTGTGCGGGAACAGGTCGGGGCGGTTGCCAAGGGTGGACATATACACAGCGTACATGGATAGTTGTTCCTCGGTCATAATGTAGACAGGCAGATGCGACAGATTGAAGTTTTCCAGCTTGACGTTGAGAATGTAATAATTATAGGGAACTTCGACGGTATATGTGTAGGTTTGGGTGTTGCCCTCTGCATCGGTGTAGCTGCCCGTTCGCCTTTCCGTCCGGTAGCGCACCTCTGTTTCCTCGGTGAGCGTCAGCGTGTATTGCCGCTCAAAGAGCATGGCAAGGGTGCTTTGTACCTCGGCGCGGGTGTATTCAAGGTGCAGCGCGGTAAGGATAGATGTCAGCACATACGGGTCATGTTCAATGTCGTCCAAGTCGTAGCGGTATTCGTCATAGCCCGGATGGTCGCGCTCGATATTGTCTATCCTGCTTTGCAACTCCGCTTCAAGGGCTGCATAGTCAGCTTCCGCACCAAGCATATCCGCATCCTCTGAAACGTAGGACGTGCTGATAACGGAGGTAATGCCGCCGGAAAACAGGCTGGAACATGAAGAGATCCCGGCTGAAATCATTATGAACAGCAACAGCGCACACCCGGCAATCAGAAAGGCTTTCCAATGCCGCCCTACAAAGGCGACAGCCTTTTTCGTCGCTTCGGCGGTTTTCTTCGCCGCCTTGCGGGTGTTTTCTGCGGCTTTCCTTGCGGATTTTGCGCCGCCCGTTCGTACCGCCTTTGCATACTGCCGCTTGATCTGCTGCTTCTGCCAAAAGCGGGAAACGGGGTTAGACGCGGCAAGCTGCGGGTTGTCGTGCAGCACCTTTTGATACTGAAAATCGGCGTTAGCCTTGAACGCGGCTTTTTCCGCTTTTGCCGCCGCCCGGTAGGGTTTCAGCTTGCGGCTGCGGCGGCTCTTTCGCACCTGCCGCGCCCCCGCCCGGATGCCGCGCTCGGCTAATTCCTCGCTCTTGTGCGCTCCCTCCACGCCGGAGTTGTCCTTTTCAACGGAATGTATCTTATTGTGGACGAAAACGCCGACCTCCTGCATAGGGCGGGAGAGGGGGTTATGCTGCTGCCTGCCGCCCGGTATGGGTTTTTCCTTTTCCTCAAAGCGCAGGCGGGTTTTGCCCTTGCCTGCGGCTTCGTCAAAGGTGCGCTCTTTTGTCAAGACTTTCTTTTTCGGAATAGCCGCCCGCGCTTCGTCCAAGCGGTCGGCGGCTCTTTCCGATTTGCGGATCGCCTTTTGAAGCTCCGGCGTCGCCCGTTCTTCCTCGGTGAATTGCAGGCGCGAGGTCTTTGTTTTTGCCGCCGCTTCCCGCTGCACCCGCTTTATCGCCTTTTTGGATGCTGCGCGGGTATGGGCAGCGTCGATATGCTCCAAAACACGCTCGGCTGCGGCGTCGTCCCGCTTCGGGGAAAGCTCCGGGGTATGGGGACGAGCTGCCGCGCCGCCGGAGGGATGCGGAAGCTGCTGCGCTGCTTCCTGCGCCGCCTGTTCGGGCTTCTTGGAAAAATCCGCGTCCTGCTCGCGCCCGCTGACCAGCTCGGCGGTGCCTGCGGTTTCGTTGACCTCGATAAGCCCGTCCCGGCTCATTTTCTGCGTAATTTTATCGCGGGGTTTCAGCTTTTTGCTCAATTCGTTTCACCTCCGATCCGCGCCCTTGCAAGGGTGCAATAGTCATAGTTCAGTTCAATGCCGATGTAATGGCGGTCAAGGCTTTTTGCCGCAAGCCCCGTCGTGCCGCTGCCGAAAAACGGGTCAAGGACAACGCCGCCCTTGGGACAGCCCGCCAAAATGCAGGTTTCCGCCAGCTTCGGCGGGAACGCGGCGAAATGCCCGCCCTTGTAGGGTACGGTGTTGATATGCCACACGTCCCGCTTGTTCCGCGTGGTCGGCATGAGGGCTTCATCGTAGTAGCCGCCTGTCCGCGCTCGGTTGATGCCCTGCACCTTGCCCTGTCCGGGTACCTCGCCGTCGTATTTGTGTCCCGCGCTGCGCCCGCCCCGGTATCGCGCCGCCGTGGTGGGGGCTATGGGTTCCGCAATGGCGGCGGCGTCATAGTAATAGTTCTTGGACTTCGTAAGCAAAAAGACGTTCTCATAGCAGCGGCTCGGTCTGTCCCGCACGCTTTCGGGCATGGGGTTGTCCTTCTGCCAAATAATCGCGCTGCGCAGATACCACCCGTCAGAGCGCAGGGCAAAGGCTAAAAGCCACGGAATACCGATTAAATCCTTTTGCTTGCAGCCTGCCGCCCGTCTTGCAAGGGACAGGCTCTGCCCGTTTCTGCCTTTCGGGTTTTTCGGGTCGGTGTAGGCGCCCTTGCTGCCTGTGCCGCAGTAGGTATCGGCAATGTTCAGCCAAAACGTACCGTCCGGGCGCAGCACCCGTTTCAGCTCACGGAAAACCTCGACAAGCCTTGCAATGTACTGATCCGGCGTGTCCTCCCGCCCGATCTGCGCGTCCATACCGTAATCCCGCAGGGCGTAGTAGGGCGGGCTTGTGACGCAGCAATGGACGCTCTCGGCGGGCAGCTCCCGCAGGGCGCACAGCGCGTCGCGGTTGATGATGGTGTCTAATCTCATGTGCCGCCCACTTCCTCCGGGCGGGTCGTCATTACCCGGTATAGCTCGGTATTCTGCGGAAAACGGTCAAGGAAAGGCAGCACCACGTTTCCGTAGAAGATCAGCCCCTCGCCCGCTTCGGTATGGGTAACGTATTTCATCTGCTGCGGGGAGATATTGAGCTGCCTTGCAAGGATTTCCCGGTCGCCCTGCGCCTGATTGAGCATGAGGACAAAATCGCTGTTCTCAAAGATATTCTCAACTTCGCGGCTGCTCAAAAGGTCTTTGACATTCTGCGTGATAGCGGTTGGAATACCGCCCCATTTTCTGAAACGCTTCCAAATCTCCACGGAATAGGCGGCGGTTTGTTCCTCTTTGAGGAGCAAATGAAACTCGTCCATGTAGTAGCGGGTGGATTTCTTTTCAGCCCGGTTTATGGTTACTCTGTTCCACACCTGATCCTGCACAATGAGCATCCCCAGCTTTTTAAGCTGCTTCCCAAGCTGCTTGATGTCAAAGCAGACAAGGCGGTTTGAAAGCTCCACATTGGTACGGTGGTTAAAGACATTCAGACTGCCCGAAACGTAAAGCTCCAATGCCGCCGCCACCCGCGCCGCTTCCGGCTCCGGCTGTCTTAAAAGCTCGTCGTAAAGGTCGCCGAGGATCGGCATTTTCGCCGGGTCGGGGTTTGCAAGGAACGGGCGGTACACGTTTCTTACGCTGCGGTCAATGACGGTCTTTTCCACGGGCATCAGCCCCTCCTTGCCGCCGATGACAAGCTCACAGAGGGAAAGGAGAAAGTCGCTTTTCAGCGCAAGGGGGTTGTCGTCCTCGCTGTAATTGAGGTTAATATCCATAGGGTTGACATACTGTGTGCTTGTGGGGGAAATGCGGATTACCTGTCCGTGCAGGCGGCGCACAAGGGGGTAATACTCCGCTTCCGGGTCGCAGATGATGATGTCGTCGTCGGTAATGAGAAAAGCGTTTGTGATTTCCCGCTTCGCCGCAAAGCTCTTGCCGCTTCCGGGGGTGCCGAGGATCAGCCCGTTGGGGTTTTTAAGCCGCTTGCGGTCACAGAGGATCATATTGCTTGACAGGGCGTTCAGCCCGTAATAGAGTGCCGCGCCCTGCTGAAAAAGCTCCTGCGTGATAAAGGGAATAAAAATCGCAGTGCTTGATGTGGTAAGCCCCCGCTGGATGGGGATCAGGTTCTCGCCCAGCGGAACAGAGGACATCAGCCCCGCCTCCTGCTGGTAGTCAAGGCGGGTAAGAGCGCAGTTGTATTTCTGCGCGATGCCCGCCGCTGCGAATATGTCATTTTCCAGTTTCCGCTTCGTGTCGGCAAGATTTACCACAAGGAACGTCAAGAGAAACATTCGCTCATTGCGGCTCTGTAAATCCTGCAAGAGATTTTTCGCTTCGCCGCCGAACATGGCAAGGTCAGAGGGGATGATGTCCATATCGTAGCCGCTGCGTACCGCTTTCTTTTGTTCCTCGATTTTCATTTTGTCAAGGTCGGTTATCTTGCGCTTGATGGTCTTGATGGCTTCGGTCTGGTCGATGCTCTTGATGTGGAGATTGACGACGATCCCCGTTTCAAGGTCGAGAATATCCGCAAGCATACGGTCATTCAGCTCCGGCGCAAGGATTTCAAGGAAACTGACCGCGCCGATTTTGCGTCCCATACGGAAATATCTGCTCTCGCCGAAACGGAACGAGGACGGGGCGATAAAGTCCTTTGTGGTAAGTCCCGACGGGGTGAGCCAGTCCCAAGAGAAACGGAATGGTTCTCCCTCCGGGTGGAATACGCTGTGCAGGGCTTCCAGCCGTTCATAGCCCGTCATGGGGCGGGCGGCTGCGCCCAGCACCTTAAAATTATTCAGTATGTCGGTTTCAATACGGGCAAGCCGCGCCTTTGCCGCGTTCAGATTGTCCGCTTCCACGGAAAAGGTAATGTACTTTGACTTTACAAAGCCGTTGTTGCCCTTTGCAAGCTGATGTTTCAGCATATCCGCGTATTCGGTGCGGATGGAATTGAAAGCGTCATTTTGCGCGGGGATCGCAACGACCTCCTTTGCGCCGCCGCTGCGCGTTCCCCGGTTGACAAAGGAAAGCTGCACACTAACGGTCGCGTCAAAATAGTTGAGAAAGTCGCACCAGTTTTCAAAAATGGCGGTCTTATCGTCTGCCTGCGCAAGCTGATAGTTGATGTCGTCATAAGCGATGCTCTTGGAGTATTTCTTTTCCGTAACCTTGCAGATACCGTCCGGGTACATGGCAAGATACGGTATGGTCTGCTGCGCGGTGTGCGCCTTTCCGTCGCCCTTTGCCGCTCGGATCAGGGCGGCGATTTTCTTTTTCTCGGCGCGGGTGAGCTTACGCCTGTTTCCTGCGTGTTTTGCATTTGCCGTTGACAATAGCCGATACCTCCTTTTCAAGTTGTCTTTGCCGTTCGAGGACGGCATAGAAGTTTTCCGTCTGATAGGGTCTTTCTTTCGGACGGATAAATTTTGTCTGTATGATGTTCTTAATCAGCGTTTCAAGGGGCTGCCCGTGCTTTTCGTACATGGCAAACAGAAAGCAGGGCAGCATAACGAGGATCATCACGAACGCCGCAAGGCTTGTGCCAGTGCTGCCTTTGAGCAAAAAGAAAAGCGGCAGTCCAACAAGGAGCGCCGCCGCAAAGAATATGAGCTGCCTTTTGGTAAGGTTAAAGGCAACCTTTGTCTTTATGCGTGATAGGTCTTTGGGAACGGGTACATACGCCATAGAAAAATCTCCTTTCGTTACATTTCAATACTGTTTGGGAGTTCGTTGCCCCATATATCCCACCCCGGCGTTTTCTGTCGGGCAAACAGCTCAATACGGGGCAAATCCCCCATAAGGGCAACGATTTTTTCCCGCGCTGCATCCGGCTTTTTGCTGTGCTGCTCTATGGGGCTGATAAGAAACTGATGTACGCCTGCCGACTGCCGCTTGGGTTTGCCCTTGGTCGCCAGCAGACAGATTTCCGCGTTGCTGCGCGTCCAATAGCCCATACCGTAAAACCAGGACGGGCTTTTGCGGTTACGTTTGAGCCAAACGAACGCCACCGTCCGATACCGAAAGCCCCATGCGCGGATCAGCCGCAGAGCTTCGGGAAGCTGCGGAAAGGTCGCCCACAAAAACAGGGCGCAGTCCTTCGCCGCCAGCTCCGGCACGGGCAGGGCGCACAGCTCGTCAATGCTCATGGTGGGATAGTGCTTTTCCGCTGCGCCCTGCACCTTGCTCCGTTCATACCGCCACGGGGGATCTGCGTAAATAACGCTGTATTTCTTGGTGATGGAAAACCTCCTTTTAATGTGCATGGAATAATGATTTTGCCAGTGCGCCGGATTTCAAAAGGTTAAAGCAAAGCAGCACCGTATAGGCTGCGATGGAGAATATCGCGGTGTGCAGATTGTCCGCTATAACCATGTTGTTTACCAAAACCGCATAAATGCCGACGCATATCATAATGAGGAAGCCTTGAAAGCCGAGGGCAAACAGGCCTTTTAAGTAGTTGTTTCCGATTTGCCCCCATTCCCGGTTTGTCATGGTGGCGAATGGGATAGGCGATACGGAGCAGTACAGGTAAATCTCAATCATACGCCCGTACAAAACAACCGTTATCAGCACCGACATGATTTTCATGCAAAGGCTGACAAGGCTTGTTTCGAGCATAAGCAAGAGCAGTTCGGGGATTTCCATTGCGTCAAGTCCGGCTTGCATGGACGAGAGCGCGGCGGCAACATCAATGCTGGTGCTGCCGCCGATCACGCCCGCCGCGCCGGAAACAATGTGCTGCGCCATGTCGAATACCGCCATAGTGATGTCAAAGGTATGCGTGACGATAAACACCGCAACGAACGCTTTGAAAAACCACTTAAAGAACATGAACGTGTCAATGTCGTGCATATTGTTCTTTTCCGTTACCATGCTGATTAGCTCCACGCATAGAACGTAGGTAATAACAAGCCCCGCAATGGGGACGATCACATTTTCCGATAGCGTCTGTATCATGGAAAATATGCTTGCGTTCCACCCCTGCGGGGTCTTGCCTACCTCGGCGGCAATCGTACCGACCTTTTCGTTTACGTCCCCGAACATAGTTGACAGATTTCCGTTGATCGCTCCGATCAGGATTTCCTTGATCCATTCGTTAATCGCGTCAAGTATGCTCTGCATAGGACATTACCGCCGCTTAACCGAACAGCCCTTTGAGCAGGGGAACGAGAACGCCGCCAATCAAGGCAACGCCGCCGCCCGCCATAAGCTGTTTCATCCCCAATTAGGTGTAAAAACTCTGCTCGATGGCGGGCGGCGGCGTACAAAAAATCTATATGGTGTT
>SFGY01000121.1 GCA_004556455.1 Clostridiales bacterium | reverse complement strand
GCCGGGAATGGATACCGGACTTCGCAAACTTCCGGCGTGACGGCTATGACTTTGACGCCCGTTGGGATGACGGCTTGGCGTCCTACAAGGACAAGGAGATTTATGAAGCAATAACCAGTGAAGGCAGGATGCTTTCCAAACGGCTGAAAGAAGCTCTGAACTACCGCAAGGGCGGCAACATCGGTTTTGAGACGTGCATCACGAGACTGCAAATGCAGAGCTATGTCTGCATCGCGGATTTCGTCTATATGCAGGACAGATACGGAAGACCTTATGGCTGGGGTGTAGCAGAATACGCGACGCCGGAAGAGCTTTTCGGGTACGACTTTATCACATCCGGCTATCAGCGAGACCCGCAGGAATCCAAAGAGCGCATGATGCAGCATCTTTCCTCCATCCTGCCGGGTGTGTCTGCACAGCAGCTTACGAAGATATTGAAAGGATAAAACACCATGAGCAAGAAACTTGTAGCGTATTTTTCTGCGTCCGGCGTGACCGCGAAGGTTGCCGAGACGCTGGCAGAGGCAATCGGCGCGGACATCTTTGAGATTGAGCCGAAGGTGCCTTACACGGAAGCTGATCTGAACTGGATGGACAAGAAAGCCCGCAGCACGATTGAGATGAGCGATCCTGCCTCCCGTCCTGAGATTGCCGCAAAGCGGGATAATATGAAGGATTACGACACAATCTTTGTCGGCTTCCCGATCTGGTGGTATGTCGCGCCGACGATTATCAATACATTTCTTGAAAGCTATGACCTGACCGGCAAGACGATCATCCCGTTTGCAACCTCTGGCGGAAGCGACATTGGCAAGACGAACGAGCGCCTTACACCGAGCTGCAAAGGCGCAAAGCTGTTGAACGGGAAAGTCTTCAAGCACAATGTAGGGCATAAAGAACTGGCAACGTGGGTTGATGGACTTGCGATTTGAGGAAGGTGTAAATTAGAATCTACGAAAGCGAGGTGTACGAATGAGAATTGTTGACATACATGGTGCAACTAATTTAGAGATTGTGCGCGGCGGGACTAACGAATGGTATTGGGCAACAGATTATATTCACGGTGATCTCTATGAAGCAGAAGAACTATTCCTGCAAGGACATCCTGTACGGAGCAACCGCTTGTATCTTATCCACTATCCTGACGGTATGGTTTATGAACCTGTGCATCCTGTGGACGGACAATATCTTGGTAATCCTGTGTATGATGGCAACTCTGTCGTGCTATTGGTAGTGAATTTTACAGAAAGCGTGATACACATTTTGCGATTTCTACACCAGCAAGAGATGACGAAGGAAATAGCTCGACTTCCTTTGTCTACGGTGAAAAATTGCTACAATCTACTTCTCCATACCTCGCCGTTATCACTGACGCGACAGCCAAATGACGGCACATTCGAGATTGCTTGGCCCGAACAAGTGAGCTTTGCGATAAATGATAGAGAAGCACTTAGCTTTCGTGATGGAGATAAACTCTATTTCAACATTTGGTATGAAGATCCAGACTACCGAGAAGAAACGTTGGTTCGCTCTCTACAAGATGGCATGATTTTAGAAAAACTCCCCGGTGATATTCGCATTATGCCAAACGGGGAACGCTGGCTTATCAAATAACATATATGCGAAAGACAGTTCGATCTCAAATATAGATGTAGATGTTGCTAAATTGAAAGGTCGGTGATTTAATGCCGCTTCATATAGTCAGAAATGACATCACGAAAATGAAGGTGGACGCCATCGTCAACGCTGCCAACGAGTCGCTGCTGGGTGGCGGCGGTGTGGACGGCTGCATTCATCGCGCTGCAGGACCGGAGCTGCTGGCGGAATGTGAAACGCTCCACGGCTGCAAAACCGGGAGCGCAAAAATCACGAAGGGCTACAAGTTGCCCTGCAAATATGTCATTCACGCAGTCGGTCCGCGCTGGTATGACGGACGGCATGGTGAGCGCGAACGGCTGATCTCATGCTATCGGACTTCGCTCATGCTGGCGAAAGAATACGGCTGCGAGTCGGTTGCGTTCCCACTGATTTCCTCCGGCATTTTCGGCTATCCGAAGGATCAGGCTCTCAAAGTGGCGATTGACACCATTAGCAGTTTCCTCCTCGAAAACGAAATGACGGTGTACATCGTCATCTTCGACCGCAAAGCCTATCAGATCAGCGGCAAGCTGTTTGCCGACATTGCTTCATACATAGATGACCGCTATGTGGACGAACATACCGATAGTCGTTCC
>SFGY01000120.1 GCA_004556455.1 Clostridiales bacterium | reverse complement strand
CTTTGGAACTGACGGAGCTTGACCTTTCCTATGCGCCGCCCTATTCCTCTGCCAAAGACCCGGTAAACATGGCAGGCTTTATGATCGAGGATTTGGAGAGCGAGAAAGTGCGGCAGTTCCATTGGAATGAGGTTGAGGACTTGCCTTGCGATGGCAGTGCGACGCTGCTGGACGTCCGTACTGAAGGCGAATATCGGCGTGGGCATTTGAATGGATTCCGTAATATTCCACTGGACGATCTGCGGGAGCATTTGGACGAGTTAGACCGTGGTAAGCCTGTTTATGTGAATTGCCAGACAGGGCTTCGCAGTTATCTGGCCTGCCGGCTTTTGACGCAGTACGGTTTTTCTTGTGCCCATCTCTCCGGCGGATACAGCTTTTATCGGGCCGTAACAAAAGAGCAGCAGACAGCGCGGAGCGCCTATCCCTGCGGAATGGAGAAGCTATGAGTGAAAATCTATTCGGTTTGACGGTTGCGGCAGATAAAGGCTTGGATGATCTGCAATGCCAGCGCCTTTTAAGTGAAAATCGCAGGTATCAGGAAGTCATGCTGCAATACCGCTGCGCACTGAAAGCACTTGAAAGCCGGTTGGAAATTCTGAACGAAGAGTTTTCATTGCAGCATGATCGCAATCCGATAGAAAGTATGAAAAGCCGCTTGAAGTCGCCGTCCAGTATTATGAACAAGATGCAGAAGCGCGGACTTTCTCTGGATTTTCCGACCATGCAGGCAAATATCATGGATATTGCCGGTGTGCGTGTGATCTGCTCTTTCGAAGAGGATGTGTTCTTTTTGGCAAAGTGCTTAAAAGGACAGTCTGACATTGAAATTATCACAGAGAAAGACTACATTTCACACCCCAAGCCAAATGGATATCGCAGTCTGCACCTAACGATCCGGCTGCCGCTATTCTTTGCTGAAAAAGAGATCCATGTGCCGGTGGAGATACAACTCCGTACAATCGCGATGGACTTCTGGGCAAGCCTTGAGCACACCATCCGCTATAAGAAAAATCTGCCGATAAATACTGAAATCGAAACCGAACTGAAAGAGTGCGCCGATTCCAGCAGAGAGTGGGACAGCAAAATGGAAAGATTATTGCATTTGATGCGCTAAAAATGCTAATTTGGAGTTCTTTTATGTTGTGCATCAAACTGCACCCCCTAAAATCGAAAATGCACCCCCTAAATTGAGAACTGCACCCCCTCTAAACCGTAGTTGCACCCCCCTTAACGAGTTTCTATCAAAATTAGGGTTATTTGCCATAAGTCCACCGTAATTTTGATAGAATTACGGTGGTCTTTTTCTATGCCCGAAAACCGCTTGGAATAGGGCTTTTCGGCTGTTCAGACATATAACAAACCCCGTCACAGAGCGTTTCTGCGGCGGGGTTCTATGTGTTTTATGGAGATTACGGCTTTCTACACCGCTGTAATCGTTAAACAGCCGAGTATTCGTTGAACTGCTGAGGGTAATCGTTGAATTATAGGTGCAATCGTTAAATGATTGTTTTTCAATCTTAGAGATTTAACGATTGTAGGTTGAATTTAGTATTATCAATATAATGCTTATAATACGCAGGATACTATCTTCGG
Source organism: Clostridiales bacterium (assembly GCA_004556455.1). Lineage (GTDB taxonomy): Bacteria > Bacillota > Clostridia > Saccharofermentanales > DTU023 > SFGY01. The sequence continues at coordinate 642 of SFGY01000120.1, read as the reverse complement.
CGGTTTCGCACCAAACAGCAGCTCGGCCGAAACGCTATCCAAGGCGCTCGGCTCTCGCACAGTCATGAGCGGCTCGGTCAGCCGTTCCAAAAACGATCCGTCACAATCACTTCAAATGATAGAGCGACCGCTGCTGACACCGGACGAACTCAAGTCCTTGCCCAAGGGCGACTTTATCGTGATGAAAACGGGTGTGCATCCGATGTGGGTACACCTCAAGCTGTTCTTCAAATGGGGCATTGAGTTTAACGATGAACACCCTTACACCGTACCCGACCAAGGCACCCGTGAGGTCAGGTATGCCGACAAGAAAGAAATTCAAGACGGCATCCTCGAAAAATATCCGCCGGAGTGGAAAGAGGAAACGCCTGCACCGAGCGACGCTGACGGCGGCGGTCAGGTGCAACAGGCCAGCCCCAAGAACGAGCCGCAGAGAACGCAGCCGAAAGATAAGAACAGAGGCGGCAACCCCATCCGTACCTCACCGCCGAAAAAAGAAACTGCTCCCGACATAACGGAAGCAGAAATCATAAAAGACTTAACGGGCGAAGAGAGAAAGAAGGCGGGGATTACCCGACCAAGAGAAAAAGCGCATAAAAACCAGGCCCGGAGGAAAACCGAGCGAAAAAAGCCGTATGAGGA
>SFGY01000018.1 GCA_004556455.1 Clostridiales bacterium | reverse complement strand
GCCTTTTACGACATCGCGCCTCAGGCCCCCACGCACTTCCTGGTGATCCCCAAGGAGCACATCGGCTCCGTGGCGGAGGTAAACGGCGGCAACAGCGCCGTGGTGGCCCACATCTTTGAGGTCATCGCCCGGCTGTGCCGGGAGCAGGGGCTGGAGAGCTACCGCGTGGTGTCCAACATCGGCGAGCAGGCCGGTCAGAGCGTGCATCACCTGCACTTCCATGTGCTGTCCGGCCGGGATATGACCTGGCCTCCGGGCTAAGGGACATGAAAAAGGCCTGTATCCTGCTGGCCAGTCCCCGGAAGCAGGGCAACACCGCCGCGCTGACGGCGCCCTTTGCGGCGGAGCTGGACCGGCTGGTATACGGAATGAACAAGTATTATGGCCGGGAGAAGGGGCCGTCCCTGTGGGAGGGCAAGCCCGTGGCCCTGATCGCCACCTGCGGCTATCCCGTGGAAAAGGGCGCGGACCTTTGGGAGGCCGGGATGCAGCGCTACTGCAAGCACTCCCGTCTGCGGCCACTGGGTATGCTGGCCCAGCGGCACCGGGGCTATGACACGGTGTTCATGGACCCGGAAAAGGCCCGCCTGGCGGCGGAATTTGCCCGGAAGGTAAACGAAAGCGTATAAAAAGGGCGGCTATCCCGCGGCATTTGCCGCGGGATAGCCGCCGAAGCTTACGCTGACGGGCCAAACCGACACTATTTCCTGCCGGAGGAGGGCTGTTTCAGAAGGGCGATGCGCTGCCGGTAGTCCGGCAGGGTGGTCTCCACCAGGCGGTAAAACTCCGGGCCGTGGTTTTTGTGGCGGATATGGGCCAGCTCATGGACCACCACGGCGTCGATGGCCTCCGGGGGATAGCGCATGAGAAACAGGGAAAAGCAGAGGCTGTTTTTTCCGGAGCAGCTGCCCCAGCGGGTCCGGGCGGCGGTGATATGCAGGCCGGTGGGCATCACGTCCATCCGGGCGGCCCAATAGGCTACCCGGCGGGGCAGATATTCCCGACCCTGACGGGCCAGCTCCTGCATTTCCTGGGCCGTGGGCTCCGGAGGAGAGGCTGCCAGCTGCTCCTGCTGGCGGCGGAGGGTTTTCTCCACCCAGTCCCGGTGGCTGTCCACCACCCGGCGGATATCCTCCGCCGTGGCGGCATAGGGGGCACGGACCACCACCCGGCCGTCCCGCTGGATCTGGATGGCGATGGTCCGGCGGCCGGAGTGCACCACGGTATAGTCCATGGCTCAGTCCCCGATGCGCACGAAGCGGGGGCCGCAGTACCCGTCCCGGTCCACGGCTTCCAGCCACATGGAGGCGGGCCGCACCCACAGGCCGCCGTCACCGTACAGGGCGCGGTATACCACCATGTCCTCCAGCGTCTCCGAGTGCCGGGCCAGGCCCAGCACCTGATATTCATTGCCCTTGAAATGCCGCCACCGGCCGGGGCGGATGGTTTCCTGCGTCATATGGGTCGCCTCCTTGTGTGATGGGTCCAGTATACAGGAAATTCGGCGAAAAGGGAAGTCCCTGTGGAAAAATGCGGCGGCGTGTGATAAAATGGAGAAAACGCAACGGGAGGGCACTATGATGCAGCATGAGATCACCACGTCGTCGCCCCTGCTGGACGGCAACGGCAATCTGCGGGAGCCGGGCTATGCCAAGCGGCTCCTGCCCATCTATCGCCGGGCGGACGTCCGGGCTCCGGCGTCCCGGATCAAGGAGTGGGACTATTACCTGGTGGCCAACGACCACTTCGCCGTGGCTCTGACCATCGACGACAACGGGTACATGGGCCTGGACTCCATTTCCTTCCTGCACTTCGATGAGGGCTGGGAACGCACCAAAAGCCCCATGCGGGCCTTTCCCATGGGCCGGACAGGCCTGCCGGAGTCGTCGGCCAGGGGCACCACCGCCATCTCCGGAAGAGGCTATGCCCTGGTGTTCCGGCACGTGCCGGAGGGCCGGGAGCTGACCTTCCACATGGAGAAATTTCTGGACGGCCAGACCATAGACGGGTCCATTGTCCTGACGGAGGAGCCGGAGGAGTCCATGGTCATCTGCACGCCCTTTGACAAGCCCGGGTGCTTCTACTTCAACCAGAAGATCAACTGTATGCGGGCCCGGGGCCAGGTGCAGCTGGGGGAGAAAACCTACGTCTTTGACCCGGCGGACTCCTTCGGCGTGCTGGACTGGGGCCGGGGGGTGTGGACCTATCACAACACCTGGTATTGGGGCAGCGCCTCCGGCCAGGTGGACGGCGTGCCCTTCGGGTGGAACATCGGCTATGGCTTCGGCGATACCTCCGCTGCCAGCGAGAACATGCTGTTTTACGGCGGCAAGGCCCACAAGCTCAGCCAGGTGCGGTTCCATATCCCCCAGCGGGAGGGAAGGGACGACTTCCTGTCCCCCTGGTGCTTTACCTCCGACGACGGGCGGTTCGAGATGAAGTTTGACCCCATTCTGGACCGGGCCGCCTGCACGGACGTCAAGCTCATCAAGTCCGACCAGCACCAGGTGTTCGGCCGCTTCACCGGAACGGCCACCCTGGACGACGGAACCGTGATCCGGGTCCGGGATATGATCGGATTTGCGGAAAAAGTGGAGAACAAGTGGTAACACACGGCGGGTCCCCGGGTGCGGGACCCTGCCTCTTGGCAGGAACCATGATATGTGGTATACTGTGGTACAGATCAACGAAAATGAGGGAGAAAACACATGGCAATCAAGCGGAAATTCCCGGCAAAGACGGCAACGGTCCACTGCAGCGGCGGTTGCCGGGCCAAACGGGACGAAAACGGCGGTCTGCTCTGCGACTATGGCTGTGTGGCCTGCGGAGCCTGCGTGGAGGCCTGCCGGTTCGGCGCCGTACAGATCAATGACCTGGGCTGCGCCGAGGTGAACGAGGAGAAGTGCATCGGCTGCGGGGCCTGTGCCCGGAAGTGTCCCCGGGGACTTATCGACCTGCGGCGGACGGAGGACCGCATAGCGGTTCTGTGCTCCAACCGGGACAAGGGCTTCGACCCGGCCACCAAGACCGGGGCCAGGACGGTGTGCGACGTCAGCTGCATCGGCTGCGGCCTGTGCGTGAAGAAGTGTCCCGCCGACGCCATCCATGTGGTGGAGTTCCGGGCGGTCATCGACTATGACCGGTGCCTGAGCTGCGGGGCCTGCGGCGACGCGTGTCCCCGCCACGCCATCCGGGACCGCTTCGGCATCATCACGGAGAAGCGCTGACCACAACGCGGAAAACGCCGTGAGAAACTCTGAATAAAAAATTCCCTGCGCGGCTGCGCAGGGAATTTTTTTCAGCCTGTCGAGAAACCCGGCTGCGCAGCAAGCGGCAGCCGGGTTTTTGGCACAAATAGAGAGAAAAGGTGGAAAAACCAGGAAAGAAAGTGCTCCTTCCACTTCCAATTGGCCAGTTTTTTCAGATTCATGGCAGCGAACTTATGTTTGCCGAGGCCATCTCCCAGGCGCTGACACGCAGCGACCCGGATTTCGCGGTGTGCCGGGCGGAGTCGCCGTCGGACACGGTGCGCCTGTGCCGCAGCATGGCAGCCTATGCCGTCATCATGGAGGTCACGGCGTACACGCCCTGGCGGCTGGCTGAGCGGCTGGCCCTGCGGGATGAGATCAAAAAGCGGATGCCGGTGTGCAAGGTGGTGCTGCTGGTGGATGAGAAGTCGGACGCCGCCCTGGCGGCGGCGGTGCGGCAGGCCAAGAAAGACGGCCTGGCGGACAACTTCATCTATGGCTCGGTATCGCCGGACTATCTGGCAGCCGTGATGGACGCCCTGTGACCCGAAAAGCCGTGAACCATGAACTGCCCGGCGCCGTGGGCCGGGACCAATCCCGCGGAAGAAACCAAATCTGTCTGAAGGAGGAAAGATATGAAAAAAACGGATCCTGAGCATTCTCCTGTGTCTTGTGATGGTGATGGGGCTTCTGCCTATGCAGGCCGTGGCCGAAGAGGGCCAGGAGTGTGCGAACTGCAGCCACAGTCACTGGGGCGATGCAGTCTGCGGCAGCTGCGGCCTGTGCTCGGCGGACTGCCCCAGCGGCGGCGACTGCTGGTATGAGACCCACTGCAAGAACTGCGGCAGCTGCTACATGAGCGCCGACAACTGGTGCGACGAGTGCGGCTGGTGCGATGACTGCATGCAGGAGGCCCACTGCCTGGATTGCGGGCGCTGCTTCGTGGGCGAGAGCAAGGACGAGCTGTGCGAGGACTGCCAGGTCTGCTCCGACTGCGCCGGTGAGGGCGGCGTCTGCGAGGTGTGCAACAAGTGCAACGCGTGCGCCGACAACGATGAGCACTGCCAGTCCTGCCCCAACCACCTGGATGACGACGATGTCTGCGGCTACTGCGATGACTGCGCGGCCATCGAGGGCCTGCACTGCGAAAGCTGCGGCGAGTGCTTTGAAAACGGCGCGGATCGCTGCCCCATCCACGAGGATGAGCCCCACTGCGCGGAGTGCGCGGGCTTCGTCTGCGAGGAGTGCGGCACCTGCTTCTGCGAGACCGACAAGTGCGACACCTGCAACCGGTGCACCGACTGCTGCCTGACCAAGGGCGACTGCACGGACTGCGACTGCGGCAAGGCGGGGTCCCACACCCATCACAAGTTCAATGCCAAGGATTGGCACGTGGACGAGACCTACCACTGGCACCAGTGCCGCGTCTGCGGCGATCCGGTGGACAAGGCGCCCCATAATCGGACCGCTGCCGGCCGGTGCGAAATCTGCGGCTATGGCCCGGAGAACCCGGTGTTCTTCGCCGCCCAGCCCAGATCCATTACCAAAAAGGTGTCGTATGACGACGCCGAAGAGACGGATCCCAACAGCCCGTATGTCAATCGGGGCAAGTTCTCTGCCACCGCCGTCAACCTGGCGGGCGAGGAGCTGAGCTTCCAGTGGTACGAGGTGCTTACGAACAAAAAGACCGGCGTGGAATACGCCCCCTGGAAGCTGGTGGACGGGGAGCACTATGCCAAGGGCGCTGCCACCAACAAGCTGGACATCGGCGTTCCCGTTGACGGCTGCGCCTATAAGTATGAGTACTACTGCGTGGCCACGACGGTGGTAAACGGCAAGACCGTCACCGCCGCCTCCGCCCGGGCCGAGCTGCGTACGGTGCACAACTACAGCGCCGAACTGGAGTGCCTGGATACGCCCAGGCTGGTGGCCATCGAGTACCGGGATCAGTACGAGAATCCCTCCGGAAAGAAATACTACCGGCAGGGCAGCGAATATCACAACCATGAGTGCCTGGGCACCCAGTGCTACCGCACCAAGCTGCCTGCGGGAACCAAGCACACCTTCGCCTTCAAGGAGTATCTGGGCTACGGCTTCTACACCAAAAGGCCCAGCGTATACAAGTATTTCTATCTCATGGAGTGCGCCGAGTGCGGCTATGTGGAGCTACGGGATTCCGATTCTGAGCAGACCGTTCCCTATACCATCACCCTGGACGCGCCGGACGGCGCCTATGCGGCCTACGAGGCCACCGACCAGGTCACCACCAACGCCCTGCCGGGCACCCGGCTGTATGCCGATGCGCCCTATGTCAACGACAAGGGCCATGTGTTCAAAAAGTGGGAAGTGGCCGACGCTTCCGTGGACGTTGAGGTCGTAAACGACGATGTCAACATCGGCACGTGCACCTTCGTCATGCCCGCGCACCATCTTACCCTGCGCGCGGTGTATGACGAGACGAAGGTTCCCGTGAAGAGCATCCACATCAAGCCCGGCAGCGTCCCGGTGGTCAGCCGGGTCATCACGGTGGAGGTGGGGACCACCTTCACGGTGGACTCCGAGCTGACGCCCAGCACCAACATCATAGATAACCGCGTGCTGTGGACGGTTCTGGACTACACCTATGCCTCTCCGGAAATCGTCTTTTCCGCTGACTGCATCAGCGTCCCCAACGGCAACGTCAGCAAGCCGCTGACGGGGCCCGTCACCCTGGAGGCTAAGTGTGTGGGCACGGTGCGCCTGAGAGCCACGGCCTACTCCTCCACACTGGGAGGATCACACGTAAGCGACTTCGTTTATGTCAAGGTGGTGGAGAAGGGCACCCACATCCACGACTATACGGACTCCCTGGTGCCGCCTACCTGCACCCATCGGGGCTACACCCTCCACACCTGCGCCTGCGGCGCTTCGTACAAGACCAACCCGGTGGATCCCCTGGGTCACATGGACACGGACGGCGACGGCAAGTGCGACAGAGTGATCGACGCGGCCACCGGCAAGCTCTGCGGCGCTGATATGGGCGGCGGTACCTTCGTCGGCCAGGCCAAGATCGACAAGGCGGCCGTCACCGTTGCCGCTCCCGTGCAGGGCCTCGAGCCCTGGAATGCCATCGCTTCGAATACCCGCTACACCGTGGCGAACACCCAGTGGATGACGGGGGACGGCACGGCTCTTGATCCGTCCGACAGGTTCGCCCCCGGCACGGAATACACCATGGTGATCGCGCTGGAGGCCAAGAGAGGCTATAACTTCCAGCTGGACGGCCTTCTGGACGTCGGCGATACCGACTTCTTCATCAACGGCTGCAAGGCCAGGGTCATCAGCGGCAGCGCGGAGCAGGTCAGCATCTGCTACACCTTTCCCGCCACCGAGGGTGAGCATACCCACAGCTACAGTGACGACTGGAAGTTCGGCACGGCCAGCCACTGGAAGGAGTGCTCCTGCGGCGATCAGGCCGAAATGGCGGACCATACCGCCGGCGACTGGATCATCGACACTGCGGCCACTGCCACCACCGAGGGTGCCAAGCACAAGGAGTGCACCGTGTGCCACTATGTGATGGAGACCGCCGTGATCCCCGCCACCGGTTCCGGTTCTGAATCCGGTTCCGGATCCGAGTCTGGTTCCGGCTCTGGTTCTGAGTCTGGTTCCGGTTCCGGCTCCGGCACCGTGACGCCCGGCGAGACCCCCCGCACCGGCGACGCCGGTCTGGTCCTCTATGGGACCATGGCCCTGGCCAGCCTCATGGGCGGGGCATGGGTCATCGGCAGAAAGCGCCGGGCCAAGTAATCCTGATAAAGCAAGAGGCGGCAGACGATTTTGTCTGCCGCCTCTTGCTATGCGTATATGGTTACAGGTTCTTCTCGTAGGACTCGATCATCTTCTTGAACGTGTGACCCGCAGGAACGCAGGGTTCTGAACCCCTTGCAGCAACTTGGTTTTCCCGCTGTTCGGTCAGTTCCCCGGTGATGATACCCACACGATGCTCGAACTTGCGAAGGTACTTTTCGGTGGTTTCGCCGGTGAAGATCTTGATTTGCAGCAGAAGCGTATTCTCGTCTGTGGGCGTGATAAAGATCTTGTCGATATACTTATCCACAAATTCCTTTGTGATCACGCCGCTTGCCGCATCCCGCTGGGCGTTGGCGAGCACCTTCCTGATCTCGTCGATCTTCCGGCGGAATTCTTCACCCTCCAATGCGGCCTGTTCCAGTTCCGCGATTTCTTCTTCTGCCGCCCGGATTTCCTCGTTGCAGGCGGCGGTCATGGACTTGAAGTCGGCGTTTGTGATGCTGTCATCTGCGGCGAGCTGCAGGAGCTTGTTTTTCTTCCGATTGGCCAGATCGATGATCTTCTGCTGCTCTTCAATTTTTTGCGGAAGGGCGCCGTTGATGGTCAGCTCGTTGTACATCCGTATATACTCCGCTACCATAGCGTCGGCATCCGCTTTGGTGTCACGGAACACCTCATACAGCACGGGCTTGATTTCCTCCTCGTAAATGGCAAAGGATCCGCAGGAGTCCGCGCCGTTTTTGATCTTGCCGGAGCAGAGCCATTTGCTGTTTTTGTTTCCGCTTTTGTCTTTGGATTCCCGGCGGTAGTAGGGCTGCCCGCAATGGGTACACCACAGCTTTCCGGTCAGGAGATTGGCGTGATTGCAGATGCCCTGGCGGTTCTTCACATCCTCACTGCGGCGTTTGAGAATTTCGTTTGCCTTGTCCCAGAGTTCCTCGGAAACGATAGCCGGGACGATCTCGCCGGTCTCATCTTTGAACATCACCCATTCCTCCGGCGGGAGGAATTTTTGCTTTTTGGTGAACATATCCACCACTTTGACCTTGTTGCCTACATAGTAACCTTTGTACTTGGGGTTAGAGATCATGTTGGACATGGTGGAATGGGCAATTTTGTTGCCGTTGAGGTTGCGATAGCCTTTTTCCCAGAACAGCGTCTCGATCTGCTTCATGGAGTATTGGTCGGTGGCGTAGAGTTCAAACAGCTCTCTGACCATGGGGGCCTCGGTCTCGTCGATGACCAGCCGTTTCTGATCCTTTCGGTAGCCAAAAATCCGACTGTTGCCCAGAACCACATTTTGCTTGATGGCCTGCTGATGCCCGAACTTCACACGGGAGGACAGCTTGCGAAGCTCGTCCTGCGCGATGGAGGACATGATCGACAGGCGAAGCTCGGAGTCTTCATCCAGCGTATTGATATTGTCGTTCTGGAAAAAGACGCCGACACCATAGCTCAAAAGCTGCCGGGTGTACTGGATGGAGTCCAATGTGTTTCTGGCAAAACGGGAGATCTCCTTAGTGATCACAAGATCGAAGCGGTCCTCTGCGGCTTCCTCCACCATGCGGTTGAAGTTTTCCCGCTTCTTTGTGGAGATACCGGAAAGGCCCTCGTCGATGTAGCCGGGCACAAAGGTCCATGCCCGATTTTTGCGGATCAGATCTTCATAGTATCGGATCTGGTTTTCCAGAGAGTTCAGCTGTTCGTCCGACTCCGAGGACACACGGGCGTAGTAGGTCACCCGCAGTGGAATATCATAGATGCTTTTTGTGCGGAGCTGCTGCCGCACTGCGTGTATATCCATAAGCGTTCTCCTTGATTTCGCAAAATCATCATCTATATTATACGTATTAGCAAAAAGAAAATCAAGAGGACTGCGTGAAGTCGCAGCCCTCTTGCAATAAAGTTTACATTTATCTGGACAGGCTCTTGGTGGTTCGGGCATCAATCATGTTGATCATCAGATTTCTCTCCCGCTCGGTAATGAAACCCTTTTCAAAAAGAACCTGGTTATAATATTTCAACCAAGCTTCCTCAACAAGTACTTTCTTCTGCTGCTCAATACTAACATTTTTGCTCACTTTTATTGCCATAGAATTCCTCCGTTTTGTGTTTATTATTGCCTCAGATTTCCTGATTCATTCGACCGTGATGCACATATTTCTGCGCTGTGTAAGCACGGATAACCTCGTCGGGGATGGCATCCACGGTACGGCGAAGCTCGTCCAGTTCGTTGAGTTTCTGGCTGATTTCAAGTTCCTTGCGCACACTTTCTTTGGATGTGGAAGAAAGCTTCTTTTCCAGCTCTGCATTTTCTTCGATCAGTTCCTTATAGGTCTTGTCGTACTTTTTCAGTTTCGTCCGCATGACCTCCACGCCGGGGACATACTTGTCCAGCAGCGCCTCCAGTTCTTCGGCCTTAGCCTTTTTGTTGAACGGGTTGCTGTCGTTCAGAATTGCCATAATCTGATCTTTCATTCGGTTCAGATGTACAGCCTCTTTGAACAGCCTCGGTGGGATGTGGGTGCGTCCGGTTTCGCTGGCGCTCTCGCCACGCTCCAGATTGGGATACTTCTTGACCATGTGCTTCCAGAATTTATCCTGCCACCACGTCAGCTTTTTCTTGTTGCCCACGATCTCCTTGGCACTGAGCCGCTTGTCCTCCGTCAGCGGAACAAAGCAAAGGTGCATATGGGGCGTCTTCTCGTCCATATGCACCACGGCGGATATGATCGTATCGGGATTCTGGTTTTGCTTGATAAATTCCAGGGCCTCGGTGAAATATGCTTTGACCTCGCTGCGTTTCTTACCCTTGAAAAACTCCGGGCTGGCGGTCACCAGCGCCTCCACCACGCGCACGCTGTCGGAGCGTGTGCGGCAGCCTGCCGCAGCGATCTGCTTTTCAGCTTCGGCGCGGTACTTGCGCTCCGGCGTCACCAAATGGAAGTTCAGGTGGCTGCGGGCAGTGTCTACATCCGGGTTGCTGGCGTATTTCTCCTTTGCCCGTTCATTATGGGCTTCGATATGCCCGATTTCCGGGCCTTTGTACTTGGCAAAACGGAGAATGGCGTATTGTGCTTTCATCGGTTATCCCTCCGTTTCTGCCATACGATGTCATAGCCCAGCACATCGGCCAGTTCCACGACTTCTTTGTATCGGATGCTTTCCCGCTGCAGTTTAGCGGAAAGATTGGAAACGCTGTCGCTCCAATCGTATTCATCGGACAGCCTGTCCACCAGTTCCTGCATGGTAAAACCGGCACGGACGATCTGTGCTTTGATCTCGTTTCTGATGTTCATTTCGCTCCTCCTGACTTTTAGTAATGGAAACAGCGAAGCCGATGCACTCTTTGGCAAACCAACTTCGCTGTATGGTGAAATATACGATTGATAGTAAATCTATTTAGATTTAGAGGTGTGATGTCCTGTCCACAAACGGGCATATCTGACTTTACGGAATCGTAGTACATTTCATAAAACCGTGCAGATGCACACTATTTAGTAATGCCGGTACTCGCTTCCGAGAAGCGCGGTTCCGTGAAATCATTTTGTCTTGCAGATAAAATCTTTCTTGTTTTCATCTATCTTGAAAATACCCTCGCTTTTTCAGCTCCTGCAGATTAAAGATCACATCCTCAGTTCGGAGCTTGGCAAGGCAACCGAGAGTATAAATGTCGTAGGTGTCATCAATCAGAAGCAGCGTCATCAGCAGCTTCTGACTTCCGGTCAGGTTGCTGTCATAAATGTGAAACAGCGGCAGTTCCTTGTAATACGGTTTCTTCATTGGATTCCCCCTTTTTGTAATTGAACTTAAAATAATCCATCCCATCCGCCCATCTATCCCATTTGGGATGCTTGGGATGGATGGGATAGGGCTTTTCGTGTTTGGCTTCATAAAATTGGCGGTGTGACCAGCGCCTCGATACCCCAGAAGCCGTTGACCCGCTTGCCGAGGCGGCTCATGATGTGGTTGTCGTGCTCCAGGCCAAACTCATCGGCGTGCTTTTTCAGCGTCATGCTCACTGTCCGCGCCGCCAGCGGTTTGTAGGCGTTGTCCTCACACCACATGGTATAGATGGCGTAGAGATCGACGGAGGTGATGGTGCTGTCGGCCTTCAATCGGATGTACCCCTCCGAGCGCAGGAACAGGAGAACATTGTCCGCCTCCTGTTTGGCCTCCACACGGTTGTCCTTTGTGCGGGCGCTTTCAGTGAAGCGGTAGTTGTTGGCGATTAGCCGCCGAAGCCCTTCCAGACACCAGAGGAAGATCCCCTCGATTTCGGCACAGAGCTTGTCCGCAAGAAAAGGATCGTCCTCACGGTCGAGGGGCTTCTTTTTCACCGACAGAATCAGCTGCCGCCGGTAGAAGCCGTCCGAATGGTCGTATAAGGATTCCAGATCGCCATTGGAAAAGGCCAGAAACCGGACATACATCTGCCCCTGATAGCTCTGCTCGCCCTTTCGCTCCAAGTCCATGGGCATCTCGGCGGTGATCAGCGATTTGAGATAGTGGGTGGATTTCAGCGCCTCCATCTTCATGTCATCGTCTACCATCAGAAGCTGATGCTCCAGATCGGCCCGAGCAAAGGGACTACGCTCCACCTTGGCAATGCTGCCGTTCTTCAGGTTGTCACCCAGCATCTTCTGCATCACCACACCGATACGGCTCTTGCCCTCGCCGCCGTTGCCTTTGAGCAGCATCATGGTCTGCCCGCGGTTGGTGGGGATGAGGCAGTAGCCGAGATACTCCTGCAGGGTCAGGATGTCCTCATCCTCCAGAAGCTCCGACAAAAAATGCAGCCATGTCACAGGCTGCGGAGCATTGGCATCATAGTTGATTGGCAGGCGGTTGCGGCAGAACTCCTTGTGATCGGTGAACTCACCGTTCAGAAACAGCGTACCGTTGGCAACATGGAGCCGATCTTCGTGTACCGGAAGATTGGGTACATAGGCTTCCAGCTTCACCATCTCAAGAAGTCCCGATGCACGTTTGGCAAGGCCGCAGTTGAGATAGGGACGGAGCATTTCGTAGATATCCTTGCGTACACTTTCTTCGTCAGTGATACGGCCATCCTTAGTAAAGAAACTGCCGCCCACCCGGACCATAGGGTGCTTCTGCAGAAAGTCCTCACAGAATCCAACCTCATTTACCATTTTACCGTCGTACCAAAAGGGCCTTTCGACGGTGTATTCATGTTTGTTCATTCGATTCCTCCTTGATCTCTCGCAGGTGATCCTGCAAGAGCGTGATTTTGTTGTCTTTCATCATGTCGTTTACCAAGTCTGTTCGTTCTTCCGGAGAACCTATCGTCAGTAAATCCAACATATACTGCGTACATTCGAGCATATGGCAGGCTTCCACAAAGCGGTCGTCCGGATCATCCTCCAGTGTCTGAGGCGAAAAGCGTACCTTCCAACCCTGCAGGATTTGCAGATACTCCCGTAGAACGCGGAAACAAAGACGCTCGTTGTCTGCCTGCGTCCTGTACAAGTTCAGCTTGGTGAGGATGGACGGCTTGTCCTCTTGAACACCGAAGTCTGCCCTCAGTTTCTGCACTGCCTCCATGGCTGTGATACCGAACAGCTTGGATGTGAATTCAATCACATCTCCCTTAGCACCACAGCCGAAGCAATAGAAGTAATCCTCATTTAGCTTCATGCTGGGGTGTCGGTCATTGTGGAATGGACAGCAGGCCATTCCGTTTCGGCTGACGCTCAGCCCGAAGTGTTCCGCCGCCATCCTCGGCGTGACCGTGGATTTGACGGCTTCAAAAATTGTCATAGGCATTTCTCCTTTCGATTTTTCTGACAAATTTTCTTTGTCAACTGAATATACGGAGAAAAAGTCTTAGACCGAAAAAATCAGGCAGTTGTGCAAGAAAACAAAAAAGCCCTCCCGAATTCTTGCGAAAATGCAAGTCGGAAGGACGGAAACATAAAAGTGTGATTTGTAAGGGTGAAACATGCTATAATAATGTGATATTGCTGCTTGGCAAACATGAAAATTCACCTTGTGCAGTGAAAATTCACCCAGATAGAGTGAAAGAACGGAATAGAATCAATAAAAATGTGATTCCGTTATCATAAAAACAAAAATTTTTGTGATACAATTGCTATTTTGGTCCGAGGAGCGTATAATAATAGTGTGAAATCAAACGCGAAATCTCCAAGAAAAGTGTGACGGAGGGATTCTATGGAGCGACTGATCCTGAAACGACTGCTGGAATGGAAAAACTCGCCTTACCGCAAGCCGCTGATCCTCAAAGGAGTGCGGCAGGTGGGCAAAACGTGGATTCTCAAGGAATTCGGCAGACGTTATTATGATAATACAGCCTACTTTAACTTCGATGAACACGAGGAGTATAAGCAGTTCTTTGAAACGACCAAGGACGTTGACCGGCTTCTGCAAAACCTGATGCTGGCCAGCGGACAGAAGATCACACCGGAAAAGACACTCATCATTTTTGACGAAGTACAGGACTGCCCGAAGGTCATCAACTCCATGAAATATTTCTGCGAGAATGCGCCGCAGTATCACATTGCCTGTGCCGGTTCGCTGCTGGGCATTGCACTGGCAAAGCCGTCCTCTTTCCCGGTGGGCAAGGTCAACTTCATGCAGATCGATCCAATGACGTTTACGGAGTTTTTGCTGGCCAACGGTGATGAGAATCTCGCAAACTATCTGGATGCTGTGGATATGCTGGAACCGCTTCCGGATGCTTTTTTCAATCCGCTGTATGAGAAACTCAAAATGTACTATGTCACGGGTGGAATGCCGGAATCTGTGCTCATGTGGACGCAGGCGCGCGACGTGGAGGCCATGCAGGAGGCTCTGTCCGGAATTATCAGCGCATATGAGCGCGACTTTGCCAAACATCCGAATATCAGCGAATTTCCGAAAATCTCAATGATCTGGAAATCTGTTCCGTCGCAGCTTGCCCGGGAAAATAAAAAGTTCATCTATAAGGTCGTCAAAGAGGGCGCGCGGGCGCGTGAGTATGAGGATGCGCTGCAATGGCTGGTGGATGCCAGGCTTATCCACAAGGTATACCGCAGCACCGCGCCTGGACTTCCGATGTCGGCCTATGACGATCTGTCGGCGTTCAAAATCTATCTGGTGGATGTGGGATTGCTCCGCCGTCTGGCGCAGCTTGCACCGACTGCTTTTGGTGAGGGCAATCGTCTGTTTACCGAGTTCAAAGGAGCGTTGACAGAAAACTATGTGCTGCAAACACTCATCACACAATTTGAGGTGATGCCCCGTTATTGGAGCCAGAACAATCCTCCCTATGAGGTCGATTTCCTGATTCAGCGCGAGAATGATATTTTCCCGGTGGAGGTCAAGGCAGAGGCCAATACCACCAGCCGGAGTCTGCGCAAATTCAAGGAGCTGTTCCCGGGGCAGGTAAAGCTCCGCGTGCGCTTCTCCTTGGACAATCTGAAGCTGGATGATGATGTGCTGAACATTCCGCTGTTCATGGCAGATCAGGCAGACCGGCTGATCGGGCTGGCATTGGAGAAGAAAGCGTAAAGGGGAGTATACTATGGCCATCAGTAAAAAGCTTGAGATTATATATCACAATGGTCAGCCGGATGGGATTCGCTCCATCCGCCGTCACCTGTCAACAATGACTACCTATGTCATCCCCCGCCCGTTGCTTTCGGAAGCCAAGAAGCTGACCGGTATCAATCGGCCTGGCATTTATTATCTGATCAGCGAAACGGATGACAACAAGATTGCACAGATCTATGTTGGGCAGACCCGAAACGGAGTCAGCAGATTGGACGACCACAATCGTTCAAAAGATTTCTGGAACAAAGCAATCATGTTCCTTGCTGACAACAAGACCTTTTCTCTGGACATGATCAGCGGTCTTGAGGCTTTTGCCATCGGTAAGGCAATTGAAGCGAAGCGCTACAAGGTTGAAAACACGGTGAATCCCAAATACGAGATTGATGAATATGATCTTCCTTTGATTGAGGAAGTGTATGAAGAAATCAAATTCATCATGGCAACCCAGGGTTACAAAATGGAAAACTCCAAAACAACTCTGAATGAAGCCAACACATTGCATACTACCCGCAATGGTGTCCAGGCGCTTGGTGTGTATGATGGAGAAAAATTTGAAGTTCTTGAAGGTTCTGAAATTGATATGAGCCGCAAGTGCCATTCAGATAATATTGAGAAGCTTCGGCAAACCGCCATTCAAAACGGGAACATAGTTTGCAGCGGTGACAAACACATCCTGAATGTTTCTGTTCCATTTACTTCTCCCAGTTCGGCAGCAATGTTTGTGCTTGGTGGAAGCACCAACGGATGGATCGAATGGAAAAACAAAGACGGCAAAACACTTGATGAAATGTACCGAAAGTAACAACGGGTAATTGATACCGTAAATAGAGCAAGGAGGTGTGGTGCATGAGCAATGAAAACGTATATCTTCCCGGTAAAATCCGTGACCGCATCCAGGACCTGATGAAAGCCAACAAGGTCACGCAGGCTGAGCTTGCTGCTCGCATCGGCTGTTCGGAAAGTATGCTGAGCCGTTTCATCAGCGGCAAAACGGACAAGCTGGGCGACGAAAACATCATCCGCATTGCCCGTGTGTTCAATGTCTCCACCGACTTCCTGCTTGGCGAAGTCGATATCCCTGACCGCCTGAATTATGATATTTCCGAACTTGGCCTGTCCGTGCAGGCGGCGAGAAATCTGTACACACATAAAGTGAATCCGCAGGTGGTCAATGCGCTGCTTGAAAATCCGGAGTTTGCCAACACCACAAATCTGATTTCTGGTTACTTGGATGACGAACTTGCCAAGGGTTTTGCCGCACAGAATCAGTTGTACGCAACCGTCGCCGGTATGCTGAGGGGTCAGCCTGACGCTGTCGATGACGTAAAGAAATTGCAGACCCCGGTATATCAGGCAGACCTGACGGCGATCCAGCGGTCGTTTATGAATGCGGTGCAGGCCGTAAAGAAAGAATTCGGCAACGATCTGCAGGCATCCCGGGAATTGACCGCACAAGCGGCGAAAAAGATATATGCCGAGTTGACCAAGGGACAGCATAAGCCAAACCGTAAAATCACGCCGGAGCAGATCGGTGAGGCGGTCGCACAGTCTGTTTCTCATCTGCCCGGTGTCGATACAGAGTTGGTCAAGCAGATGTTTCTTGCGATGGCTGGCACGGTAGCAGACAATGAAAAGGGAACAAATGACCAATGAACAGCTCTGTGCATTGGTGAAGCAGGGCGATGCCGATGTGCAGAATCTGCTGATTGAAAATAATCTCCGCTTCATCAAAAAGACAGCCCATGAGGTGTGGAGCACGCAGCCCGAACTGAATTGTTCTCTACATATTGCCCTTGATGATCTGGTACAGGAAGGAGCGTTGGGGTTGCTCGGCTGCATCGAGAGCTACAATCCCGACAGCGGCAATCTATTTCTGACCTATGCTGCTCCCGCAATACGGAACGCCATGATCGATTACATCCGTTCGCAGAGCGTGTCCTTTGAGGCGAAGAATCTGAACAACATCATTTCGCTGGATGAACTGGCGAAGGACGAGGTGCGGAGCAAGCATCATTTCATTGCCGACCCCACCAGACAGACGCCGGAGCAGGTCTATCTGGCACAGGAACGGGTTGATGATATTCACCACGCTCTGTACATGATCGAGGACAGAGAGGAACAGTATCTCCGGTACCGCTTTGGTTTCGATGATGATATTGGGCATCCGCTGACGGAAACGGCGCAGCACTTCAACCTGTCCGAAAGCAGAGCAAAGAAAACAGAAGCTCTTGCTTTGGATAACGTGTGGTTGGAGCTGCCGTGGTGGTATTAGGGGCACGGAGATACGTCGCTGCGGCGGGTTTTATATCCCTTTTGCTCCCCCGGTGATGCCGCACAGCGTCGGTCGCTGACCTCCGCTTAGCCGCACCACCTACACCCGAACAGTCGGATTTTGCTCATGGCAAATCCCTGGTTTTGTGTCCTTTCCTGTCACAAAATCCGCCTGTTCTGCTGCCGCCGGAAAGTGCCTGTCAGGCGTGGGACAGCCCCTTTCCAGCGTCAGCGGTCGCAAAAGGTATAACACACTAGACTTTGCAGAGCAAAATCGTGTGCCAACAGGATGCTGCTCGCCCCTATTGGAAACCCAGAGCCAAGGGGATATTCCCCTCTGGACACCCCATATTTTCTTCACAGGTTGGTACCCAAACTGTAAAAATGCAGTTTGACACCGGTGCGAAGAAAAACAAAAGGAAGCATCTGCGCCAGGATCGTGAAGGCGCAAATCTTCCGTTTGGTGCAGGTGCGCAGTATAATAGATTATATCTTCGGCCCCTGCAATCCGTTGTGACGGGGTGAAACGAAAGAATATCGGCGTAAGCCGAAGGAGAAATAGATATGATAAACATCCGAAAACTGGAAGCAGACCTGTGGGAATCCGCCGACCTGCTGCGCGCAGGTTCCAAGCTGACCTCCAATCAATACTGCATGCCCGTGCTGGGGCTTATTTTTCTACGCTACGCATTCAGCCGCTTCAAAATGGTGGAGGCGGAGATTTTGAAAAATCGCCCGGTGCGCGGCGGCCGGGTGATGCCTGTGGAGGCCAGCGACTTCACCTCCAAGAGCGCACTGTTCCTGCCCCGGGAAGCCCAGTATGAATACTTGGTCAATCTCCCTGCGGATATTGCTTCTGTTGAATTGAAAAATCAAAGCGGCCATGTGATGAACAGTCTGGGTGAAGTGGTCAACAACGCCATGGAACTGGTGGAGACTCAAAGTGAGCAGCTCAAAGGCGTTCTTCCCAAGGACTACACAATGTTCTCCGACGAACTTCTGAGCGAACTCCTGCGCATCTTCAACAATAGCGCACTGGACGAAGTGGGCGGCGACGTCATCGGCCGGATCTACGAATACTTCCTCAATAAATTCGCAAAGAACATCGCCCAGGACGACGGCGTGTTCTTCACGCCCAAATCTCTGGTCAAGATGATCGTCAATGTGCTGGAACCCAAGGGCGGCGTATTGCTGGACCCCGCCTGCGGCAGCGGCGGCATGTTTGTCCAGACCGGCGATTTTGTCAATGCTGCCGGAATGGAAGCCAACTCCGCCATGACCTTCTACGGTCAGGAGAAAGTGGAATACAACGCAAAGCTCTGCTTGATGAATATGGCCGTCCACGGACTCAATGGCATCATCAAATCTGGCGACGAGGCCAACACCTTCTATCACGACGCCCACAATCTGGACGGCTGCTGCGACTATGTCATGGCAAACCCGCCCTTTAATGTGGACAAGGTCAACTCCGAATCTGCTCAGAGCGCAGGCCGTCTGCCCTTTGGTTTGCCTTCCGTCAACGCAAAAAAGGAGTTCGGCAATGCCAACTATCTGTGGATCTCCTATTTCTACTCCTACCTGAACGAAAAAGGTCGCGCGGGTTTTGTCATGGCGTCTTCCGCCACGGACAGCTCCGGCAAAGATCGGGATATCCGCCAGAAGCTGGTGGAGACCGGTCATGTGGATGTGATGGTCAGCGTGGGCAACAACTTCTTCTACACCAAGAGCCTGCCCTGCTCTCTGTGGTTCTTTGATAAGGGCAAGGGCGAGGAGCTGCAGGACAAGGTGCTGTTTCTCGACGCCCGGAATTACTATACTGTGGTGGACCGCACACTGAACGAGTGGAGCGATTGGCAGCTCAAGAATTTGAACGCCATTGTCTGGCTCTACCGGGGCGAAAGAGAAAAGTATGTTGACCTGATCAATGAGTATATAGATCAAGTTGCGGAGTTTGTTAACACCTCTGAGCATATCGAGGATGTTCCGGACGGTTACGGAATCCAGCGCAGTTTTTCTGAGAATCTGGATCTGCTGCAAGCAAAATTGGAGCTGATTCGCAAGAAAGCAAAGCAGGCAGTTGATACGGCAGCGAAGCGGGAAAAGAAGACGGTTGACGCTGAATGGAATGAGCGAATCGCCGCAGTAGAAGCGATGATTGTCATTTTAAAAGAGGCTTGCTGGCTCTATGAAAAGTTTGGCGAAGGCGAGTATCGGGACATCCCCGGCCTGTGCAAGGTGGCAAGCCGCGCCGAGATCGCGGAGAAGAACTACTCCCTGACACCCGGCGCTTATGTGGGCGTGGCCGCTATGGAGACTGAGAAAATGGACTTCATGCAAAGAATGCAACAAATACATCGAGAACTGTTAGCACTGCAAGGAGAATCGAACACGTTGATGCAAACCATCTCTGATCATATGAAGGAGATGGGAATATGAACTATCCGACCGAAAAATTAGGTAATCACATCCAGGTGTTATCCGGGTTTGCGTTCAAGTCAAAAGATTTTTCGGATACAGGAATCCCAGTGATAAAGATTAAAAATATTACCCCGCCCAGTGTATCACTGATTGATTTGTCATATGTGCCAGAAGAAATTGCGGATCAAAATAGAAAGTTCATTTTGTCATATGACGATGTACTTATCGCACTAACTGGATCTCATATCAACCAAATGGCATCGGTTGTGGGGCGAGTTGCGAAAGTAAAATACTCTGAAAAAACTGTTTTGAACCAACGTGTTGGAAAAATAACAGTCAACGATTCGGATGATTGCGATTTAGATTTTGTTTATTACTATTTATCGCAAGACAAAGTCAAAATTGAGCTGGCAAGCAAAGCAGGTGGCGCTGCAAACCAAGCGAATATTAGTCCTACGGATATCAAGAATTTAATGTTTCCTTTCCCGAACATTGATGTCCAACGGAAAATTGCTTCTGTTTTGCGCACTTATGATGACCTCATCGAAAACAACCAAAAGCAAATCAAGCTGCTGGAAGAAGCGGCGCAGCGGCTGTATAAGGAATGGTTCATAGACCTGCGCTTCCCCGGCCACGAATCCACCCCCATCGTGGACGGCGTCCCGGAGGGGTGGAGAGAACAGCCTCTATACCAAATTGCGGATGTCGTTATGGGGCAAAGTCCAAAGTCTGAATACTATAATCAAGTCGGAGAGGGACTCCCTTTCCATCAAGGTGTAGGCAGTTATGGAAATCGTTTTGTCAGTGATGAAACATACAGCACATCCTTTACGCGCATCGCCGAAGCAGGAAGCATTCTTTTTAGCGTACGTGCTCCTGTTGGGCGGCTAAACCTTACAAAAAATAAAGTTGTGATTGGCCGTGGTCTGGCTGCAATAAATCATCGTCGGGGAGCGCAGAGTTATTTGTTCTATCTTTTGAAAGAAAAATTTTTTAGAGATGACATTATCGGAAACGGCTCTATTTTTGCATCAATTTCAAAAGAGGAGCTGCTAAATCAAAAGTTCCTAATCCCACTCGATAGTTTAGTTGGACAGTTTAACGGCATTGCAGGCGGCATTGATAAAAAGATTGACATATTATCAGAGCAGATTCGACTTTTGACGGAGGCCCGTAACCGTCTGCTCCCCAAACTGATGAGCGGAGAATTGGAGGTGTAATATGAGCAATATTTCTCTTGAAATATCTATTCCTCTGGATAAAGATGGATTTATCGAGATGGAGTGCGACTTTTGCAAAAACCGCTTTATGCTTCACAAAGATGTGTACGAAAGTGAGGACAATATAAACTTTTTTTGCCCAATCTGCGGATTGCCGAATAAGACAAATACTTTTTTCTGCCCAGAAGTCTTAGAAAAAGCTCAGCAGAAAGTATTGAACTATATGTACGCCGAAATAGACCGCCAACTTGGAAAGACAATGAGAGAAATTAATCGCAGCGGTTTTGTTAAAATGACAATGAAAAAACCTCGCAAAGAGGTTGAAAGAGAGCTTTATACACCCGCTGAAAGCTATGAAACCGTGCATAGGGATTGTTGTGGAGTGGATGTTAAAGTGAGGAATTTGGATAAAGAAATCGGAATCTACTGTCCAATCTGTGGAGGAGCAGAATTATGACTAAAAAAGAATTACGCAAAATTTCTTTGCAATATAGAACTCTATCCTCTCAAATGCTTAAAATTGACTCGCAAGAAGAAGTCAATTATATCCAGATGTTTTATGATTATATAACAAACACACCGGTAATTTTTGACTACATACAAAAATGCAGTACGACAAAATATGATTTCAAGGAAATATTCGCAAGAAAAGAATGGAATGATATTCTTACACTTCCGTCATCACAAGAAGAATTGGTAGGCTATGGCTATCAACTTTTACAGTATGTACTTGATGGCCCCAAACAGTTATTTGTTTTAGGGCGAGGGTATACAGGAAGCAATAAATTTAAGGATGCTATTGCAGCATTTATGAGGAAGTCAATAGAACCGTTTGTTGTTGCACTAAGAAATTTCTTAGAACTTGAACTTATTGACTGCGATGAATCGCAAACCGAAAAGGTATCAGAGAATAAGACTATTTTCTTGTCTTACTGCCAGAAAGATTCAGATATTGCAGATTTAATCGATGAACAGCTCGGCGAACAAATAAAAGGAAAAGCGACTATTTCCAGAGATATTCGCGATGTTGAGTATCACGAAAGCTTCAAACGCTTTATGCAGTCTATTGAGCAACACGATTATGTCATTACAGTAATCAGTGACAGTTATTTTAAATCACGCAATTGTATGTATGAAGTGCTTGAAGTGGTAAAGGATTCGCGATTTTCAGATAAACTGGTTTTTATTGTTCTTCGTGATGAAGATTGCCAGTATTACAAAACACCAAAAGGAAACGGTATAGTAGCCAATGTTTATTCAACAGAAGGCCAGACATCATACAGTATCTTCTGGAAGCATCAAGAAAATGAGCTTCAAAAGCAAATTGACGAACTTGGGGATCCTACATATGCCATCACACAAATCAAGGAAAAGAAAGTCATTCAGAAGATTTTGCTTGATCTTCCTGAGTTTATTGAGTTTGTGAGAGACAGTAAAGGTTTATCACTAACAGAGCATATCGCTCACAATTTTTCGGATATTATTAAATTTATGAATCTTTGATCTGAATTCGCGCAAAAAGGAGGCATAAGTGTGAGCTACGATTATTCCGAAAACATCCTCGTTCAGGAATCCGCCGGGCATTTGCTGGAGCAGGAGCTTGGCTGGGATGTAGCTTTTGCCTACAACACGGAGAAGCTGGGCGAGGACGGCACCTTTGGCCGCAAAAGCTATAAGGAGATTTTGCTGACCCGGTATTTTCGGGAGGCTCTACTGCGTTTGAATCCATGGATCACTCCCGTGCAGATCGATGAGGCCCAGCGCAAACTGGAGCATCGTCTGTCCACCGCCTCCTTGCTGCAGATCAACGAGGAAAAGTATTTCCTGATCCGGGACGGCATCCCGGTCACCGTCAAAAAGCCCGGCGGCAAAACGGAAGAAAAGCGCGCCGCTGTCATTGATTTTCAGAATCCGGACAACAACCACTTCCTCGCAATCAAGGAGCTGAAGATCCACGGCGATCTGTATCGCCGCCGTACAGATATCGTTGGCTTTGTCAACGGCATCCCGCTGCTGTTCATAGAGCTAAAAAAGAACACCGTGGATGTGCAGGACGCCTATACCAATAACTACACCGACTATCAGGACACCATTCCTCACCTGTTTTACTACAATGCCTTTCTCATCCTCTCCAACGGCGTGGAGGCCAAGGTGGGTACCCTGGGCAGCAAATATGAGTTTTTCCACGAGTGGAAGCGCTTGTCCGAGCAGGAACAGGGCAGTGTGGCGCTGGAAACCATGCTCCGGGGCATCTGCAAAAAGGAAAGCTTTCTTGATTTGCTGGAAAACTTCATCCTGTTTGACCACTCGGGTGGGCATACAGCAAAAATCCTTGCCCGGAACCACCAGTATCTCGGCGTCAATGAGGCGGTCAAAGCCTATGAGACCCGCAAGCTGAACAACGGCAAGCTGGGTGTGTTCTGGCATACGCAGGGCAGCGGAAAGAGTTACTCCATGGTGTTCCTGGCGCAAAAGATTCGCCGTAAGTTCTCCGGTTCGCCCACCATTGTCATCCTGACCGACCGGGACGAGCTGAACACCCAAATCAGTGATACCTTTGAAAACTGCGGGTTACTGGGCAAGACAAAGGCCAGCCAGTTCATCGCGTCCAGCGGCGGCGATCTGGAGCAGAAGCTGCGTGGCAATCCCAGCTTTATCTTCACGCTGATTCAAAAGTTCAACAAGACGGATGTGGAGCCAATCTACCCCGACCATGACATTCTGATTATGTCCGATGAGGCGCACCGCAGCCAGTACGGCATTTTTGCGGACAATATGGTGCGCCTGCTGCCGACAGCGTCCCGTATCGGCTTTACCGGAACGCCGCTTCTGTCCAATGACAACATCACCGAGCGCACCTTCGGCGGCTACATATCGGTGTATGACTTCAAACGGGCGGTGGAAGACGGCGCGACCGTGCCGCTGTACTACGAAAACCGCGGCGAGAAGATTCTGGATGTGAAAGATAACCCAGAGATCACGGATCGGATCTTGGATGCCATTGAGCAGGCGGACCTGGATGTGGATCAGCAGGACAAGCTGGAGCAGGAATTTGCAAAAGAAATTCATCTGCTGACTGCAACTCCCCGTTTGGAAACCATTGCCCGTGACTTTGTGGGTCATTACTCCGACCTGTGGACAAGCGGAAAAGCCATGTTTGTTTGCCTGAATAAGGTGACCTGTGTCCGCATGTATGATTTGGTCCAAAAATATTGGGCGGCTGAAATTGAAACGCTGAAAATTCAGATCAAACACGCCACGCAGCAAGAGGCCCAGGAGCTGGAACGCAAACTGCAATGGATGCAGGAAACGGAAATGGCTGTGGTCATCAGTCAGGAACAGAATGAGATCCAGACCTTCCAAAAATGGGGATTAGATATCAAATATCACCGTGAAAAGATGGAAAAAAGGGAGCTGGACAAGGAGTTCAAGGATAAAGAGAATCCGCTTCGTATTGTCTTTGTCTGCGCCATGTGGCTCACCGGTTTCGATGTGAAGTGCTTGTCCTGTTTGTATCTGGATAAGCCGCTGAAAGCTCACACGCTCATGCAGACCATTGCCCGCGCCAACCGTGTGGCCGAAGGGAAAAGTAACGGCCTGATCGTCGATTATATCGGCATCGTCAAGGCGCTTCGGAAAGCATTGGCTGACTATACCGCGAATGTGAATGGCAACGGCGGCGCTGACCCTACCGTGGATAAGGAGAAGTTGATTGCTCGTATTCTGGATACTATCTCCACAGCGGAGGCGTTTCTGGCCAGCTACGGCATTTCTTTGCGGGATTTGGTGCAGGCACGGGACTTCGAAAAACTGGCACTGTTACAAACGGCAGCAAATGCAGTATCCTCTACGATTGAGGAGAAAAAGACGTTCCAGACCTATGCCTCTGAGCTACTCCGCCTGATGAAGTACACCAATCGTGAGGATATTGAACTGGATTCTCGAAAGCGATATGAGGCCATTGCGGCTATCTATGGCGAGCTGAAGAAAAAGCGAAAAACAGTCTCCAATGTGGAACTGATGGTGGAGATCAACAACATCATCAGCGAGTATGTTCAGGTTGAACAGGCGGCAGAAGGAATCGTTCCATCCCGGCAGTTTGATATCAGCCAAATTGACTTTGACCTGCTCCGGCGTGAATTCGCCAAGGCGAAGAAAAAGAATCTGGTGATGAAGGACCTTGAGGACCTCATTCGCGTCCGTCTTGAAGCCATGCTATTCAACAATCCCGACCGTATCAAGTATCACGAGCGATACCAGCAAATCATTGAGGAGTACAACAGCCAGCAGGACAGAGCCACAATTGAGAAAACCTTTGATGAACTGATGCAACTGGTCAAAGACATGGATCAGGAGGAACAGCGGTATGTCCGTGAGGGATTCTCCAGTGATGAAGAGCTGTCATTATACGATATGCTGTTTTCCGAAAACCTGTCCAAGCAGGATATCCAGAAAATAAAGAAAGTGGCGGTCGATCTTCTGGAGAAAGTCAAGGCCAAGATTGCAGAGCTTGACCACTGGACGGACAAGCAGGAAACAAAGGCTACAATCGACAACCTTATTCGAGATACTCTGTGGGCCGAACTTCCTGAATCCTACGATGAGGTTAGCATTTCTGTATACCGGCAAAAAATCTATGAGTATGTGTACACACGGTATAAAAATGTTGCGTGACAGGACAGCCCACCGATCATCTGACCGGCGGGCTGTCCTGCGTCTATTTTGTTAATCCAGCAACTCAAACCATGATCCCCGCTATGTACCGAATCTCTATCTCATGCCCCACAGCAGTCCTGTCTTTGCGGGTATATTTCGCAGTCATCTTCTTGACCATCTGTCCGCCCACGGAACCGGCCTCGCGGGAGGTCAGGTCGCCGTTGTAGCCTTCCTTCAGGTTGACGCCCACCTCGCTGGCAGCCTCCATCTTGAACTTATCCATGGCGGCACGGGCCTGGGGCACGTTCAGCTTGTTGGTATTCTTGGTAGACATGATTGCGTTCTCCTTTCTTGCGTTTTCAGCGAAAACCGCTGTTCGGGTATCGCAACCATAGATTGTGCCGCCGATGCCCTGAATATGCGCCGGGCGCATCTGGTAAAATTTTGCGCCGTTCTGTAAAATCTCAAAAAATTTTAGAAACCCCATCGCTTTTTTTGGTGGTCTGTGCTATCATGGCCTTGATTGCACAGAGAAAGCGAGGAACGATCACATGCTGGATATTTTTGATATTCTGGGACCGGTGATGGTGGGCCCGTCCAGCTCCCATACGGCGGGAGCGGCCCGCATCGGCAGCATGGCCCGCACCCTGCTGGGCGACGAGCCGGTGGAGGCCAAGATCCATCTGCACGGTTCCTTTGCCGAAACCGGCTCCGGCCACGGCACCGACCGGGCGCTGGTGGCGGGCCTTCTGGGCATGAAGCCCGACGATCTCCGCATCCCCTACGCCTACCAGGAGGCTAAAAAGCGTGGGCTGGAGTTCACCATCGACACTGTGGAGCTGCGGGACGCTCACCCCAACACCGCCGTAATCGAGGCCTGGGACGCCGGCGGCAAGCGGCTGGAGCTGCAGGCCTGCAGCGTAGGCGGCGGCCGTATCCTGGTGAACAAGGTGGACGGCATCGACGTCAGCTTCGACGGCATGTTCAACACCCTGGTCATCCGGAACCAGGATGAAAACGGTGCCGTGGCGGCGGTAACCTCGGTTCTGAATCAGCTGCGCATCAACGTGGCCAATATGAGCCTGTGCCGCCACAAGCGGGGCGGCGACGCGCTGATGGTCATCGAGACCGACCAGCATATCAAGCCCCACCAGGTGGCGTTTCTTTCGGAGCTGACGGGCATTCTGTCGGTGACCTATTACGATAAGGAGGACGATGACGATGTCGCTGGATTCGATGAAGGAAATCTTTGACCGCATGGAAGCCGAGCACAAGCCCTTCTGGGAGATCGTGCTGGAAACGGACATGGACGAGCGCCAGGTGACCCGTCAGCAATCCATGGCAAAAATGCTGACCCGGCCGCCGCCGCAGCGTCAGCGGCCTGGTAGGCGGCGACGGCCTGAAAATGCGGCAGTATTCCATCCGGGGCCGGGCCATGTCCGGCGGCTACGTCAGCGAGGTCATCGCCGAGGCCCTGTCCATGGCGGAGTCCAACGCCTGCATGCGCCGCATTGTGGCGGCCCCCACGGCGGGCGCCTGCGGCGTGCTTCCGGCGGTGCTGCTGCCCATGTGCAAGTATGAGGAGCTGAGCCAGCAGCGGATCCTGGAGGCCCTGTATGTGGCCAGCGGCATCGGCGCGGTGATCGCCTACAAGGCCTGCATCGCCGGTGCCTCCGGCGGCTGTCAGGCGGAGATCGGCACCGCTTCCGCCATGGCCGCGGGAGCCCTGGTGGCCCTGCGGGACGGCACCGGCCAGCAGATCGGCCACGCCGTGGCCATGGCCCTGAAGAACCTCATGGGCCTG
>SFGY01000017.1 GCA_004556455.1 Clostridiales bacterium | reverse complement strand
GTGGAAGTTGTTGATTGACAGAAAGATGAGCAAAGCCGATTTGCGCAAGGCTGCCGGACTGGCCCCCAATACCATGACAAAACTCCGCAGGGACGAACCTGTGGCCATGGGTGTGCTGGAAAAAATCTGCAGCACTCTGGATACGGACTTTGGGGATATTGTGGAATACATAAAAGAGCCTTAAAACCTAAAAGTACATATTATCAGCCACAACGCCTGCTATAGTAGGTATCTGGTGAAGTGGCGATTTCGATTGGAGAAATAGAAATGGCTGTAAAAAAGAGCGAATTATACAGTTCCCTTTGGGCGAGCTGTGACGCATTAAGAGGTGGCATGGATGCCTCCCAATATAAGGACTATATCCTCACACTTCTATTCGTGAAGTATGTTTCTGATAAATTTGCCGGGCAGGACTATGCCGATATTGAAATCCCAGAAGGCGGTAGCTTTGCCGATATGGTCAAGCTGATTGGTAAGAAGGATATCGGTGAAGGTATCAATAAGGTTATTGCCAAGCTGGCAGAAGCCAATGGCCTGCGTGGTGTTATTGACAAGGTTTCTTTCAATGACCCCGACAAGCTAGGCAAAGGTGAAGAAATGGTCGAAAAGTTAAGCAAACTGATTGAGATTTTCCGACGCCCTGAACTGGACTTTTCCAAGAACCAGACTGAAGGTGATGATCTGATCGGTGATGCTTACGAATATCTAATGCGTAAATTCGCAACCGAAAGCGGTAAGAGCAAAGGCCAGTTCTATACCCCAGCAGAGGTTTCACGCGTTCTGGCGAAGGTTATCGGCATAGCAGATGAGAAAAATCCTTCAGCGACTATTTATGATCCTGCCTGTGGTTCCGGTTCACTGCTGATTCGCGCGCTGAATGAGGCTCCCATTGCACTGTCCGGTTATGGTCAGGAAAAAGACACTACGACTGCCGGCCTTGCAAAAATGAATGCGGTTCTCCACGGCTGGGCGACTGCAACTATCATGTCTGGTAATACATTCTCTGACCCTCAGTATTTTGAAGAGGGTTCGGATGAAACTGTGCTGCGCAGGTTCGATTACATTGTCGCTAATCCTCCATTTTCCATTAAGAATTGGACGGATGGCGTAAAAGAATACGGCAGATTTGATGGATATGGCGAAAGACCACCGGAAAAGAACGGTGACTATGCCTGGTTGATGCACATTCTAAAATCCCTGAAGCGTACCGGTAAGGCTGCGGTTATTCTGCCCCACGGTGTTCTGTTCCGTGGCAATGCAGAGGGAACTATTCGTGAGAATCTGATCAAAACAGGCTATATCAAGGGCATCATTGGTCTGCCTGCCAATCTGTTCTATGGCACCGGTATCCCGGCTTGCATCATTATCATTGACAAGGAAGATGCGGATGAGCGTACTGGTATCTTTATGATCGATGCCAGCCATGACTTCGTGAAGGATGGCAATAAGAACCGCCTGCGTGAGCGGGATATCTATAAAATCGTTACTACTTTCAACCAGCAAATCACCGATGATCCGCACTATGCCCGTTTTGTGCCTATGAGCGAGATCACCGGCAAGAACGGCTATAACCTGAATATCTCCCGGTATATTGACTCCGGCATCAGAGAAGACCTGCAGAGTATTGAGGCACACTTAAAGGGTGGTATCCCAGCGGCAGATGTGGATGGCATGGAGCGATACTGGTCTGTGTTCGGTTTACTGAAGAGCAAGCTGTTCTCGGTTCTGCGGGATGGGTTCTATCAGCTGAATGTGCCCAAGGACGAAGTACGCACTTTGATCTATGAAGACGAGGAGTTCTCTTCCTATGCTGATAAGGTGGATGCCGCATTCATGGCATGGCGCAGCGAGGTGGATGAGGAACTGCGCAGCATCAATGCCTATGTGGATGCAAAGGACCTGATTGTCCGGCTGGCGGAGCATATTCTGATCCAGTTTGAGGGCATTGAACTGATTGATAAATATGATGTATACCAGGTGCTGCTTGCATACTGGTTGGAAATCATGTCCGACGATGTGTATTTGCTGATCCACGATGGCTATGAGGCCGGTCGGGAACTGAGCTATGAGTATGTGGTCAAGACCAAGACTGTAGATGGCAAGACTGTTACTGAAGTCACCGATAAGGTGAAAAGCTGGGATGGTAAGCTGATTCCCAAGAGCATCATCATCGACACTTATTTTGCGGAAGAAGCCAAGGCTATCGATGCT
Source organism: Clostridiales bacterium (assembly GCA_004556455.1). Taxonomy (GTDB): domain Bacteria; phylum Bacillota; class Clostridia; order Saccharofermentanales; family DTU023; genus SFGY01. The sequence continues at coordinate 29,587 of SFGY01000017.1, read as the reverse complement.
GCCGAGGTAATCATTGCAGATACCCAAGCACAGATCGATGAGCTGCTGGAAAGCGCCGAGGATGGTTCTGCCATTGCGGAACTGATGGACGAAAATGGCAAAGTTGCCGCAAAGGCACTGAAAGCTGCCATTGATGAGATCCGCAGCAAGATCCACTCCGAGGAAATTGATGCGCTGATGGCATTGCTGAATGCTCTGCCTATGAAGAAAAAGGACATGGACAAGTATCTGGCTGCACATCCGTTGTGCGTTTCTGCCCGGAATGATAAGGGCAATGTGAACGCCAGCAGTATCAAGGCTCGGATCGCGGAACTCCGTGCCACCACACCGGTCCCGGAAAAATATGCCGAGGATTATGAGCAGCTGATGACCCTGTATGCCCTGATGACCAAGAATGACGAGCAGAGCAAGCTGGTCAAGGCATTGAAGGCAGCGCTGGAGCAGTTGGTCAAGGATAAGTATCCGGTGCTGACGGTGGAGGAAATCAAGGAACTTCTGGTCAATAAGAAGTGGTACTATTCCATTTTCGACGGCATCGATGCACTGTATGTGGCAATTTCCCACAGCATCACCGACCGCATTATGGAATTGGCAGAACGGTATGAGGATACACTGCCCACTTTGTCTGCGCTGGTGGATGACTATGAAACCAGAGTGAGATCTCATCTGGAAAGGATGGGATTCAAATGGTAAAACCGGGATACAAACAAACGGAAATCGGTGTGTTGCCCGAATCTTGGGAAACCATCACATTTGAAGATTGCTTTGCAATTCTGCCCAACAATACTCTTTCCCGTGCGGAACTCAACTATAATGGCGGTGAGGTACAGAATATCCATTACGGTGATATTCTCGTAAAGTATCCTGCTGTATTAGACTGTGCCACAGAAGGTTTACCGTATATCAATGCTGAAAATGTGGTAAAGGCCAGCAAGGGTTTTCTTCGTGACGGTGATGTCATTATGGCAGATACCGCAGAGGATGTGATTGTTGGTAAATCCACCGAAGTAATCGGCATCGGTGAGCAAAAGGTTGTTTCCGGTCTGCACACCATTCCTTGTAGACCCAAGGATGAGGAAATGTTTGCGCCTAAGTGGCTGGGATACTTCATGAATCACAGCACTTACCATGATCAACTTATTCCGTATATTACAGGAACAAAGGTTTCCGCTATTTCTAAAAGTGCAATCTCTGGAACGCTGATAGCTGTCCCCCAAAAAGAAGAGCAAGCAGCGATTGTTAGCGCATTGTACGACATTGATGCCCTAATCACCAATCTGGAAAAGCTGATTGCTAAGAAAAAGGCTATCAAGCAGGGTGCTATGCAAGAACTGCTGACTGGAAGGCGGAGACTGTCTGGATTTGACGGGAAATGGGCAGATTTGATTATAGGTCAGAATGGTTACTTGTTAAGAGAAACCATTGATCCGCAGACATATGTATCAACGCTTTTCTGGGAGTACAGTATGCCAGCATTTGACATGGGAAAAGAACCTGTCAAAACATTTGGTGCAGATATGCATAGCAATCGCACCGTAATCCATGGATCGGTATTGTTATTTAACAAGCTAAATGTTCGACAAAAGCGTATTTGGCTTGTTGAAGCTTCGGAAAGTAATTCTGTCTGTTCGTCAGAGTTTTTACCGTACTATTCAGACACAATTGATTTGCGCTTATTGGCGCAGCTTTTGTCAACAGAAAAGATCACAAAAGACTTTATTGGTATGTCGACTGGTACCTCAAACAGTCAAAAAAGAATTACACCGAAAAACTTTTTGGAATACAGTGTATATATGCCTACAGATATCAACGAGCAAGCAGCGATTGCTGATGTTCTCGATGACATGGACGGCGAGATTGGTGCGTTGGAGGAAAAATTGTATAAGGCACAGCTTATGAAAGCTGGCATGATGAGCAAACTGCTCACCGGCAGAATCAGACTGATAGACAAGGAGGATGCGTAATGGATCGTGTGGGAAGGCCTGAAATCGCCACCCAGAAGCGTGTGGTGGATTTCTTTCAGACCAAGCTGCGGTATAACTATATCGGCAATCTGAAAGACCGGGAAAACCGTAATATCGATGAAGAGAAGCTGATTACATGGCTGACCGATCATGGCTATTCCAAGACCATTGCCGTACGGGCGGTGGAGGAACTGGTCAAAGCCGCCACCAATCTGCAGGATGGTCTGTACGCAGCCAATCGGGAGGTCTATCGGCTTCTGAAATACGGTGCCAAGGTAAAAGAGAATGCCGATGAAAATGAGACAACGGTATATTTCATTGACTGGAAAACTCCCGGCGAAAACCTCTTTGACATTGCCGAAGAGGTCACCGTTGTTGCGAACAATGAAAAACGCCCCGATCTGGTCATTTTTCTGAACGGCATTGCTGTGGCGGTTATCGAACTGAAGAAAAGTACGGTTTCTGTTTCCAATGGCATTCGCCAGAACCTGACCAATCAGCGGGAGATGTTTATTGCGCCTTTCTTCACCACGATGCAGTTCTGCATGGCCGGTAATGACAGCGAGGGTCTGCGCTACGGAACTATCAAAACCCCGGAGAAGTATTATCTGGAGTGGAAGAAGGATGGTTTTACACAGTATCCCGAGGAACGCCATGAGATGGATGTTCATATTGAAGAAGTCTGTGCTACCATCCCCAACAAACTGGACAGCGCCCTCTTTGCTATGTTCTACAAGGCTCGGTTTCTGAATCTGATCCATAACTTCCTGATTTTTGATAAGGGTCAGAAGAAGGTTTGCCGCTATAACCAGTATTACGGTATTATGCGTGCCCAGAAGCGTCTGCTGTCCGGCAAGGGTGGTATCATCTGGCATACTCAGGGCAGTGGTAAGTCTCTGACGATGATCTGGCTGTCCAAGTGGCTGCTGTCCAATATCCCTACCGCCCGAGTGCTGATCGTTACTGACCGTGATGAACTGGACGAGCAGATTGAGCGGAATTATAAGGGTGTCAACGAAACCATTATTCGCACCAAGAGCGGTGCTGATCTACTGGCACGGCTGAACTCCCATGAGGATCGGTTGCTCTGTTCCCTGGTTCATAAGTTCGGCAAGCGCGGCGGCGAAGCTACCGCCAAGGACTATGAGCGGTATATCGAAGAACTGAAGGCCTCTCTACCCGCCAACTTCAGCGCAAAGGATGATATTTTCGTATTTGTGGATGAGTGCCACCGCACCCAGTCCGGCAAGCTGCACCTGGCTATGAAGACCATTATGCCCAATGCTATCTTTGTGGGTTTCACCGGAACACCGCTGCTGAAGTCGGACAAGGCTACCAGCATTGAGGTGTTCGGCAGATATATCCACAGCTATAAGTTTGACGAAGGCGTTGCAGACGGTGTGGTTCTGGATCTGCGGTATGAATATCGGGATATCCCCCAGGAAATCATGTCCCAGGATCGGATCGATGCCTGGTTTGAAGCCAAGACTCGGGGACTGATGCCCAGAGCCAAGGCACGGCTGAAACAGGTTTGGGGCAATATGCAGACGGTATATAGCTCTCGCGATCGCTTGGAAAAAATCGTCTGTGATATTATTTTCGACTTTGAAACCAAGGCTCGTCTGGCAGACGGTAGCGGCAATGCTATTCTGGTGGCGGATGATATTCTGACTGCCTGCAAGTACTTTGAACTGTTCCAGCAGAAGAATTTCCGCAAGTGCGCGGTCATTTCCTCTTATGAACCCAGCGTTGGCGATCTCCGTACCGAAACTGTCAGCGATGATGAGGAAACCGATGCATATGAGAAATACCGTATCTATCTGAAGATGATCGGTATTGATCCCGATGCTACTGCGGACAAGAGCGGTATCGCAAAACGGGTAGAGGAATTTGAAAAGGCTGCTAAGAAGAAGTTCATCGAAGAACCCTATAATATGAAGCTGCTAATCGTGGTTGATAAGCTTCTGACCGGCTTCGATGCACCTCCCTGCACGTATTTGTATATTGATAAGACTATGCACGATCATGGCCTGTTCCAGGCAATCTGCCGTGTCAATCGCCTGGATGGCGAAGATAAGGATTTTGGCTATATCGTGGATTACAAGCAACTGTTCGGTGATCTGTCCGCTGCCATGGAGAAGTATACCTCCGGTGCCTTTGAGGGTTATGCCGATGAGGATGTGGAAGGTCTGCTGAAGGATCGCAAGGCTGAAGCACAGAAGCGGTTTGAAAAGATCCTCGACGAACTGGACGAACTGTGCGAGGGTGTTCAGTATCCGAAGGACGAGCTTGATTATCTACATTATTTCTGCGGTGAAAATGGCGTCGATGTGGATAATGATGAGGCATATGCCAGAATGCGTGAGCGACTGTACCGCCTGGTCAATGCCCTTATCCGCGCCTATGCTGAAGTGAAACCCATGATGGGAGAACTGGGTTATTCTGCTACACAGCAGGAACAGCATGACAAAACAGTCAATTTCTATATTGCCCTGAAGGCTACCATCGGTCGTGCCAGCGGTGACTTTATTGACCTGAAAGCATATGAACCCGGTATGCGCTATCTGATCGATAATTACATCGTGGCGGAGGATGCCCGTATCATCGGTGACTTTGATGATTTCACATTGCTTGATTTCATTTTGGCTCAGCGTGACAAAATGGAAGGCGACGGCACGAAGTCCAAGGAACAGGAAAGCGCTGCGGAGGCAATCGAAAACAATATCCGCAAGAAGGTTGTTGAAAAGATTGTCCTGAATCCTAAATATTATGAAAAAATGTCTGCTGTTTTGGAGCAGCTAATTCTGGAGCGCAAGCAGGGTGTTATTACATATACTCAGTTACTGGAGAAGTATATCGAACTCGCCCGTAATGTTACCAAGCCGGAGGAAAATGAAAGTTATCCGGAAAAGGTTCGCCATAGTGCTGCAATGAGAGCGTTGTACGATAATACCGGCTGTGATGCAGACCTTGCGGCAGCTCTCCATGCTGCTGTCATGCGTTCCAAAATGGACAGATTCCGCAATGATCCTGTCAAGGAGCGCCGGATTAAGCGTGAACTGCTGAAAATCCTGAAGACCAAGGATGAAGTGGAGCGCGTTTTCAAAATTATAGTTGAACAAGAGGAATACTAATGCAAATGGTGGTAAACGGCATAGAAGTGTCCGTAACAAAAAAAGCAATTAAAAATATGCACCTCTATGTCAAACCGCCGGACGGTCATGTGGAGGTGTCCGCACCGGCTAATCTGAGTGATGACAGTATCGAACTGTTCATTCGGACGAAAATTGGCTGGATTCGGCGGCAGCAAGAGAAATTCGACAAGCAGCCCCGGCAAACTGCCAGAGAGTATGTTTCTGGTGAGGCGTTGTATGTATGGGGCCGACAGTATTATTTGCTGGTCAACTACAGCAATAAGGGAAATTCCTTGATTTTGGACGGAGAAAAGGCCATCCTCACTGTGCGTGAGGGCAGCACCACCGAGCAGCGAGAAAAGTTTGTAAACGAATGGTATCGATGCATCCTTAAGGCTGAGATCGTGCGTGTTCTGCCCAAATGGGAACAAATCACAGGACTCTACCCCGATGGGTGGCAAACAAAGAACATGACCACCCGTTGGGGTACCTGTAACGTAAAAACCCGCAAAATTTGGCTTAACCTTCAGCTTGCAAAGAAAACGCCGGAGTGCTTGGAATATGTGATTTTACATGAACTAATACACCTGATTGAAAAGAGCCATAATGATAATTTCGTAGCTCACATGGATCGGTTTATGCCGAACTGGAGAGAGATTCGCAAGAAACTAAATGGGCAGATTCTTGATTATTTCGGATAAAGCCGCAACTTGTTGCATGAAGCAATCATTGCTCAGAGAAGCTATGGAAATAGAACACTTATGCGTGGCCTAGAAACCTGCTGGTACAGGTAATTTGACATTTTTCGGTACTAAGCAACAGTAAAATTATAGCGACGCAGTCCCATAACAAATTAGGTAGGTGTAGCAAATGATATCGACGATTAATTTTGAAAATCATATCAATCGATTTTCGGAAACAATGAGGGGGGTTCAACGGATCCTCTTTGTTGGAACTGGAATCTGTATTGAGAATTACCCAGTATTGGCCGGAGAAAAATGGAAGTGTATTTATACAACAAATCAGTCCGATCGACTTGCGGATACATTTAGCCGGGCGGAACGTCAGGTGCGGCCAATTTATACAAAACATGAATATGACAGTGCAAGGACAAAACTGGATCAAAATAATCCCTTGCTGGTGTTCATAAACGGTAGAGCTTCAAAGGAAAACGACGATGAAGATATCGACCAAGAAGTCGAGCGAAGAGAGAATAGTAAGCTACTGTTAAAGTCTATGACTTCTCTGCTCAAAAGTGATTTGATGGTTGAGTTAGTCATCGTGGGATACAATCCGCAGGACAATGGCGAACTGAGTCCTTATGATCTGTATGCGGAATTGCGATTACTTTCTGATAATCGTGTTACTTTCTATGGTGTAACACCAGAGATTGCAGCTAACAAGTACATCAAGAAATTGGCTAACGACGGAATCGTTACGTTATTTGCCCAGGATCTTGGAGAAGCCCTGGAAAATAGATGTTCTTTGGCTGATAACGACAGTGAAGATAGCCCCGTTGTAACGCATGATGTCGAGAATGCTAACAATACAGTGTACATCGATGGTCATCCTGTTGTTTTGGACGCTTCCCTGTGCTACGACTTTAATAAGTATGGACGTGTACTTTCCGTCCGAGAAATGGCTACAGGTACCATTAGCCGGATGATGCAGACAGAATTCTTCTACCAATTCCTTAAGCGCAGCCCCCATACACCTCAATGGTATGGATATGCAAAGAGAAATTCGTTTGCCGTGCCCAGAGAATTTGAAGATGAACTATATGAAAAAGTACATGACGGGTTGGAAAAGAACAGCGAGACTCCGGTTGTTTTGGTCGGTCAAACAAGTTCTGGTAAAAGCGTTGCCTTGGCGGCATTAGCTTTCCGTCTGTTCCAAGAGCGGAAATATCCAGTTTTGTTCGTCAACAACCCGGATGTGACTTTTGCGAAGCATTCTGCTGCTGCCCTCGCATTGGATAACATTTTGAAGGAAATCAGAGACAATGGCGGGCGTGCTATTGTGATTCTAGATTGGTCTGTGTACAATTTGCAACGCAGTGATACTATTGGTAGAATAGCCTATCAGTTTAATAATCGGGGGCAGAATGTCCTTTTCGTAGCAAGCGCCATGACTGCTGTGGCAGAAACTACTCGATACGTTACGGTTTCAGCCCCCATTGATCTAACTGCTTCCGAAAAGAATCGGTTCAAAGATCTGCTAGTGGAGAAAGGAAAGTTACCCCGCAACAAAGTCGAGCAATGGATGTGTCGCCACGAAAACGAGAATGGTCTGCTGTCCATGCTCTATCGGCTGGTATATGAACTACATCCTCAGCTGGAACTTGGCTTGAAGAAGGAAATTACCAAAGCGCTAGCAGATACAGTGGAAGGTATTATGGAACTGGAGGATCCGATTCCGGAGCAGAAGCCACTGAGTAGCATTGCCGCACAACTGCTTAAACTTGGCTTGATTGATTTGCCCGATACCTATACCCAGGAGCAAGTTCTCTCCATAAAGACAAGTATCATAAACAGCCTACAAGCTTTCTGCGAAGGGCTGGCCGTAGCATCGCTGTTCAAACTCCGTATGCCCATTACTATGGCAATGCATCTTCTGCAAATTCCTGAGTGTAGCAATAGACAGCAATACCGTGATGTAGTGTTTAATGCACCGTGGCTACATTATGCCTTGGACGATGACAAATACTCTCCCGGCGAATACTATGTATCCTTCCGTGACCCAATGGATGCACGTATCTATTTGCACAGTATTAACAAATCCGAAGCAGATATGCTACAGATCGTAGCCGCAATTATTCGCACAATGTCCGGAGAGAAGGATTCCTTTTACAGTGACGAGGTCAAATTCCTAGAACGGCTTATTCGGATGATTGGTCCCAATAGTGATGACCAGAATGTACGTGCCAACTGGTATGGTATCTATGGCCCCGGCTGTAATGCTGTGATTGAGGCATTGGCTGATCTTCGGAGGGAAGGAATTGTGGAGCCACAACTTGTGGCTCAGGAAATCACATATATTCGTGAGTATTATGGAAATGATTGTCAGCAGAATCTGTCTGTGAAATCCGAGTGGCTTGGGAAAGCAATTCAGATCGCTCAAAACGTGCTGGACATGGTGGATCACCCCGATGTTGAGACTGCACATTGGCAGCAAGGATTGATTGACTCGATTACCGTTGAAAGTATTTTTGCTGAACTACAACTTGAGAAATGTCAGCGGCAAATGGCGGAGTCTGGTTCGATTGCAGAATGTTCCAACATTCCGATGATTCATTCCTACAGACAAAAAAGCAATATGTTGTTAGCAATCATTAATGCCCAACCGGAAAACAGTTATGCCTATACTGCGTTGTTATCCTGTTTCGTGTTTAAATACGAAAATGCATCTGTAACTGAGGAAATGCTGGCGGATATGTCTACAATCCTTGAAATTCTAGATATCACAGAGGCCAGCATCCCCCAGGTCGAAAGCAACGATCACTATCAGCGCAAAAAGGCAGAGTTCCTCAGCATCTTCGATTACATTTGCGGCGGCAATCGCATGGAACGCTATTTTGAGTCTCTGCTGACTATGGGTTCAGCTGTAGGCGTGCATATTCAAGCGAAATCCATTCTTCGCAAAGCGGGGATTGATTATAATAGGGCACTGGATTGTAAATCGGAAGCCGCCTGCGAAAAGGCACTGAAGCTTTTGGAGAGCAAACAGTATGAACATGTTGTCAGCAATCATGCCGCGTGCCAGTATATGCGCCTTAACTTGACATGGCTGTACTATAACAAGCGGCCGGTATTCGAACATGAGCGGCAGTACACCAAACTCACGAAGGAACAATGGACGCAGTTGTACAAGATCTGCAACGAATTCAAGTGCAACATCATCGAGAACCAACCAGAATGCTCTTACCGAGCCAGTGTGTATTATATTATGGCATTAGCCTGTGCGCAGCTCGGCCAATATGATACTGCGGTCCAAATATGGCAGGATGTACGTGAAGAGGATTTCTTCTCTGTGGGTAGACAGTACACATGGCATATCCTGTGCACCCCTGATGGTGAACCCATGCTGTTCACTGGTACTTTCAATGTTCGTATGGTTCTGCAAGAACGTCGAATTTATATCAAAGAACTAGGACGACCTGTTCTTTATCCTAGCTTGCAGAGTATTAACAAGTCGGATACCACTGGCGAAGCAGCGAATCTTTGCATAGGAACTTCCTACAGAGGCTTCTCTGCATTTGCACGTAACTGGAAGGTGCGGAGGGATCAATGATGGACTACACCGAAAGCATCTGTTTTTCGGCAGAACCTGCAGAGGAATTAAACCGTAAGGCTTTTGGCTTGGATTGCAGACTCTTTATGTTTGCATATTATGAACCCAAACAGTACCGTGAAGCTGAAAGCAAACGGAGTCAATTTTTGACAGCGATAGTAAATCTTTATGGTTTATTTAAGGACTGTGGCCCATTTTTAGGTGAGTTACTGAAAACGAGAGATAGTATTTTAGTTACACCAAAATGGAAAGCAATTCAGAATGACTACAATATGCTGTTCCAGGCAGTTACGTCTTTGCGCAGTATTTTCTGCCATAACAATTCGCTATGTTACCCACTGAATGAAGACATTTTGCAGCGCGCGGAAAACTCAATTAGTGAGTATCTACCAAATGCTCCGGATATTGAAGATATTACAGAAACCCAATGGACTATTTTACTCCAGAAACTCTGTACAGCAGCAGACGACTTTTTTCAGGAACTGTCAAGTAACATGAACCTATTGGTTAGTTGTAAAGATGTATCGAGAAAAAACCGCATAATTACACGATGGATAACGGCGATTTCTAGCTGTTATCTGGAGAACCCCGACTATTTATTGAATGCAATGGCGGGTATGTATCAACTGTATCTGCTGGAAACGGGCGGTAGTTTTGATCCTAGCAAAACGCTACGGCAGCAAACCCGCTACTGGCTTCGAACCTGTTGTGGTGCCAGTGGAAAAACTTGGTATGCTTTTTGGCTAGACAAAAGTGGTAGCGATGCTCCTACGAGTAAAGTATATGCGATAATCCATGATTGGAAGAATCAGTGGGCGCAATGGAACTGTTGTGAGCCTACAGAGTGCGAGGAAGCACCCTTGCCTGGAGGAGATTTGTTCCGTATTTTGGCGCAAGACATATATACTTTCGCTAAACAACCTTATTTGGGTTATCGACAATTTTAAGCTAAGAGTGCCGTCTTTTCATGATGGACCGCACCGTATTTACACTGATCCCCAACCTCTGCGATATTTCCTTTGCGGAGCATCCCTCGGCGTATAAGGCCAGTATCTGACTGTGATCTCGCTTCGTGTTATACAGCCGAGTTCCTCGGGGAGTAGCGCCCAAGCGGTGGCGGTAGGTGGTGCCGTTCAGAAAGTGAATTACCAGGGTTTGATTTGGCGTGACCACCATTTTTCGGATAAGGATACCAATCATCAGACCGTCAATCCGGATATCCAGTTTCCCATGGGCTATATCATTCAGAACGGATCGAGCATCTGATGAAATCTCTCCCAGGGCCTGTGAGAACAGATCCGCGCAGTCGGGGATGATGTTTTTATGGATCTTCAACAGATGATGCATGGAGCGGTGAATGGCGGTGTCCAGTTCCTCGGCGTAAATGTGGCGGCATTTACATTTTGTGCGGCCAGCCTTCTTGCTATTGCACTCCCAGACGGCATCCCGGTAGGTGGTGGAGTGCCAGGTCTTTCGACCATACCGACCGCCACAGTCACCGCAGATTATTTTGTTGGCGATGGGTGAAAAGGTGCAATTCCGGCGGATGGCGTCCGTCCATGTGGCTTGCACTTCCTGCCACACAGACTTGCTGACGATACAGGGATGTCCGTTCTCCACATAGTATTGCGGCGCTTCGCCCTCGTTTGGTTTTCTGGTTTTTGTCAGGAAATCCACGGTAATCTCTTTTTGGAGGATGGCATCACCCATATATTTCTCGTTTTTCAGAATGCTGCGTACTGTGTGCGGTTCCCACCTCTGACTCTGTCCCGGGGAGAGAATTCCATAGTCCATAAGAATACGGCAGATATCTGTGCTGCTTTTCCCAGCCAGGGCAAGCAGGTAGATGAACCGCACGACTCTGGCCCCGGCTTCATCGACTTGAATTTCGCCAACCGGGCTGCGCTGATACCCCAAAAGCAGTCCGGGGAGATGATAGATTCCTTGGGCGTATCGATGGCGGACGGCCCAGGTGACATTCTCGGAGATGGATCGACTCTCTTCTTCGGCAAAGGAACTCATCAGGGTGATGAGGAACTCGCCGGTGCTGTCCATTGTGTTGATATTCTCTTTTTGAAAATAGACTGCCACTCCAGCAGCTTTCAAGCTACGGATGGTGGTGAGGGCATCCACAGTGTTTCGGGCGAAACGGGACAAAGACTTAGTGAGAATCAAATCGATTTTACCGTCCAGGGCATCCGTTACCATACTGTTGAAACCGTCACGCTCGCGGATCGACAGCCCGGAGATACCATCATCGGAGTACATCCCGGCAAAGACCCAGCCCGGATGGCGTTGGATGTATTCCGTGAAATACTCCTGCTGGGCTTGGAGACTGTTCTCCTGGGCATCCTTCATGGTGGATACTCTGGCATAGGCTGCAATCCGTTTTGTGGTCGGCGGCTGTTCCGGGGAGAATGTCCTGGCCGGGAACTCAACCCGTGTAATTCTTTTCTCCGGCAATGCTGTTCACCTCCAATTCGCCAATTGGTGCATGGTATTTTTCCGCAGCGGCACAGAGTAAAATGCGTAAATCATCTTCTCCAATGATTCCTCTGATTGCCAGAGTGGCGAAGATGCTTTTACAGAGCCGAAAGTGCAACTCCGCCTCGTATTCTGACTGGGTCATAGCGACACCTCCTACAGAAACGACAGTATATTGCCGGATTCGGGATAGTCAATGACAGGGACGGAGAGTTATCGGAAAGTTATCATTTACGAAGTTTCCGCACAAAACGAAAGCATACGGAAACTTAACAGCCCCTACCCATAATTGTGGGTTGTTACGGTTTGATTTTGATGAAATATTCAAACACTCTTTGCTTATTCAGCAAAATTTGTTTGAATTAGTAAACTCCCTTTGCTGAAATTTGAATAATGAAAGGCCAAGTCCTCTTGTTAATCAAAGAATGGACAAAATTAGCAAATAAGAGCGATACAACCTGTTTATCCGATATACTATAAAATAGTCTGGCAGAAACAAAAAGGAGCGCACGAAAATAATGCAACATAATTCGTGCGTTTTCTGTTGCGCTAAACACACGCGTGTGTTATAATGATCGCGTTGGAGGTGAGATTGTGTCCAATATCGGTTTCAAAGAAAACCTCGTGAATGAGTTTAAAAGTGACAGAACTTGTTTGCCTGATGGTGACATCATCGACGCGGTTGTTGCCTTTGCCAACACCGATGGCGGCGACTTATATTTGGGCGTTGAAAATGATGGGGAAATTACTGGACTGCACAACAGGCATAAAGACATCACACAGCTTGCGGCGTTTATTGCCAACCGAACAGTGCCTCCGGTTTCTGTTCGTACAGAAATTTTGGAATTCGATCCGCCGGTGTTGAGGATCTCTGTTCCCAAGCGCACCAGCGTGGTAGCTTCCTCTGATGGCAAGATTCAGCGACGCCGACTCAAGCCGAATGGCGAACCCGAAAATGTGCCCATGTATCCATACGAAATAACCGCCCGGCTTTCATCTTTGAGTTTGCTTGATTATTCCGCACAGCCTGTTCCAGATGCTACCTATCAGGATCTTGATCCTGTGGAACGTGAACGGTTACGGAACATCATTCGTTCCTATCGCGGAGAAGTAGCCCTGCTGGAACTGAATGACGAGGAGTTGGACAAGGCATTACAGTTGGTCACAATTCAGGATGGGGCTATCGTTCCCACATTTTGCGGTATGTTGCTGATTGGTAGAAAAGAAGCACTAAAACGCCATATGCCAACAGCGGAAGCATCCATACAAGTTCTTGTGGGCACGGATATAAAAGTGAATGAGTCCTTCTATTTGCCCATTCTTGCGGCGTTTGAAAAAATATCGGATGCTTTTTCTGCATGGAATCACAGCGAGGAAATGGAGCAGGGACTGTTCCGCATCACGATTCCTGATTATGATCCCAGGGCCTTCCGTGAAGCTCTGGTCAACGCATTCTGCCACAGAGACTATTCTGTTCTTGGCCGCGTTCTAGTTCAAATAAATGATGAAGGCATGACCATCAGCAACCCCGGAGGATTTATCGAAGGCATCCGAGTCGACAATTTGCTGGATGCAGAACCTCATGGAAGAAATCCGGCATTGGCTGATGCAATGAAGCGTATTGGTCTGGCCGAGCGTACGGGAAGAGGAATTGACCGCATTTTTGAAGGCTCCTTGCTGTACGGTCGATTGCTTCCGGACTACTCAAGTTCCACGCAATCCAGTGTGAAACTGTTTATTCCCAAAGGGCCGACTGACAAAGCATTCATTTGCATGGTTTCCGAAGAACAGCAACGCCTTGGACGGTCGCTGCCGATTCATCTGCTGCTTGCACTAGATGCGGTAAAACAATTGCATCGTGCCTCGGTACAGGATGTGGCCGAAAGAACTCATACCGATGAGAGCCGGGTACGTGTCGTTCTTGAAAACCTTGTGGAATCAGGATTAGTAGAGCGCTTGGGCAATGGCCGCGGACGATACTATATCATGAGCTCGAGGTACTCCAAAGAAACAAACAGTACCGTTGGATATGTGCGAAATCGAGATATCGATGCGCTCCGGCATCAGGAATTGGTAATGCAGTTGGTACAAGCAAAAGGCGAAGTTACACGCGCAGATGTGGTGGAGCTTCTACATGTGACGCCCCCCCAAGCATACAGAATTCTGCAAAAGCTAAAAAACGCGGGGCAACTGTCTTTGGATGGAAAAGGTGCGGGAGCCAAGTATCACACAACAAAATAACGAAAACGCACGCGTGTGTTAAAAACGCACGCGTGCGTTTTGGTGCTTTGCTTCCGTACATTTTCAAGAAACATCCCAGATATAATCTGCCGACAGAAAGCTTCCGGAACGGCAGAGAGAAGACTTCTGGGAGAGCATTCCGCATTTTGTCCTTTCTGTCCTCATTGTCCCAGCGCATCAAAACCGACCCCACAAAATTATGCACCACGTTTTCAAAACATGGTGCATTGTATCCACGAGCAGTAGGTATGCCATGCTGTGCAACCAAAAAAGATATTGCACCGGAAAACCCCGATACCACAACGGTTTCGGGGTTTTTTCGTGCCCCAATTTTCAAGTGCAAACAAAAAGATATTTTTCTTTGTTGAGAGGACTTGAACTACCGACCCCCACTATTTCAGGCGGCTTTTGAGAGATGTATTCTCCCGAAAGCCGCCTTTTTTCGTTTCCACTGAAAAATTATTTTCTAAGATCTTCCCTAAAAAGTAAGGATGACCTCCCCGCTTGTTCAGGAAAGAGGTTTGCCCTACATTTTAGGGCAAACCTCACTTAACTTAATAACACCGTAATCTATGGGCTGACTTTGCAGAAGTAATTCTATGAAGTCAGCCCTTTTTTATTTTCTACGAAAGGAATGAGCACCATGATCAAAATCAGAATCAAAAACGCCGATCACGAGATTGACATCCGCTTCCCTATCAGCGAGAGCGAACTGTTTGCAAAGCTTGGTGAGATCCACGCTGTCGAAGGAAGGGACGCCGCTCAGTCCGCCCTTGTGACGGAGGTCTACTGGCCGGAGGAATTCTCCATGCTGAAAGACCGCTTTGCCAATCTGGACGAACTCAACTATCTCGGCAAACGCATGGAGAGCTTCGACACACTCGAATACGACCAGTTTCTCATTGGGATCTCCAAACTTGACAGCAAGGATGTAAAGGATCTCATAAACCTGACATTCAATCTGAACCATTTCACGCTGTGTCAGGATGTCAGCAGCTACGGTAAGATCGGCAGAGAGTATGTGCTGAACACGGAAGGAGCTGTTCCCGCCCATGACGAGGACGATCCGAAATACGCCACAATCGGCAAGGATCTCATCGACCGAGGGCTGGCGCAGATCACAGAACGAGGACTTCTCATCTACAATCCATTCGATGAGTTGGAGGAAGTGTATGACGGTCATACCTTCCCCGAGTATTACTACATCAACAGCCTTCTCAGCCTCAATGCAGAATACGGCGGCCGCACTGAGCTCCTCCAACTTCCAGATGAAGCCCTTGCCATCAAAAAGGCTATTGACCGGCTCGGCGCTCCGTCCGCCGAGGACTGCTCCTACACGGTTACCTTTCACAATTTCAAAGGAGATGACTGGCTGGCTCGCGTTCAGGAAATCATCGCCAAAGAAGGAATATATGAGACGAATGCGATGCTGAAGGCGCTTGATGTCGAAGGAATGGATTGGAGCAAGCTCTCCGCTGTGGTTGAGCTCGCCGATGTTCAAAAAGCTTCCAATATCGCATTCCTGGCTGAGCACCTTGATGAGTTCTCCTTCATACCCGAAGCCAAGACGGAGGAAGACGTCGGACACTTCCTCGTAGACAATATAAGCGAGTACAGGCTCAATCTTGAGATGGAGGACTATTTCGACTTCTCCGGGTTTGGAGAGCACATCGCAGAGGAACACAACGGGCAATTCGTAGATGGCGGCTTTATTTACTACGACAGTTACGAGAGCCTTGATGAACTCCTCGATGGGCTCGACCCCGAGGACGAGGGCATGAACATGGGAGGAATTTGAGCATGAAAATCAACGCAATCATTGAAAGCAAGGACGGCGGCACACTCGTGCTGGACTTTCCCCGCAGCATCTACGATGTGTATGAAAAGCTCCAGTCAGTAGGTATCAGACAGTCCCCGCATCAGATCACCCTTTCCGATGAGGAAGGCGATGACGTGCGAGTCAAGCTGTATTCCGAAGACGAAATAGGAAAGCATTTGCTTCTCACTCTCAAGGAGCATAACTCGCTGGCTGACGCCAATATGCTGGCCTTCATGGTAGACAATGCCAAGCCTGATTTCCGCTCCAAGCTGGAACAGAATCTGCTCAACGATCAGTACAGCTCCATGCAGGAGGTCACGGACGACATCAAGCAGATGCTTTATGAATCAGGACCGGTCAAAGCAGTGTTCTACTGTCCCCTCGTCGGAGAGGTAACCGATGAAGAGGGCTTCAGTTCTCCCGTCGACGGACGTTTCCTCAAGAGCTATGCGTGGGCTGTCGAAGAAGCTCTGGAAGCCGATACTGCCGACGATGAAATGGATATGGCTGAGTTTTTCGACGAGGATGACAGCGTTAAGGCAAAGCTCGTCTCTGCAAAGTGGGGCGTGGAAACCTACCGTGGACGGCTCTTCGGCAGGATAGAGTGCAGCCTCAAGGAGGAACTCACCGACGCGGAAACCGAAATCCTCACCGACTGGATCAGCGGACAGAACTCAGACGGTTACGGAGAGCACTTTGAGCAGCAGCCGATTGACACCGAGGACGGCGCAGGGCATGACGATGGGAGGAATGTGATATATGGCTGTGCTCTTTTCGGCGGTAACGCTTACCGCAGACAATAATCAGGTAGAGTTTCTCGCTGCCGGTATCCCGAGGGACGCCGATGATCTCGAAGGCTGGACTGCCTATGAGAATTTCATGGTTGAGCTGGATTCCGAACAAGAGGTCAGCGTTCATGTGGAAGCCTATCTCTACGGCGAAGGCGAAACCTTCAAGGCAACGCCCGAGGAAGTGGCGTATTTCAAGATGAGAGCGGATGCAGACGAAGAATTCCTGCATGACCACTGCGACAACATTGAGGACGCAGACTTCACCATCCAATGGTCGCCGGACGAGCTGTACGGAGTGGAGCTGGAGCTATGACAGCAGAAAAGAAAGACCGCAAGCCGCTCCAGATCAAGAACCTTGCAGACCTCAAGCGGCATATCAGGCTCGGAACCGAGCTGGTGGCAACGGCGCACCAATACCATCCTGATATCGTCGGCCTCACCCGTGTGGTGACGAAGGTTCAGACCAACGGATTCTACTCCAAGATCAAGGATCAGCCGGATCATAAATGGTCGACCTGCAATCACGGAGCAGGCTTTTGGTCGCCCTACAACAAAGCAGGAGCCTACCGCTTCACCGGCACCGCTATTCAAGTGCTCAACACTCGAAAGAACGACGGCAGCGTTCTCTATGAAATGGAACTCTACGACAGCGAACAGAACATGTCAGAACAGAACAAGGAGGTACCATACAAGGAAGCCTATCCCCCCGGAACGAGGATCATGCTTCTCGGCATGGAAAACGATCCGAACCCCGTGGAGAGCGGCACGAGAGGAACGGTCAGAGTCGTGGATGACATCGGCACCCTGCATTGCGATTTCGACAATGGCAGGAGCCTCGGCGTTGTCCCCGGCGAAGACTCCTTCCGTAAGCTGACGGATGAGGAACTTGCCGAGGAACAGGCAGAAGACATGAGCGAGGATGAAAGCGGCCCCGTCATGGGAATGTGAGGCGCCTATGGAAGAAAGAATTGAAATCGAAATCCCGCCCCAGCTTACCGAACCGCTTCTGCAGTATGCTTCCGAAACGGAGCTTTCCGTGGAGGATATCGTAGAAACCGCTCTCAAAAACTATTTGGAAAGGAGCCAGGACAATGCCTAACGGCGAAAAGAAAGGAATCACCGTGCGGATCGACGCCGACCTCCATGCAGAGGTCAGTCAGTACCTGCGGGATCACAGCATGACTATGGCAGAGTTCGTCAGTCTGGCACTGGATGACGAGCTCCACCCGAAAAATCAGATGAAGGAAGGAAGTACAATGGCAAACACAAGAACCATTGCCGTGCAGGTGCCGGAGGATCTGTTTCAGCGGATCAAGGACTACCTGCAGCGCAACAACATGACTCAGCGGCAGTTCCTCATCGGACTCATTGAGGACGAGCTGGAACGGGATCAGACCGAGCGTGAGAGCCAGAACGAGGCTGTGAGCGACGATCCCAACCAGGACGAAGATGATCCCGAGCAGAACGAAGACGCCGCCCTTGACGATTCTGAAGCCGATTCCAACGAGGACGAAGATGAGTCCGAGGATGAAGCCCAGGGATTCACTATGGGAATGTGAGGTGACCAAATAGCAGAAGGAACAGGTCGGATGCCCTATGGCAATCCGATTTTTTGATATGTTCGCCGGTATCGGCGGCTTCCGGTCTGGTCTGGAGGCTGTCGGCGGGTTTGAATGCATTGGTCACTGCGAGATCGACAAACGCACAAACATGGCGTACTGCGCCATCTATGACACGGAAGGAGAATATTACTGTGACGATGCAAGAAAAATCAACCCCGACGAAATGCCCGACTTCGACCTGCTCTGTGCCGGATTTCCTTGCCAGAGCTTCTCAGTTGCGGGAAAGCGGCTTGGATTCGAAGACACAAGAGGAACTCTGTTCTTTGAAGTTGCCCGACTCCTTGCAGCCAAACGGCCTGCTTTTTTTCTTCTGGAAAACGTCCCGGGACTGCTATCGCATGACGGGGGCAAGACGCTTGAAACCATCTACGCCGCGCTTATTGAAATGGGGTATCATTTTGAATGGTGTGTGCATAACAGCAGATATTTCGGAGTCCCCCAGCAGCGACGGCGCCTGTATATCCGGCAACTTATCGGCGGCGCCCAGGGGCAAAGGGTTTACGATCCCAACGGAGTAGCCTGCACCCAAGCGGCGACCAGCGGAGGCTGGGGCGGCAAAACAGGTCTGTATTTCATTGACATGAACTCCGACCCCGTCGTGCCTGACGTTGCCCGATGCATCACCGCCCGTCAGGATTCCGGAGTCAGCAAGCACCGAGGCGAGCACTCTGCCGTGCTGATCGAGGATGCGCCGAGAGCCATCCTCACTCCCGACAGAGAAAAGGTGCGTCAGCAAGGCCGCCGGATTAAGGAGCCGGATGAGCCGATGTTTACGATCACCGCCCAGGACAGGCACGGAATCCTGCACAGAGGCAGAATCCGAAAACTCATGCCCATTGAGTGCTGGCGTCTGCAGGGATATGCCGATGAACAATTCAATAAGACGGCCGCCCTTGGACTGAAGGACGGTCACCTGTACAAGATGGCCGGCAACAGCGTATCTGTGCCGGTCATTTCTGCTATCGGGCAGAGAATCAAAGCAGTCAATGAAAAGTATGAAATAGTGAGGTAATTGCCTATGAGAGACATAATCAGAATCGAGCTCTCATCAGAGAACAGACTCGGATGGGAACCCTTCTATGCTGTGCTGGATCTTCCCGCCACAGCCCAGCAAATCAGAGACGCCAAGCAAAGAGCGAGAATCACCGGCAGAGAGGATATGACCTATCAGTCAATCAGCTTCCTTGGCTTCGATCCGCTTCCCGCTCTCGAACACATCCGGCTCGACACCACCTCCGTGGAGGAACTGAACTACCTTGCCCAGCGGCTGGACTCGCTCTCGGACGAGCAGTTCACTGTCTATCAGGCGCTCTTCGACCAGCGCTTCGGTGATGTGGACTCCGACGAGCTTCTGTCGGTCAAGAATCTCATCAATATGACCTACGAGCTTGACAGCGTGATGGTTGCATCCAACATCCACAACGACGAGCAGCTTGGACAGTTCGTGATCGAAAACGACCTCCATCCCGATGTTGCCGCTATCCCGGATGACTCTCTTTATCTGCTGGACAAGCGCAGGATCGGAGAACTCCAGCGGAAGAATGAAGGCGGCGTGCTGATTGACGGCTTCTATGTGGTCACCGGCGACTATGAGATTCCCGAGGTCTATGATGGAAAGAATATCCCTGCTGCGGCTGAAGACGGCGTGTTCAGACTGAAGGTCGGCCCTGCGGATCTCAACAATCCCGAAACAGCGGAAGCCCGCGCCGTGTGGATCGCACTCCCGATTCCGAGAGCGGATGCGGATGCCATCGTCAAGGATGCCTTTGGGGTGGACTCCATTGAGGACTGCTCCTGCTTCGACTTTGAATCCGGCATTCCTCAGATCACAGCAGTCGCAGTTGAGAATATGGCTTCTTTTGATGCTCTGAATGCTGTCGCAGACCGTTACCTCACAATGGGAACCGATGCAGAGCTCAGGTTCAAGGCAATCCTCGAAGCGGAGAATATCCATGACGCAGACGGCGCTTTGGCGGCAACAGACAGGTTGAACGAATATGAACTATCGTATTTCGACAGCGACGCCGCCTCCTTCTTCAAAACCCACGTGTGCCACAACCTGGACGTCCGCTTTGACGATCACTGGCTGGATACGCTCTTGACGCAAAATGAAGGAAAGCGGCTGGTTGAGCGGCTCGGAGCGAGCATCACCGACTATGGTATTCTCTCTGCCCGTGGCGGTCACCTGTTCGAGCCTGTCACCGTTGAAGCGCAGGAAGCCAAAGAACTGAAGACACAGGCCATGACCGACGAAAAGCTCGAGGTGGTCGAGGTGCTCGGTCAGACCGCACTCTTCACCAACGGCAGAGTCACGCAGAAAGAGCTGCCGGACGGCCTTTACAAGTATGATCTGCGTGAGGGCGAATCTATCGCCTTTGCCACCGTCGAGCCGAGCGTCGCCGTCAATCATGCCGGAACGATCATCACAAAAGAGCCGATCATCTTCGGCGAGGAAGGATACATCGAGCTTGACGATGATTCCTCGCCCAACTTTCTCGGCGATCATATGTCTGTCGAGGAATTTCAAAACACGGACTTTAGCCAGGACGAAGATGAGTCTCTGACGATGGGAGGTATGCAGTTATGAGCGTGAAAACCATATCCAAGGACGAACTCCGCAGGATGGAGGGCTCCGAAGGCTTGATCATTCAGGGATGCGGCGGCAGCCTCGACGAATGGGTGGACGGCATCAATGACATGCTCACGGAGGACGGCATTCTGCTGGACGGCACAAGGTTTCACGACTGCTCCACCTTTGAGCATGACGGATCAACATGCCTCCTGTTTCCCTTCAAGGATGACGTTAAGCTCGATGTTGGCAGGCTCGCCATGTGGCGGCTCCAGACGCACGGAAACTTCGGCGGTACCTGGCTTTCGGACTATGTTCCGAACCGACTCGGCGGCTTCATCTCCAAGGAACAGACCGCAGAGACAGTACAAAAACCCGACTGTCCGCTGATCGGTCAGGACGGAAACATCTTCAATCTGATGGGCATAGCGTCCCGCACTCTGAAGCAGAACGGTCTTGCAGACCAGGCGAAGGAGATGTGTGACCGCATCCGTGAGTCAGGAGACTATTACAAAGCGCTCGGCGTCATCGGAGAGTACGTCAACATCACCTCGGTGGATGATGCCCCGGATGAAGGAGAGGACTTCGAGGAAGGAATGGGCATACAGCTATGAAATACGATGAATTCAATAAGGCTGTTGACCGCATCATCGAGGATGAGGATACGCTGATGATACACGTGTCCCCAGACTTCCAGTGCGATCAGACACTTGGCTTTCCGACATCTCTCTGCGTCTGCTGGGAGCAAGGCAAAGCATGGCTTGCCCCCAATGACTTCATGATGTCCGATCTACCCGAGGATCAGGCAAAGGATGTCTTGAACGCCTGCGCGGAATACGGCATCCGAAACTGCGAGGATGCGGAGGACTTCAATAATCTTCTCCGTGGGCTCGGTCAGGATGCGATGGACAACGCATGGCTCCCCGACGATGAGGAAGGAATGGTGCTGTCATGACCGAGTTCCTTTGGTTCCTCGTTGGGCTCTTCATCGGCGGGATTGTGGCAACCCTGGTGCTGTGCTGCCTGCAGATCAACCACATCAATGAATACGAAGCCGAACTTCGAAAGCTCCGCTCACAACTGAATAACAAGTAATATCCGAAGACGGTATCAATCGCCCCATAACGATTGGTGCCCTCTTCGACTTCGGATTCGTCATTCCAGTCCTCATCCGAAATGGACGAATCCTCCAAGCCGGAGAAGATAGAAGACTCCCGTGCATGCAGCTTATTGATCGAAAGCCGCTGTGCGGGGTTTTTCTTTTTGCCGTTATACTCAATCAGCATCGCCTCTGCGTAGCCCATCGAACCGGCATGCCGCTCCTTTGCTATACGGACGAGCTGCTTGACGGAAATGGCGCCAACCTTCTCCTTGAAAATCTCGTCATTAAGCTGTTCACCGAAGACAGAGATCAGCTTGGTTATGCCGTTCAGTATGTTTGCCGAGAACGAGTTCATATCTCCTTCCCAGGTGCCGATACAGAGCCTGAGCACCCGGCTGAGCATGTGATAACCGTACTTCTGGTAAATCTGCTCCAGCGTTGAAACGGCACAGATCACACAAGGTGCTTTCTTTGTGCCTATTTCAAGGCCATATGACTCCACAAGATCTCTGATGATGAGTTGATCATCATTCCCGGCTTCCAGATTTGCCAGGTACACTTCATACGGGCTTAGAGGTTTGACGAATTTCTGCTGATTGGCAAAGATGTCAGCCTCATGCTCATAGACAAGCTCCTCGTATATCATGCACCACACAGGAGTATCGCGTGAGCCTGAAACCAATGCAACGATCTCGATTGTGTGCTGACCGTTGAATACATAGTTTACTCCGTCACGCCGACTGACCTTCACCGGATTGATCTGATACAGATCAAAGTGCGCTGCTGCCCGAGCAATGTGGCTTTGAGACAGATTCCTCTGGTATTTCTGATTGGATACCAGGTTCTTAATCGGAATCTTTTCAAAATGTACATTGGGGACAAATTGATTCAGATCTTCCATTCAGTCCTCCTTGATAGCGTCCAGCAGATCACTCACATGATCAGTCAGAGAAAGAAGCTGCCTGACGAGTCCTTCTCTTGCATGGGACGAGATAATGGACAAATCCGTTCGTTTCAGGACCCTGTCGATGGAGCTTGACCAGGAAGGAATGGTCAAAGCAAGACCGTTAATGTCAGCGTCCGGGTCAAATGCCGGCATGTCTTTGATTGATGTGACTGCCATAGTTCCTCTGGCGCCTTCCGAAACCTCACTGATGGCATTTCTGCTTTGGTTATACTGGATGAATGGTTGCTGCATTTTTTTAATCCTCCGCTCGACCTTCTTTATCTCCGGCGGGCTTAGTTTAGAAAGCTCTACTACGTTTTTATGGGCTATCTTGTACTGCCCGGACAGTATTCTCGGAATAATCTCTGCGTCTTTCTCACCAAGAGCGTCCATGGCTCTGGCATAGATGGCGTACTTTTCGACAGTAGCCTTTGAGATATGATTGTCCTTTGCGATTCTCTCTGCTGTCTTACTGCGAGAGTGCGTCTCCTCATCTCGCTCCTGGGGAGCGATGACGTCCGCCTCATCAATTGTGCTGTACTGATTATTTCCATTTGGATTCTTGACTGCTCCGGCCAGCTTCTCAGCCTCAAATTGCTTGCCTATCAGATACTTCCGGGTTTCCTCGGAGATGTTCCTTCTGCCAAGCTGATTGGCGCAGATCCAGGCGATGACTTCCGCCTCACAGGAGAACTCCATCTCAAGGACGGCAAAGGGAATCTGATGCCGCATGCATATCTCATAGCGATTATGACCGTCAACGATAACCCCGTTCCATGCGATGATCGGATCACGGCAGCCGTCGGAGAGGATGTTCTGCTCAAGCTGAAGGTATTCCTTCCTCTGAAGCGGCCGGATCAGATTCTTGAATTTCGGTTCTATCTTTAGAGGCCTAATGGTTTTCTCATCCATAACGATTCCTACCGATCCATTCTCTGTAAAGTCTTAAGGGAGAAGACAGCAACCTTCAGCGACGGGATGACACTGCCTGTGAGCCGATACGCGCCGCCGTCTTCGATCCCCGGCTCCACTTCCCGCAGCTTCCGTATAAAAGGCCTGCTGTAGATCTCATAGGAGTTTTCCGAATGCATGCGCTTCTCTACGATGCGATGTGTCTGTCCTCCCGACATTTCCTTTTCAACGGTCTGAATTGCTACCACACCGTCGTCCGGATTCACAAGGAGTTGAATATACCTCGGCTCTCCGAGCTGACGGAACAACGCTTTGTGAATACGGATGCCATACTTCTTTGTATCGACCGCCATTGTTACGGCAACATTTCCTGACTCACTCATGGACGCACCTCCATCGGCTGCTCCTGCGGAGGAGTTTGCGACTCGGAGGAAGCCTGCTTCTCCTCCTCGTCAGAATCCTGCGCAGAGGTATCCTTGATTGAGTAGATTGCGTACCCATCGAAGATATTGATCTGCATCGACTGCTGGTGTTCTTTGTACGGAAGGCCGAACTGATCCTGCCATCCGGCTGGAAACACCGGCGTTCTCGAAGTCTTCGGTTTCGCTCCTTCGGGGAAAGTCCGCTGATATACCTCCGTAGCAGTGAGATCGAATGCGATCATGTACTGCCCGTTGGCATGGATCAGCTTGCCGAGCAGCTTGTACCTATAGTCGGGGTTCCACTCCATCAGAGAGACAATCTTTGCAAAAAACAGTTTGCAGGTCGTCTGCTTGGGCTTCCGTTTTCCTTTCCCCTTGGCCGCACTGCACCAGGCGAAGGAGTCCCTGGCATTCTCCGCGCAGGGACGAAGCGCCATGATTTTCGTATTGCGGTTCACCAGAACCTGAACATAGTCTGTATCAGGGAACTTGTTCAGGCATGCGCTGTTCACATAGAACCGGCAGTTATTGAAGGTGACAGCGGGCTCAGTCAGATGCGCGAAGAACTCCCTCCGAACAACCTGGAATCCTTCAAAATCGAAGTCTTCGCCCATGTCAATGATCTCATCGCCCTTTTCAAGTAAAGGCGATTCGGGGTTATTCCGCTCCTTGCTCTCCGCCACCTGATACACAGCGGAAGGCTGCCCCATGCGGCTTTCATCATTCCAGATTTCCATCGCTTACCTCCTGCGGCATCACGCCGCCCAATTCACTTGTAATGTACTGTCTCAGTTCATCGTAGCCGGTGACATGTAACTTTTTCCCGGTTTCATAAAGCTGCCCCTTCATACGCAATTCCCAATCCGACTTCGTCATGCTGGCAAGGGCTGACAGCGGCTGCTCGTGGAGATAGAACTCTTTTCCGAAGGTTCTTGTCCACTGAGCCGGAATTGCCCGAATGTGCTTGCCCACAGGCATAAGGGGCTGAACATTGTTTTCTCCGTCTTCTCCCTGCGCCTTTGTCGGAAGAACATAGGATTTGAAGAACGCCTCCGAGTCCTGCACATCAAAGATGTAGGCGAGTTCGCCTTCACCCTCGCACAGGACGCCGGTCATGCGATATTTGCAGTCGGTATTCCAGCCGAACAGAGAGAATACAGTATCGCTGAACGCAGCCGAAGGAATATCTCTCGGCTTCGGCCTGCCGCCGCACGTTTTGGAAATCACAACGCCATTACGGTTGCCCGGATCGGTCGGCCGCACGGCAAATTTCATCTCCACCGGATTGATGAGCAGCTCCACATAGTTCTTCGTTCCAAACTTCTTGATGCATTCCGCGCTGAACTTGATCTTCCGATCCGCAAAGGTGACGGTCGGGCTCGAATAGGTTCCAAAGAACTCTGTCCTGGCAATCTCAAACCCGCGCAGGTCAAAATCGCCTGCTTCTACCTCGATAGTAATATCCTCCGGTTCCTGCACTTCCGCGGGGCTGTCATCCGAGGTAACGTATACGCTCTGAGCCGCACTCATATAGTCTGCCGCCTTGAATCCCGCCCAGCGCGGATTGATGGTCACAAAACCCTTCAGGACTCCGGTCTCGATCACCCGCAGCTCGGGAAGAATTGACTTGTTTCCGTACTTGGCATTGTCCAGCATTTGCTGAACAGCATTGAAGTCATCACGGGAGACAATCGCCGTGTGATGATTAAAGTACCAGCTCTGCGGCTTCTCTCCGAAGTTCTTCAGCGTTCGATGGGTTCGGTAGTTTTCGGTATATGTTTTGCGCGTCAGGACGTCGCCGCAGTGGCGTTCATTTCGAAGTACTGACGCTACGCCGCTTGCAGTCCAGCAGAGCTTCCCGAAATAGGACAGACGCTCCTGTGCAATGAGAGTATCGGCTATCTGCTGGGTAGAATATCCGTAGAGGTACATATAGAACATGAGCTTGACGGTCGGCGCCTCTTCGGGATTTATCTGAAGCTCTCCCTCCTCGTCATGGGTATATCCAAAAAGCTTGGGAGTAAGAGGTATGCCGTGATCCAACCGCATCCGAAGCGATGTTTCCATGCTGCGGCTTCGGGTATGGGACTCTTCCTCTGCCATGGTAGCCTGGAAGGTCAGTGCCATTTGTGAGTCATCGTTCAGCGAGAAGATCGCCTCAGACTCAAAGAAGACTCCGACCCGAGGTTTGAGCTCTGCAAGACTGCGAACCGTGCCGATGAAATCCTCCACGTTTCTTGCAAAACGGGAAACTGACTTGGTGATAATCATGTCGATCTTCCCGGCGCGACAGTCGGCAATCATTTTATTGAATTCATCACGCTTTTTAAGAGAAGTTCCGCTGATGCCTTCGTCGGCGTAGATCTTGACCAGCGTCCAGTTCGGATGCCGTGTAACAAACTCCTCATAATACTTCTTCTGCAGTTCATACGAAGTGGTCTGACGGACGTCATCAGTCGAGACGCGGACGTAAATCGCAACCCGCTGGTTGACGTCATTGTCGTAGTAGTCCGTCTGCTTCTTGGCGGGAATGAACAAGTAGTTCTCTGGGTCAATGGTTACGTTATACCGCTTCTTGACCTTCTGCTTCTGCTGTTCCTTCCTGCGCTTGGTTTCAGTATCACGCATCCGCATCACCTCCGATCAATAGTGGTTTTTCCTCTGCCTCATCATCCGGCAACAGTTTCCAATCCTCTGAAGGAAAGAACTCTGTGTCGTGGTTGTCGTGCTGATAATAGGACGCGAGCGTGAAGATGTTTTCCGAAACGAAGTAGATCCCAACCGGTTTCTCAAGAGCAGCAAGCATACGAGCCAGGATCGTGATCTCGTAATGCTTCTTTGAGACGTTTGACACCTTCTGTGTGATGACCAGATCAACCTTACCGGCGAAGCAGTCATCCAGCAGCCTGCACCACTCCCTGGCGCTTTCCATATTCGGCGCGGTGGCTCCCTCGTTAATGTAGAAGTCAACCAGCTCCCAGTTCGGAAGAAGTGCCATTGTATCCTGGTACTGCCGGATGTGGTACTCCAGGTAGTTGTCATGTTTTGTCTGATTGAAATAGCGAATATAGATGCCGACACGGTAATGATGCTTTGGGCTTGGCTGTTCGTGCCGGATCGATTTCAGCCACGCCTTGTGTTCAACAATCTTCTGATCAAGCTCATAGTTCCCCGTGAAGGGAACCGAGAAGTCTGGAATAGCTTCCGCCTCTGCAAGTTTATTGAATACTTCCAGCTCTTCGGACATAGTGAGCACCTCCATGTGACATCGGGATAAGCACATTTTAACGGCTAAAGCCGAAAAAAAGAATAAACCGAGGGTCAAGTCAATGACTCTCGGTTTATGAAAGGCAAAAAAATAGCAGGCCAGAAACAAATCTGACCTGTTAAAAGATGTTATCCGGCTTTGGCGTATGCATTGATCGTTTGACTTCCTTAACGATCTTGAGAATCGAATCGATTTCCGTCGGGGTGCAGCCCTCCAGGACTTCGGCGAACTCGCTCTTGTAGAGATTGTTTACTTCGGGAATGTCTGAGCGAAGGAGCACATCGGCAGAAACCTGCAGTGCTTCAACGATGCCGATAAAGGTTGTCAGTCTCATTGAGGACTTTCCGGTTTCAATATCGCTGACCTGAGAAAGTGAGATGTTCGCCTTATCCGCAAGATCAGCCTGGCTCATATTCTTCTTTACACGTATTTCGCGGATTCGTTTTCCTACTTCTACGACAGCCTCTGATCGCGGATTGACTCCCATTTCTCTCACCTCCATTTAGGGTTAAGCACATACCCTAATAAAATTATATCGGGATTACGCCAAGTTACCATAGCGTAAACGCCATCATTTCGGGTTTACGCTATAATAGAACCAACTTTATTTTAAGGAGGTTCTATTATGGCAATCAATTTCGTGCAAATCGGCAAACACATCGGGGAGATCAGAAAGCGTCGCGGTCTCTCCCAGCAGAAGCTCTCGGAGATCATCGACAAGTCTCCAACCTACCTCAGCTACATCGAAGGCGGGCTGAAGTGCATGAGTCTCGACACCTTCGTCTCCATCGCAAATGCACTTCAGGTTTCCGCGGACGAACTTCTCAAGGACAACATCGAGAACAACATCAAGGTGGCAAACCACGAGTTTGCCTCTCTAATCGCGGACTGCAGCGAGTATGAGAAGCGAGTCCTTCTGTCGATGCTGAAGACTGCAAAAACAGCCATGCGGGAGAACAGGCACCTTCTCCTGACCCGGCGCAAGTAAATTATATGGATACTTTTTGAGAGACGCAATCGACCGAAAGTCAACAACTTCACTCCTGGTTTATGAATTCGAAGTTGGCCTGGTCGGTTTATTTGTGTTCTCTCTGGACTTGTGCGGATGCCGCCGGTATTGTGTCTTGCTGCCGGTATTACATTTTCGCCGAATCCGATTACATTTTCGGGAAAATCAAGATTTTTCAAGGGCTCATCAGTATAATAAAGTGCGGAAGGATGATGAACGATGATCTATTTCACGGGCGATATCCACGGCGCAGTCGATGGTATTGCTGACTTCGTAAATAGAATACATCCCACCATGGAGGACGTGATCGTCCTCCTGGGGGATGTTGGAGCGAACTATTATACAGGCCGCCGGGACAACCTGCTGAAAGCCTTTCTCAATGACGCCGGAACGGTGTTCCTCTGTATTCACGGGAACCATGAAAGGCGTCCGAACACCATACCGGGATATGCTGAAACAGAGTGGAATGGCGGGAAGGCATGGGTTCAGCCGGAGTATCCCAATCTGATCTTTGCCAAAGACGGCGAGATCTATACGCTGAACGGACTCCGCTACCTTGTGATCGGCGGCGCCTACAGTGTGGACAAGTACTACCGGTTAAGCCGCGGCTGGGGCTGGTGGCCTGATGAGCAGCCATCGCCTGAGATCAAGGCATTCGTAAAGCAGCAGATCAAAAGCAAGCCCTTCGACATAGTCTTGTCGCATACATGCCCGTTTAAGTACGAGCCAACCGAGATGTTCCTCGGTGGCATCGACCAGAGCACCGTGGATGACAGTACAGAGCGTTGGCTTGATACCATCGAGGAAGCCATCGAATACAAGGCGTGGTTCTGCGGACACTGGCATACGGACAAGAGGATCGACAAAATGCACTTCCTGTTCCACTCCTTCGAATCTGATGAACAGTTCAATGCATACCATTTTCGGATGAAGTCCGTTTTCTGGTTGCTTTTCCGAAAGTCGAAGTCCTCGAAACAGGGGTATTCCCGTGCGACTTGGATGATCTCGTTCATC
>SFGY01000119.1 GCA_004556455.1 Clostridiales bacterium | reverse complement strand
CCGGTACATTTCAAACTGTCACAGACGGTACATTTCATTCCGCTATGACTGGTACATTTCAAAGTGATACGGGTGGTACATCCATTCCGCTGCTATCAGATTGTGTCTGCTCCCGATGGAAATTGTCCGGAAAACGCTGCTTTTCACGCCAAAGAACGGATTTATCGCCTTTCTTTCCGATGTGTTCGGCGAGGAGACAGCAAAGTCGCTCGTGGAAAAATATCGTATCGGGACGACAAAGGACGGATATGCCGTTTTCTACCAGTTCGACATCCGGGACCGGTGCCGCGCCGGAAAGATCATCCCCTACAATCCCCGGACCGGACACCGCATCAAGGACGGCTCCGTTCCTGCAGCAATGTGGGTGCACAGCAGACTTAAAGCACTGCATCAGCTGCCCGATGATTGGACGCTGTCCCAGTGCCTGTTCGGAGAGCACCTGCTCCCCCTCTGCCCTGAGCTCCCCGTCGCCCTGGTAGAAGCCGAAAAGACTGCGGTCATCTGCTCCGCAGTCTTTCCGGAATTCCTCTGGCTCGCCACCGGCGGACTCGGCCAGTTCAACGACCGCGTGAAAGTCCTCCTCGGTCGCCATGTCATCGCCTTCCCCGACCTCGGCGCCTGCGACCGATGGCGGAAGAAGGCAAAGGACTATCCCCTGCTGGACATCACCGTGTCCGACTACCTGGAGAAGAACGCCACCCCGCAGCAGCGGGAGATGGGCGCCGATCTGGCGGATTTGGTGGTGGAGGAGAGGCGAAATGATAGGGCGTCAATATAGTAAGACTACACCTTATTAATGTACTTCTTCATGTATGCTCTCACATACTCAAGAAAGTCATCACCTTCCAAAACTTTAATCTCAGAAATAAGGCCCACATAGTATCTACATATACCGGCAAAGTCATTGACTACGGTATCGAGAATCCAGAAATTGCCATCTCTGGTGATTTCCTTCTCCGCCAACGGATACTCCTCTATGAGCAAGTTCTTTGCTCTAACACTCAGCTGCATGCGAACACGGGAGTTTGCATAGCCCGTCATACGGAATATGTCTCTCCCCTGCTTGCGGTGGCTGATTTCATATTCCCATGCTCGTTCAGTAATCTCAACTTCACCAATTCTCTGCACCTTAAACAGCTTGTTGCTCTTGCTCTCGGTATCATAAGCCCACACCTCGATAAAGTCATTAGTGAACCCGAATGGCTCCACGAGACGGTCACGAACCACATTGCTGTTCGCTGACTCGTAGTTATGCAGGATGACCATTTTCTTTTCCTGAGCTGCCTTCCTGAGCTTGGCCACGTGAGCAGCATTGCTCTTGCGGTCTACGAAGCCTTCTATTCCGGTGTTATCGTAGATTACAGCAAGTTTCTTTCTGAGCCCTGCCTTCAGGGCATTTGTCGGCGACAGTGCATCAATCAGGTTATTCACCAGATAAGACTCCTCATCGCTGAAATACACCAGCTTATCAAACTCCGGTGCTGGCTGTGGCATCTCAACAAGGCTATAGATGTCTCCCTTGATATTGATCACGGTGAAACCGGATTCTTTGAGAGTATCTATATATCTGTAAATTGTCCTTGGCACAACTTCAAGTCTTGCTGCAATCTCATCGATAGTCAGCGTTGAATTGTTCTGCAGCATCTTCATCAGACGCAGCGCCAGGACCACCTTAGGTTGGTTCATGATTATTTCTCGATTTCGCGTTTCAAAAATGCGGCTATCTCCGCAAGCCCGCTATCATAACTATTGGTTGGGCACACAGAAACCAGTTCCCAACCCTCTTTACCTAGTTTGTTCAGTTTTTCCTGCATACCAGTACATGCCGGTGTGCTGAACCTTTCGGTGATATACTCAAACTTCTTCATGTCTATTTCTCGATTTCAATGATGCCAGTAATGAGAGATAACTTATAGTCCATCTTTCTGACTTCTGCACCGAACCTTACGACTACGTATTCCTCATCTATGTATTCGATTGTTCCTAAGCCATATGATTTGTGCGATATCTTCATACCTACAACAGCTGCTTCTATCTCAGGATTATCATCTCTAGAAACGCTGATTATTACCTCAAAGGAACTTGTCATGCGGATGATAACATCCCGTCCTTTCATGACTTCAAAGAAGAACTTGTACTGCTCAAGCTTGTCCTGCAAGTCACGAGCAACTGCGCTTCCACCGCGTCTGACAGGCTGTCCGTCTTTGTACTCAATGCGGAATGTATAGTAAGCATCCGATTAAGGACGACTATCCAGGCTGCTGGGGAGTAGCTACCTTTGCATCAAATACTAAAAGCCATGATGACAAAGGAAGAGGTCGCCCAG
>SFGY01000016.1 GCA_004556455.1 Clostridiales bacterium | reverse complement strand
CTTCGTGGAGGAACTCTATGAAAAGTATTACCGTGAACTGCTTGCTTTTGGCACACGCATGTGCGGCAGCAGGGAGTCGGCGGAAGATCTGGTTCAGGAAACCTTTATCAAGGCGCTGATCAACGCGGCGACCGTGGAGAATTTGTCCCCCAGCCAGCAGCGGGCCTGGCTCTACCGCAGTTTCAAGAATCTCTTTATTGATTGTTACCGCCGTGCTCTTCTGGAAGCCGAGCAGGTTGAGACCTGCGTTTCAATCGGTTTTGAAGACAGCACGCTGGCCGCGATTGAAGAGGCGAGGCTGCTGCAGCGTGTGGAGCCGCTGGATCGGGAGATTTTTGAGCTTCGTTATGTCGAGGGCTATAGTTCCGGAGAAATAGCCCAGATGCTTCACCTCTCCCCGGGGACCATTCGTTCGAGGCTGTCCCGCTGTCGAAAAAGATTGAAGAAAGAGCTTGAACTCTGAGTGCTGAAGCTGAGAAGAAGTCCGTCAGGCCAGAGCCGTCTGAGCAAAACACTCTGTCCTGCGCCATCTGAGCAAAGCTGTCTGAGTTTAAAAGAAAGACATGTCCCAATGAAAGACATGAAGCAAAGAATCGAGGTAAAGAAAATGGCTAAAAACCTGATGATTAACTGTGCGAGCTGTGATGCAAGGAATGTGCGTGATGAAAACTACGCCAATTACGAAAAAATCAGCATCAACTGCTCGACCTTATTGACGAATCCTGAGGCAAAAACGATCATGAGCAAGCTTCCTTTCGAGATTAACTGTGCTTCCATCCTCGATTTACCTGAGGGGGTCGAACTGCGCTCCATCAACGGACGGTCAGAGATCAGGAGCAGTGATATTCCCGCTACGACGCCGTACTATTTGCTCGTCAACGGCAGCCTGGATATCGGCAGCGATACACAGAAGCAGCTGGAATCCTGCGTGGGCATGCGCGTCAACGGCAGTCTGAACTGCCCACAGAGTCTGTACTCCAATCTAAAAGACGCAAAGATCAACGGGTCCGTCAATGTGTATCCGGATGGTGCCATCCTGCTCAAGCGCAACGCGGTGGTTGACAAAACCTTTGTCCTGAGAGCTAAAAAGGCTCTTTACTGGTCGGCTAAAAGAATGATCATGGTAGACCCTGAGCTGGATGTGGAAAAACTGCGTGACAAAGGCGCTCGTTTCAGTTCTAAAGAAATCATTCTGGCGCAGTCTAAAGCTGAATCCCTGCTTGATCTCATCGACGAAAAATCCGACATCATCATCGTTCCGGATGGCTGCGCCGTCATTCTGGATGACCTGGATCTTGATGAAATGGCCCTGCGCCGCTACGGCAAACAGCTCTACATCATCGGCGATGTCAGCATCCACGGAGATCCCGAAGTCCTCGACGAAATCAGCTATCTGACCATCCGCGGGGATGCAAGGGTCACCCCGGAATTAAAAGAAAAATTTCTGGAAAAACTGAGCGGGATCAGCGGCGAAATAAAAGAGTATAAGGCCAAAGGGTCCTATCTCACGGACAAGGTTCTCGTCAAAATCAACAAATGGATTCTGGATCAGCATCCCAAGGGGATTGAAGTCAGCGACTGCGCTATGGTTAAAATTGCGAAAGACGTTCCACAGGAACTTATCGCAGAGCGCCTGCACATTGAAGACTGTGCGGTCGTCAAATGCAGTCCGGAACAGGAAGCTGCCGTCAGCCTGATCGCTGAGGATATTGGTAAAATCAGCACCAAAGAAGAAAAAGATGAAGGCCAGGTCCTCGGTGAAAAACTGACGTCCGAACTTGGTGGCATTAAAGGCCTTTTAGATACAAAAGTGATCAATGCTGCCGACTATGCCCTGTAGTCACAAAATCTGAGCTTTCTCACACCCCCTAATTCTGCTAATAGATCAGAGCGAGCAGCTTTTCATAGACCTGGCTCTGCATAAACCAGGTCGCCAGCCGCGAGCTGGCAAGCTGCTCGCGAAGATCTGGCAGAGATCCGGAAAGCGGTGGCAGGACGCTGAGCAGGAGACCACAGAGCACCAGACCCACAACAAGTCCCATAAACATGCCCAAAAGGTGGTTCAGTCCACCAATGAGCGGAATCTTGTTGATCAGACCGGATAAAGCTTTGAGCAGCAGTTTCAGCACAAAATGAGAGACAAAAAAGATCAGCAGGAAGGCCAGGGCATGGGCAATCAATTCAAAAATCTGCCGGGAAAAGCTGTGAATCGCGTCGTGTATGGCCGAAGTTCCCGTCTCACGGCTCTTGTCCAGCAGACTTTGGAGCTGTGCGGGAATGGAGCCATATTTGCCTTCAAAAACCCCCAGAAAGGCCGGAGGTAAGCCCATACTCTTTAAGCTCTGCTGAATTTTATACGTGAAATCGCCTGGATCCTGGCCGGTTTTTTGCCCTGCAGGCTGAGGGAGTGAGGGCGAAGTACATTTCTGTATTTCTTCTTCAAGTCTCTTTTCAATCTGTTCCTGCACCCTGAATTCTGTGCGGCTGTTAAGCACCGCCTGAGCCAGAGGCTCGGAGTAAACCGAAGCCAGGCTGAAAGAAATTAGCAGGACGATAATCATGCCAAGCGAAGTGATCAACCCTCGCCGCAGTCCACGGAAGAGTTCAAAAAGAAGGATACACAGCAGGATGATGTCTAAAATCATGATGGTTTAGCTTTCCGGAAAACCTCCGGGGTTATTTTTCTGCCAGTTCCAGCTGTCCCGGCACATTTCTTCAAGGTCACGACAGGCTTTCCAGCCCAGAACCTCTTCTGCCAGGCTGGGGTCAGCATAACACTCCGCAATATCACCGGCGCGTCGGCCTTCGATCTGCAGAGGAATCTTCTGTCCGCTGGCCTTTTCAAAGGCGTGAACCAGTTCCAGCACAGAGACCCCCTGCCCTGTTCCCAGATTAAAAGCTCTGCAGCCCACGCTTCGACGACTGAAATCCAAAGCGGCGACATGACCTTCGGCGAGATCAGAAACATGGATATAATCGCGCACGCCCGTGCCATCTGGCGTAGGGTAATCCTTGCCAAAAACATGCAATTTATCCAGCTTGCCAACAGCAACCTGCGTGATATAGGGCATGAGATTGTTGGGGATCCCCTGTGGATCCTCACCGATTAAACCGGAGGGATCTGCACCAATGGGGTTGAAATAACGCAGAAGAACCGCAGAAAAAGCTTTATCCGCCACACACAGGTCGCGCAGAATCTGCTCGATCATCACCTTGGTCCAACCGTAAGGACTGGTACAGGAGGTCGGATCATCTTCGTGCAGGGGCATACGGGTCACACCCCCATAAACCGTCGCCGATGAAGAAAAAACAAAACGTCTGCAGCCCGCTTTCTGCATTGCTTCAAGCAGGGAGAGCGTACTGTCCAGATTATTTCTGTAGTACATGAGCGGCTTCTCTACGGATTCACCAACAGCTTTATAGCCGGCAAAATGGATGACTGCCGCGGGGCTTTCTTGACGGAAAAGCTCAAGCGTCTCGCGGGGTTTGCAAAGATCCAGGCGATAAAATTTAAAGCTTCTCCCCGCGATCTGCTGCAGTCGATCCAGCACAGAAGCTTTGCTGTTCGACAGGTCATCGACAATGACCGCCTCAAAACCGGCCCGCTCCAGGGCCAGCACCGTATGGCTGCCGATATAACCTGCGCCTCCGCAAACTAAAACTTTTTCCCTCTTTTCGATTTTCTGCATATATCGTCCCTTCTTGCTGAAACTGCAAAATGTAAAACTTTGCTTTCAAGGGTGAAATCGTTCCAAATGAATTATACTGAGAAGCAGATGAGTTGACAAAACTTTATTTAAGGCTGGCTATAAAATTTCAGTCCCTGAAAAACTTGAAACAGGTCCAGCAAAATGAAGGCAGCCAGAGGCTGGATGACCGAAGGAGAATTTATGACGGAAAAAACTTCTTTCATTCCCCAGGATCATAAAAGTGAAAAATCTTTGCCGACAAGTCAGAGCGCGGCGCACGACCGCGAGCTCACGAGCTCAGACTCCCCTATGCCTGTGAACTCAGAAAGACGGCAGAGCGAGGCACATGACCGCGAGCTTAACTGGGCCAAGCTTTTTTTTCTGGGCTTGCTCCGGCAGCAGCCGGGCCTTCTGCCTGATGAGCTCAGTTCAAGAGCAGCCGCAACCCTCTTTTTTAATTCCTTTATTCCGGAAGAGGCCCTGGGAGAACTGCTGCAGCAAGGTCTGATCGTCCTCAGTGAAAACAAAGAAGAAAAAAACCTTGATGCCTACGGCAAAAAGCTCAAACGCTGCTATCTGCTCCCCAAGGGTGCCGAAGTCTGGGAACAACTCAAAACTCAGCTTCCCGAAGGTTTACTTCAGGAGCTGAAAGCAGCTGTTCGAAAAACTCAGGCTCAGGCTGAGACTCATGCCAGTTTCAGTCCAGATGCGAATGGGGCTTACACTGTCAATCTGATAGCCAGCGAAGCAGGTGGTGAGCTTCTTCAGATCAGGCTGAGCGTTCCCGATGAAAAACGCGCGCGGGACTTTTGCCGCCGCTGGCCGGAAGTTTCCGCCAGGCTTTATGGCGAAATACTCGCTGAACTGAGTTCCAGAGACTGAAAAGCTCAGGCTGCGCTAAGCTTTTTATCTTCAGTCATGGCTTTAACAGACAGGCATGAAAGAGAGGTCAAAGACTGCTTTAGTACAGTCTTCACCTGACAGTGGTGTCGCTGTTCAGGCGTGCCGCTAAGCCTTATCATCCGGTGTCCAGTTCTCAAAAATTCGCTTTGGGGCGTCGCCCGGCACAAATTGGAATTCTGCACCGGCCACATCAATCCATTCGCCTTCCTTCACACCGGCGGCCATAAGGGCGTCATTGAGCCCTTTTTCTTTGATCTGTCGCTGGAAGTAATGGAAACTTTCGACATCGTTAAAATTGATGGAACGTACAAGGCCTTCAATCCATTTGCCGCGGACCTGCACTTCGCCATCAACCCTCTCGATGCGGAAGCGCTCCTCTTCAACAAAGCGATAGAGACGCCAATCCGAATCGACTTCTTCTTTCTGAATCAGTTCAGGAATCTCAGGCAGCTTCTCCATAATTTGATTTCGGAGCTCATCCAAGCCTTCGCCGCTGGCAGCCGAAGTCCAGAAGATAGGACGATCAAGATCCTTAAATTCGGCCTCAAGGCTCGCCCTTGCCTCAGCGTCAAGCAGATCGGCCTTATTGAGGACAAGCCAGCGTGTGCGCTGCCCCAGCTCTTCGTCATAGTGCCGCAGTTCCTTTTCAATCAGTTCATAAGCGGCGCGTGGAGAAGGCTCACCTTCGGCAGGCGCTGCATCCAGAACATGCAGGAGCAGACGGCAGCGGGCTGTATGGCGGAGGAAATCGTGCCCCAGACCCGCGCCCTCAGCAGCTCCCTCAATCAGCCCGGGCAGATCCGCCATGACAAAGCTCTTTTCAAAGGCCTCGACGATGCCCAGCTGAGGCTCCAGGGTGGTAAAGGCATAGTCAGCAATCTTCGGCCTCGCGTTGCTGAAACGTGCGAGCAGCGAGGACTTGCCCGCGTTGGGCAAACCAACCAGACCCACATCCGCGATGAGCTTCAGCTCCAGGCGAACTTCAAGCTCTTCTCCCTCACCGCCTGCGCGGGCAAAATTAGGCGCCTGACGCACACTGTTTTTAAAGTGAACATTGCCGCGGCCACCCCGCCCGCCTTCAAGGAGACGGACTTCCTGGCCATCCTCAGTGAGATCACAGATCAGTCTCTGATCCTGCTGCTCATAGACGAGCGTCCCCAGGGGTAATTCCAGAATGAGGTCTGCGCCTTTTTTACCATTCTGGCGGCGTTTCCTGCCATTTTCACCGTTTTCAGCCGAAAAATGATGCTTGAAACGAAAATCGATCAGGGTCGTCTTGCGCTCGGTGGCACGCAAAATAATGCTGCCCCCATCGCCTCCATCGCCCCCATCCGGACCCCCGTCAGGAACATATTTTTCCCGGCGGAAGGAAACCGCTCCATCTCCGCCTCTGCCGGAACGCAGGGTGATCGTCGCATGATCGAAGAACACAGAAAACTCCTCTTCTACCCCGGACGCACCGGAGCTGGCTGCGGGAACCCGCAGGCGAGAAAAAAGCCCGGGACTTCCCGGGCTGCAATGTGATTCAAGCTAAATCTGCAAAGCCTCCCGTATCAAGGGATATTAAAAGAAACGACCTGCAGATGGTGAAGCTTTGCTGAAATGAGCAGCGAGCTTACGCAAGCGGATAAACGCTGACCTGTTTGCGCTTTTTATCCTTGCGTTCGTAGCGAACCTGCCCGTCAATCAGAGCAAAGAGGGTATCATCCTTGCCAATGCCGACGTTTTCACCCGGATGAATTTTGGTTCCGCGCTGGCGGAAAATAATATTGCCGGCCAGGCAGTACTGGCCATCACCCAACTTAGCGCCGAGACGCTTGGACTCAGAATCACGGCCGTTGCGCGTGCTGCCGACACCTTTTTTATGGGCCAGAACCTGCATGTTTAATCTGATCATCTTATGCCTCCGTATCTTCTGCGGCTTCGGCCTGAAGCCATCTTGTTTTGATATAGGAAGAATACGCTTCTTCCGCCTGTTTAGCGCCGATATAAGCGGCAAACATCAGGGTTTTTGCCTGAATCTGCTCTTCCCTGCTGAGTTTCTCATAGTGACAGAGACGACAGCGGATCAAGCCATTGTCTGCATCAATCTCATAAGAGAAAAATGCTTCGCCGAGAAGCTCATCCAAGCTTCCAATGATGGACTGAGCCAGCGTACTCATGCCCGCACAGACAATATCCTGTCCTGCTTCGGCGTAGCCCGAATGTCCACTGAACTCAAAGGAGCAGATAAACCCTCTCGGGTCTTTGGCGAAAAGAGCGGAAATCAAAATTCTCCCTCTGCTTTCTGCCTCAGTGAAGCCCGCTTATTGAGCGATCTTATTGATTTTCACGCGGGTGTAGGGCTGACGATGACCATTCTTACGACGATAAGCCTTCTTGGATTTCATCTTGAAGATCACGACTTTTTTACCCTTGCCCTGTTTGACAAGCTCGCCAGTAACGACAGCGCCTTCCACAAAAGGCGTGCCCCAGACCATGGAGCCCTCGTCTCCTACAGCCAGAACTTCGTCAAAACGAAGCTCTTCTCCGGCCTCGCCGGGAAGCCGCTCAATGAAGATTTCGTCTCCCTCACTGACACGGTATTGCTTGCCGCCAGTCTTAATGATTGCGAACATCTTTATTCTTTTCCTTCCTGTAAACAGTCTCGCCCGGTGTAAAGGCAGCAAAAGCTTTATAAGCCTTCCCAGAGCGGTCGCGTGAGAAGTCTATCATTGCTACGAAGATCCTGTCAAGTAAAAAGTGGGGAGAGTTTCCTCCCCCCACTTTAATGCAGGTCTGTTTAAACCTTATGCTCTGTGAGCTTCCTTTGGAGGGAGCTTATTCATCAGCTTTGACTTCACCCAGGCTGATGTCACAGATATCTTTGAACCAGTCCCACATAGGAGTGGATTCAAGACCCTGGACACGCAGCGTGAAGAAGTCGTGGTAGTCATTGGCGTAGAGAGGAATATCAGGCATATTCTTGTTATACCATTTCTGGAAAGCCACCCAGCCTTCTTCCCAGCCTTCGACATCCGTCGGATCCTTTTGACGCATGTTCACAAGAATTTCATCAATTTCAGGATCGTTCACACGGGTACGATTGTCACCGCCGCCGATCTGAGAGCTGTGATAGGAATAATACTTGTCATCCGGAATCGCGAAGTTCGTGCCCATGTTGAAGCAGGTCGCCTCATCCGGGCCAGCGGTGGCAGGCTCTGCAGCATAATAGGAGTTAAGCAGAGTTGCAAAGTCGACCGGCTTGACGATGTAGTTCATGCCGCAGCGCTTGGCATTATCCGGGAGCATGACCTGAATGAGCTTCGTGGTGTCGATGCCTTCAGCGCCGTAGTGGACGATGCGCAGGGGCTTTTTGTTTTCATCGTAACGCCAGTAATCAAAGCCGTCTTTGTTGCTGTCGTACATCTGCTGAGCTTTTTCAGCGTCCCAGGGGGTTACGCCGTCGGCTTCAAATTTATAAGGCGAATTATCGAGCTCGGCATTAGCCGCATCAGTATTCAGTGTGTAGTGGTTCCATTCAGGATCCGCTTCAATTTCTTCGCCCTTGTCGAGGTATTCAAACTGATTGATGCCAAAGCAGCCGTCAGTAACAACCGCATAGCCGCCGGAGATTTCTGCTACGAACTGATCGCGGTCAATACTGTAAGCAATGGCTTTGCGGACTCCAGCATACTGGGTCGGGCTGTAGTCGTTGCGGATGGAAAGGACACCATAGCCGTTACGGGGATAATTGCAGTACCCAACTTTATCCGCATTTTCTTTGCCCTTATCAATCTTTTTGGCTTCGGTGAGACCGGGGAGCAGATCGATAAAGCCGGAGAGCAGGTAATCCATCTCGAGTTCAGAGTTAATGGTCTGAACAACAACATTCTTAATGGTCGGCTTTTTGCCTTCCGCATTACCCTTGAATTTGTCATTCAGAGTGACCTTGGCCATGCGGTTTTCAAAGGAAACGAAGTTGTAGGGGCCGCAGGTGACGTCAGGCTTAAAGCGGTAGTTGTAGGCGACATCGTAGGTGGATTCAACCATCAGAGAGCTGATAGGATCGAGCTGGATTTCACCATTCTTAATTTTTTCAATTTTGGCGGTCTGTTCATCGACAGCCTGCTGATAAGAGGCCAGGAGATCTTCTTCTTCTTTCTTCTCATCATCGGAATAAGAAGCCTGGTCTTCGCCGTCCCACCATTCCTGTTCACCTTTCAGGGTTTCCTGCTTGCTCTCCAGAGTTTTCTCTTCGGCTGCGAGAACATTCTCTTTATCCGTATCAGTGACTTCGTAACCTTCTTTGGCAACAAGTTCATTGCCGACGATGTCAACGTTGGGAGCATAGCGGTGCAACGGAGTGGGTGAAGCCGCAACGAGCGCCGTCTCATAGAAATAGGGCAGTCTGTCAGCTTTCAGGGTCACAGAGAAATGGGTGTCGTCAATGTAGGTCACGCCGGCGAAAACACGGGTTTTGCCATCATGGTATTCGTCGAAGCCGAAGATATCTTCCGCAGCGTTGGCGTTGTCAGCGCCCTGATTTTTCCATTCGGGAGAAGCCCCGAAGAAGAAGCCAAAGGCATAGTCTTTCGCCGTGATCGGCGTGCCGTCGTTCCAGACCAGATCGCTGACAATTTCGAAGGTGTAGGTCTTGGTGCCATCTTCATTGGAGCTCACGACCGGATCAGAGGGGCAGACCGTGGGATTCAGCTTGAACTGACCGGCTTCATCCGCATAAAAGGTGGAGTAGCCGCAGTCGCCGCCGTAGTTACCAAGCAGGTACTTAATGTAGACGTCGTAGGAAGAGTTGCCAAAACCGTTGATGTAGTCGGCGTTCAGTTCAGGCGCACCCACAACCAGGGTGTCTGCGTCGACCATTTTTTCGGGTTCAGCTTCGGTTTCTTCTTCAGAAGCTTCCTCCGCAGGAGCCTCGCTTTCCTCGGCTGCCGTTTCTTCGGCGGCTTCGGCTTCAGTTTCTTCAGCACTTGTCTCGCTTTCAGCCATCATGGTGAGGGGCATGCCCATCACGAGGCCGAGGAGCATAAACAAAGCGACTAAAAGAGCCAGATGTTTTCTCATGTTTCATTCCTCCTTTTAAATAACGTTGAAATTTCGTGCAGACGAGAGGTCAGCGCTCGAAATTAGCACACGTTCTTATGCATATTGTAACGGAATTGTCATATCCGTTCAAGCTATAGTTGGGTCAATTTACTTCCTAAAAAATAAATGATCAGGGGCCAGAAAATCACGACCTCCGCTTAATCTGATTCGACGAAACAGGCGTTCACGATTTTAATGAAAAAAAATCAGGATCAGAAAAAAAGCTGCACAGACCAGAAGAACCACAGGCAGAAGGATTTTGAGCGCCTGAACGTACATCAGCCATTCTTCCTTTCTGCTGATTTCCAATTTCTGGCGTTCTTTTTCTTCGGCCTTGATTTCTTTTTCACTCAGACCTTTTAAGGGGTCTATAGGTCCTCTGAACATGATCTTTCCCTTTGCCTGGCCGGCATCTTAAAATCACTTATCCTGTGCCGCCGCATGCTGGGCAAGAGCCTCTCTGGCCTTTGCATCCAGTTCATGACTGCGGGCGAGATCTTCTTCTTCTTTCTGAGCCATATAGCTCCGGCGCTCCTCTTCGGGCATATCCAGCAGATGGCAGGCCACAAAGTGACCCTCCTCCACTTCACGCAGAGCAGGTTCAAAATGACTGCAGTTTTCCATACAGTAGATACAGCGCGTATGGAAGCGGCAGCCCTCGGGCGGGTGGACGGCAGAGGGAATATCCCCTTCCAGCACGCTGATCTCCTGATTTTCGACATCGGTTCTGGGTATCGCTTTGAGCAGAGCCTGCGTATAGGGGTGCAGGGGCTTCGCAAAAAGCTTGTCTGAATCGGTGAGTTCCACCAACATGCCCAGGTACATGACCGCAATGCGATCAGAAATGTACTTCACGACAGAGAGGTCATGTGTGATGAAGAGATAGGTGAGCTGACGGTCGCGTTTGAGATCCGAGAGCAAATTGATGATCTGAGACTGAATGGAGACGTCGAGAGCTGAAACCGCTTCATCACAGACCACGAAGCCGGGTTTAACAGCTAAAGCACGAGCGATGCCGATGCGCTGACGCTGGCCTCCGGAGAACTGATGGGGATAGCGGTGGATAAAATAAGGCG
Organism: Clostridiales bacterium; assembly: GCA_004556455.1. Taxonomy (GTDB): domain Bacteria; phylum Bacillota; class Clostridia; order Saccharofermentanales; family DTU023; genus SFGY01. Next base: position 8,257 of record SFGY01000016.1, on the reverse strand, counting down.
CCAGTCCGCATTCTCCCATGACTTCCTGAATATAGCTGTTGTACTCTTCACCCTTGGCACGGGGCAGCATCCCGTGAGCAATCACGCCCTCGCCGATGATATTGCCCAGCGTCATGCGGGTATCCAGAGAGGAGTAGGGATCCTGGAAGATGATCTGCATATCCTTGCGCAGGGGGCGAATTTCGTCGCGGCTGAGCTTGTTCAGATCCAGTCCTTCATCCTTTTCAGCTTCCAGTTCGTCAAAATTGGCTTCGTTTCGAGCTTCCTCACGGAGCGCTTCTACGGCCTCTTTCTTTGCCGCTGCTGTCGCTTCCAGCGAGGGCAGTTTAGCCTCCAACTCATGGATTTTTTTCACGTCTTCGGCAGCCGCCGTAGGACTCAGTTCTTTTTGAATTTCAAGATTCCTGATCTCATTGCGGACCTTAGCCACAGCTACATCTGCCTCAAACTGAGCCATCAGCGCCGCCGATACTTTTTCCAGATCCTTGTGGGCCAGGAGGCCGCCAGCGATGCGCAGCATATTGGCAAATTTGTTTTCCAGCTCGCGTGACTTGTTGAGAATCTTTTCATCGAGTTCTGCATCAGTGGCCCCTTCAGCTAACTGATCCTGACGGGACAGAAGCTCATCCATTTCCTTCTTTTCCACGAGGTAAAGGGTAAAGATTTTGGGAATCTGACGAATTGCGTGACGCGCATAGGCCGGATTAACATCGGCGATGGTTGCGCCGTAGTAAAGAATGGAGCCGGACGTGGCCGGATAAATCTGCAGGAGAGTGCGGCCAAAGGTCGATTTTCCGCAGCCGGACTCGCCTACCAGACCAAGCGTTTCGCCTTTGTAGATATCCAGGGTAATGGACTCATTGGCATGAACGTAATCCTGCGTCCGACTGAACGATTTTTTCTTGATGGGAAAGTACTTTTTCAGATGCCTTATGCGAAATAAAGCTTCCTTATTCTGTTTCTGAACCTGGCTGTTTTCCATTATCTGCTCCTCCCTTCTGCAGAATCATCGGTCGCAGCGGCAGTTTCCGCCGGACTGAAAACACCGGCCTCCTGTCGCCTGCCTTTTTCAGGATAATGGCAGCGAATCTTCTGCTCGGCCGAGACGGACACAAGTTCCGGCATATGCTCACGGCAGTAGTCACAGGCATATTTGCAGCGATCCGCAAAACGGCAGCCACTGGGCATGTTGAGGGGATGAGGCACGGAACCGGGAATGACGTCCAGGCGCTCACTGCGATCCGTCGAAATAGCCGGAATGGAGCGCAGCAGACCCTCGGTGTAGGGGTGCTGGTAGCGCGTCCTGCCATCCTGGAAAATATATTCGGCCGGAGCTGATTCGACAATCTGGCCGCAGTACATCACCGCCACGTCGTCGGCCATCTGATTGATGACGCCAAGATCATGGGTGATGAAAAGAATGGCCGCATGCGTTTCGTGTTTCAGATCATTCATCAATTTGAGAATCTGTGCCTGAATCGTCACATCCAGCGCCGTCGTCGGTTCGTCAGCAATCAGGAGCTTGGGTCGGCAGGCCAGAGCCATGGCGATCATCACGCGCTGATTCATGCCGCCCGATAGTTCAAAAGCGTACTGCTTGACGACCACATCCGGGTTGGGAATCTTGACCATGCGCAACAATTCGCGGCTGCGCGCTGCAGCCTGAGCCTTGTTCATGTTCTGATGCAGCATGAGCGCCTCACTGAGCTGGCGTTCTACCGTAAAAACCGGGTTGAGCGAGGTCATAGGCTCCTGGAAGATCATGGAAATATCGTTACCACGTATGTCCTCCATGGCTTTCGGATCTTTGTCCGATATTTTTTCGCCGTTGAAGAAAATCTCACCCTGATAGATCTTTTGATTCTTCTCGAAGAGCTTCATGATCGACATGGCTGTCTGGCTCTTACCTGAACCGGACTCCCCGACGAGACCCAGGGTTTTGCCGGCTTCTATGCTGAGATCGACACCGTCTACAGCCTTGATAAGACCACGCTTGGTGCTGAAATAGGTATGTAGATTTCTGATTTCCAATAAGGCCATATACTGCCTACCTTTCCAAAGCTTTCGGGTCCATGCAGTCACGCAGGGCATCGCCGATCAGGTTGACGGTCAGGGCGGTGAGGAACACGGCCAGGCCAGGGAAAATCCAGCGCCACCAGTAAATCTGCATGACATCGGAAGATTGAGCACTGGTCATCATATTGCCCCAGGATGGCAGCGGTTCGACCACGCCGAAGCCCAGGAAGGAGAGACCGGCTTCAACCAGCAGGTTAGTCGCATATCCCAGCGTGAAGTTAACGATGATAATGGACATCACGTTCGGCAGAATGTGCGAGATGATGATTTTTTTATCGCGCAGACCCAGGGCCTTTGCCGCGGTAATGTAGTCCTTTTCTCGCTCCGCAATGATCTGCCCGCGGATGAGCCTTGCAGTCCCCGTCCAGCCCAGAACACCGAGCAGCACCATAACCATGGCCAGACGTTTGTACTGAGAATAATCGGCAGGCAGAACAGCTGCCAGGGTAATCACCAACGGATAGAAGGGGAAGGAGGCGATGATTTCCGAGAAACGCATGAGCAGGTTGTCGATCCAGCCGCCATAGAAACCGGAGATCAAGCCGACGATGATGCCCAGGACAATGGAGATCAGAACCGAAACAAAGGCAATCATAAGGGTCATGCGGCCACCATAAATCAGGCGGACAAAAAGGTCGCGACCCGTGTCATCGGAGCCCAGGATCATGCCGTTAAGACCCCAGGCTTTATAGCTGTGTCCGCCGTTCTCCACGGCATAGTTATTGTAGTAACCACAGAAGAGCTTTTCCGCATCATCCATCTGCGGCGCATGGGTCGAACCATAGGTATCTGGACCCCAGGAGTACACCCTGCCCTGATCAGTCAGAGCAGAAAGGTGCAGACGGCCAGCGCCCACCTCGATAACTTTACCTTCCATCTCAGGAAAATTGACTGCATTCTCGTTACGGCTGCCCCAGGCCTCAATACTGCCATCTCCATAGGCCACCACACCGCTGTACTGAGTGCGGGCAAAAGAGACAATATCGTTGCCGGGCTTGAGCAGGTGTTTCGGCATCGCGGTATCAATTTCAGAACCTTTTGAGCCGATAATTCTGAGCGAGCCGTCCTTCAGAAGCAGCATGATGTTGATGGCTCCGGTACGGAAGTCCTTCACCTGACCATTGAGGTTCGCCGGAATACGGTTCAGACGGTTCGGCAGAGTTGAACCCCAGACAAAAATCGTGCCCTCATCGGTCAGACCGACGGAATACGCATCGCCTGCGCCAATCTTGGCGAGGCCTTCTTTTTCCACCAGCTTTTGTTTGTCCTTGGGCATCTCACACTGATGGAATTCATTAGCGCCCCAGCCAAAAACCTGATCGTCTTCGGTGAGCAGGAGCATATGACGATCGCCCGCGGCGACCTGATCGATTTTTTGACCTTCAATGGCTTTCTGGATTTTTTCCGGCATCTCCAGATTGCCGATATTATCATGACCCCAGGTGTAAAACTTGCCAGCCTGCGATATGCCCATGGAAGTCGTTGTGCTGACCGAAATATCCTTGATGCCTTCTTCCAGCATCTCTTTGGGGATACTCATGTAGCCGTAGCCCGGACGCACATTGCGCATGACGCCGTTAGTAAAGTAAGCGTCAAAAGGAATGAGGCTGGAGCCCACGAAGATAATCAGGAAAATAATAATAAAGCCGATAAGCCCGATCATACCCAGACGATTGTGCAAAAAGGCCCGGACGATCATACGTCCCGGTGAGAGGATCGCCTCTTCTTTGAGAATATCCGTCCCGCTCTTGACCTTTTTTTCGTCCGGAGCGGTCTTTAACGATTCTTTTTTCTTCATTTTTCAGCCCTCCTACTCAAGACGAACTCTGGGGTCAACCAGCGAATAGCCGATATCCATGAGCAGATTGCCCAGGACGGATAAAACGGCATACATCATATTCAGCGCCATGACCACGTTATAGTCACGGGCGACCACTGATGCAATCAGGAAGCGGCCGATACCGTTATATGAAAAAACTGTCTCTGTAATCGCTGCGCCACCCAGAAGGCCGGTAATCGACCAGGCCACAATCGTGACTACAGGGATCAGCGCGTTGCGAAAAGCGTGAGAATAAATGACTTTTCTTTCAGAAAGACCCTTGGCTCTGGCTGTGCGGATATAATCCTGACCCAGCGCATCCAGCATGGAGTTACGCACATAGCGGGACGTACTGGCCAGACTGCCAAAGAGCAGTGTGAGCGTCGGCAGGATCAGGTGCAGCGTCCACTCCCCGATATCATGGATATTACGCGGCATCTGCCCGGGCGGCAGCCAGCCTAACTGGAATGAGAAAAAGTAGATGAGAATAAGAGCAAAGAAAAAGGTGGGCAGTGATATGCCGACCAGGGAGACGACCTGCCAGAACTTATCATAGAAGCTCCCCCTCCCCACGGCAGATTTTATACCTATGCGCAGCGATATCAGAAAGGAGAGAATCGTCACACCGATATTGAGAATCAGCGTGTTGACAAGAGGTTCGCCGAGCAGCTGCGTGACCGGCCGACGATACTTTGTCGATTCGCCCAGATCTCCTTTTACGGTTCTCACAACCCAGTTGACATACTGTTCCGGGATGGACTTGTCGAAACCGTATTTCTTCTGAATGGTTTCGTACATCTCCTGTTTAGCTTTTGCTGTCTTAAATCCCTTCTGCGGCATCATCATCAGAACCGGATCGCCGGGCATCAGTTTGGAAAGTCCAAAAAGAAGCATGGAGATGATGATCAGCACAGGGATCAGATTCAGCAAACGACGCAATACATACTTCAGAATTGCCATATTTTCCCCCTTATACGACCTTCCTCAGGAATTAAAGGATTCGTCCTGCAGTCTTGCATAAATATTGTTGACCATCGTTTATTATTATTCCGACCTTATAGCAGAGACGGGGAGAGTAAACCTCCCCCCGATCTTATCAAACCTGCTGTGATGTCAGAAGCGGTGGACAGCAAAATTCGCTGATACTCAGCGACAGAAATACTCTGTCAGAACCTCTTCCCTTAACGTCTGCTTCCGGGCGAAAGCCCCGAAGAAGAAACGTTCATAAATGCAAGTTTAAGGGAATGTTGTCCAAGATGCAAGCAATTCTTGTGCATTGCGTTAGGAAAAAGCTGAAAAAAACAGCTCCAGCCTCTCAAATCGCCCGAAAACACGGCGTGAATGAATTGAAAAAAAGCTGCTACGAAAGACAGCTCTTGCCATATAGTCTTTATATTTCCGGTCTTTCCTGGTGTACAGTGTCGCGCCCTCCACACTTCCAGAGTGCCATCGGATGACGCTCAACTCTTACAAGAATGTCAGGATCCTCAAAAAGCAATTCCGGTTGATATTTTCCGTCCGCAAAGGCCCGCCAAAAGGCAAGCTCTGCATCCTTTGGTTTGAGTATATCGGACAGATAAGTTTTTACCTGCTTCTGCGCATTGGCAAGGTCAAAACGTTCTCCCCGGCGAAGCACGGGCGTCAGATCCGTTTTAATTTTATGGGGCGATATGTTTTCGAAGCCTTTAAGATTAAATTCTTCCGGTACTATTTCTGAGGCAATGGCAGAATAGAACATGACACACTTTTTGAAAAGGCTCTCCTGTATTTCGTCAAGCAATCCGAACTTCCACATATTGAACATATCATAGAGATCCCTCGGTGCAGCACGATTCAGGAGCGCTACCGTTTTTGCGGCGAAAATCTCCATCGGATCAACGCTCAAAACGGTAAGCGTCTGGCTGGTCCAGGGGAGGCAGGCCGTTCTTCGTGATACGGGGAGGACATGGCAGCGTAGCATATAGTTGATCTCTATTTTGAGGTTGTCTTTCATTCCACCCGCATTGATATACTCGTACACAAAAGAATCCAACGCATGATATCTCTTTGATTTGAAACTAAGCGAATAACCTGTAGCCTCCATATACTTTTTGATATGCAAAAAGATCTGTTTCCTCTCTACAAGCATAGGCTCTCGCGAAACATCTTTTGAAAAATCGAGATCAATATCAACAGAAAGGCGAGGTAAATTTAAAATCGTCAGGTTGATTGCCGTGCCACCTTTTAGAGCAAGGCTTTCCGCCAACAGTGGATCGCTCTCCATAAAAGTCAGAACATCGGCGAGACGGCAGACCTTTTCAAAGGTATCTCGGACAAAGCCAAGCTCTTTGGCCTGCTTACCGAGTAAAATACGATCAAACTGCATCATAGTCAGTTATCCCCTTGTTAACAATTGATTTCAGTTCTTTGGGTGCGAACAGCTTCCATTTAGGAAAAAGAATAAAGTCATCCTGTTTTTCAAAGAGATATGTTTTGCTGGAAGATGAACGTTTTTCGCACTCTGCGAAAAAACACTCCGGCAGAGTTAATTCATCCTGTAGCGATTCAAGAATATATCCGGTCTTTTGATATAACTGTCCACGACCATATAACTCCAAAGAAGCAAGCAGTTTGTCACTGTCAAGAACAGGTATTAAGAGAAGGCAACGCAACAATTCTTCCAAACCTGCTATTTTTTCAAAAACTGCAATACTGTCTATTACCGTCCGTTCTATTGAAGTTACTCGAACGCCGGTATTCGTTTCCGTTACGCCCAAATTTCCCCGATATGTCAAAGGACAGTATGTTAATCCATCATACGCAAATGCCTTCACACGCTTTTCACTGCTGAAATAAACATCATAGAAAACCTGATTGGCATAACCATAAAATTCAAATGCACTATGATGAGACACATACGAGGCATCTGTCACACGAGAAGCTATCTGATAACGGTTCGGTATTGCTTGCCCAGTTTCCAGACTGATAACCGCATACAGGTCTCGCCGTATACGCTCGATATATCCTTTTTTTAGATAGTTTCGTATCTGCCATCTGGCCGCATTTTCTGAACCGACAAGCTGCACCAAATCCCGATGGGTAAAACAGCGCAAATTAGCTAGTTCCTTGTATAGCTCCATTCGGCGACTCCTTTTATTTCTATAATAGCACGCAACACGTAAATTCACTATTGTTTTATGCAGTTTTAGAAACACATATTTCTGTATGTGCACGAAACTGTTAGAATAACCCGCATTTCATGTGATTTTAAAAATGAACTAGTATTTCTGTTTTAAATAGCTTGATTTTATATTTTCGTCAAACGCCTGAATATCAGGTATTTTACGAAATCTTAGTGCTCATTCATTTAGAGATCGCTATACTAGTTGATTTGATTCTTTACTTTTTTCAGACTTCACGCTCGGTCAAAGTTCGCTCATTGTTTTGTTTCACGAAAAAACAATGAGTAAAGAAGAATGTTAGCAACTTCAGGCCGACGGAGAGGAACGCTCTGAAAGTTTTAAAAGCAAAACGCTCCCTTTGCCTTTAACACTCTAAAATTCTAAAATAAGGATACTTATCAAAGAGGGGACATTTTATATGTTAGACGACTTTCATCCTTACCAGCCTCTGCTCTCGCCCGGCAAGCGCATCTGGTTTATCGGCGTCGGGGGCATCAGCATGTCCGGCCTGGCCGAACTGGCTCTGGCGCGCGGACAAAAGGTCGGCGGCTCTGATAATCACCCCAACGATCTTTGCGATAAGCTCAGCTCGCTTGGCGCGGAGATCGCTCCCTGCCAGGAAGGCGAAAACATCCTCCGCTTCCGGCCTGATGCTGTGGTCTTTTCTGCGGCTATTCCGGCGGATAATCCGGAGTTGCTTGCAGCTCGAGAGGCGGGCATTCCAACTCTGGAGCGAGCCGACTGGCTGGGACTTCTGAACCGTGAGTTTCCCGCCGTAATCAATGTCGCCGGAACCAACGGCAAGAGCACCACGGTCAGCATGCTCTCTTCCATCTGCCTGGACGCCGGACTTGATCCCACCATTCACCTCGGCGCGGAACTCCAGCGCTTCGGCTCGACCGTCCACGCCGGAGGCTCTCAGCTGATGATCTCCGAGGCCTGCGAATTTAATTACAGCTTTCTCAGCTTCTATTCCACAATCGCTGCCGTCTTAAACCTCGGCCACGACCATGTCGATATCTTTCCGGAGATGCACGATGTCATCGACGCCTTTGCCCGCTTTCTGGCCAGGCTGCAGCCTGGCGCCAAGGTGGTTCTCCCCTCTTTTGACCCCCATATGCCCGAACTTCTCCGTCTCTGGGACGAAAAAGCCCCAGGTCTTCGCGGCCAGGTTGAAATTTTCACCTTTGGTTATCCGGAC
>SFGY01000118.1 GCA_004556455.1 Clostridiales bacterium | reverse complement strand
AAAAAGGAAAATCTTCGTGATAACATGACCACGCTGGAACTGGTACTGAACATGCTGGCGGAGGCCACTACTACGGAGATATCCAAGCAGAAAGCACCGGAGACTTTTTCGGAAAACATTAATGTGGCGCGCGCTGGAGGCAAGGTGGCCGGTGATGCACGGAAAGCTATCGAGAGCCAAACTGGCGTTCCCGTGATTACCTCCAAGAACTCTGCACAGCTCAATCAGGTTGTAACGGACTTGCTGGAAGGTGCACTCTGACACAACTGAAGAATCAAAAAACAAGTGAGCTCTGCGCATCATCAAGTTGTTCTTGCTGTGCAAAATACACAAGGAAGTGATCCTGAGTTTCCTTGAAACTACATTCTTAAATGAGGGTTTCGTGATACTGGATAAGCAGAAGAAAAGGGCCTGGATGCACACCGGAAACAACCGTGCCGTCATTACCCTTAAAACTACTTTTGCGGAAACCAATTATTTTCATCGCTGTACAAGCCTTCCGTTGTATAAAATTTGCAGGGCACAGAGCGCCGTGCGGACTTCCGTACCCTGCAATTACATATTAAAACTTGCCGCGCGGGGAGGCAGACAATTTCCGCTTGTGTTTTGCCAAAAAGAAGTGTATAATGCAAATAAAAACCACTATAAGAAAGGAGATATTTTATGGATCGCAATGTATTTGAAAAGCTGAATTATGGCCTGTATATCGCGGCAGTCGCGGAAGATGGCCGCAACTATGGATGCCTCATCAGCTCCTTCTCCCAGATCACCAGCGGGAATCCCCGCAAGTGCGCGGTGATCCTCAACCGGGACAACCGCACCTGCGACGCGCTGCTGAAAACGGGCACGCTGGCCGTTTCCATGGTGGGCCAGGATGCCGACAAGGAGCTGCTGAAGACCTTCGGCCATAAATCCGGCCGCATCGTGGACAAATTCGCCGGGCTGAACTTCCGTCAGGATGCCGCCGGGAACCCCTACCTGACCGATAATATGGCCGCCTGGGTCAGCCTGAAGGTCACGGAGACCGTTCCTGTGAAGAACTATTACCTGTTCATCTGCGACGCCGTGGAGGGCGAGGTCCTCAGCGACGCGCGCCTGATGACCATGGACGAGTTCCTGCAGAAAGGCTCCTTCGCGCCGCCTCCCACCGCCACCGTATATCGCACCATGGCGGAGGACGAGGGCTGGATCTGCCCCATCTGCGGCTATCACTACACCGGCGAGGTCATTCCGGAGGGCTATATCTGCCCCCTGTGCCGCTGCCCCGGTGAGAAATTCGAAAAGAAAAAGGCCTGACCGGACGCTTTCCGCCCCACGCGGATCGGCCCATAACGGCAAAGCACGGAACAGGATCGTGCCGGCCAATGGCCGGTGTGCGTAACGCAGTGCGGTCCGTGCAGGCGTCATATGCGGCGATTGACGAAAACAAGCCCCACGGGAGTTGAACCCCGTGGGGCTTGCGGCTTTGTTTGGTTTTACGCTTCCCACTCGGACTTGTGGGTCTCCCACCATGCGGGGAAGGCGGGGTCTTTCGGGGAGAGGGTGGGGGTAATGTCACTGCTGATTATTGTGGTATCATTATATTTTTTACTAAATCGATAACCTAACCCCAAAGCACTATTACAACCTAAATATAGTAATTCCAATAAGCTGGATTTACTTTGGGCCCAAATGGTACCCTGATAGGCGGTCTTAAAATTATTTAAGGATAAGCAGTTGGTTTTACTTTCAGCTGTGTGAACAACTTTCAGCTGGCCATATAAGTATCTTATATTCTTTTCATTCTCTAATAGTACATTTTTATCAAATGCTATTTCGATTTCATCTTCCGGAGCATATCCAAGAACACGGGAGAACAGCGTTGTTCTTGTGATTTCTTTACTGTCCTCTTTCCGCAGGCACCGATTGAAGATGGCCTGGACATTGCCCTCGTTCAGTTCCAGCGGAGTAAATTGGGGCCGTCTTTCCTCTATTTCTGCCGCTTTTTTAATCATTTTATCCTTTAAGCCCACAACGCAAGCCCCCTAACGCACCCAACGGCGCAGATTTTTCGATATTGATATTATTACTCCGGCAATAAAATAATCACAAATCAGTCCAGCTTGTAAGGTTTGAGCTTCGGGTGGTCAAAATTGGACTTCACATGCTCAGTGTCCGCTGAAAACTGGTTCAGCACTTCCGTTGCATTCTCTTCTAATTCCTGGACTGTCTTAACCATCGCCTGTGTCCCCAGATTCCGCTTCAAGTCATTGTTGAGATATTCATCAGGGTTGTATTCAGGGCAATATGGTGGCAAGTGGAACAGGCGGATTTGAGCTTCATGCTCTTTGGCCCAAGCCGATACCTTATTGCTGTGATGTACCTTCAGGTTATCCAGTATCAGATATACACGTCTTCCTGCGGCTGTTTTTATGATGGCATTCATGAAAGAAATTAGACGGTCTGAATCAATAGCATCGGAGTAAAGAAGGAAATGCAGTTTCCCTTGGTTGCTGATTGCGCTAATCATGTTGATATGCATACTCGTGTCAGCTCGGACTCCGAGGATCAACTCAATTCCTTTGCGGCCCAAAACCGCTACTACACGGAGCTGATCTCAAGCAAGGCCGAATGGCGGATGGTTGACATCTATGCTGATGAGGGGATCACCGGAACTTCGGTGGCTAAACGG
>SFGY01000117.1 GCA_004556455.1 Clostridiales bacterium | reverse complement strand
TTTGTTTGGTACTCCTTTTGGCATAATATAACACCCCATTCGTTAGATAGTATACCACACTGTCTAACAAATGGGGTGCAGTTCAACCGTTCTGCACCTGCTTAGTATATCACGTTTTTTTAAGAATGCAAAGGTTTACAGGAATAAACCGTCATAGATCGCATTGAACAGCGATCCGGTCGCGTCTGCCGTGTGCTGCCAGTACATCATGCCGCCCAAGCTCTGCGCTTTGACGTATTCCGCTTTGTAGTGAAGCGACATCGGGTCGTCGTAGGAGATAAAGGAATATCCGTCGAAGAGCCAGGGGGCTTTTGCCGTCTCGTCGAAGTATTTCACAAAGGACGGGCTTTTCTCGTAAATCAGTGCAATTTCTGTATAGTTGGGGCCGAATCCGCCGTCGGTCTCAGCCTCCTGATGCAGTCCATGGTTTTCGGACGATTTTACGCCGTCCCAGCGCCTTGAGTAAAACGCTGCGCCGATCACAATTTTTTGAGCCGGAACGCCTGCGTTCAGCAGGAGCTCAACTCCTTTCTGCGTACTGAATTTGATCGGTGCGTTTTCCGGTTCATATAGATTGGTATGGTGGCCGGTCGGCTGCGCCCAGCCGCGCAGGTCGTACGTCATCAGATTCATAAAATCCAGCATCGGATGAATCTTTTCCATCTCCACATCATCTAAAAACCACTGTCCGGCTGCCGCCGCAATGGTAAGCCAGCACTTTCTGCCGCGCTCCTTTGCGTACTGGTCGAGTTCGTTTCGATAGGCGGTAAGCAGCGCCGTGTGCTGATATTTTTCCTCTTTATTGCCGTAGTATCCCGGAAATTCCCAGTCACAGTCGATACCGTCAAAATCGTATTTCCGCACAACGTCCATGGTGGATTCCACAAAGGAGGCAAGCGATTCTGCGTCTGCGGTGGCCTCGCCGTGGCCGATCTGGTTTCCGCCGCCGGTTGAAAGCAAAATATTCAAATCCGGATTGTATGCGCGCAGCCGCGGGATGAAACGAAAATAGTATTCAATGGCTTCAACCGAAATCAGCTTATCTTTAACAATGCCGAAGGCAACGTTTAAATGCGTGAGGCGCTTGGCCTGACTCTCTGTGATAGAGGGGAGTCCGGAGGCAACTGTGTAACCTGCGAACACATAGGGCTTTGACATGTGAAATCAACCTTTCCTTACAATAGAGTGCGGCTTCAGCCTGACCATAACTTCCTTTAGAATGTTCAAACGGCGGCATACGCGGCGGTTTGAATGTATTGCAGATTCCACTGCAGCCAAATTTGCCGGGATATTTATAGCAGGGATATCCCCCTGCCATGGGCGATCCTCTTGGGGACAAGCTCAAGCCGCTTTCTTCTGCGGCTATTCTGACACACAAAGCGCGCTTTGTCAACGGGATTTTAACGAAAAGTTTTTTGTTTTCAAACGGCGGCGTACTATCATATATAAGGAAGCGAGGGACTGAATGCCCATAAAAACCGGAAGACGATGTTTCAAATCAAGAATTGCTTCAACTGCGGACAAAATAAACACAGATGCCCTTGTGGGTTGGACACGTCCACGCTTTTATAATAGAATTTTTCAAATTATGAAGAGTTATCGATGAGATATAAAAGAATAAAAACGATTTAAGAAAAGAAAAAAACTTTCTTTAGAAAATCGGAAAAAAAGGGTTGACAAAGGGGAAGGAACGCGGTATAATAACAAAGCTGTCACGGAGGACAGGCACGAAGGGAAGCGAGCTTGAAAGAGCTTCGAAAAAAATCCGAAAAAAGTGCTTGACAAAGGGGCGGCAGAGTGATATAATAATCGAGTCGATCCGAGAGAGCGGGTTGTCCGAAAGGGCAGCGAAGGGATCTTGAAAATTAAACAATGTAAGGAAATAGCGAGAAGAAATAAATCGAACCCGATTTAATTCTACGAGAAAGTACGACAGTAACGAATCGAGCGAGGGAGACCTTAATCTGAGGTTATAGCATGGGAGACCATGATATGATACGAATAAATTAAGAGTTTGATCCTGGCTCAGGACGAACGCTGGCGGCGCGCCTAACACATGCAAGTCGAACGGAGTTATTTGAAAGCTTGCTTTTGGATAACTGAGTGGCGGACGGGTGAGTAACGCGTGAGTAACCTGCCTTAAAGAGGGGGATAACGTCTGGAAACGGACGCTAATACCGCATGACATACGGACATGGCATCATGATCGTATCAAAGGAGCAATCCGCTTTAAGATGGACTCATTGGTAGCCGGACTGAGAGGTTGAACGGCCACATTGGGACTGAGACACGGCCCAGACTCCTACGGGAGGCAGCAGTGGGGAATATTGCACAATGGGGGGAACCCTGATGCAGCGACGCCGCGTGAGGGAAGAAGGTTTTCGGATTGTAAACCTCTGTCCTTGGTGACGATAATGACGGTAGCCAAGGAGGAAGCCACGGCTAACTACGTGCCAGCAGCCGCGGTAATACGTAGGTGGCAAGCGTTGTCCGGAATTACTGGGTGTAAAGGGAGCGTAGGCGGGAAGGCAAGTTGGAAGTGAAATGTATGGGCTTAACCCATAAACTGCTTTCAAAACTGTTTTTCTTGAGTGAAGTAGAGGCAGGCGGAATTCCTAGTGTAGCGGTGAAATGCGTAAATATTAGGAGGAACACCAGTGGCGAAGGCGGCCTGCTGGGCTTTAACTGACGCTGAGGCTCGAAAGCGTGGGTAGCAAACAGGATTAGATACCCTGGTAGTCCACGCTGTAAACGATGATTACTAGGTGTGGGGGGACTGACCCCTTCCGTGCCGGAGTTAACACAATAAGTAATCCACCTGGGGAGTACGACCGCAAGGTTGAAACTCAAAGGAATTGACGGGGGCCCGCACAAGCAGTGGAGTATGTGGTTTAATTCGAAGCAACGCGA
>SFGY01000116.1 GCA_004556455.1 Clostridiales bacterium | reverse complement strand
ATGTAGCCGTTGGCCGCCCAGTACTCCATCTCGTGGAAAAGGATTTCTCCGTAAATCGTACGGGGGCCGCCGTGTATATCCAGAATCGCCGGATAGCGCTTCGTTTCGTCATAATCGGCCGGCAGCAGGACATAACCTGTAATGGGGTCGTCCCCACTCTCCCCGTTCACATGGACCAGGGTCGCAAATTCGGTTTCGCTCATGACTTTTTCGTTGAAAGCGCTGACCTTTTCTGCGGTAAAGAGCTGATCACCCGGCACAAGCGCATAGAGTTCAGGAGCCTGACGATTGAAGAGGCCGCAGCAGAGGATGCGATCAGCCATGACCGCGATGGAAGCGATGACGCCGGGGGCGCGGTAGAGCCGCTCCAGCTTAGCCTCCGGGGAAATGCGGCAGAGTACGGTCTGAGTGCCCTCGCTGTGGGTAAAGTAAAGATGACCGTCGATGAGGTCAAGTCCGGGCGCGGCCGAGGGACAGAGGTCCGTGTTCAGAGCATCCCAGATTTGAATTTCTTCATCGCTGAGCAAGGTCAACTTCGCGCCTTCGTGAGAAAGCTCGTAGAGTTTGGGACTTTCATTGCAGCCGTAGCGAGCCATATCCGTGGCCAGAGCCAGCAGGCGTGAAGCTTCTCCCTGACGGGGCTCGGCTTCCCAGACCTCCATGATGTTATAGTCCTTGTCCGGATAAAGTTCCCTCAGCTCAGAAGAAAGATCGGTCTGAGCCTTCATCGCTTCGCGGTCGGGCAGCTTGATCTGCCAGACCCCGTTGGCGAGCTGCTGGCGGGGAGACACATGCTGGGCCAGTACCACGCAGCGCTTTTTATCTTCGGAAAGGCTGAATTCGAAGACGTCCATATCTTTTGCACTCAGGCGGCAGAGGGCAGCGCTATCCGCATCGAAAATAAAGAGCGCAGATCTCTTTTTATAGCAAAAGCCGCCGCCGTTGGTGTAAAAGGGAATACGGTGCATGAGATGACGGAAGGAGAGTTCGTTCTCGTCCTTAAAGCGCTTCTGACGCTCCTCGTCCTTTAAGAGCCAGCTGTCTTCCAACCCTTCCTCAAGACTTGCCAGTACCAGGTAGAGGCGGTCGCCGAGCGCTTCAATCCTTTCGACAGCAAAGGGCAGCGTAAAGGCTTTTTCGGCCTCTCCTCCGTCGATGCGCAAACGGTAATAGACCGTTTCGGGAGCTTTGGCCTCGGCCTCTTTCGCCGCAGCTTCGCCGCGCTGACCGGCAAAGAGAATATTTTTATCGTCCTCCCAGATAAAAGAGGTCAGCTTGGGGTCAGGACTCAGCTTGCGCAGATCGCGGCCATCGTAAAGCCAAAGGCTCGAAGGATAGGTGTTTTCCTTCATGTCGGCACGGACCAGCGTAAAGGCCACGGCCTGGCGCGAAGGATTGGCCTTCATGAGGCCGGGATATTGCAGGCGTGTGTAAAATTCAAGATCGACTTTGTTTTTCATCTTTTCTCACATTTCCTCAATCGATTTAGGCTGTATTTTAAGTTTGTTTTTAAAACTGTTTTTGCTCAAAATTTATGCCCCGTTCAGCGAGGCATAAAGAATCGCAGGCTGCTAAAAGCTTTTTCAGGCTTTGAACCTGGCTTCAATGTAGTCGGGAATGCTCTGCCCTTCGAGGGTCGGCGGCGCATCCGGGTTCATGATATCGAGCTGGACTTTGAAAAAATTGATGTAGAGTTTATTCCCTTTGCGTGTGGCAAATTCGTCACAACCGGGGTAGAAGATGACTTCACATTCATCGCTGCCCGCCGCCTTGCAGATTTCTGCGGCACGCTCGTCGAGGTTCAGGGTCTTGAGGGGTTCCACCATCATATTGGTAAATTCAAGATCTTCCGTCATCCACATATTGTTGTTCCAGAAACGTTTTTCACGCTGCGTCGCGCCATTCAGCAGTTCGCGGTTGGCGAGGGCGGAAAGCACCTTGCGAAAGCCATTGGCATCGAAGTTTTCATCGTAAGCCGCCGCCATTTCCGGACTTTCTGAAAGCTCGATAAAAAAGGCGTCCGGCAGCTTCTCCCTGTCGGCGAGACTGGCCCAGATAAAGAGCATGCTTTCGAGGGCTTTGGTATTCACAGTAAGTTTAGCCATAGATTTTCCTTCTTTCCTGCACTTGCTCACAAGTATTTCTATTATAGCAGGTCTGCCTGGCTCCACGGGCCTTTTATCGACACAGACATGCTTATGAAAGAATGGGGAAAAAATGAAAACTTTAAAAATGCAGTCAAAAAGCGTTTTCAGAGCTTGATGAAAACGCTCCGGCGAAACTGATCCATTCCGTAAGAGACAGAACGGGCTGAACTTTGTTGGAAAAAGTCAGGGTACCAGAACAATAGCCGGACCTGTCACTTTCAGAATGCGCTCGCCCAGAGCCTGCAGCGCGTCGAGCGAGGCCTCCGCCGT
>SFGY01000015.1 GCA_004556455.1 Clostridiales bacterium | reverse complement strand
GGCGGAGTGATTTGCCTTTATGACAGGCTTATCACACTGAAAGGCAATGACCGTGTTATTCCCATCAACTATCTGTGATAGACTTATGTGATTAAATTATTATCCCACTGCCTTTCGCACCCAATACTGCCACACCCACATCAACAGCCGATAAAAGAGCGCCGGTCGGGTTTCCGACCGGCGCTGCTGCGTAGATAGTTGCTCATTTCGCTCCTTCGTAGCTGCTCTGAATGTCCAGAACGATTTTTTTCATTATTCATCATTGCCTTTCCGAATTAAAACAATTGCCAAAACACCCCCACCAATCACCGCTGCGGCAATAACGGCGACGATCCACCACGGAAAAGAAAACCTCTCGCTCTCCACGGGAGAATTATGCTCTGTATTTTTTTCGTGGTCATCTTTTAGATCGGTACTCATGTCTTTTTCCGGCTCAACGCTGCTTTTTTTCATCATTGTCGCCTTCAAGACTTCCGCTGTATTTTACCGGCTCTGTCATAGTTGCCTTACAGACAAGGCAGCTATAGGTCTTTTCACCATCGGCTTTTGGAGTAGGTTCCCTGGTTATTGTTCCCGCATCCCAATGATGTCCCACCGCAGGCACCTCTGCCCGTTCGGTAACGCCGCAGTCGCATTCCCGCGTCTTAATACCAGACTCCTCGCAGGTTGGCTCCGTAGTTACCATCCACTGGCCAAAGCTGTGGATATGGACAGGGTTGTTTTCATAGAATTCCACCCGGATCAAGCGGCTGTATGTGGGCTCACTCTCTGCACCTCCCGCCACATTCCACGCAGCATAGCAGTACCATTTCACGCCCAATTCCTCCGGCACCTGATAGCTGTCTCCCTCTGCGTAGTCAATGGCGCGAATCATCGCCATGTTTTCTATATCCGTGACATACCACTGATATTTCAGCGTACCGCCGTCGGACGCACTGGCATTGGTATACAAAGTGATCCCACTGCCGCCGATATAGCTATAGCAATCCGGCATTTCCGCCTCAATCACAGGCTTCGCCGGGCCTGCCGCCCAGGCTGCGGTGACCGTTACTCCCACAAGCATCCATGTAATAAAAGCAATTATCAGTCTTTTCATACTCTTTCTCCTCTCGGGAACCGTTATCGCAAATCCTGCCGTTTGGCGGCAATTACATCAGGATAAAACGCATACCCGTTTACACCCCGGAGGCTTTTCACGATAGAAAGCTTATCGCTTTCATAATTTTTCCAAAGCTCCAGCGCCTCCTCCGAAACCTCAGCCGCATAGGAGGCAATGGCGTAATGATCCCGGGCCGTAATAAACCGCACATCCTCCCCGGATATAAGCCGGCCGACCTCTATTCTCCCCTTATAAGAATCCGAAGAGTAACCATATTTATCGTTGTCAATTATAAAGAAGGTAAGCTCGCCGCCGTCGTTTTTTTCTACAAAGAAGGCAACACGACCTTCCGAAAATTCTGCCGTAACCGTTCCGATCCAGCTTTCCGGTAGCGTGATCTTATAGGCCCCGTCGGTAAAATTCACCGAGGTTATTTTTTCTGTTGTTATAAGCTTACGAAGCTCTTGAATAAATGTTGAAAAATTTTTCGGGAAGCTGTTGGTACCTTCGGCATTCACCTCCGTACCGTCCGCCAGAACAGCGTTAAAACTCATACCGGTACCGTCAAGCACCTGAGAATCGTAACCGTGAAAATCCGCCCATTTCTCAATTCTGCAATCACCGAATAATTCACACAGCTTTTGGAAAAGCTTTTCGTCTCCGTCAATTATGCGGATGGTATCACGGCATTCCGCATAATCCGAAATGGTATCATCCCACTCATCCGTGCTTATGTAATACTCTAAATGAACGCCGTTCTCCGTTTTGTATCCCTCGTAAACACGACGCTGCGCCGTCATATCGCTTTGCACCAGCTTAAAGCTTTTGAAATCCATGGGATCCCCTCCGTAATAATTATTACTACAATTATTATGTTTTGAAGCGCAAGCGGAAACGGATATTAAGAAGTTGCATACCAACATAAAACATAAAAGTAGCTTTTTCATTTATTCTTCCTTTCCGAAAGGCGCCGAATCACATTCGGTGCCTTTCGGAAAGAAGCTTGCCGCAGCAAGCCTCTCCCGTTTATGAATTGTACATAGGGATCATCCGTATTCGACTCAGGCCCTTTCCAGAAGGATCATTCCCAGCCCATACAGCAGGCATCCGTCCTCTGTGACCGGAATCTCCGCAAAGGAATCGGCCTTTTCCCCGAGGACTTCACCCTCGATCTTCGTGTCATAGTAGATCTTTCCGTTCTCTTCCTTCCATACCGTGCTTTCAACAGCGGCGTAGCCGTCCTCCCGGACCTCCACCCCTTGCTTGGCAGCCTCCTGGCGCATCTCCTCCGGCACGAACATAAGTGTGTTGAGCACACCGTCCTCGGCAAACTCCGTCCGATAGCCCATCAGCTCGGCGCTGCCCTCAAACCGTTCCTCCTGCGGCGGGTTGTCAGGGGTGAAGACCTTCACTCCGTCCGGTGTAGGCACACGGATCTCCTTGACCTTCCAAATTCCCCGAATATCCATATTTTCCCTCCTTGTCAAGCCATCATGCCCACGGATCGGCAGCCTTCGGCGTGCGCACACCCGTCAGCAGATACTGCTCCCACAAGAACCACTTGCCGTCGCTGCCCCGCTGGCGCATCTTGATAGGACGGGGGGCGTCCGCTCCGCCGCAAGGGATAAACAGCTTCATATACCCCTGCTCCTCGCCGGACACATGGTTGCTCTCAACGGTAATCGTATACGGCTGGGTGGGTGTGTAGTTGTTGTCCGGTGTGGAGCCGGCGAAATAGGTGAACGGCAGGTAGGTCTTGCCATCGCGGAAGCGGTCATTCAGGAAAGAAATTTCCTGTCCGTTCAGCGGACGGGGTCCGCGCAGCCAATTCAGCATCTCCGTTCCGATGCTCTTGTCTGCCGCATATGCACACAAAGCGAGAACTGTAAGTGCCGCCGTCTTGAAGGGCGTGTCGAGGCTTGCCTCGGGAAGTGCCTGCATTTCGGCAAGGCTCTCCGGCAGTGCTGCAAAGGTAAATCTCTCCCGCTTACTGCCCAGGGATTGTGCGGCGGCATTTACCGCCTGCCCGGCTGTGCTTTTCAGCTTATCAAAGATACTCACGGGTTATCTCTCCTTTATAAAGTATTTTTTGCAGGGGGAAAGCTGCATCAGAATTTGCCGCCCCCGCCGCCGTGGGTCGTGCCGGAGGAAGAGGTGTGGGTGCTGCTCCCGCCTCCGGAATCATCGTTCTTGGGCTTTTCTGTGCGTGTGACAGTGTTATACAGGAACAGATCACGTCTCTCGTTAATGTTCAGGCTGTTGTCCTTTATGTAGTTGCTTGCAGCCGCCTGGAAGCGGACCGTTTTCAGCTTTGCTTTCATATTGCCCACTATGATGAGGGATAGGACGAAGCCCACAACGATGGCAATAGGGATCCAGATAAGGGAAAGTGGCTCCTTGGGCAGATTCTTTACATCGTAAGGCTCGCCGGTTCTTGCCTGTGTGATGAAGTCATCGCAAAGATCGGCGAATTTATCAAAGGCGCCCGCAAAATTACCGTCGGACAGATCTCCCTTTATCTGCTTGCCGATATACTCAATGCCCGCGTCCGTAAAGACCGTAATGCCGTAGCCGCAGGTGGATATGTACCAGTCGTTGTCCTCGATGCTGATAAGGAGCAGCGCGCCGTCCCTGCTTTCGCCGTAGCCGAAGTTGCCGTAATCATAAATATCATCGGCATAGTCCCGCGGAGTTTTCCCGTCCAGCGTGTCAGTGGTCAGCACGACAATGTCCATTTTCTGACGCTCGCTGAGCTCATTAAGCTTTGTCACAAGCGACGATTCCTCGTTGCCGGAGAGCAGCCCCGCCAAGTCCTGCACGCGCTCATATTCGCTCGCGAAGCCATCCGTCTGCGCTGCAAAGGCGGGAGTCACTATACAAAGGCACAGAATAAGCGAGAACAACAGTGTCAGTATTTTCTTTTTCATTCCGTCCCCTCCTTAAATCAGCCCTATCAGGTGCAAGCCCCACGCAACGCCGTAGGAAGCCACTGAGAATATCGCCGCCAGCAAAAACGTCCAGCGCTTGGCCGCAGCCTTATCCATCGGCAGGTCACCGACGAATTTCCCGGTCTGACCGTTCATGGCAAAGACATATTGGTTGCCGTTCCATGTGGTGTTCAAAAGCCACACCGGATAAAGCGCATACCGGGCCTTTCCGCCATGGAACTGCACATTGGTGTTTTCCGGTGTAACGGTGGTATACCCTTCTACCGTCTCGGCAAATACCTCCTCGGTAGACCGCTTGACCCGCTGATTTGCCCGGTCAACGCTTTCCTCGGCGGTCACATCATACTTATCCGCCACATAGCCGGCAAGATAAGCCGTCTGGAAACGCACCGCATCCGAAATATTGTACGGCTCAATGGATTCCATCAGGTCATCCGCCATTTTAGAGGAGCCGTCCACCGGAACATGCTCAAAGCCGACGCTGCCGCCCCGATGCACCATAAAGTGGCTGGTTTCGGTGTAATCGTAGTCACTGTCGCTCCATGTATGGACCTTTGTGGCCCGGTAACGCACCTGCGCATCCACATCGGTGTCGAAAAGCCAGAAGGGTACATAGACACCCTTGATCTCGTCGATATGGTTCTGATCCTTGAAAATCTTTGGCAGCAGCCGCTTCCCGGTCAGGTGCTTCATCAGCCCCGCCTTTGCCGCCTTTTTATCCAGCTTGAACGGGATCACAAGATCCGGCTTGAGAGCGCCTGAGAACTGGCCCATCATCACCACGGGATTGCCGCAGAAGGGGCAGGCAGTAGCCGCTGTGTTGGCATCGCCTACGATCTCGCCGCCGCAGGACTTGCACACATACGAGCGCAGGCCGTCGGTTTCTCCCTCCTGCCAGTCTCCACCGGCCGTGGTTTCCCATTCCATATTATCTGATTTTTCGCTCTGCAGCTCGGCGTCGTAGCCCTTCAGCGCCTCCATTTCAAACTCCGTGTCGCAATAAGGGCACTTCATTTTCTGGAGTGTGCTGTCAAAGGCTATCGCGCCGCCGCAGCAGGGGCATTTATATTCCTGCAAGGTTTGCATGAATAGATCTCCTCTCTTAAAGAAATTCACCCATTAAATGCCGCAAGGGCCGCATCTGCTTTCTGAATCCACTCGGTGCGGTCGCCGTAGATTGCGGCATCCAGGGAGTCGATTGCCTGCGCCGCCTTGTCGCCGGCATCGGCCTCTCCCTTTACCGTGGCAGAAAATCCTGCCGCGATATCCTTAACTGCGGTCATCTGCTGCTTCCAAACGTTCGAGGCGTTGCCGAGTGTATTCTGTACGCCGAACAGCGTATCGAAGTATTTTTTGAGCGCTTCAAAATCCTTTCTGTTGTTCATGGGGAGAACGAATTCGTAAAGGCCCTGCGTATTGGTAAAGCTGAGTCTTGCAAAAGGCTTCTTCTCGCTCTTATCGCCGTTTTTAACGAGCTGCTCCTCATACTTATAGCTGCGCAGGTCGGCAATGCGGTACACGCAGGCGCGGGTGGTCTTGCCGAACATCATAAACTTGTAATCGTTCTGCACATACGCCATCAGCCCGATATCCTCTGCCACATAGAGATAGGTGCCTAAGCGCTTCAGCTTTTTGCTCTTATCCTTTGCTTTCTCCCTCGGAACGAAATAGTGCTCCCACAGCTTGGTGCCGCGCTCCACCTGTGCAAGATGCGCCTTGACACCCGGAAGATTGCTATGCACATAGTCATACACCTTGAAGCCCTTTTTCCTGCAGTTCTTGCGGCAAATGCAGTTGCCGTCCGACAGCTTTTGCGTTTGGATCAGATTGATGTCCGCACCACAGATAGCACATTGATTAGCCATAATTTTCCTCCTTTTTCTGACAACGTCGGTTTGTTTTTAGCTTTTCTTGCTTTTGCATAATGATATTCAGCTCGTTGCTGTATCTGGTGGAGTCTCTGCTGAGCCTTCAGCCGCCTTATAATATCTGTCGGCAAGCACATAGAGATAATTAAGCGCCCTGTCGCCGAGTATTGCTTCCTTCTCCATCGTGCTTCCGTCAGAGAAAGTCATTCCCAGGCTGCATGCCGGTGCGTCAGATATGTGAAAAAAACGTATTGGATTGCGATGCCTGTAAAGCTTCTTTATCTCGCCATCCTCGCTAATAATCTGAAGGAATCCCGCTGCATCCTCCGCCGGTACCGGAAACGATTCGAAGGAGGCATAGTGCTCCTTCTGCTCTCCCACAAGGCAATCCGCAGAGAATAACCAGCCATTTTCTTCCTTTTTTAAAGCAAAGCAATACACCGGGTTCCTTTCCGTTCCGTAATAAACGGTATGGATCAAAACAAGATCATCAGCAGTAAACTTTTCACTTTCGCCGCAGCCCAAAAGCCCGAAAATCGGCAGGAATGCAAGCACAACCGCTGCAGCAATGCGCGCCTTGCGCTTCATGATTTACCGAAGCGGCCTGCCGCACTCCGGGCAGAATTTCGGCATACCCTGTCCCGCCGAGGGTCTCCACCCGCAGTTTGTACAGCCGGAGCTGACTACAGGCTTGGGGGTGCCGCAGTTTGCGCAGAATTTTCCGCTGCTTTGTGCGCCGCAGGACGGGCATACCCATGTCTCGCTGCCCATAGCATTGGGCGCGGAAGCAGGTCTTTCCTGACGGATGCCCGTGCTATCCACCCGATTCATCGTACTGCCGCCGTCCCAAACCCGGTTTCTGTTATCCCGGCGCATCAGAATGTCTGCAAGCTCGTGCATTCTCTGCTCATATTGGCGGTACAGGTCCGTATAGGGGCTGTCGGGGCGGTTGCCGTCGCTCAGCTCCAGTTCGATCTCACTAAACCATGGGGAATCCACCCGAATCGTCACATTGAACTCATAGTCGCAGGCATAGCGGGGCGGCACATAGCTCTTCTCATTTCCCTCAGAGTCCTTGTAAAAGATCTCCTCCTTATTCTCCCGGATATCCGTGTCCACCCCAAGTACCTGCGAAAACGCAATGAGGTCAGGATTGCTGCTGCGCCAGTTAGAGGCCCCGGTAACGATGAACCGCTCCCCTATAGGATCGATGTATACCTTTTTGCTCCCGTCAAAGGTGATCGACGGGGCAAAGCCGGCAAGCTTCTTTTCGTTTTCCGCACGGTAAGCAAGCTGGCGCTTGATGTCCTCCACCGTCGAGCTCCGCCGTTCGCTGAAAAACGGCGAGAGCTTTCTTGCGCAATCCTTACAGAGATTCCCGTCCTCCAGCTTGCGGTTTCCGAGAAGTCCGATTTTCTCACCGCAGATGTCGCAGTATTTTTTGTCAAACAGTCCCATAATGTGATCCTCCGCTTATTAATTTTTTTGTACAATCCATTTTGCGTTGTTGACCTGTAAGCCGTACCCGCAGAACGAACAGCAGTTGTTTTCATCAGGCATGAAATTGGCGCCGCAGGACGGGCAATCCTTTTCGGTAAAGAACTCGCCGTCCGTTTTTCGCTTTTCGGGATATCTTGCCCTTTGCATGAGCAATCTCTTTTTAAATCTTTCTGTATACGGCTTTTGATTTTCGGGAAGAAAGGTTTTTGTTCCGAAAATGTCAGCCGTAACGGTTGTTGTTTCTTCTGTGTGGGCAACTTTTAAAAGCTTAATTGTACCAACGCTGAAATCAAGCAGATCTTCGTCGTTTTCATTCTCCCAAAAGTGTTCGTTTAAGCAGGCTCTGAGATAATTCTCGGAATATCTTACAATTTTTCCGGCAAGCTTTTCTTGCCTGATTTTCCCGCAGATAATCGGTGTAACGATTCCCCCGAAAGTCAGAACCGCTGCACCAACGCCGGCGGCAAGGGAAATCTCGGTGTCCTTGATCAGATATAAGCACAGAAAGACACATAAGAAAAGTATGGAGCCGGACACAAGAAGCTGTAAAAAACTTTTCAGGTTTGTACTGATAGATTCATAAATCTCAAACGACTCGGTCTGCCAATCGTAAAACTCGTTTTTTATAACGGCGCCGCAGTATTCACAGGTAACCTGCTGACTGTTAAGCTTGACTCTTGCACCGCAGGACGGGCAGGTTATGCTCAACATATCGTTATAATAGCTTTTCTTATTTTCTTTTTGATCGGTGCGGCGAACGTGTCTTGACTGAAGTATTCTGAGATATGAATTCTTACGGTATAGCTCGCTCTGAACCATGTTGCCTTCGGTTGACTCAAAACGCTCCAGTGTGCTGCACATTAAAACCGATTCCCGCCATTCTCTGCCGTCATCGCTCCATGTTTCAAAGTTGTTTTTAGGAATGGGAACAACATCTGTGACGTAAATTTTGCGGCAAAGCTTATTCCTATGAAGTCTGTTGATTTGACTGACGGTTTTTTTCCGGAATGCCATATCCATTCTTGCCGGAAGAAGGTCTTGATCCGCATTCCCCAGCGGTATCAGAATTCTTTCAAAGGCGCTTCTCATATCTCTTCGGATTTTTGAATTCTGAAGGGGCGTTTCCTTTTTCGCAAGCAATCTTTCCAGTTTGGCTTTTTTAGAGTTTTTGGAGCTGTATTCCGAAAAATCTATGGTAAGTATCCTTTTACCGATATAGAATGTACATAAAATAGCAAAGGAAGCCGCAATAATCAGTGCTACTGATAAATCCATAAAAGTACCTCTGATTTATTCCTTGCTGATCATTTCGTTTTCGCTTTTCTTTTTTCGGTTGTCTTTTACAACGTCGCATATCATTATGACAACAAAGAACAAGCCGACGGGGATTGCCGCACAATAGAGCAGAAAATCAACGGGACTTCTCTCAGGCGAAAGCTTGTAATCACCTTTTGAGGTTTTATAAACCTCGACGTCTATTGTGTCGCCTTTTCTCAATTTATCATAGGCATATTTTTTTGAGTAGTCGCTTGACCAGACACGCTCTTCACATTTTCCCTTATAGGTTTTTCCGTCAATAACATATGAAACCTTAAATTTATATGTTGTATACTTTACATCACCGGAATCATCCTTATCGTCCTTGGTTGAGAAGTCAACAATGACAGCGGGAATTTTCCGTACATCGGTTGAGCTTTTATATTCCCTGCTGTCGATTCTGCTTGTAACAATTCCGATTACACCCGCAATTATCAAGCCGATGCCGGCGACCATGATAAATATGGTCATTTTAATGTCTTTTTTTCTTTTACTCATAACAGGATCTCCTTTTGCAAGCAAATGCAAAACCACTCCTTAACAAATCACACAAAAATTCTTTGCCGTCTTGCCGGCAGGGAAGCTTATCCTGCTGCGCAAAAGCCTTTCGGCGGTATGAACGGCTTTTTGTCTAAGCCGTTCATACCTGGCCGAAACAACGCTTCCGTTAATACGGTTCCCGATAAGCGGCAGTTTTATTTTTTATCGTTATCGTCGAATATATCTCCGCATTCGGGGCAGAACTTCGGCGGATTCGTCGGATCCTCCGGCTCCCAGCCGCATTTATCGCAGCGGTAGAGCGGTGCGCCCTCGGGTTTTCTGGCGCCGCAGCTCTGGCAGAATTTACCCTTATTCAAAGTGCCGCAGGCGCAGGTCCAGCCCTCGGAATCCGCCGGCTTGGGAGAGCCGCATTCGGGGCAGAACTTGCCGGTGGCCGTAGCGCCGCACTTGCATTTCCATGCGCCGGCCTGTACGGGCTCCGGTTTCTTGGCACCGCACTCCGGGCAGAACTTACCCGTGGCGGTTGCGCCGCAGGCACATTTCCAGCCGCCCGCTGCCGGGGCTGCCGGTGCCGCCGGAGCCTGCTGCTGCGCCTGCTGCTGTTGCTGCTGTCCCATGGCAAACAGGTTCTGTGCGTTCATGCCGCCGCCGGCATTCATGGCCATGCCCATGCCCATAAAGCCGGTCATAGCGCCTGCCTGATTGCCTGCCGCCGTCTTCATGGCATCCGCCTGTGCGCCCACCAGCGTGGCTGCCGCCATGGTGGGATCCCGCATGATGGCCGTGCGCTGGGCCTGCTTGATCATCTCCGCATCCTCTTCCGGCAGCGTGACCGAACCCAGGGCAATGCTGACTACCTTCAGACCGCGCAGCTCGCCCCACTTGGCAGAGAGCGCCACATTCATGGCATCCTCCAGGTCGGTATTGTGGCTGACGATCTGATTCGGGCGCAGCTCCAGGTCGGACAGCTTACCGAAGGCCGGCTGCAAAGCGCTGACAAACTCGGTTTTCAGCTGGCTATCCAGCTCGTCCCGGGTATACTCCTTCTCCACATTTCCGCAGACATTGGTGTAAAAGAGCAGAGGGTCTGCGATCTTATACGAATAAACACCGGAGCAGCGCACCGAAACGTCCACATCCAAACCGATCTTGGAATCCACCACACGGAAGGGGATGGGATTCGGCGTGCCGAATTTGTTGTCAATAAGCTCCTTGGTGTTGAAATAGTACACCCGCTGGTCCTTGCCGGTGTCGCCGCCGTAGGTAAAGCGCTTGCCGATGGTCTGGAAGGTGGCGCGGACGCTGTCCCCCAGATTGCCGGAGAAGATGGAGGGCTCCGTGGAGGTATCATATGTAAATTCCCCGGGCTCGGCGCAGATCTCCACCACCTTCCCCTGCTCCACAATGATCATGCACTGCCCGTCGGCCACGGCAATACCGGAGCCGTTGGAAATAATGTTGTCGCTCCCCTTCGTATTGGAGGACCTGCCGCTGACGCGCTTTTGTCCCTTGGTGACCAGCACCTCCTTGGGCATAGACTCGCAGTAGAAAAATTCCTTCCACTGGTCGGCAAGAGTGCCACCCAATGCACCGATACCCGCTTTAATAAGTCCCATAATAAAAGCTCCTTTCCAATTGTGAGAATGATCCATATACTTTTCCGACCGGAGCCGGCAGATCACTTCTTTTTTCCGTGGACCCCCACGGAATATGAATGATTGTTCTCCCCTTGTTTTTATTGCCGCCCGACAGTAGACCACGTATCGCTTATGGCATCGTAGCTATAGACGAGATTGTCGCACACGCCGTAATAACGTTCTCTGACAAACTGGTCCTCGCTGTCGGTTCCCAGGGCAAACAGCAGGCAGGGGCGCCCCTCGATCCACTGGGTATTTCCGGTATACATAACCTTCATTCCCTGCATGACCGCCTGCTTTACCTCGTCCGTTTCCAGAAGAAGCTCTGTTGCGATTTGAATGGATCGCTCATCGGGTTCTTCCTCGTATGTTGAGAAATCGTACACCCCTGCGATCTCCTGCAGGTGCCCGTTTTCCATAGACAGCGACGGGCGGAAGTCCATGGCCCCGCCGCCGTCAGTAGCGGCAATCAGCACATTGGAGTATATCTCGCTGAGGTTGCACCGCAGCAACAGCGGTTCGCCGGGCTCCCCCACGTGGAGGGGATTGCTCTTGTCGTCGGCATACTCGCCGTCTTCGGTCATCATGGATGGGTACACGATTATCGTTCCCTTGTCATTCGGCGGTATAATTGCATACAGCTCCTGTCCCTCAGCCATGTAAAGCGGCGCACGGGATAGGCTGGGATATTCCTTTCCCGTTTCGCTGCCCGCAACATAGGCGCGCAGGTCCACCTCAGAGCTCTCGCTATCCACATAGCCGATAAAGGCGACGGCGACTGCGCTGCCGCTCTGTGCGATTTTCTTTTGCAGCGCCGCAAAAGCGGCCTCCTCTGTGTTTTTATCATCCGGATCCTTCGCGGTGTTGCCCCCGGGGATCGTGCTCCCGCCTGGGATAGAAGGGTTTTTTTCGGGTGAAGCCGAACATCCGCACAAAGAGCAAATGAATAACATTACTGTGCAAAACAGCAGCACAATTCTTTTCATATGGACCTCCTCTTTCTTATTCCGAAGTATTCCTGTGGCACAATGCATCCCTGCCTGGTTTCCATAGATACGCTCTGAATGAAAATTCTCACCCTTCCGAAAGACGATGCGTTTTTTATCTGTTCATCGCCTTTCGGAAAGGGGCTTTTACAAGCCCTTTCCAAATAGTAAGGTGCGGTGGTACAGATAGCTTTATCTTCTTAAGCCTCGGTCCCTGCCCTATGCAGACATAGGGCAGGAGCTGAGGTGTTGAAGCAAACTCAATCAGACTACCAAAGCAAAGACTTTCCTTTCATATGAAGGTTCGCTCTGTTGACATCGCTGATCGTGACCTTGCCGTCTCCGTTGATGTCTGCGCAGGCAAATTCATACAGAGTCAATGTGCTCTTTCCCTTTGCATGAAGGTTTGCTCTGTTGACATCGCCGATCGTGACCTTGCCGTCGCCGTTGATGTCCCCCTTCAGGTGTATTTTCACATTCTGCGTCACCGCTTCTCCGCTCACCGTCACGGTATACTCCCGGGTGACATGATTTTTCTTCATCACCCGCATGGTATAGGTACCGGAAGCGATCCCGGAAATCGTGTAGGAGGCGGTATATTGATTCCCCTCCTTCGTTCCGCCGGAGACCGTGGTTTCATACGCAGGCTCTGCGTATCCCTGCTGAATGAGCTGAATGGTCACCTTATCGGAAGCGGAATTAAAGCTCTTCACCGTGCCGCTGACGGAGCCGCTGGCGTTGGGGTCAACCACCTTATAGGATTCATACACCTGCCAGACATGCCCGTCTGTATTGTCGTCATATTCCATCCATGCGTTTACGCTCTTACCGTTCACCTTGAAATCTTTCCAATTTTCCGGGTATACATAGCCCATTTCTTCGCCGCCCTCAAATCCGATACGAAGATCGAGGAAATACGATTTTCCAACCTCAAATTTGTCAAATTTCCTCATTGGTTTGTGATCGGGTCCCAGCCATTGCATCGACAGCACCTTCATATTATACGGCAGGCTTGTCGGTTTTTCATAGTCGGCAAAGGCAGCGGGGCGGTCCCCCGCCTTAGGCTCCTGTACACGGATATCGGTCCCGTATTTCACTCCCTCGCTGTTCGGCTCCAACAGTTGAGAGACCCGGTATTTCCGTCCTATCGGTGTATAGTCGTACCAATCGCCCTTATAGACTGTGCTGTATGTTTCCGCAGAGTCGAATATCCCGTTGGCTCTGTAGCCTGCGGGCTGGATCACCTTTACCGAAGCATTCTCGGGGAGATAATAGCCAACCCCCGGCTTTACGTCGAAGTAGACATAACACGTATCGCCTTCACGCAATTGACCGGCCTCTACGCCGTAAGAGCCATAGGCGACATCGTATACCACCGTATTTTTGAAGGTATACTTTTTCGGTTCATTCGATACGATCTCCGTAAACCCGGCGTCAATGCCGAGACGGAAATTCCTGAGCGTACCGCGCACATCCGTCAGCTTCCGCTTTGCCACAAGGTTGACAGTGAGGTTTTTTTCATAGTTGGTGAATGACCTCCTTGTAACCTTTGTATGCTGCACATTCAGAGTAACTCCGTTGTCTGCCGTCGCAGTCGAATCGGCAAGCTCGTATCCGTGCCGCGGTCTTACCCAGAAGTACATAATATACGCATCCTCATCGGCCAGATATCTCCACTCGGAGGGGATACCAGTTGAATATGACTCGTCGGTATAGCATTTCGCCAATGTAGCCGGATCCAGGGAGATCTTGTGGGTGGCGTTGGTTGCTTCGGTAAATTCGCCCCCCGCCTGCAGAAGATGAACATTATATATGTATTGTTTGCCGCTGACCGATTCGTTCATCTGCACATCAAATTCGATGTGTGTCTGATAAAGGACACTCGCTTCTGTCATCGGTCTGACATAGTTACTATCTGCCGACGGCCTGCAGGCCCAGTAGAACTCTACACTGTGTTTTCCGGTGCGGTCCACATAAAAATCATACGTATACGCATAGGGGTCTTCTTCATAGCCCTCTTCCTGACCCGGCTTGCACAGGAGGCCGTAGAAATAGAACCTGACTCTGCCTGCATCCCTCAGCTTTTGCATCCACTGGGGCATATACACAATATCCGCAGACATCTCATAGCCCAGGCCGGCCTTCAGGCCCCACACCGTCTGACCCCCCTTCACCTCCTGGAGGTTGAGGTTGAAGCGGATCTGCGGCATGTAGTCTCTGCGATCCATGGTAAGATTATAGCAACCGCTGCTGTCGGTTCTTCCGGCTATATACCATTCCCCGCCGATCTTACCGATGCTCCTGTAATTCTTAAACACCTTCGCCGGGTCGGTTTCGCCGTTGCTGCCGAATAAGGTCCATCCGCCGGAGCCCCGCTGCACATAGACATTCAGGCTCTTTGCGTTGACGAGCTTGAAGTTGTTCATATGGCAGCTCCATGCGGCGGCGTTGGTCCGGGGATTTTTGATAGAAAGGGAAACATCCCTGGTGGTGTCGATGGTGAGCGAGATCGTCTGGATCAGGGAACTCACATCTCTGTGGCTGTTGCCGCAGACAATATTCAGTGCAGCATCCTCCAGAACCGATGTGTTTTTCGCCACGATGGCATAGTCGGGGCTGGTTTTCCTGGGGGCACTCGTCGTGACGATACCCAGTTCCCCGTTTCCGCACAGCTCAAAGGTACCGCAGCCGCTCAAGCTTCCCTCCGACTGGGCCAGATCGATCACCGCGCCGGTTGCACCGTTTTGGGGGCAGTAGGCGGTCTTGTTCTTATACCGGGTGCTGTGGTTGAAGGTGACCTGGACGCCGTCGGTCACCATCAGCTTCAGATCGACGCCGGGGGCATACAGGGCGGATAGCTTCAGATTGTCGAACAGAACCAGCATCAGAGACCTTCCCTCAAGCCCCGAAAGATCCAGGAAATCATTCTCATAACGTGTCCAATACATAAGAATGCCGTTATCGTATGACACGACCCGCTGAAGATTTGTATCGCTCTTATAGCCTTCGAGTAATCTCTCGTTATATATGCAATCCTCCGGGTCTATAATGACCGAACGGCTCACCACCCTGCCGTTTTTATAGAAAAAATAGACGTGACCGTAGATTATCTCCGTTCCCTCGACCAAATTGGTTAGCGCGGGATACGACGAAGAAGAGGCCCGCGCTGCCTCCTGGCTGGCGCCGGTCGTCTCCTCGCCGCCGCTTTCAGCGCCCACCGACAGGACAGAAAGCGGCAGCAAGCCCACCAGCATGATCAGCGCCAGCAAAAAGTTGAGCCATCGATTTCGTTTACTTGTTTTCATCTCTTTTCCTCCTTTACAAAGTCCAGATGGTTTTTGAAGCCGAGCACCTTAGTGGATTGCTGTATGACATTACCTTTCCAAAGAAAACCAACTGCTTGATTTTCTTTGGAAAAGCGAAAGGGCGGAGGCGGATGGCTTCCGTCCCGCCCTTTGCTTCAATCCTTTAGCACGGTTTTCCGGTTAGATGGTTTATCTGCTCCTTCTGCGGGAATACAGGGTTGCTCCCATCAGAGCCGCACCGGATACGATCGCCATCGCGATGCTGAAAGCGATCATGCTACCGTCGCCGGTCTTGGGGGTTTCCGGCGCAGGAGGCGTCACCGGCTTCTTGGGGGTTTCCGGCGCAGGAGGCGTCACCGGCTTCTCGGCGCTATAGCTGTTGGTGAAGCCGATTTCCTCCATGGGATTGTTGTATTCCAGCTCGCCCTTCTCGTCGAACTTGAAGAAGGCCCAGCCCCGAACGCTGTCATAGCTGTCGACAAACAGAGGCATGGCGTAGAAGATGCTCTCATCGTAAGTCCAACCCGCAGCATTGCCCTTGACCTGGTGGATAACGAAGCCCTCGGACAGATTGCCGGCCTGATCCTTACTGATGGTGAAAATGAACTTACCCTCATAGGTCTTTTCGCCATTGGTCTCCACGGTATCCTGCACCAGCGTATAGACGGTGGGGGCGCCGAATCTGTCAATAGCGAACTTGAAGGTCTCCTGGCCGGGATCCATTTCGCCGGTCTTCTTCACAGTGAGCTTGAAGGGAACCTCGATGCGAATGCTGCCGTTCTCCCGCTGCGGCTCAAGCACACGGCTGCAGCCGGTGCACTTCACAGCGTAATCGTAGGTCGCTCCGCCCTCATGATCGGGCGTATGGGGCTGCACTGCATCATAGGCATCGTGATACTGGCACTTGTGGGCATGACCGGTCTCCCCGCAATCGACCCACTCACTGCCGTAAACATGAGCGCCCTGCTTGCCGTTATAGAACTTATCCGCAGCGGCGGCATCATCCTTGGCGCTGTGGGTTGCGTCATTGGCGCAGGTGTACCAATAGGTGTCAAACTCGCGGCAATCTGCAGCGGTGGATCTTCTGTGAGCTTCATCGCTGTTTTGCACGGTGTAGCTATGACCCGTCTTGGGAAGCACCACACTGCTGTGGTCGGTAATTTCCGTGGCGGCGGCAGCATCCTCGAAGAGCTTGCCGCAGGTGCACCGGTAGTACTCCTTGTTGCCGTCAGTGGTGCAGGTAGCGTCCACCTTCTCCACCTTGGTCAGATGGTTGGCATGGACATGGCCCGTTGCAGCCTGCATCACAAATCCGCATTCTGTGCAGGTCTGCGGTGTGGTTTCCGTTGCGGCAGGGCCTGCCGTGTGAGGCACTACGGTATCATGGTGCGCCGCGTTGCGGCTGCAGACATGGGCGTGGCCGTCGGCCTCCTTGTATCCCCACTCAGAAGTGTTGAAATCATGATCGTCGTTGGTGGGCCTGTACGGGATCCCGGTAAGGGGATTATCGCTCATGTCAAACAGCTTGCCGCAGAGATCGCACTTCTTATAAGCGTCCCAGCCCTTCTCGGTGCAGTTCGATTCCTTCTCCGGGAAGAGGGTGAAGGAGCCGTGACCACAGTTTACCGTCACCTTGCAGGTGGCCGTTTTTGTTCCTGCCGTTGCGGTAATGATCGCTTCACCGGGGGCTACGGCGGTCACCTTGCCCGTGGCGGGATCAACGGTAGCAACAGCGGGCTTGTCAGAAGACCATACCACCGTGTCGGTAGAATCGGCCGGCGTGACCGTCGCTTTCAGGCTGTCATCCACTGCACCGGCAACCAGTGTCAATTCACTCTTGTTAAGAGTGATACCCGTTGCCGGCTTCGGTGCGGCAGGGACAGTGATGGTCGCAGGGATGCATGTGGGATTTTTGGTTTCGTAGTTCTCAGTAGAACCGCCGTCCGCTTCAAGTTCAAGCAGAGTTACCTCATAATTTCCTGCAGCAGTATCGTTATCCACTGTGCACTGAAATGTCATCACTGCGATCTTATCTGTCCCGGTGAAATCCTCTGCGCCAAATGCACTCAAGAGCTTATAGGGATCCTGGGTCCAGGCAACTTCGTCCCGGCCAAGTTTCTCCTGGATCCCCTCCGTAAGAGCACCGCTATCCACAACGTATGTTAAGCCGGACGGGATGCCAAGTTTGCCCGCGAAACAAGTCATCGTACCTGTTTGCTGTATATAAACGGTAAACGTGACAGTATCTCCGGGGCCTGCTGTTGTTTTGTCAGCTTCGACCGTGAAGGTAAATGTCGATGTCGCAGGCTCTGCTGATACCGGTGCCGCAGTTGCAAACATCGCAAAAATCATGACGAAACTGAGCAGTAGGGATGTGATTCGCTTGTTCATGACCAAGCTCCTCCTTTGAAAATAGATTTGCGGGACATTTCTTACGCACCGCTTCCGAAGTCTCGCTTAGTTCCGAAGAGCGGCGGTGCAGATTGCTCTGCATTTTTTATTCTTAAACCGCAGCCCCTACCCTATATGGCGTATAGGGCAGGCGCATTGGCATTAAGACAAGCCGGTTGGGCTACCACAGAAGGGACTTTCCCTTATTGTGAAGATTCAGCTTGTTAATATCACTGATCGTCACTCTGCCGTCGCCGTTGATGTCTGCACAGGCGAGTTCATACCCAAGCAATATCTTTTTTCCCTTTGCGTGAAGGTTTGCTTTATTGACATCACCGATACTGATTCTGCCGTCGCCGTTGATATCGCCCATCAGATGTATCTTCACATCCTGCGTCTTCACATCGCCGCTCACCGTCACGGTGTACTCCCGGGTGACATGATTCTTCTTCGACACCCGCATGGTATAGGTGCCGGGAGCAACCTCGGGAATGTCGTAGGTGGTGGTGTATTGTCCGGAGCTGTCTTTTGTTCCCCCCGGCACCGATACGGTGTACTTGGGCTCTGCGCTGCCATCGGCAAACAGGGAAACGGTCACATCGCTGCCATCGCGGAAGCTCACCGCCTGACCGTGTACACCCGAAGCAACGGGAACGGAGTATCCTACGGTAAGAGTTGTTCTGTCCCCGTCCTGCGCGCTTATATACGCTTTTGCCCCATTCACATAAGCATCCAGCTCCTCGTCGTCAGCTATGTAATAGCCCTCTTCGCACTGTAAAATCACGTTTACGTGATATCTTCTGCCTGCGATAAAGGTCATATCAGCCTGAATCCGCTCCCCCGTAGCGGAAGCATACCATGTATAGTTTACAACCGAAACGCCGCCCGGCAGCCCCGCAACCAGATTATTGTTATATATCGGTCTTTCGCCCGCCCACGGAAGTGGCACGCCCAAAGACAGATAGTCATAATGAATCAC
Source organism: Clostridiales bacterium (assembly GCA_004556455.1). Classification (GTDB taxonomy): domain Bacteria; phylum Bacillota; class Clostridia; order Saccharofermentanales; family DTU023; genus SFGY01. The sequence goes on along the minus strand of SFGY01000015.1, from coordinate 5,285 downwards.
ATCCGGTTCCGGTACCAAATCTATTACGTATGCCTGGGCGGATGCATCATACGGCACTTCAAGATAATTTTCTGCAATGTTGAGATCACTGTACATCCGCAGCTTGACATTCGTGTTGACATAATAGCCAAATGTGATATCGTACTGCTCCGGACCGTTGTGGAATGTCATTCCTTGTTTGCCCGTGCCCACCAGCTTGATCCGATAGGTATAGTCTGGATCGATCATCTCGTCGGGGCTGGTGCTGTAAACAACTCCGTTTTTGATTCGCTGGATCTCCTTAATCTCAAAATCAAAATGGCTGTCCTTCGGCCTGATGTTCACTCCGCCGACCAGGCTTCCCGCCCGCAGTCCGGCAACGGTACCCCAGGCGCTTTGAATCAGCTCGGAGGGATGGGAGGCCAGGGACACCCCCAGGGACCTTTCATCACTGGCGACCGAAACAGATATACTGTCGCATTCCCGGTTGAGGCCCCGGATCTTGACCTTCGGCGGGTTGTTCTTATCGAATTTATACCCCTCATAGCCGTCCTTGAGGTACACACGGATGAAGCGATAATACTGATCCCCCAATATCGCGGGAACACTGCCGTTTCCGGTCAGGTCCCAAATATCTTCATGTTCCCAGTAGCCCCGCCTGTCCTCGATGGTGTAGGGAGCACTCCCATCCACAGTGAAGGCACCGCTGGTATAATCCCCCTGCACCAGAGGCTGGCTGATATCCAGATAAATGGTGTCGATAGCCTTCGTCCGATCCACCCACCGTGCCACCTTTGCGCCCTTGTAGCCGGTCGTAACCTGCTTCTTTACGCCGTTGGTCTCCAGCATCAGGTCATACTGCAGCTCCATGGTGGTCAGTGTGTCCACATTGGATTCATTAATGTAGTAAGTCACCGAAAACGGCTCTTTACCTGATTCCGGAACATCGGGATAATGAACCATGCCATACCCTATTTCGTCATCAACGAGTATCCGAATATACCCGGTCGAATAATCATTGGAATAGCTGTACCCCAGCACACGCAGCATGGGGGAAATCGGATACATCACAAAAGTCACCCGATGCTCGCTCTCCGCGGTGGTATCCACCTGGGGTGCGCTGAAGCCTCGCTCGCCGCAGGCCCAGTTTCCGTCGTGCACATCGGTGAAGACCGCGCCGTTTTCGCTGATAAGGTGCGGCACCAGGCCCCACATCATAGTCTTCGCATCATCCAGGGTCGCGCCCGGAATATCGTTATAAAATAACCGGTAATCCCAGTTATTGTCATAAAAACTTTGCATCTTCCCGCCTAACACCAGACGGCACTGGTCCAGCTTATCGGTGGTACGATCAGAGCGATGGACTGCCGGAAAAAGCCGCCGTTTACCACCAGCTCATACTTTCCCCGGTTCTCCGGTGTGGGGGCGCTGTGCAGAACCACCCGGTCGAAGGTACCGCCGTTGATGGTGACGCTGCCGCCTGCTTCTCCCCGAATGGCTTGCAGCCGGCGGGAAAGATACCGCTCCTCCTTCTCGCCCCCGGGACTGGTCACCTGCGTCAGTACCTCGCCGCCGTTAAAGATCGCCGTACCGGATACACCGATGGCGCACTTCGTATACTGATTATCATTGGAGGGACACAGCATCTTGACCGTACCGCTCTCCATAACCAGCGTACCTTTACTCACATTGATAAACTCATAGTAGAATTCCTGATTAAACTCGCCGATCAGGGCGCCGCCCCCCACGCTGTCGCGGATGGTCAGCCGGGCATCCTTATGACTTATATTGATCAGATACCCCTGCGCAACCTCCGAATAGTATTTCGCATACGCATTGACGGTGTGTCCGTTCAGATCCAGCACCTTGTCCATGGCCATCGTCATGAAGATGATGTTGTCCTGATGCAGACCGGTGTGCCCGTTCAGAGACTTTGTTTCGATGTCCTTAACCACCTTCACCACCGAGCATTTTGTCGTGTAGTCCAGCGCCTTTTTCAGCTCCGCCCAGGTAGAAACCTCCACCGTGCCATCTGCTGCATCGGCCGTCACCGGGAAGAAGGGCACTGCTGATACGAGCATCATCACTGCCAGCAGAAGGCTAAGCCATTTTCTTTTTTTCACTGTGCTTCACCTCACCTTTCTTATGTCGTCCTTACATCGCGTAAATCTGATCCATCAGGTATTCAGCGGTCATCGACCCATAGAAAAACTGGTCGATGATACCATTTTTCTTGGCCTCCCGGATGTCCTTCGCCGCCTGTTTTTCGGTGTTGGAATCCACGATGAGGGCAATTTTGCAATCCGGGCACACCGTCTTTGCCTCATCCCGCAGCTTCATCCTCTCGCAAAGCAGCCATGGAGTATAGGCAGTAACCTCCATTAAAAGGACAAACGGTTTGAACACCCGGCACAGTTCAATGGTATCTCGCGGGGACTCCGCACGAACCACAGCAATGTCGTAATCCGAACTCTTGAAAGCAGCCGCTATGGAATCGGCAAACAGAAAATTCTGCATATCGACCACGATTTTCTTCATCGAACCGTTCCTCCTTTTTTCTGATACATACACCGAATCTGTTCCGTCTTACTTTATGGCTTTATTGTAGCAAGGAACGCCGGCTCTGTCTGTCCTCAAAAGTGAGGACAAACGCCCCTTTAATTGTAAACAAATTGTGAACGAGTGTCTGCTTTTCGCAAAAAAATACCCAGCTTTTTGAAAGCTGGGTATTTTCGTGTCAAAAATGGTTTTTTCAGCGCGACGCTTTATTCAATTTGCTCCTACCTGGTTTCTTCCTGCTCCTCGATCCAGCATCCGGGCACGACCATCCGTTTGCCCACAGCTGCGATCATCAGTCGATTGCGGTTTGTGTAGCCGGTTTTTTCCAGCATACGGTTAATATAGGTCCGCACCGAGGACTCGCCCACATTCAGCTTTACGGCAATCTCGGCATTTGTTTTTCCCTCACAGAGCAGGCGCAGAGTCTCTATCTCACGGTCAGACAGGTCGCAGGAGAGCGTGTTGCCGAGCCGGACACTGGGCACGCCGTCCGGCCAAAAGTGCTTTCCGGAAAGGGTTCCCTCGATCACACCCACAAGGTCGCCGGAGGGGGAGTCCTTATACCAAAAGCTGTCTGCACCGATCCTTCTGGCCCGATCAAGAAACCGTCCCTCCAGCATAGAGGTCACCATAACGATTTTTATCTGCGGATAGATCTTCTTAATGGCTTCGGCTGCGGCCAGTCCGTCCGAGTCGTTTTCGGTGCATATGTCCATGAGAATCAGATCGATAGGCCCCTCATCGCAGCGCTGAAGCGCCGCGTCGGCCCGGAACAGCGTACCCGCCACCTGGCAGTCCGTGCATTTTTCCACGCAGGCGCACAGATAGGTTCTCGCCAGCGCCTGATCCTCCACGATCAGTATTTTTCTCATAGTCACAGGTTATTCACCCCCGAATTCCCGGATTTTGGTATCTCAATTGCCAGAGAAAACCTCGGCAAGCTCTGCACCGTCATCTTACCGCCCGAATTTTCGATCCGGTGGCGCAGGTTGGTAAGTCCGCCGCCCTCGGTGATCTCCTTTTCCGGCGGCTTACCGTTATTGCGTATCACCACCGTATAGCTGTCCTGGTTTTCCCAAATATTTGCGGAAATCTCCGTGGCCTTGGCATACTGAATGGCGTTGTTCAGGCAAACCTGCATGGCCGTGTACAGCAGCTCCGCCTCACCGTCCGTGGGCTCCTGACCTCTTATCCGCACGGTCACGCCGCTGGCCCTGGCGCTGTCCAGCAGTTTTTTTCTGGCCGGCAGGCGGATCGTATCCCGGAAGGCAATGACCTTCTCCCATTCATGGCATACAACGCCCGGATCCATACCGTCAAATTCCCCTGTTATGTACTGCTTCGTCAGTGTAATGCAGGCGGCAAGGCCGTCGTGCATGGCGGATTTCGCGTCCAGCAGCTCCTTCTCCCGGGCCAGAGCCCCGGCATTATTGGAAAGCTGCTTCAGCTTTTCCGCGTCCTCCTGCAGCTTCTTGCTGTCTGCGGTAAGCTGTACCAAGGCGCGCTGCAGGTCGGTAACATCGGCGGCGGTAAGCTGTATATACCTCGTCCCGTACCGATCGGTGACCTCCGTTTTTTCAAACCTCCACACGGTGTTGTCCGGAAACCGATAGGTGTTGTCTATATCCGGGATCCGCACAATGCCCCCTCCCGGGGCAGACAGCGCCTCCTGGACCTCGCCCAGATACTGCATATCGCTGTCAAGCAGGTATCGGCTCAGCTGATACATCTGCCGGTTGCACAGGACGATGCTGCCCGTTCGGTCAAAAAAACACACGCCTGTGGGAAGCCGGTCAAAGCTTTCCTTGATGGCATTAAAGCCCAGTTGTTTTATTCTATGCACCGCTCCCACCTCCTATCCTTGTGCGCACAAGCCACAAGCCGTCCTCCTGCTGAACCGTCACATCCGGAGAAGCCAAAAAGGACAGCTCGGCAGCACACTCCACCGACAGATCCATCTCGCCGTCGGACACGGAAATAAACAGGGAATACAGCCCGCCTATCGCCGCTTCCGTCACGACCTTCAAAAGGTCAAGCAGCCGCGCCACCTCTGTCGCGCGCATAGGCCCGGTCGTGTGGTAGACCACGCTGCATTCCGTGCCGCAAACGGTTATCACCCGCACCGCCTCGTCTATGGTCAGCCGAAGCTCCTGCTGCGGCAGAAGCTTATATTCCTGGCTGAGAAAGTACAGGTTGGCGCTGCGCTTAATGTAAGTGCCCAGCAGCAGGATCCTTTTCAGTGCGCTTTGTATTTCCTCGGGTGCGGCCCCCTGGCATTGCCGCAGCAGCTGCCCGACTCTGGTGATCTGATCTCCGTACCTTGCCTCCATCTCGTCGTAAATACGGTTTTTTTCCGTCAGCTCAAGCAGCTTTTTCTGTATGATATAGGCCTCCCGTAATTTCTCTTTGTTGCTGTTGATTTTGGCCTTGTTTTCGCTCAGTCTTGCGCGCAGCTCCGTCAGCGGCCGCACATTATCCTGCCATACGGCATAGCCGCCGCTGATGGGCGCCGAGGAGATGCGTATTCCGTTGGGCCGGATGAGCGGAACGCCCTCCCTCGGGCAAACCATCCCCTCCCCTGCGGCCCGGGAACGGAGAACGATATTCCCGCTGCGATCCGCAATGCACGCCGCCAGCGTTGTCGCCTCGAACAGCTCCACATAGCCTGTATTGGACGGTATCATCCGGCAGCGTATACAGCTTTCATAAATCGCCGCATATAAAAGGCAAAACATCACATTCATATC
>SFGY01000115.1 GCA_004556455.1 Clostridiales bacterium | reverse complement strand
TCGCTTTGGTCACGTGTGCACCGTAATGGCCGAGGTCCGCACCGGGGCTGAATTTTACTTCCTGACTTGTTATAATACTTTTGTTTTCTTAAGAGAATCGAGGCATAAAGATGGGAAAAGTTATTTCTAAAGAACTCGTCACGCGTGAGCAGATTCAGGAGATGTGCCGTCGTGTTGGCCGGGAAATCAGTCGGGATTATCAGGGCAAGGATCTTATTTTGATCGCTGTTCTTAAAGGAGCTGTGGTTTTTCTTTCTGATCTGATGCGCGAAATTGATGTTCCGCTGACCATCGATTTTATGTCTGTCTCAAGTTATAGCGGGACGAAGAGTTCCGGTGTTGTGAAAATTATCAAGGACATTGACCAGGATATTGCCGGCAAGGATGTACTGATTGTCGAAGATGTGGTCGATACAGGGCTGACGCTGAGGCATTTGAAAAAGCTTCTGGCCACTCGCGGACCGGCCTCGATTCGACTTTGCACAGCTTTTGACAAGCCGGATTGTCGCGTGGTGGATGTTGATGTAGATTATATCGGCATGTCCATTCCCAATGAATTTGTCGTCGGTTATGGACTGGACTATAAGCAATTATATCGTCAGCTGCCCTACGTGGCTGTTCTTGCCGACGATGGGAAGGATTAAGCAAGCATGAATCTCAATAACAGACCCAGAGGCAACGGGCTGTCTTTTTATATTATTTTACTCATTGTGATTCTCTTTTCGAGCTTCCTCATGGGACGCATGGGAAATCCAGAGGAGCGGACGCTTTCGTCGCTTGAACAGGATATTGTTTCCGGCAAGGTAGAGTCTGTTGACCTGAATGGCAATGAGTTGCGTGTCGAAATGAAGGCCAAAGATGGTCGTGCTCCGCAGGTCGTGGTCAAGAAAATCAACCCCCTGATGGTGGAAAACTACCATAAGATGTTTCAGAAGGCAGTGAAGGATTCTCAGCTTAGCTCTTTTGACTATCACCAGCCCACAGACTTTTCAAATCTTTTCAATATCATCCTGCTCGTTCTCATGATTGGTTCAATGGCCTTTTTCGTCTGGTTTTCTTTCAGCCGGCAGGGCGGGGACGGAAGAACAGCGATGAACTTTGGCCGGAATCGCGCCAAGGTCAATGATCCGGCCAAAAACAAAGTGAGTTTTGCCGATGTGGCCGGGGCCGATGAGGAAAAGGCGGAACTTCAGGAAGTTGTCGATTTTCTCAAGCATCCGGAGAAATACACCAAACTCGGGGCTAAAATTCCCCGTGGCATTCTCCTTGTGGGTCCTCCAGGGACAGGTAAAACCCTGCTTGCCAAAGCTGTTGCAGGCGAGGCGGCGGTGCCCTTTTTCTCTATTTCCGGCTCGGACTTTGTCGAGATGTTTGTTGGCGTGGGCGCTTCACGTGTCCGTGACCTTTTTAATGACGCCAAGAAAAAAACGCCCTGTATCGTCTTTATCGACGAAATCGATGCCGTTGGCCGTCACAGGGGCGCAGGCCTCGGGGGTGGGCATGATGAACGTGAGCAGACCCTGAATCAGCTGCTCGTGGAAATGGATGGCTTCGGCCCCAACGAGGGCGTTATCGTCATGGCCGCGACCAACCGGCCGGATATCCTTGACCCCGCTTTGCTGCGTCCGGGTCGCTTTGACCGCCGTATCACGGTCATGCCCCCGGATCTGAAAGGACGCTTTGAAATTCTCAGGGTGCATGCCAAGGATAAACCGATAGAAGCCAATGTGGATCTCCGTGAAATTGCCAAGATCACTCCGGGCTTCACGGGAGCGGATCTGGCCAATCTCCTGAATGAAGCGGCCCTTCTCGCTGCCCGGCACAACAAACGCACGATTCAGTATGAAGATATTTCTGAAGCGGTCTTTAAGATTACCATCGGACCCGAAAAGAAAAGCCGGGTGATCACCGACAAGGAAAAACACCTGACCGCTTATCACGAGGCGGGGCATGCCATTGTCCTGCGCCAGATTTCCAGAACGCAGCGTGTGGAACGGGTCTCCATCATTCCTGCGAGCGGGGCTGGGGGCTATACCGCCTTTAAGCCTAACGAGGATCTTTACTTTCAGACCCGCGGCGATCTCATTCACAGTATCATGGTGGCCCTGGGTGGCCGTGCTGCTGAGCAGCTGAGCCAGGACGATATCAGTACCGGAGCTTCCAGCGATCTGCAGCGCTGCAACCAGATCGCCCGCGAGATGGTCACCAAATACGGCATGAGCAAGCGGCTCGGCAATTTTGTGCTGCCCGACAACGACGAAGTTTTCCTCGGCCTCGATTATGCCCATGCTAAGGAGCACAGCGAGTCGGTTTCCTCCGCCATTGATGAGGAAGTGAAGAGTATTCTCGACGAGGCCTACAGCAAGACACTGAGTGTTCTTCAGGAAAACCGTGACTTGCTCGATAAACTGGCCGCCGTCCTCATGGAGACAGTGAAGAGCCTTACATCAATGAGCTGGGCGAGCCCGGTGGGCGTTTTTCTGAACCTTCAGAGGGTGCTGCCGCCAATTCGCCTGATTCCGTTGCTGCGGGTGATGATGGCATTGCTGAAACAGCTGAAAAGTCGTGTGCTGAAACTGTCGCTGAGCAGGAGCCTGGACGTAAGGCCGCAGATGAAGCTTCATTAGAGGACGAGGATAGCCGTCATTAAAGCCGTCCGCTTTTTCAGAACGCACGTGTGACCTCAATTTAATAAACCCCGCGGCCAAAGCCCTGAAAGTTCACAGAGCAAGGCAGCGGGGTTTTTATTTATCAACAAAGAGCAGCTGCGGTTATTCTTTGGACAACAAGCCCTTACTGCGATCAGTGAATCAGACCCTTTTCGTAAGCCCGGATCAGAGCCTCCAGATCGGCAATGCGCTCGCGGATGATCTTGCCGCGGTTCGTATCGCCAATCAGCAGGCGCTGCGGCATCTGTTCGACAATGCGAATTTCCGGCATATAGGAGCCTTTGTCGTTTTCGATATCGCTGAAACGGCTGTGTTCGACAAGGGCGAGCATGTGCGAGTTGAAGATCATGGTGTAGCCCGCAATGCCCGTTTTGGGCTGATAGGCTTTGGAGATACCCCCGTCGATGACAAAGTATTTGCCGTTGGCTTTCATGGGGCTTTCGCCGTCTTTGATTTTTACGGGGACGTGGCCGTTAATGACGTGGGCGCGCGAGGGGTCGAGTCCAAATTCCTCCAGGATCTTTACGCAGATATCTTCACGCTCCGCGAGCTTGTAATAGGGATTAAAGACTTCCCGGCGCAGCTCTTTGTCCTCAACAAAGTAATTCTCAAAGGTGGAAATCTGGCTCTTGCCGAACATCGGTGAATTTCGGCCGCACCAGAGGTAGTACATGAGGTCGCGTGCGCGGCATTGACGGGCTGAACCGTAAGGCGTAAACCAGGCATCACGGATGGCGGCCTGGCAGGCATCCATGAGAGCCTTGCCGGAGTAGGGCGGGCCAAGAAAGCTGACCTCACGAAACTGGCCGTCTTCATCCATGGGAATGCAGCCATGGAAGAGTAGATTCTGATTGATGCAGAGATAGGTCGAGCCGTAGTTGAAAAGGTAGTTGATGTGCCGGTGCAGCGCTTCGCCATGACGGAAAGAGGCCGTCAGAGCTGTCATCACCGCTTCTTCTTCGGGGGTCAGGGCGAGGGGATTGTCGGGATTGACGGTGGGAAAGTTTTCATCCAGCAGGGGATAGGACTTCCCCTTGTGGACATAGGTTTTATTTTTCAGGTCGAGTTTTTCCAGAACGACGCGATCCAACATTTCGTACTCGGGATGTCGCTTCAGGAGCTGGCCTTCCAGCTTAAACTGAATGATCGCGATGGCTTTGTGCATTTTTGCGGCGATTTCCGGTTCGACCCGGTCGTATTCATTCTCGTCCAGCAGCTTGGGCATGAAGCGCGTACAGGGATCGTCCCGATATTCTTTGGCGGCGAAGCTGTAGAGCGGGCGCAGGTTGATGGCATAGCCGTCCTCCAGGCAGTCGAAGTTATTGTAGTTGACGGCATTGCGCACGACATTGGCCATACAGACCCGGGAACCGGAGGCGGCTCCCATCCAGACCACGTCGTGATTGCCCCACTGAATATCGACAGCCGGGCTGGCGATCAGTTCTTCGATAATGCGATGAGGGGCCGGTCCACGGTCGAAGATATCGCCGAGAACGTGCAGCTGATCAACGGCCACGTTCTGAATCATGAAGCAGAGTTCACGCAGAAAATCGTTGCAGTATTCTGAATTCATAATGACATCCATAGCCGCTTCGGCATGGATGTTTTCGTCCTCAAGGAGAGCACGGGAATTCATAATCTCCTCGATGATTTCCCGGTAGGCCGTCGGCATTTTTTCGCGAATGCGGGCGCGGGGATACTTGGACGAGGTGTATTTCAGAAGTTCTACCAGGCGGTAAGCGGTGATGCGTTTCCACTCAGCACTGAGACGCCCCTCGCGGCTGAGAATGGCCAGGACTTTATCCGGGTCATAAACAAGATTGGCGAGTTGATTCTGCTCATCCCCCGAAAGCAGGTTTTCGTACATGCTGCGGATTTTCTGGCGGACTGTTCCCGAGGCGCTGCGCAGGAGGTGAATAAAAGC
>SFGY01000114.1 GCA_004556455.1 Clostridiales bacterium | reverse complement strand
CGGGGCTTTTGTCGTCTCCGGACTTCCCCGGCGGCGGATCAAAACTATGGAGGATATCGTGATGAGAAAAAAAGCGAGACGCAAAACCATTCTGATCGATGGGATCAGATACTATGATGACAAGCCGGATACCTGCCGCAAGTGCTTCTTCTGGAAGAACCGCAAGGTCGGCTGTGTCCTTGGAACGCAGAACTGCTATTACCTGGCTGAGGCCGTAAAGACCGAGCAGGAAAAGAAATGTGAGGGCTGCTGTTACGCCAAAGGCCATCCCTGTGTCAGCGCTGTCTGCTACAAGGAACTGGACGCATGGCTCAGAGCAAGCCGGGCTAACCGCACAAAGGAAGCAGGTGCAGCAAATGAGTAAGAAGGATGAAGCCTTCCGCAGATATGAGAAGTTGGCAAAGGCTGCGAAGAGAGAAAATCCCGGGAGTGAATCAGAGCATAAACCCGGAAGCTGCGCTCACTGCCTCTACTATCGCCCGGATTTCAAGTATCGCCGGTGCCAGTTCACCAGATGTCCCTACGGCAAGGATAAGGATGTGTTTCGCAAAAAGCCTCTGAAGCGCGATAAATTCTCCTGAAAGCAGGTGGTGACTATGAGTGTTTGATTATTTCTACGGAGCCCAGGCAGAACAGTTTGCCTTCTACCGGGTTCCCAAGGTGCTTTTTACGAATGACCGGTTCAAATATCTGTCTGCTGAGGCGAAAACTTTGTACGGCATCTTATTGGACCGCGTTCCCCTCTCTGCGAAAAACGGATGGATCGATGAACAGGGCCGCGTATATATCATCTGCACGATTGAAGAAATCATGGAGGACATGAACTGCGGAAACAAAAAAGCGATCCAGCTGCTCTCGGATCTGGAGGAAAAGGTCGGGCTCATTGAGAGGAAGCGTCAGGGACTGGGAAAACCGAACCTGATCTATGTAAAGAATTTCATCTCGGTGGACAACCCTGTGGAAAGACATTTCTTGAAATGTCAAAATGACACTTCTGGAAGTGTCGAAATCACATCTCTTGAAGTGTCAAAAGGACACGGAAATAAGACTGATATTATTAATACTGAGTATAGTGATACCGATTCCTTCTATTCCGACAGAAATGTCGGGAAAGGAAACGAAGCGATGCGGATCCGAGCTCAGTATGAGGATTATTTCAGAGAATCTCTCGAGTTGGATTATCTTTCCCGGGATAGGACACTTGATCAGGATGCGCTTCACGCCATGGTCGATCTCATGGTTGATGTGTGCTGCTCAACAAGAAAAAGCATTCGTATCAACCGGGAAGATATGCCGATCGAAGTCGTAAAAAGTCGATTTATGAAGCTGGATGCAGAGCATATCAAATATGCGCTGATGACACTGGCAAACAACACAACCCGCGTTAAGGACATGAAGCAGTACATGCTGGCAGTCCTCTACAACGCACCAACTACCATCAGTTCTTACTATCAGAATTGGGTACAGCACGACATGGCCAATGGCTTGATCTAGGAGGTGATCATTATGTCGAGAGCCACAATCATGGCTGTTGTTAATCAGAAAGGCGGAACCGGAAAAACTACCACCTGTGAAAATCTGGGCATTGGCCTTGCCAATGAGGGAAAAAGAGTGCTGCTCGTGGACACGGATCCGCAGGCGTCCCTTACCATTGCCCTTGGACATCCCAGACCGGATGATCTTCCGGTCACTCTGACCGACCTGATGGCGAAGGTTATGCAGGATCAGCCCATCGCACCTAAGGAGGGTATCCTGTCACATGAAGAAGGCGTGGATCTTGTTCCTGCAAATATCACGCTGTCAGGTATGGAGGTGTCGCTGGTCAATGCCATGAGCCGCGAAACTGTTTTAAGGCAGGTTTTAGATGCTTTGAAATTTCAGTACGACTATATTTTACTGGACTGTATGCCCTCTCTGGGCATGCTGACCGTCAATGCGCTTGCCGCATCGGATCAGGTTCTCATTCCGGTCCAGGCGAACTATCTGTCGGCAAAGGGTCTGGAGCAGCTGCTTCAGACAGTGAACAAGGTCAAGCATCAGATCAATCCCAAGCTTCGAATCGAAGGAATTCTGCTGACCATGGTGGACCTTCGTACCAACTTTGCAAAGGAGATCAGTACGCTGATCCGCGATACCTACGGCAGCAAGCTGAAGGTATATGATGCGGATATCCCTCGCTCCGTCCGTGCTGCGGAAATCAGTGCGGAAGGCGTGAGTATTTTCAAACATGATCCGGGCGGCAAAGTCGCTGAAGCCTACCGGAGTCTGACAAAGGAGGTGCTTCAGAATGCCGAAAAGAGGCGGAAACATCAGCTTGACCAGCTACGATGATATGAGTGCAGAATATCAGCATCAGCGAGCTGGTGCCCTTTAAGGATCATCCCTTCAAGGTGGTCGATGATGAAGCCATGCTTCGAACAACGGAGAGCATCGCACAGTACGGTGTGCTGACACCTCTGATTGCCAGGCCGTTGGAGGACGGTGGGTATGAAATCATCTCCGGACATCGCCGTGCCCATGCTGCTGAGATGGCAGGGCTTATGGAGGTTCCGGTTCTGGTAAGGCAGATGGATGATGATGCCGCCACGGTGCTCATGGTCGATTCCAATCTTCAGAGAGAAAACATTCTGCCTAGTGAGAGGGCTTATGCGTACAAAATGAAGTTGGAAGCGATGAAAAGGCAGGCTGGTAGACCATCTAAAGAAAATGCGTGCCAAGTTGGCACACATTTACGTTCAGATCAAGAATTGGGAGAACAAGTCGGTGACAGCGCTCGTCAAGTCCAGCGCTACATCCGTCTTACCAACCTGATTCCCGAACTTCTGGAAATGGTCGATCAGAAGCAGATTTCCTTCAATCCGGCGGTTGAGCTTTCCTACCTTGCTCCGGAGGAACAGGAGATTTTCATGCAGGCTATGGATGAAGTGCAGGCTTCCCCTTCTCTTTCCCAGGCTCAGCGCCTGAAGAAGCTGGCTCAGGAAGGTGATTTCACCACGGACGCTGCCAGAGAGATCATGAATGAAGTGAAGAAAGGTGATCTTGAACGGGTTACTTTCCGAAATGAACAGCTGAGGAAGTATTTCCCCAGGTCCTACACCACACAGCAGATGCAGGACACCATTATCAAGCTTCTGGATCAGTGGCAGAAAAAGAAAGCCCGAGACCAGGAACGATAATTTAATACCAATACCCCGAGCACTGTCAGAAGCATGCCTTTTGATAGTGCTTTCTTTTTACCCAAAATACGAAAAGGAGTATCAATCAATGACTGAAAAAGAAATGATGAATCAGATGCAGAACCTGCTTGGTATCCGGAAAAAGCCTTCCGAAAAAGAGGATGCAGCGATTGCGCTTGCAGATTCGGTAGACGAGCTGGCAGAAATGTTCTGTGACAGTGCGATTGTTCTTTCCCGAATTGCCAGCCTGCTTCAGGGAAAGAAGAATCCCTGGGACACGAAGAATTTCGAGGACATGGATGACTGGGACGAGGATGATATGGCCTGTATGGATGCCACCGTCCTTTTTGCGGTTCCCGGCAAGCCGGTACAGCTGATGACGGAAGAAGATGTCCTGTCAAAGTTCCCGGGCTTTGATGATGAGCAGACGTTTTATTGCGTTGAGATCAGCAATCATCTGTTTCTTCACTATATGGAGCACAGCTGGGAAAGTGAAGAGG
>SFGY01000113.1 GCA_004556455.1 Clostridiales bacterium | reverse complement strand
GCGATGACCAGAGCGATCACAACGATCGCCAGCGCAATAAAATACGCTATTTTGGTACCTTTCTTTTCCATTAGGGTGATTTACCTCCTCAGATTTGGTGCCTTCATCTTACTCGCAAACAGGACACTTTGTCAAGTTCTTAGCGATAGTTTCCATTATTTTAACAAATTGTGAACTTGCGTTTTTACCTTTTTCACAAAGCCTTAGCGTACTTTTCTAAAAATCCACAGGGATCAGAGGGGTTCCGGCGGCAGGGAGCGTTGCTTTTTCCGGTTTTTCCTGTTATCATGAACTCCTGCGGTAAGGCGTTCTCCCGCCAGCACCGGCCGCCCGTGCGCGGCAGACCGGCAGGGGGCATAAAAAACGTGCGGCCCCCGGTCAGGGGCCGCACAGCTTATAAGGAGTTATTATATGGGTATTCTGGATATAGCCAGCGGCGCTTCCGTGTGGCGGGGCTACAGTTACTATAAAAGCGGCAAGATCCTGGCAAAACAGCAGCTATCGGAAACGAAGTTTACCGGCACGGTGTCCGGCAGCAATCACGCACAGTACGAGGTGTTCATTGATATTGAACACCCCAGAAAATCGCACTGCAACTGTCCGCACGCTGACGGAAAGCGGATCGTCTGCAAGCACCAGGTGGCGCTGTTCTTCTCCTGCTTTCCGGAGGAAGCCGAAAAATATTACAGGGATGTCCTGGAATACGAGGCGGAGGAGGAGCGGCAGCAGGAGGAGCTGGACGAGAAGATCATCGCCTATATCCACAGCCTTTCAAAGCGGGAGCTGGAGGATACTTTATACGATATTCTCTATTCCGGTGAGAGCTGGGTATTCGACAAATTCGTCCGCGAGCACATCGACTGAGTACCGCTGGCCGATCAGAGCCGGTAAGAGGCGTACACGCTGTTCTGCCCCTCGACCTTCTCGAATCCGGACGCAGCGTAGGCCGCGATTTCCTCCGCCGCGTCTGTGTAAACCAGCGCCATCATCCGGTTCGGCCCGTTTCGTCTGACCGCCTCTGCCAGCAGGGGGACCGCATATTTCCGGAAGGGCAGTCCGGGCCTGACCAACAGATCATACGGTTCGTTTATATCGCAGCCGTATGTAACGTCCAGGTATCCCAGAAACTGCCGGTCCTCCACGGCGAGGAAAACACGGAACCGCTCCGGCGCTGAAAGAACGCGCTCCGCCGTCCAGTAGGTGTCCGTGCGATGCAGCGCGCGGTACTGAGCCTGCCACTTTTCCGCGTATGGCTCCACACAGTCCGTTGATATGGCAGGCCCAGGGCCGGTCAGGAGCATTTTCTGCTGTTCCCCGTCAAAATAAGCGCCTTTCCCGGCCAGAACGCGAAATAGGGCCGTGTTTTTCGGGTTGAGCACGAAATCGGCCTGATAGCCCGGATAGCTTTCCGCCAGATGGGACAGCATCTCGGAAAAAGCCGCCTCAGACCTTGTCAGCCCGATCAGCATCTCCATGTACCGCCGGTCGGGAAGGATCAGCCAGACGAACAGGCCCTGCACGGTCCCGTCTGTCACAACGGCAAACGCGGATTCGTCCTTCCGGTGCGGTGAACCGTAAAGATTATCGGGGTCATATGTGAAATGTGGGTCACAAAAGAGCGGGTCGCGCGAAATGTCCTGGATGAACGCCCGGTATTTCTCAAAGGAATCGATTGTCACGATCATGTGCATTCTCCTGTAAGATTCGCCATCTCAACTCATTTGCAACGATATAAGTATCTGCCGGTTCAGCAATTGAATTATCAATCTTATTAATATCGAAGCAGTCCGTATCCGACCACACGATCACCCGATCCGGGCTTCCCGGCAGTAAGCCGTTGTGGAAGGCCAGATATGCGTCCAAAATAAGGCAAAGATAATTATCCTGCCAGCCTACTATATGCATCTGACGCAGCCCCGAGAACTGTAGCTTTATTGTTTTAGGCTCCCATTGACTCTGGCATATAACGGACAGTATTCTTTCGTTTGGGCCTCCAAAATGCATGGCCATATCGTTATCAACGAATGCACCGCTCTGAAAACTGAGCGAAACGATGCAGGAATCATGAAAACCGCCATAAGTCTCCATTAAAAAGTCAATATCTTCTTGTAATTCAACCTTATGCCAATCGCCCATCGCTTCCGCCTCCACAGGTTTCAGTTTGTCCAGTAGATTATATCAGATTCGTGTGCTTGGTTCAAATAAAAATCTTCTGATTGACAATCCAATAATGCGAAACGGGCGGCCCCATAAACATAAGGGGCCGCCCGTTTGCAGTGAGCGATATATCATATTTTTTGCCGGACCAAAAGTTTCAGGGCTTTTGCGTATGGTGCGCGGTACAGGACTCGAACCTGTGACCCCATGCACGTCAAGCATGTGCTCTACCAGCTGAGCTAACCGCGCGGAACGGTATGTATTCTACACGGTCTGCCCCAATTTGTCAACAGTTTTCTTGCAAAGTTTCAAATTTTTTGCTATACTTTTCTCACTATTACCCAGGAGGACAGGCAGTATGGAGAAAATTGCACTGGTAACGGGCTCATCCCGGGGCATCGGGCGGGCCGTGGCGGCGGAGCTGGCCCGGCAGGGCTGGGCCGTATGCATCAACTATCGGGTCCGGGAGGACTGCGCCCGGTCGCTGCTGGAGCAGCTGACGGCGGAGGGCTGC
>SFGY01000112.1 GCA_004556455.1 Clostridiales bacterium | reverse complement strand
TGCCGGCGATAGGAATATGGAAACTAGCCATCCAATCTCTTGGCCGTCACCGTAATGCGAATAGGATCATTGGGAGCGGTGCTGTCACCGGCAATCAACACGGATTCAGCAGCAAGATCGAAAGATACGGTGTAGACCCCATTGGCATCGCTCGTCGGGGTCTGTGGCAAAGCCGGGGTATCCAGAACAAACCAGTACATGACCAGCGGAGCCAGGTCATAAACATCGTTGTAAACGGGATCCTCAGAGGTATGGGTGTAGTCGAAGGTCGAGCCGTCGACATCGTAACGATAAGAATCCAGCTGATCGTACTCGTTAAAGTGATAATAGCGGGTTGCCTTGTAATTGTAGAGATCGCAGGCGTAGCCGAGTTCTTCTTTACTGTAGGCATCCGGGAGAAGTCCTTCCACTCCCATCACCTCAAAGCGGCTCGCACCCCATTTGATGCCGTAATCGGAAACGTTGCCCGTATTACGGTTTTCCGGATGTGCAGCCAGGATGGCGTCATAGTCAAGAGCGTCAAGCTCGCTCTGAGCCGCATCAACCCCGGTGGACTCTGCAGCGGCAATAAAAGCGTTGATTTTGCTCAATTCAGGATCGATAACAGCCTTGCAGTCATCGTAAGCCTGGGGCAGATTGGTTCCGTTTCTCTGAAACACCTGAGTGAGCATGGCGCGAGCCTGGTTGGCAACGTAATAAAGGTGTTCATAGAGATTTTTCATTTCCTCCGACAAGGCGTCGGGGCGAACACGTTCAATCTGCGCACAGGCCTTATACAAAGCGTCGCGTGTTTCGTTATATTCTTTAGAATCCTTGATGACCAGAGATGCGGTAAAGATTTTATCGACATAACTGTCCATCTTTGCGCCAAATTCGCTGAAAGCGGTGTTAAAGCGTTCAGCCTTATCCTTGGCGTATGCGAGGTATTGATGGTCGATCTCAGTCAGTCCCTGAGCATCCTTGCTCAATTCCTCTGCCTGAGGCTCCTGCTCCATGGAGGGGAGGGCAACCCCCTCGTCTGCTTTCCCACCCAAGACTCCATTCAGCTTGTCGCAGGCCGTAAGACCGATGCACAGACAAAAAATGAGAGTCAGCAGTAGACTCCGGCGGATGATCTTATTGGACATTGAATTTCCTCCACGAAATGTCACATTTGTCATGACCTGCAACCCGGCTTTCATCGTTCGGGGCAAAAGCTCCGGGACGATGCAGGAACGGGCAGGTGCTGACACTTAAGCGCAAACCAACTCACAGAGGAAGCTTGCGCAGTGCAGCCAACGCAGCAGACACAGCATAAGCGGCCAGGGCAGAGCAGTCAAACGCAGGTGACCAGATATTTTGGACTTGACCCATTATAATACAAATAAAGCTGCTGCGGAAATCTGCAAATCATGAAAAAATTTCGGAAATCAGGATGGCTTCATTATGAAGAAAAAACTTTTCTGTAGGATAAGTTTTATAATGTGGTGAATATGGTGAATATGATGAAAAACATTAAAGATCCATTTCAAGTCGGTCAAAACATCCTGGCCAACCGCCTTATTCTCGCCCCTATGGCCGGAGCCACCGGTCGTGTTTTCCGCAATCTTTGCGCTGAGTTTGGAGCGGCCATGGCCGTCACCGAACTTTGCAGTGCCAGGGGCATTGTCCACGATGCCGATTTTAAGCGAAACAAACGCTACCTGGATATTGAGGACACCCTTTTGCCTGCAGCCATACAGCTTTTTGCTTCGAGTGCTGAGGATCTGGAAGTGGCCATACCACGTCTTCTGGAGCATCCTGTTTATTCGAATTGCAGCCATATCGATCTGAATTGCGGCTGCCCGGTCGAAAAGGTGACCCGGACAGGAGCCGGTTCCGCTCTGATGAAAACTCCTGAGCTCGCCGCTGCGCTCGTTCGTGCGGCCGTCAAAGCGGCCGCGCCCTACGGTAAGGCGATCACCGTAAAATTTCGCCTCGGCTGGGACGACGGACATATCAACTGTGTGGACTTTGCACGACGCATGGAAGATGCCGGTGCTGCCATGCTATGTCTGCACGCACGCACGCGGCAGGCCCTGTACAGTGGTCAGGCTCAGTGGGAATACTTTGCCCCCACGGCTGAAGTCCTCACAGTGCCCCTCGTCGCCAACGGAGATATCCGTACACGCCAGGATGCTGAAACGTTGCTTAAAGTACCCGGCGTAGAAGCACTCATGATCGGTCGTGCCGCGCTTGGATGTCCCTGGATATTTGCGGAAATTCTCGAAAACGGCCTCGTTCCCGGAGAGCTGGAAAAAGCCGACATCATCTGCCGTCACCTGGATGGTCTGATTGAGGATTTAGGGGAGTGGACCGGCGTCCGTGAATTTCGCCCTCAGCTCGCGGCCTACCTCAAAGGCAGACCCGGCGCCGCGTCCTTGCGGCGTGAGATGATGGAGCTCACGCAGCCAGAAGAAATTAAAGCTCGACTGCGCGAGTTTTTTGGCGCATAAGCCCTGCACCGACAGCCTTATCTGTGCTGATCAGTCCGTTTTGCGCCGCTCCGTCTTTTCTGTGCTGATCGGGCCGTTCTGC
>SFGY01000111.1 GCA_004556455.1 Clostridiales bacterium | reverse complement strand
CTCTTCTTGCCATAATAATAGGCCTCCTTATGATAATAGATTTTATCATAGAAGACCTAATGCTTAATAGCTATTTACAGAAAAACTTTCATACTCTCTTCCGGATACAACCTGGAATTACTTTACTTCAGCAGAAGCACAGAAAATAATTGCGGCAATTCAGAATTCGGACAACGTTATACATTATTACATCAGGCTGTGGGATATGTCTTCGCATAGAGCCGTTCCCACAGCCTCCCTTCATCTGTTGTATCCGGTATAGCGTCTCTTTCGTCATCCTTCAATGCACCGCCCGCACCTACCGGTCCATGACCCTACAGAATATCACCGCAACCACTGTGCTGATAAAGGTAGCCGCCAGGGCCGGACCTACAATGGCAGTAGGATTCACGCTTCCGTACTGGCTCCGGTACGCAATCATGTTCATGGGTATAAGCTGCAGGGAGGATATGTTGATAATGAGAAATGTACACATCTCATTGCTGGCAGTCCCCGCCTGTCTGGCCGCAGCTCTCTGCCCGGCCGTATCTTCTTGTCCTGGCGTATCTTTCTGCCCGGCCGCGCCTCCCTTTCTGCGCTCCTCCTCCACCTTTTTCAGCTCCTCCATGGCCTTTAAGCCGGCCGGCGTGGCGGCCCACCCCAGTCCCAGTATGTTGGCAATCATATTGACGCTTATCTGCTTCCTTGCCTCTCCGTCCGGGTCCAGCCTTGGAAAAAGGAAGGTGAGTATTGGTCCCATTCTTCCTGCCAGCTGGTCCACCAACCCAGAGCGGTGCCCGATCTCCAGTACCCCGGTCCACAGAGTCATGACGCCCAGCATGGTGACGCACAGCGTCACCGCCTCCTTTGATGCCTGGATTGCACCATCGGTCACAGCCGTCATCTGACCGTGAAGCGCCCCCCAGAGTATTCCCGTCAGTGTCATTCCTGCCCATAGATAATTCAGCATGTTTCTCCGCCTGTTTCATGGCATTCTTATTCCATTCTATTCCCGGTCCAGTGGAATATACCCATACAGTACTACAAGACAGGCAGCAAGGGCAGAATCGTGGATTCCAGCACGGAAAAACCAAACTGATAACGGTCTGTGAAGTCCCCACTTGACAGCCACCCCCACCCCCGGATGCATGAGATATACTGGTACTGCAACATAACAGACGGCCCGGAATCCCCGGGATTCCCGTACCGCCCCTAACCGGTTTTATAACCCATTTACAGGACGTTTTATTATGAAGCAGCTGAAGAAGCCGGCTTGCCGCGCTGTACAGGAATTATCCTTAACCTTTCCCCCAAGAACTGTGTTATCCATCATCCTCGGTACAGCCATTACCACCTTTGGCAGTCGCCGCCACCCGTAAAACGGGCAATGTTTTTCCAGACGGGGGCCTTGAGCCGGATCGCTTTCCCGCGCCGGGATACTTCGCAGCCCATCTCGGAAAGCAGTTTCAGCAGCTCATCAAAGTCTGCGGGCTTTTGCTCCAGCGCCCGGTCAATCATCACCCGCAGCCGCTCCCGGCGGGAGGGCTTAGCCTGATCGCCCAGCCACTTGTAGTAGCTTTTTCCGTGGGGCTTGGGATTCTCCACAATGGATAAGCCGTTCTCGATGCATATGGTGTCGCTGACAGCTTGGCTCTCGGTGCGGCCCTTGCCGATGTGCAGCGGCATGATGCGTTTGGTTGCCATAGTGGGTTCCTCCTAGTACAGTATTGCTTAAATATCAGTGATTAAATTACTAATGGTATCCCGGCATATGTCCACTTAAATGGGTGTGCTGTAAGATTGTATTGTTCAATAAAGCGCAGGATGCTTGCTTCCAGTTCTTCTATTGATAGGTAGCTTTTCCGCTTCAGCAGCTTCCGGTTAATGATGCCAAACCATATCTCAATCTGGTTCATCCAGGAACTGTGTTTCGGAGTATAGACAAAGCGGATCCGGTGGGAAGGGTCATGCAGGAAATCCGCTCGGCTTTCCATACTTTTAAGGATCCCTGTTTTCCCTTTTTTGCCCAGTTCCACGCCAAGGGCACAGGCTTCTGCCACAAAGCGGACAAGGGCTTCCGATTTATGGGTGTTTAGGCCATCGCATATAAATGTCCATGGGGCTTGCGGGTCTGTCCCTACCAATGCTTTCACGGCTTCCACAAAATCCTCTTCTGTGCGTGTGGAGTTTAAATACGGCATTTCCATACGGCCCGTTGCAACATCAAAGAACCCGATGAGGCTGGTCGTGCCATGGCGGATATACTCAAACTCCATTTTGGCGCACTGGCCGGGTAATGGGAGCTTGTCAGGATATTTATGTTCCAGCGCTTGTACCCCGGTCATTTCATCCGTGGAAACAATGTGTGCACCTTCCCGGCTTTGTTCCTGGGCACTCTGGTACAGGCCGCAGATTTCGTTTACTTTCCGCGCAAAAGATTCCGGGGCTTCCGTCTTTTCCGAAGAATGAAGCCAGTAACGGATTTTGTGGGGATGTAAATCTACCTCATTTTTAAAAAACGGCTGACAGATTTCTCAGAAATCTGTTCAGCGATCCCCTGCTTTTTAATTTCTGCCACTAACAGCGGGAG